>JASJBI010000024.1 GCA_030066595.1 Alphaproteobacteria bacterium | reverse complement strand
ATCGGCATCGGCCCGGTGGGCGCCCGTCTGCCCATCGTGCAGGGCACCAGCTTCGCCTTCATTCCGATCATGATCCCGCTGGTGGCCGGCAAGGGCGTGGCGGCCATGGCGGTGGTGACCGGCGGGATCATCGTCGGCGGGCTGTTCCATGCCTGCCTGGCGCCGATCGTGGGCCGCATTCGCTTCGCGCTGCCGCCCTTGGTCACCGGGCTGGTGGTGACCATGATCGGCCTGGCGCTGGTCAAGATCGGCATCCAATACGCGGCCGGCGGCGTGCCGGCGATCGGCAAGCCGGAATTCGGCAGCCTGCAGAGCTGGTCCGTGGCCCTGGTGGTCATCGTCACCACGCTCGGCTTCAAATTCTTCGCCCGCGGCATGATGTCCGTCTCGGCGGTGCTGATCGGTCTGATCGTCGGCTACGTGGTCGCCTTTCTCATGGGCATGGTGAACTACGACGCGGTCGGCCGGGCGGCCGTCTTCGCCCTGCCTGACCCGCTGCATTTCGGCATCGAGTTCAGCGTCGCGGCGATCCTGGGCTTCTGCCTGATGGCGTTCATCTCGGCGGTGGAGACCGTGGGCGACGTCTCGGGCATCACCAAGGGCGGCGCGGGGCGCGAGGCCACCGGCGACGAGATCAAGGGCGCCACCTATGCGGACGGCTTCGGCACCGCGATCGCCGGCGTCTTCGGCGCCATGCCGAACACCTCGTTTTCACAGAATGTCGGGCTGATCGCGATGACCGGGCTGATGAGCCGGCATGTGGTGACCATCGGCGCCTGCTTTTTGATCGTCGCCGGGCTGGTGCCGAAGATCGGCGCGGTGATCTCGACGATCCCGATCCAGGTCCTGGGCGGCGGCGTGATCGTCATGTTCGGCATGGTGGTCGCCGCCGGCGTCTCGATGCTGTCGGACGTCCACTGGAACCGGCGCAACATGGTGATCTTCGCGGTCTCGCTCTCGATCGGGCTCGGCCTGCAGCTGGTTCCGGACGCGCTGCAGCACCTGCCGCGCACGGCCCAGGTGCTCTTGACCTCGGGCCTGCTGCCGGCCGCCTTCCTGGCGATCATCCTGAACCTGGTGCTGCCCGAAGAGCTCGTCGAGGAGCAGACCGAGGAAATCTCCGGCGGCCACGCCGGGCACGGGGACGAAGAGGACGGCTAGGGCGGCCGTCGATCCGCGCACGCATCTGAAGGAGTGGCGCGCCCGGCAGGACTCGAATCTGCGACCTACTCCTCAGAGCGGCCCGTGGCCTCACGATCGCGGTCGTATCGTCTCGTGAGCGGAAACGGCGGCAACCAGGACTCGCGACGGGTAATCCAGAGTTCGTAGGTTGGCATCAGTTGGTCAGGGGCATCCAGGGATCCTAGGTTCACTTCGATTTCGTCTGCGGTGCGTGCGAAAACGGAGGAGCCGCAGCGGGGACAGAAAAACCGCCCGTCGTAGTCGCGTGTTTCGCCATCGATCGTCACCGCATCCTCAGGGAACACCGCTGAAGCGTGAAACAGGGCCCCATGATGCTTGCGGCAGTCGAGACAGTGACAAAGGCCGACCCGGTATGGGCGTCCCGACGCCACAATTCGGACGTTGCCGCACAGGCAACCGCCGGTGAAGCGGTCCATGCTGCGTCTCCTCTCAAATCAAGCGGTCGGACTGGTGACCTGAGAATGGCGCGCCCGGCAGGACTCGAACCTGCGACCCCTTGATTAGGAATCAAGTGCTCTATCCGGCTGAGCTACGGGCGCGCGGCGATCGGCAAGGTATATCAGGAACCGGCCGCTCCCGGGAAGGCGTGATGGCGGCGCCGACGGTTGGCCTCACCCTTCGACAGGCTCACCCTTCGTCCTTCGACGGTTGCGCTTCATCCTGAGGAGCGCCTCTTGGCGCGTCTCGAAGGAGCAGCGCGGCGCTCAGGATGAAGGGCTCAGGGTGCGGATCTGGATTGTATCCAGCAAACGGGACCACGCTGCCCCTGCGATACCTGCCGCGGGCCGCGCGCCCTCAGAACAGCTTCTTGAGCTCGCGCAGCGGCAGGACGTAGATGCCCATGATGCTCTCCTGCCCCGGGTTCTGGTCGCGCGTGCTGGCGTTCGAGAGGTGGAAGAACTGGAAGCCGAGCCGCGAGCCGTTCCGGAACCGGTAGGTCGCCTCCGCACCGGTGCGGAACTCGAGAATGCTGCCCAGGTCCTTCTCGGCGTTGCCCCGCGACCAGGCGCCGATGCCGATCACCGGGGTGATGTAGATGTCGTCGAAGACCTCGAAGTCGCGGTAGAAGCCGGCCGAGCCGTAGAGCGTCGAGCCCGTGGTGACGAAGCCCATGATCCAGGGCTTGATCCCGAAGACGATGTCCCAGTCGTGCCGGTATTCCGCCTGGAACTGGACCTCGGTTTCCTTGCTGCCGCCGAACAGGCCCGAATCATAGGCGCCGATGCCGAGGACGATCGCGCTGCCGTCGTCGTTCTTGGGCATGAGGAAGCCTTCGGCGCGGGCCGCGGTCGCGCACGCGAGCAGCAGGACGGCGAGGCCGAGAACTCTGCTCACCGATCGGAAGGCCAAGGAGTCCCCCAAGTATCTCTTGGTGTTACCAAAGGACTAAAGCGGATCGCATGCCGGGCCGCAACGCTTTTGCCGAGAAAAGGGAAAATAGTCGGCAAGCGTGGCCCGGATGCCACGGCCGCCGCAGCCTGGTCCCGCCCGCTCATGCGCGCGCCTTCCAGCGCTCGGCGGCGGTCACGAGCTCGGCGGTGAGGCCTTCCTCGAGCGCCGAGTGGCCGGCATTGGCCACCACGATGTAGTCGGCCTCGGGCCAGGCACGCGACAGCTCGTCCGCGGTGGCGATCGGGCAGATCAGGTCGTAGCGCCCCTGCACGATCACCGCCGGGATGTCGCGCACCCGGTCCACGCCGCGCAGCAGCGTGTTGTCCTCCAAGAAGCAGCCGTTCCTGAAATAATGCGCCTCGATTCGCGCGAGCCCGAGGGCCACGCGCTCGTCGCTGAAGGCGGCCACGGTCTCGGGGCTCGGCAACAGGGTCGAGCAGGCGCCCTCATAGGCGCTCCAGGCGCGGGCCGCCGCCATGTGCACCGCCGGGTCCGGGTCGATCAGCCGCCGGTAGTAGCCCTCCAGGATGTTCTCGCGCTCGTCCTCCGGCAGGAAATCGCGGAACGCCCGCCAGGGCTCGGGAAAGATGGTGCCGATCCCGTAGAGGAACCAGTCGACCTCGTGCGGACGGCAGAGGAAGATGCCGCGCAGGATCAGCCCGCGGCAGCGCTCCGGATGGCGCTGTGCGTAGGCCAGCGCCAGGCTGCTGCCCCAGGAGCCGCCGAACAGGAGCCAGCGGTCGACGGCCAGCAGCTCGCGCAGACGCTCGATGTCGGCGACCAGATGGTCCGTGGTGTTGTCGGCCAGCTCGCCCAGCGGGGCGGAGCGGCCGGCGCCGCGCTGGTCGAAGACCACGATGCGGTAATGCGCCGGGTCGAAGAACCGCCGGTGGATCGACGAGGCGCCGGCGCCGGGGCCGCCGTGCAGGAACAGCACCGGCACCCCTTCCGGGTTGCCGGACTGCTCCCAATACATCACATGCGGCCCGCCCAGGGGCAGCCGACCGGTCTCGTACGGCTCGATCGGGTTGAACAGCGTGCGTCTGCGCATTCGCGCTCCCGGAAGGTACCGCGGCGGGACCGCCACGGATATCTCGTCGGCGCGGAACCCGGCGGCGTTCCCCCGACGATGGTGTGTCTCTGAGCTGGTATGGTAGAGCACTGCGAGGCCATATTGAACCATGGCGAAGAGCGTAAACAGCCCGAGCGCGACAGCCCTGCGCCTGCTTCTGCTCGCGGCGTTGGTGCTGGCCTTGGCTGGACAGGCCCGGGCGGCGGACGCGGCGGAGTTCGCCCTGCGCGCCGGCGGCTCCGGTCAGGCCGTCGAGATCGTCGACGGCGACACCCTGGTCCTCGAATCGGGCGAAGAGGTACGCCTGGTCGGCATCCAGGCTCCCAAGCTGCCGCTCGGCCGGAAGGGCTTCCGCGCCTGGCCCCTGGCCGAGGAGGCCAAGGCGGCGCTGGCCGCGCTCGCCCTCGGCAAGACCCTGACGCTCTCTTATGGCGGCCGGCGCATGGACCGGCACGGCCGGCTGCTGGCCCATCTGCACGATGCCGAGGGGCGCTGGATCCAGGGCGAGCTGCTCGCGCGGGGCATGGCGCGGGTCTACAGCTTCGCCGACAACCGCGCCCGGGTGGCCGAGATGCTGGCGCTCGAGCGCGCCGCGCGGGCGGACGGACGGGGCATCTGGGGCACAGACCCGCCGGTGCAGGCGTTCTATGGGATCCGCGCGGTCACAGAGACGCCCAGATTCCTCAATAGCTTCCAACTCGTGGCCGGCCGGGTGCGCCAGGTGGCCCGCGTGCGCGGCAAGACCTTCCTCAACTTCGGGGAGGACTGGCGCAGCGATTTCACCATCGTGATCCCGGCCAAGGCGCGCCGCCTGTTCGACCGCGCCGGCGTGGACCCCGCCTCCTACGAGGGCAAGCGGGTGCGGGTTCGCGGCTGGCTCAAACCCTTCAACGGCCCGATGATCGCCGCCAGCCATCCGGAACAGATCGAGGTGCTGGACGAATGATGCGGACGACCAAGACAGATGGCTCGGGCTTCGCCCTTCGAGAGGCTCAGGATGAGGCCCTCGTGCTGAGCTTGTCGAAGTACGAGGGCCGTGGGTCGATGTCGTCCGTCATGGGATCGTTCGTATGAGATTCCTCCCGCGCAGGCTTGCCGGGCTGCTGCTGGCCGGGTTGTTGGCCGCCGTCCCACTGGCCGCCCTGCCCCGCCCCGCCGCCGCCCAGCTGTTCGACGTGGCGGCCATGTCGCGGGCCGAGCATCCCAAGATCGTCCGGCAGTTCGGCGGCGAGGTGAAGGATCCGGCGCTCCGGGAGTATGTCGCGTCGCTCGGCAACAGCCTGGTGCGCCATACCGAGCTCGCCGGCCAGCGGTTCACCTTCACCGTGCTCAGCAGCGACATCGTCAACGCCTTCGCCCTGCCCGGCGGCTATGTCTATGTCACCCGCGGGCTGCTGGCGCTGGCCGACAGCGAGGCCGAGCTCGCCGGCGTCCTGGCGCACGAGATCGGCCATGTCACCGGGCGGCACGGGGAAAGCCGCATGACCCGGACGATCCTGGCCCAGCTCGGCCTCGGCGTCCTCGGCTCGGTGGTGGACAGCCAGCTCCTCAACAATTTGTTCCAGGTGGGCGCGCTCGCGGTCCTGCAGGGCTATTCCCGCGACCAGGAGTTCGATGCCGACACCCGCGCGGTGCGCTACATGCGCACCGCCGGCTACGACTCCTTCGCCATGGCCCGATTCCTGGCCAAGCTCAAGGCCGAACGTGACCTGGCCGCGCGGATCGCGGGCAAGCCGGACGGCGGCAGCGACCAGTTCAACTTCCTGGCCACCCACCCGCGCACCACCGAGCGGGTCAAGCGCGCCATCCAGCAGGCCGGCGGCGCCGCGCCGCCGGGCACCCGGCCGCGGGTCGGCGTGGCCGACTACATGCGCGCGATCGAGGGCATGTACTACGGCGGCGACCCGGAGAACGGCTTCATCAAGGACCGCCGCTTCGTCCACCCGGCCCTCGGGTTCTCCTTCCGGGTGCCGCCCGGCTTCTCCCTCATCAACAACGCGGATTCTGTGATCGCCTCGGGCCCCGGCAACGCCCAGATCGTGTTCGACTTCGACAAGCGGCCGCGCGGGACCAGCCTGCAGCGCTATGTGCGCGACGGCTGGGGCCAGAAACTGCAGTTGCGCTCCTTGGAGCCGATCACCGTAAACGGCCTCGAAGGCGCGACCGGGACGGCGCGAATGCAGACCAACCAGGGCGACAGGGATGTACGCCTGGTGGCGATCGCGCACGACCGCGCCCAGATCGCGCGCTTTCTCTTTGCCACGCCGCCCCGGGTGACCGGCCAGCTCGCGACCGAGCTCCAGCGCACCACCTACAGCTACCGCCGGCTCGACCCGGAGACCGCCCGCCGGGAACAGCCCTTCGTGGTCCGGACCACTCAGGTCAATCCCGGCGAGACGGTGGCGATCTTCGCCGACCGCATGCCCTACGGCAAATTTAGGGAAGAGCGCTTTCGCGTGCTCAATGGGCTCGGGCCGGACGAGAAGCTACAGCCCCGCTGGTGGGTTAAGTCCATCAGCGAGTGAGGCGCGCCGCTCACACGCCACGGCTGCCGAAGGTCGCGCGCAGAACCTGGACCGCTTGGTCGTGGATGCCCGGCGCGTCGCTTTCCCGCGGACCTGCGACGTTGAGAATGCCGATCCCGTGCGCCTCGAGCCAGCGCTCGATCCCGTCGCCGGTGACGCCCACGTCGAACTCAGGCCCGCCGAGGGCGACCAGCAAATGCGGCTTGCCCAGCCTGAGCGCCGCCCGCAGGGCGAGCCGGGTGCCGCCCGTGGGGTCGCCGGGACACAAGATCAGGAGCCCGTCGGCCCGCCAGACGTTCACCAGCGTCCGCCAGGCATAGGCGCGCAGGCGGGATTCCGTGAGGGGATAGCGGTCCGGGATGCGGCCATCCTCGGCCCGCCGATCCCGCGGGCAGAGCCCGCCGCAGTCGATGCCGAGGGCCAGGGCCACGTCGAGTGCGGCCCGGTCCACGCCGGTCTGCCCGCCGGTGATCACGCGTGCGATCATGTCGCCGATAGCCTAGGGCGTTTCGGGCGCTGCGGCCACGGGGCTCGGCCGCCCAGATCCAAAAAGGAAAGGCCGGCGCTTGGCACCGGCCCTCCCCGATCTCAATGGGATCCGTCCGCCTCAGGCGGCCGCCAAGAGCTTTTCGAGCTTTTGCGTCGCCGCGTCCTCGTCGATCTTCTCCACCGCGGCGAGTTCCCGCACCAGCCGGTCCAACGCCGCCTGGTAGATCTGGCGCTCGCTGTAGGACTGGTCCGGCTGCCCGGCATTGCGGTGCAAGTCGCGCACCACCTCGGCGATCGACACCGGATCGCCCGAATTGATCTTCGCCTCGTATTCCTGTGCCCGGCGGCTCCACATGGTGCGCTTGACCCGCGACCGCCCCTTGAGCGTCGCCAAGGCCGTTTCCATGATCTTCCGCGTGGACAGGCGCCTGAGCCCGGCAACTTCCACCTTGGACACCGGCACCCGGAGAATCATCTTCTCCTTCTCGAACTCGATGACGAAGAGTTTGAGCTTCTGGCCTGCGATTTCCTGGGTCTCGATCCCGGTAATCTTACCGACCCCGTGGGTCGGATAAACTACGTAGTCTCCTTGATTGAATCCCGGCTGACCTGTCATACGTCGTCCTCTTCACCGCCGTTCCACCGCTTCTATATTGGCGCTCGTTCCGGATTTACGAGCCCGGATCGCGCCGCCGCCCCTCCTTGCGTAGCGGCCGTCCCGCCGCCCCTGCCGATTAACCTTAACGGAATCGCCGCAGGAGGGCAGGCAACAATAGACGGCCCGGGCGCTGGACAAACTGTCCAGACACGGGCCGTCCACATCAAACTGTCACATTTATATCACAAAAACCGGCCCAAGGACAGGCCTTCCTGCCGGGCAAACGGCAAGGCCCCATGGGAGCGGGGGGCGGCGAGGCTCTTACTGGCCGGGGCTCTCGCTGAAGTACTGCATCTTGTCCGGCTTGCCGTTCCACTCCTCGGCGTCGGCCGGGGCCTCCCCCTTCCGGGTGATGTTGGGCCAGGCTTCGGAGTACTTCCGGTTATGCTCGACCCACTGCTCCGCATCCGATTCCGTGTCGGGAATGATGGCTTCGGCCGGGCATTCGGGCTCGCAGACGCCGCAGTCGATACACTCGTCCGGGTGGATCACCAGCATGTTCTCGCCCTCGTAGAAGCAGTCCACCGGACACACCTCGACGCAGTCCTGGAATTTGCACCTGATGCAGGCTTCAGTAACGACGTAGGTCATTCTTTGCTCCAACTCCCTCGCATATGCGCCCTGATCGGCCCGATCAAGGCTCGGCCGCCGTCCTAGTCCTTTGCCAGGCCGAAGCGCTCGAGTACCCGTTTGCGGGCGGCTCCGCTGTCGCGGTCGGAAACATAAAGTAGTCCTGTGATCCGCCGCAACAAGTTCGCCTCGTAGTCATGCAGCTCGCCATCGGCGTAGGCCACTTCCCACAGCATCTCGATCAGCTCGACCCGCTCGTCGTAGTCGAAACTGTTCTTGGCGACCCGGGCAAAGGACCAGTACTCGCCCGCCTCCGCGGCCATCTGCTCGGCCTCCGCGATCAGCGCGTCCGCGT
This sequence comes from Alphaproteobacteria bacterium, assembly GCA_030066595.1. Classification (GTDB taxonomy): domain Bacteria; phylum Pseudomonadota; class Alphaproteobacteria; order JAJFFI01; family JAJFFI01; genus JASJBI01. Next base: position 115,059 of record JASJBI010000024.1, on the reverse strand, counting down.
CCGCGATCTCGAGCCGCTCGGTGATCGCCCGCCGGATGACGTCACGCTCGTCCGCGCCGAACTCCCCATCCATGCGCGCGGCCTCGATCAGGAGCGCGGCCACCGCGAGCTGCAGCTCGCCATGGGCATGCGACCCCGAAGGGACGACATCGGACCCGGCGCCCAAGTCGGGAAACAGCGCCTTGAGCCGATTCAACATGGCGGCCTGCCTATCACACGGGTCCGGGGCGCACAAGCCCGGCCGGTGCGCGCTTTCGCCGCGCGATATCGGGCTGATAGGATGCGTCGATGACCTCGGCAGATCGGCATAGCGGTCTCTCGTCCGCGCCGGCGACGCGACGGAACCGCGAGCCCATTCTCGCGGTTCTGCAGCGGGTCCTGCCGGAGGCGGGCAAGGTCCTCGAGATCGCCAGCGGAAGCGGCGAACATGTGACCTTCTTCGCCCCGCAGTTCCCTGATCTGGTCTGGCAGCCGAGCGATCCGCACCCGGGCTCGCGGGCCAGCATCGCCGCCTGGACCGCCGAGCTGGAGACGCAGAACGTCCTGCCGCCGCTCGATATCGACGCCGCTGCCGCGGACTGGGGCGCGGTGGAAGATGCGGCGGTGGCGGCGATCCTGTGCATCAACATGATCCACATCGCGCCCTGGGATGCGGGGCGTGGCCTGCTCGCCGGAGCGGGCCGCCTGTTGGCGCCTCGCGGCCTGCTTTACCTTTACGGCCCCTTCCAGCGCGGCGGCCGACACACCGCTCCGAGCAATGCCGCCTTCGACGAGAGCCTGCGCGCCCAGAACCCGGACTGGGGCGTGCGCGACCTGGACATGGTCGCCGCCGAAGCCCACGGCCAGGGGCTAGACCTTGCGGAGGTCGTCGACATGCCGGCGAACAACCTGTCGGTGATTCTCCGCAAGCGCTGAGCGGTCCCGCGAAGTGGGGCTTGATCGGACATATTGCGTTGGTGCGGCGTCGGAGCATAGAGTCGCCTCGGCACAGGCATCCTTTGAGGGAGGGTGTGCGATGGGCATGCTGACGCGGGAGGAAATAATCGAGATCGTCGGCCGCATCGACGATCAGCGTATCGCCGAGATTATCGGCACCGGGGCGACCGGTTCGGAGCTGCTCGAAGCCTGGACCTGGCTTGCCAGCAAGGAAGTCTCCGGTCGGTTCAACCACCGCCGTCCGCGAGGCCGCGCGGCGCGGCTGTGCGAGATCCTGTCCGCCGACGAGCCGCCGGAGCCGGACGAGGCTGCGTAGCACCGCCGATAGGATAAGTCCCTGAGCTCGCCGCCTTCGCGCATCCGTATCGGCACCTCCGGCTGGCACTATCCGCACTGGGTCGGGCCGGTCTATCCGCCGGGAACGCCGGCCGCGCGGTTCTTCGGGATCTACGCCGAGCATTTCGACACGGTCGAGATCAACGCCACCTTCTACCGGCTGCCCACGCCGGAGACGGTCGCCCACTGGCGCGCCGCCGCACCGCAAGGCTTCGCCTTCGCCTGCAAGGCGAGCCGCTACGTCACCCACATGAAAAAGCTCAAGGACCCGCGGGCTAGCATCGCCCGCTTCTTCGAAACCGTGGCGGGGTTGGGCGACCGGGCGGGGCCGGTGTTGTTCCAGCTGCCGCCGCACTGGCGCGTGAATACGGCACGCCTGGACGCGTTCCTGCAGGCATTGCCAGACCACTATCGCTATGCCTTCGAGTTCCGGGACCCGAGCTGGTTCACGCCGGCGGTGTTCGACCTGCTCTCCCGCCACCGGGCCGCGTTCTGCCTCTACGAGCTGGCCGGCGCGCAGACGCCCGTCGAAGTCACCACGGACTTCGTCTATGTCCGCCTGCATGGGCCCGGCGACGCCTATGCGGGCTGCTATGACGAGGCGGCGCTGGCCCGCTGGGCCGAGCGCTTGGCTGCGTGGGCCAACAGCGGCACCTCGGCTTGGTGCTATTTCGACAATGACGAACGGGGCTATGCCTTCGCCAATGCCCGAACGCTCAAGGCCCTGGTGGCGGCGCGGCAGGCCAGATAGTTCTGTACGCCAAAACTTGCCGCGCTTCATCCTTCGAGACGCCGCCTTCATCCTGAGGAGGCCGGCAAGGCCGTCTCGAAGGAGAAGGCGGCTCCTCAGGATGAAGCTCTCGGGATCAGGGCGAGCGCAGATCGCTGTCTGCGACCGCTGATCGCAACTCGGTCAGCCGCCCTCACCCACCGGCAACTGCGTTTGGCTGGCCGCGTGCTGACGCCAGCTCTGGGCCTCGATGAACACCCGCTTGACCTCCGGTTGGCTGGCGCGGATCGCACGCTCCATATCGGTAATCGCCTGCTCCACCTCGGCCGAGCTCAGCCCGTTGCTGAAGTCGAGGCTGATGTTGAGCAGGATGTCCTGCGGCCCGAGATGCATGGTCAAGAGCTCGTTGACCCGGGAGACGCCCGGCTGGTCCTCGACGATCTTGCGGATGCCCGCGATCACCGCCGGGCGCGCGCCTTCGCCGATCAACAGCCCCTTGCTTTCATAGGCGAGCACCATGGCCGTGACCGCCAGGATCACGCCGATACCGATCGAGCCGGCCCCGTCGAGCCAGGGCAATCCCAGCGCCTCGCCCAGCGCGATGGCGACGAAGGCCACGATCAGGCCCAGCATCGCCGCAGTGTCCTCGAACAGGACGGTGAACACCGTGGGATCCTTGCTGACCCTGACCGCCTGCAGATAGCTGAGCCGGCCCTTGCTGCGCCGGAACTCGCCGAAGGCGATCCACCAGGCCACCGCCTCGAACACCATGGCGAGGGCGAGCACGATGTAGTTGATATGCGGATCCGTGATGGGGTGCGGCTCCAAGAGTTTGATCACGCCCTCATAGAACGACACGCCGGCGCCGACGGCGAAGATCAGGATGGCGACCACGAAGGTCCAGAAATAGAGCTCCATGCCGTAGCCGAAGGGATGCTGGCTATCCGCCTTGCGTTTCGACCGGGCAAGCCCGTGGAGCAGCAGCATCTGGTTGCCGGTGTCGACCAGGGAATGGATGCCCTCGCTGAGCATGGCCGAGCTGCCGGTCCAGGCTGCGGCGAAGAACTTGGTGATCGCGATCAGGCTGTTGCCAACGAGCGCCGCGTAAATGACTTTCTTTGAGGCGGGGTTGGCCATGGGGCCGATCAGCCCTCGTCCGTGCCGCGCAACCGGTCCAGCGCCCGGCGGTCCGCTTTGGTCGGCCGGCCCGTCCCGGGCGGGCGGGCCGGCGCGCGCGGCGGACGCGGCTGCGCCTCGGGCGGGGCCAGGTCTTGGTAGAGCGTGCGGGCCTCGACCGCGGGGCCGCGACGGCCGGCCAGCGCCTTGACCTCGATGACGCGGATATGGGGGCCCATGGGAAAGGTCAGCACGTCGCCAACCCGGAGCGTTTGATGCGCCTTGCGCACGACCTGGCGATTGAGGCGCAGCTTGCCGGATGCGCAGAGCCGGGACGCCAACGACCGGCTTTTGCAGAAGCGGGCGTACCAGAGCCACTTGTCGATGCGGAGGCTGTCCTCGCGCGCTTGCGTCATTCGGACACCGTCAGCTCCTTGAGCTTGGCAAAAGGCGAATCCGGATCATGGCCGCGTTTCGATCGCGACCTGCGCGCGGCCGGGCGCGGTTTCTTGCGTTTGCTCTCGCCGGCGCGGTCCTTGGACGGTTTGCGCGGCGTGCCCTTGGGCACGAAGCTGGGTTCGCCCTGATCCTCCCGCATGCGGTAGCCGAGATGGGTCAGCAAGGGGATCAGCGCAGCGCCGTCGCAGCCGGCCGCGGACTTGAGCGAACCGGTCACCGCGAAGGGCCCCTGTCGCGCAAGCCGCCGCGCCTCGCCGGCGAGCTTCTCCAGGCGGTCGGCGCGGACCGCCCGGCCGCCGATTAACCGGTAGCCGCAGGCGTCGTAGAACCGCGCGGGCACGCCCTCCGCCGCGGCAGAGGACGGTCCGGCCGGAGACGGCGGCACCGCGTCCCGCCCCTCATGCGCGGCCCACAGGACGGCGCGTAGGGCCACGGCAGGCTCCCGGGTGAGGCCGGTGAGATAGACACTGGTCGCGCCGATCCGCACGCCCAACGCGGCGAGCGCCTTGCGATCCGCCTTGCCGAGTGCGGCGATCTGGTCCGCGATCTCGCGGCGGGGCAGGAGACCGAGGCGCTCCACCAGCTGATAGAGGATGCCACGCCCGGCTGCGCCGGGATCCGCCTCCGCCGCGGCGTGCAGCCGGGCCAGCGTCCGTGCGCTGTGGGCGTCGAGCCAGGCGGTCAGGCGTCGGCGCACGCGCTCGCGTAGGCCCGCCTCCAAGAGATCGCTGCGCAACGGCTCGACCAGAGGCTTGAGCGGCGAGGCGCCCGGGCGCAGGCGCGCCACGGGGTCGCCGTGCCAGCCGATGCGGCCGGTCTCGAGCAGCGCGAAGGCGTCGTCGGGATCACGCTCGAAGCGGCGGACGCGGGCCTCCACGTCGCCCCGGAGCGCCCGCAGCGCAGCGCTCGACAGCGCCTGGGCATCCTGGCCCTCGGCGTCCGCGGCGAGCTGAAAGCGAAACCCCTCCAGCCGGCCGACGAACTCGCCCTCGACCAGCACGTCGCCCGACCGCGTCACCGCGGCGAACAGGCGCTCGCCCGTGTCCATGCGCCGCACCAGCGTCGCCGCCCGACGGTCGACGAAGCGGTTGGTCAACCGCTCGTGCAGCGCGTCGGACAGCCGGTCCTCGATGTCGCGCGTCCGCTGTTGCCAGTGGACTGGATCGTCCAGCCATCCCGGCCGGTGCGAAATGTAGGTCCAGGTGCGGATATGGGCGATGCGCCCGGTCAGCGTGTCGACCTCGCCGTCGGTCCGGTCGAGCCGCCGGATGTGGCTCTCGACCCAGTCGGCCGGCAGCCGGCCGTCCGAACGCATCAGGTGGCGATAGACCTGGCTCAGGAGACGAGTGTGGTGGTCCGCGAGAATCTTGCGGAAGTCCGGGATCTGGCAGACCTCCCACAGGAGCTGCACCGTCTCGGGCTCGGCGGCACCGGCGGCGATGTCCTCCTGCTTGGCCAGTGCCCGCAGCGAGAGATAGTCGTCCGCATCGCGGGCCCGGCGCAGGAACGGGGCTGGCGGCGTCGCCTCCAGACTGCGGATCAGGCGGGGGAGCGACTGGAAGTCCAGATCCGTGTTGCGCCAGAAGATGTAGCGGACCGGGTCGAACTCATGGTTCTCGATGCGCTCGACGACCTCCGGCTCGAGCGGACCCACATCGCCGGTGGTGCCGAAGCTGCCGTCCTGCAGGTGGCGACCGGCGCGCCCGGCGATCTGGCCGATCTCCGCGGGCGTCAGCCGGCGCGGGTGGCGGCCATCGAACTTCACCAGGCTGGAAAACGCCACATGCCGGACATCCATGTTGAGGCCCATGCCGATGGCGTCGGTCGCGACCATGTAGTCGACCTCGCCCGCCTGGTATAGGCCCACCTGGGCGTTGCGCGTGCGCGGCGAGAGCGCACCCATGACCACGGCGGTGCCGCCCCGCCGGCGGCGCATCAGATCCGCCAGGCTGTAGACGCCCTCGGCCGAGAAGGCGACCACGGCGCTGCGCGGCGGCAGCCGGGTGATCTTCTTGACGCCGGCATAGCTGAGCCGCGACAGGCGCGGGCGGGAGACCATCTCGGCCTCCGGCACCAGCTTGCGCAGCAGCCGGCGCACCGTGTCGGCGCCGAGGAACATGGTCTCCTCCTCGCCGCGGGCGTGCAGCACCCGGTCGGTGAAGACGTGGCCCCGCTCGGGGTCGGCGGCGAGCTGCACCTCGTCCACCGCCAGGAAGGCGACGGGACGGTCCAGCGGCATGGACTCGACGGTGCACAGGAAATAGGCGGGATTGGGCGGGATGATCCGCTCCTCGCCGGTGATCAGGGCCGCGGACTTGACGCCCTTGGCCCGCACCACCCGGTCGTAGTTCTCCCGCGCCAAGAGCCGCAGCGGGAAGCCGATCATGCCGCTCCTGTGGGCGAGCATGCGCTCGATGGCGAAGTGGGTCTTGCCGGTGTTGGTGGGACCGAGAACCGCCGTGATGCGGCGGTGCGGAAAACCGTCCTGCATGGCTGAAAGATCGGGGTTTTGCGGGGCGGTTGCAAGGGCCGACGCGAGAGCAAGCGGCCGGACCGGCTCAGCCCGTCGGTTTCTCGCCTCCAGGCTCGCTCCCGCGCGGCCTCAGCGCCGCCACCGCGTCATGCAGGGCATCGGCGATTCGCCGGCCCGGATCCTCGCCGCGGCCGCGCGTTTCCAGCATTTCGGCGCCGATCGGGGCCCCAAAGGTCAGCCCGACCGGCTTGAGCCGCGGCACGCGCCGATAGCGGGGCAGCGCCTCGAAGGTGCCGCGGATCCGCATCGGCACGGCGGGCGCGCCGCTTTCGGCGATCAGGATGCCGACCCCGGGCAGGAAGTGTTGCAGCTCGCCGGTGGGCGAGCGCCATTCCTCGGGGAACCAGATCAGCATCTTGCCGCGGGCCAAGACCTCGCGACCGAAGGCGAGGCTCTGGCCAGGCGTCCGGTCGTCCACGGGGAACAGGTTGAGCATGCGGGCGACGAAACGGCGCACGGGCGTGCCGAACATGCGGTTCCGGTCCGCCCCCCAGTGAGCCTGGCGCATCCGGCTCCAGGGCAGGCCTGCGATGAGCACGAAGGGGTCCAGATCGCTCATGTGGTTGCAGACCAGGATCGCGGGTCCGGTCTGCGGCAGTTCTGCCACGCCCTCGACCCGCAGCCGGAAGAACAGGCGCATGACCGCCCAGACCAGCGTCCGGGCGAGAAGTCCGAGTGCCGAGAGCATCGGCCCTGCTGGAACGAGCCAGCGCTGGTCGGCCGGCGATAGCTCCGCCGTGCCCGGTTCTGCCTCGGCCGCGGCGGGCGCCGCCTCGACCTCGCGCAACAGGTCCCGGATGGTCAGCACCCGGGACACCGCTTCTTCGCCCAGCCGGAAACCGAAGGCGCGCTCGAAGCTCATGCCGATCTCCAGCCAGGCCAGTGAATCGATGCCGAGATCGAGCTGTGGGCTGGTGTCGAGGCTGAGCGGCCGGTCGGGAAAGCGCTTTTCGAGCCACTGCCAGACCTGTCCGGCGCGCGGCTTGGCCAGGAGCGCCGCGTCATCCTCGGAGGGCGGCGCGGCGGGCGCGCCCGCGCCCGTCTGCGCCTGGGCGTAGAGCTCGGGCAAAAGGTGCCGGCGATACTTGCCGAGCCTCGTGCGCGGCGGCGGTTCGTGCCCGATGGCGTAGCCGGAGATGCGCTTGTAGGGCGGCAGTCCGCGAGAGGCTTCGGCCAGCGAGACGCGCAGCGCGTCCTCGATCCGGCCGGTGCCGGCGGCGCGCAGCCCGTCCATGTCCGGGATCACCAGGCCCACCAGCGTGCCCGCCTGCTCGAGCACCGCGACCTCGCGGACATAGGGGCTGGCCGCATAGGCAGCCTCGACCTCTTCCGGAGCCACGTTCTTGCCGTCCGGCAGGACGATGATCTCCTTGAGGCGGCCGGTGATGTAGAGGTAGCCGTCGTCGTCCAGATATCCTAGATCGCCGGACCGGAACCAGCCGTCCGCGGTGAACGCCTCCCGGTTGGCCTCGGGATTGTTGCGATAGCCCGCGAACACGGTGGGTCCCCGCAGCAGCACCTCGCCCTGGCCCCTGGCATCCGGTTGGCCGATGCGGACCTCGACCCCAGGGGCGGGCCGGCCCACGCTGCCGGGGCGGGGACGGTCGGGCGGGTTGAAGGTGGAGATCGAGGTGGTTTCGACCAGACCGTAGCCGTTCAGGACCCGCCAGCCCAGGCCCTCGAGCCGCCACTCGAGCGCCTCCTCGAGTCGCGCCCCGCCGCAGATCAGCCGGCGGAGAGACGGCGCAAACCCGGCATGCACTCGCCGGAACAGTGCGCGCCCGATCCGTCGGCCGAATCGCCTGCGCAGCCAGATGGAGAGCGCCATGAGCCCGCGAAAGGCGGCCGCCGGCAGCCCGCCCGCGGCGGCAACCTTGGCCATGATGCCCGACAAGAGGGCCTCATAGAGGCGCGGAACACCGACGATGGCCGTCGCCCGCGCGTCCTGCAGAGCGCCGACGATCTGCGGCCCGCCGACGCCTTCCGGCAGGACCATGGCCGCGCCCGAGGCGAGCGGCATGAGCATGCCGACGATGAACGGATAGGAGTGGTGCAGCGGCAGCGGCAGTAGCAGCCGGTCGTCGGGCCCGATCTGACCGACGGCCAAGAGCGTGGCAAGATTGGTGGCGATATTGCGCTGGCTCAAGGGGACGCCCTTGGGCGCGCCGGTGGTGCCGGAGGTGTAGAACAGCGAGACCACGTCCTCCGGCGCGGGCCGGGGCAGGCTATCGGGCCGCTCGGCCAACAGACTTGCGATCGGTTCGGCCCCTTGCTCCGCGGTCTCGCCGTCGAGCAGATAGACCTCGTCCACGCCTGCCGCCGAGGCTTCGGCCAGATGGGCCCGTGTGGTGAACAGCCGGCGGGCGCCGCAGTCGGCGATCGCCTGGGCGAGCTGAGCCTCGCTGAGAAGATAGTCGAGCGGAACCGTGCGCGCGCCGACCGCGAGCAGCGCGAGCCGGACCGCGACCCACTCGGGCGAATTCTCGGCGTAGAGCGCGACCGGCTCTCCGGGCGTGACGCCCCGGCGCAAGAGCCCGCCGGCCAGTCGCATGGCCTGGTCCTCAAGGTCCGCGTAGGATACCAGCCGCTGACCGCCCGCTTCGAACGCGATGACCGCCGGCCGGTCGCCGAAGGCGCGAAGCCGGGCCAGAATGAAGGCAATCGTATCGTCGTTGGTCACCGGTATTCACCGAGGGACAGCAAAGGTCTCGATCAATCGGAAGCGCGGGACCAGTCTACGCGATTTGACGCCCTCCGACCGCCCTTCGCGTGCCGCCGCGAAGTTTTCCCGCGCGACAACGCCTTTCTGGCATATCCTGGCCGCAGAGATCCGGCGCGCGACAGCCGGACGGACTTACCTGGGAGGAGAAACGATGAGCGCGGTCGAAGAGAGCGGCCAGAGTGCGGAGTATGTGGACTTCTGGAACGAAATCCTGGTCCCAAAGTTCATTGCCTTCAAGCACATCCTGGTGGACGGACTCACCCATCACAGCGAGGCGATCTTTCCGTCGCTGCCGGTGAAGGAGGGCGACCGGGTGCTGGACGTCGGCTGCGGCTTCGGCGATACGGCCATCAAGCTCGCGGAGCGTGTCGGGCCGAGCGGCTCGGTGGTCGGCCTGGATTGCTGTACCGCTTTTCTGGATTACGGCCGCGAAGATGCCGCGCGCCGGGGAGCCACGAATGTCTCCTTCATGGAGGGGGACGCCCTGCTCGAGCAGTTCGAACCCGAGTACGATTTCGTCTTTTCGCGCTTCGGCACGATGTTCTTCGCCAACCCCGTCGCCGGCCTCCGCAACATGCGCTGCGCGCTCAAGCCGGGCGGGATCATGACCCACATCGTCTGGCGCGCGCCCGACGTCAATCCCTGGCTCAGCATGGCCAAGGACGTGGTCCTCGGGTTCCTGCCGCCGCCGGGCGAGGACGCCCGCACCTGCGGGCCCGGGCCGTTCTCGATGGCGGATCAGCCGATGGTCAGCAAGATGATGGAGATCGCCGGCTACGAGGACATCGCCTTCGAGCGGGTCGACGCGCCGGTTCTGATCGGCCGAACGGTCGAGGACGCCATCAACTTCCAGCTTGCGCTCGGACCCGCGGGCGAGGTGTTCCGCGAGGCCGGCGAGGAAGCCGAGGCGAAGCGCGGCGAGATCGAAGCCGCTCTGGCCGACGCCATCGACGCCCAAAAGAAGGAGACCGACGGCATCGTCATGGAGTCCTCGTCCTGGGTGATATCAGGCCGGAACCCGAATTAGGACGCGTGCCGCCCGCCACGGCGCACGTCGAGGCGCCCGCCGGGACTTGCCGGCCGGATCGATCGCACTTTGTCGATTGGATAGAGCCCAGTAGCGGTACGGTCAGCCCCGGCCGGTATTCTCGTTGATGTGGTTCAAGAGCTCCGGCGACGCGCGGCCGTCGACCAGAAGCCCGTTGTTCTTCTGGTACTCCCGGATGGCGGCGCTGGTCTTGGCGCCGTGGTAGCCGTCGGCCGGGCCCGGGTCGTAGCCGAGCTGGATCAGGCCGGACTGGATCTGCTTCACGCCCGAGACCTGGCCGCTGGTCGACTGCTTCCAGATCGGATCGCCGATGTTCAAGGTGCTCTTGTCGGTGAGCGCGCCGGTGACACCGCCGACGCCGGCGCCGATGGCCGCGCCCAAGCCCGGCGCGCCGGCCATCGCACCGAAGATGGCGCCGCCGGTCGCGCCGATGGCAGCGCCGGTCACCGCGCGGTCCTCGGGCGTGCTGCCGCACGCGGCAAGCCCCAGAGCCGATGCCAGAACCGCAAAACGCAAGAAACGCATACTTCCCTCCTGAGAACGCAGAATTCTCCGCAAATACCTGAAATCCAAACTATTTTACTCGGCATATAGTGTCCAGGCGGTTAACGACCCCCAGAGCACGGCCCGCCGAACAGCCCTTAGTCCGGGGGTTTCCGGCGCTCGGGCGCGGCCACCCCGCCCGCCAGCGCCGCCACGGCGTCGTGCAGGGCATTGGCGATCCGCGTGGCGCGGTCCGGGCCCTCCCCCCGGCCATCGAGCGCGTCCGCCGATCGGGGCGCCCCGATACGTGCCCGGACGCGTCCTAGACGCGGAATGCGGCGATCGCGTGGCAGAATAGCGTAGGTGCCGCTCAGATGGATGGGCACGGCGACAGCGTTTGTCTCGGTCAGCAGACGGCCGATCCCAGGCCGGAAGGGCTGCAGCTCTCCGGTGGGCGACCGCCACGCCTCCGGAAACCAGACCACGCAGTCGCCGCGGGCGAGGATACGCGCGCCCTTGGCGAGCGATGCCGCCGGCCGGCGATCCTCGACCGGAAAGGCGTGACCGATGCGGGCAAAGGCCCGAAGCCAGGGACGGACAAAGACCTGCTGGCGGTCGGCCGCCCACCAGGTGCGCCTGAGCTGGCGCCATGGCAGCGCCGCGACCAGGAAAGGCGCGTCGAAAAAGCTCGCGTGATTGCTGGCCAGCACCACCGGGCCGCTCTTGGGAAGGTTGTCGACGCCCTCGACCTCGAGCCGCCACATTACCCGGGCGAGCCCGCGTGCAATAACATGCAGCACCCATCCCACCGCCTGTAGCAGTGGACCCGGTCGCTTCAGCCAGGTCTCGTCCTCGGGCGGAATCTGAACCTCTGACGGCGCTTCGGCCTTCGGCGCTGCAGCCGCACCTGCCGCCGCAACGGCCGCCAGCAGGTCGCGCAGCGTCACCACGCCGGCGACGTCGGCCTCGTCCAGCGGCGTGCCCAGCTCCTGTTCCAAACCGGCCACCAGCTCGATCCAGGCCAGCGAATCGAGACCGAGATCGAGCTGGGGACTGGTGTCCATCGAAAGTCCACGGTCGGGGAACTGCGCCTGCAGCCACGCCCATGCCGTTCGGACAGGCGTCGCCTGGAGCATTTCCCGGTCGGCCGGGGACATCTCTTCCGCGGCCGGCGCCTCGCCCTTGGCTGCCCGGGCATACAGATCCGGCAAGAGATGACGACGGAGCTTGCCGAGCCGGGTGCGCGGCAGAGGCGCATGGGTGATCGCGTACCCGGAGATCCGCTGGTAGGCGGGCAGGGTCTGGGCCAGCAGGCTCAAGGACACCCGCAGCGTGTCCTCGATCCGGTAGGCGCCGAATTCGCGGAGCGCATCCAGGTCGGGCACCACCAGCGCCACCAGCGCGCGATCATGCTCCAGCAGGGCGATCTCGCGCATATAGGGGCTTTCGCCGTAGACCGCTTCGAGCGCGTCGGGCGCGATGTTCTCGCCGCCCGACAGCACGATGAGCTCCTTGCTGCGGCCGGTCACGTAGAGATAGCCGTCGGCGTCGATATGGCCGAGATCACCGGTGCGCAGCCAGCCATCGGCGGTGAAGGCGGCGGCGGTCTCGTCCGGCCGGTTGCGGTATCCGGCGAACACCCCTGCGCCCCGGATCTGGATCTCGCCCTCCTGGTCCGGCCCGCCGCCGACGATGCGGATCTCGACGCCAGGCGCGGGCCGGCCGGCGCTGCCCGCGCGCGCCTGTCCCGGCGGGTTGTAGACCGACATAGCGGCGGTCTCGGTCAGGCCATAACCGGTCAGCACCTCCCAGCCGAGCGCCTGCAGCCGCTGCTCAAGGATCGGATCGAGGCGCGCGCCGCCCGACACCAGCATGCGCAGCCGCGGGCCCAGCGCCCGGTGCAGGCGGCCGAACAGCACGCGCCCGGCCGCGAGCCCGGCGACCGGACGCAGGCTCCGCGCGATCGCCAACAGCATTTTGAAGATCACACCGGCGGCCGCGCCGGCGGCGTCGACCCGGGCGGCGATGCCGGCGTCCAGCGCCTCGTACAGGCGGGGCACGCCGATCATCACCGTCGCCGCGCCCTCCTTGAGCGCCCGCCCGAGCTCTTTGGCGCTGAGGCCGGACGGCAGGATGACGGCCGCGCCAATGCCGAGCGGTCCCCAAAGGCCGACAAGGAACGGATAGACATGATGAAACGGCAGGGGCACGAGCACCCGTTGGGCAGGGCCGACGATATCCAGCCCCAAGAAGCTCTCGATGCTGGCGCCGAGGTTGCGGTGGCTCAGGGGGACGCCCTTGGGCCGCCCGGTCGTGCCCGAGGTGTAGAAGAGCGCGGCGACATCATCGGGATCCGCAGCCGGCGGCGCCACATTCCCGTCGCGCAGCAGGCTGCGCCAGGAGGGTGCTTCATCGGATCCGGTCTCGGTGTCCAGCAGGATCGGAACGACCTCGGATCCCTGCAAGAGCGGCAAACCATCCCGCGTCGTGAAGATGCGCCGGCAGCCGCAATCGCTCAGCACATGTTGCAGGTCTTCGCTGGCGAGCTGATGGTCGATCGGCGTGACCACGGCGCCGGTGCAGGCGATCGCCAGGCAGGCGACGATCCATTCCGGCCGGCTCGGCGCGAACAACCCGACGGTCTCGCCCGGCGCCACGCCCTCTTCGACGAGACCGGCCGCAAGCCTCCGTGCCTGCTCCACCAGCTCGGCAAAGCTCCAGACCTGCCGGCCGCCGTCATCGAAGGCCACCACGGCCTCGGCCGCGCCGAAGGCCGCGATCCGGGAGGGCAGGTCCCGCAGGGTGAGTGGCGCAGGCGTCGCGGCATCCGTCATGCGTTCGGCCTGATCCGCACGGTGGTCTCGTCGATCTCAACATGGGCAAGCCCGAAGCGATCGACGAGCCACGCCATGGTGGTCATGTGACCGGTCGCTGCGGCCACGGTGAAACGGCTCTCGCCCGCGGCGAACGCCGCGGGCACGATCAACTGGTCGCCCAGGTGAGGATCCACCGCGGCGTGGCTGCGGTGATGGTCCAGCAGCTCGGCCACCGCCTCCTCGGCGACCCGTTCGGCCGGCTTGCCGCGTTCGCCCAGAGCGGTAAACCCGGCGTGAATGTGCTCATACTCGGCAACCAAGAACAGGCCAGCGCCTGCGCAGGCCGCCCGCACCCGGCGCGGCCGGATCTGGCTTTCGATGTCCTCGGCGGCGAGCATCGTGCGGGCACGGTCGGCCATGCGCTGGGCGATGTGCGCCGGCAGGTTCGCCGCGACCGCGCGGCCCGCGACCCGACGGAGGCGGCCGGGTGCCCGGATGTCGATCGCCGAGAGCGGCCCTGCCCGGCCGGTGATCTCTGCCCGGATCTCCCCCTGGCCGACGGGATACCAGCCCCAGCGCGCGAGACTCAACTCCGCCGCTACGCCGAGGCGGCCGAGCGCCGGAAGCCAGACGTCGCGGGCATAGTGGAAGCTGGGACTCCAGCGGACATGGGTGCCGCCGCGAACGACTGCGGAAGACGGCCCGTCGGCGAGCGCCAGCGGCAGCAGCAGCGCCTGCAGAACCAGACTTGTGGACCCGGCGCTGCCGCCTTCGCGCGCCTCGGCCACGTCGAAGACATAGATCCCGGGCCGCACGGGCCCGCCCGGCGCAAAAGACAGCTCGGTCGATGCCAGCGTATCGCCGTCGATTTCGGCCTCGCAGATCGCGCCGACCGCGCGCACGGCGGTGAGATGCTGGGCCGCCAGCCCAGGATTGCGGCGACGGGCGCGAATGTTTTCGATCCGGATCGGCTGGCCTTTGACGGCGGCCAGGGACACCGCGGTGCGCAGGATCTGGCCGCCGCCTTCGCCATAGGCGCCGTCGATATGGAGGATATCATGCACGGGCCGCCCCAGCGGGCCCACCGGCTCAGCTCTTGCCACCGGTCAACGGCACAAAGGCGACCGGCAGGACCACGCGCTCGGAAAGCTTGCCTCGGTCGTCTTTCTGGACCAACACCAGGTCCTGGCCGATCCAGGGCCGGCCGACCGGGATGATCATGCGGCCGCCGCGGGCGAGCTGTTCGGTCAACGGCTGCGGAATCTCCGGCGTTGCCGCGGTGACGATGATGCCGTTGAAGGGTCCGTGTTCGGGCCAGCCCTTGGCGCCGTCGCCGTGGCGCACCTCGACATTCGCAAAGCCGAGCCGGGCCAACCGTTCCCTGGCCAGCGCCGCCAGCTCGGACACGACCTCGACGCTGTAGACCTGCTTGACCAGCAGCGAGATCACGGCCGCCTGGTAGCCGCAGCCAGTGCCGATCTCGAGCACCACATGGTCCGGCTGAGGATCGAGAAGCTCGCTCATCAGCGCCACGATGTAGGGCTGGGAGATGGTCTGGCCATGTCCGATGGCAAAGGGCGCGTTGAAATAGGCCGCTTCCGCGCTGGGAAAGCCTGCGAACTCCTCCCGCGGCACCTTACCAAGCGCCTCCATGACCGGCTCGGAGAAGGCCGGCCGGCCGGTCAGCATTGCGGTATCGCGGGCCTCGCTTCGGATTTCGGACAGCAGGCAGTCACGCGCCTTACGGACACGTTCCTCCCGGCTGAGCTCGCCGTCCCTTTGGTGCTTTCTTCGAAACATCACGACGTTCTCAGCCCCGATCAATCCCGCCGGCGCATTGTAGAGATTTCAGGCTTGCCTGACAGCGGTCTTGCCAGACCCTGTCGCAGGTCTGGATCGCGCTGACCATAGGCCCTGCTCCGCCTGTCAGTCCTTGCGCCACATGGTGCGCGCCGTGGCGCGGAAGCGGAGCGCTTCGGCGTCCGCGGGCAGCTGTTCGTGCCCCCCGATCACAAGAACGCCGCCGGAGCGCATGCGTTCGGCGATGCCGGCAAGCACTTGTGCTTGCAGCGACAGCGTGAAGTAGGTGAAGGCAAGGTTCCGGCAGAGCACCAGGTCGAACGGCCCGGCAGGCATGGTCTCGCGGATGTCCTCCTGATGGAACGCCACGCCGTGCCGGAACTCGGCGCGCAGGCAGAAGAGGCCGGCGCGGTCTGCGAAGGCCGTCTCGCGCCAAGCATCCGGCACTTCGCGCAGACAGCCCGGCGGATAGCAGCCGGCCCGCGCCCGCTCGAGCAGGACCGGATCGATGTCGGTACCAAGGATCTGCAACGTCGTCTCCGGCCAATCCTGCGCCAGCGCCAGATCCCAAAGGAGCCGCAGGCTGTAAACCTCCTCGCCCGAGCCGCAGCCGGCGCTCCAGGCGGACAGCGTCCGTCGGTCCCGGGCGGCGGCCTCCGCCAAAGTCGGCAACACGCGCTCCGCCAGCAGTTCGAACACATGGCGGTCCCGGCAAAAGCGGGAGATGGTGATGCGGCAGAACCCATCCAGGATCCGCCATTCGTCCGGATGGTCATCAAGATAGCGGCGATAGGCCGCGACGTCCGCCAGCGCGAGCTCGCGCAGGCGGCGGGTGAGACGCTTGCAAACCTGACGCCGGACCTTGCGGAACCCCGGCCATCGCAGCGCCAGCCGGGGCAGACTCCACTGTAGAAACGCGACGCAGTCGATGTCTTTCACGGCACCGCCAGCCCACCAGGGGCCATGCTTTTCAGCACGATCGAATTCCGCACACGCCCCTCCACATTTCTGGCATCCCTCGCTACCATGGTCGCGGTCGCTGCGCTGGCCAGGAATGACGCATGTCAATGCTCGCCGGGCGGGCGCAGGTCTAGGGTCTCTGCAACGTCGCTACCCGGTGACTTCGATGCCCCTGACCCTTTCGAGCCAGCATTTCGCGGCGGGCGAGCGCATTCCGTCCCGCTTCACCTGCGAGGGCGAGGACGTTTCGCCTCATCTGACCTGGTCCGGCGCGCCCGAAGGCACGCAGAGCTTCGTGCTGCTGTGCGACGATCCGGATGCGCCGGCGGGCACCTGGCATCATTGGGCGGTCTATGACATCCCGACCGACGTGGCCGGCCTGCCGGAAGCCTATCCCGCCGATGGCCGGGTCGGCGAGGTGCGTCAGGCGGTCAACGACTTCGGCCGCAGCGGCTATGGCGGGCCCTGCCCGCCGCGCCGGCACGGCACCCATCACTACCGCTTTCGGTTGCTGGCTTTGGATGTGGAAAGCCTGGGTCTCGAAGACGACCCGGGATGCACCGAGGTGGAGGCGGCCGCCGAGCCCCATGTGATCGAGACCGCCGAGCTGGTCGGCACCTACTCGCGCTAGCCGATCACCTCGGATTCGCCGACCGGCGTCACCGACAGCGCGTGCAGTCCCTTCTCGCCTTCGCTTGCCGTAAAGCGCACTTCGGTGCCGATATCCATGACCTCCCAGCCGCCGCCTTCCACAGTGTTGCGGTGGAAATAGATCTCCTGCCCGTCGGGCGCGGCGATGAAGCCGTAGCCTTCGTCGGCGAACAGCCGCACCACGCGGCCCGTCGCCGGCACGGCGTGGACCTTGGTCTGGTGTCCGCTGCGCTTGCGCACATGGTCCTCGAGCCGGCGCGCGGCGGCCTTGAAGGAATCGCGGATGGCGACGTAGACGTCCTCATGCGCATGATCGGCGCCGGGATTGCGGCTGGCCACGATCTCGCGGCCCGGCACCGAGATGTCGATGCGGACCTCGTACATCTTTCCCTTGGTGTGACGGCGGCTCACCTGCTCGACCACCACCCGACATCGCATGATGCGGTCGTGGTAGCGCTCCAAACGGTCCGCGAGTTCCCTGATGCGGGCCTCGACCGCGTCGGACGGCGCCAGTTTCTGAAACGAGATCTCGAGCGGCACGGCCATCGATACCACCTCCTGTTGCCGACTTGTCTGACGAACAGTATCGCACGGTCGAGCCTAGATGGCACGGGTCTGGGCCGTCGTTGATCTGTCTCAAGCCATCAGCCGAGGCCTTGCAGCCGGCAGCCGCACACCACATATCCAGCGCGGAAAACAACGGATCGCAAGGCGATCCCGACGGAGTGAAGGGGAAAGCCGATGGCCACCAAGACGACGGAGCGCGGGGCCGCCGCCGACGGGGGGATTGAGTCGTACGATTTCCAGGCGGAGGTCTCCAAGCTGTTGGATATCGTCGCCCACTCGCTGTACAGCGAGAAGGGCATCTTCCTGCGCGAACTGATCTCGAACGCCTCCGACGCGTGCGACAAGCTGCGGTACGCCGCGCTGACCAAGCCCGCGCTCACCGCCGACGACCCGGATCTCAGGGTCGAGCTGAGCCTCGACAAGAAGGCCAATACGCTGACGCTCGCCGACAACGGCATCGGCATGAATCGCAAGGAGCTGATCGAGAACCTGGGCACCATCGCCCGCTCGGGTACGGCCGCCTTTGTGGAACGGCTCAGCAAGGCCGGTACGGAGGGCGCCGACGATGTGTCGCTGATCGGCCAGTTCGGGGTCGGCTTCTACTCCACCTTTATGGTGGCAGAGAAGGTCGAGGTGCTGACCCGCAAGGCGGGCGAGAAAAAGGCCTGGCTGTGGGGTTCGGACGGCAAGGGTGCGTTCACCATCGCGCCGGCCGAACGGGACAGCCGGGGCACCAGCGTCATCGTTCACCTGGCCAAGGCGGAGAAGGACTATCTGGACCCCGGCCGCATCCGCAACATCGTCAAGACCTATTCCGACCACATCCAGATCCCGATCATCCTGAAGGACGGCGATGCGGACGATCGGCTGAACGAGGCCTCCGCGCTGTGGACCCGGCCGAAGTCGCAGATCAAGCCCGAGCAGTACGCCGAATTCTACCGCCATGTGAGCCACGGTCTGGACGAGCCCTGGCACAACTTGCATTGGAAGGCCGAGGGCAAGATCGAGTACACCGGCCTGCTGTTCATTCCGTCGCAAAAACCCTTCGACCTGTTCGACCCGCAGCGGCGGCACGGGGTGAAGCTCTACGTCAAGCGCGTGTTCATCACCGACGAGTGCGAGGGACTGGTGCCCGGCTGGCTGCGGTTCCTCAAAGGCATCGTCGACAGCGAGGATCTGCCGCTCAACGTCAGCCGCGAAATGCTGCAGGACAACCCGCTGGTCGCGAAGATCCGTGCGGGCCTGGTGACGCGCGTGCTGAACGAACTCAAGAAGCGGGCCGAGAAAGCGCCGGACGACTATGCCGCCTTTTGGAACAACTTTGGCGCCGTGGTCAAGGAAGGGCTCTATGAGGACAGCGGCCAGCGGGACAAGCTCTTGGAGATCGTGCGCTTCCGTTCCAACAGCCGAGACGGTCTGGTCAGCCTGGCGGACTATGTCGAGCGCATGAAGCCCGGCCAGGAGCACATCTACTACATCACCGGCGACGACGTGGACTCGCTCAAGCAGAGCCCCCAGCTCGAGGGGTTTACCGCGCGCGACGTCGAGGTCCTGCTGCTGTCCGACCCGATCGACGAATTCTGGGTTCCGGCTGCCGGCACCTTCCAGGACAAAGCGTTCAAATCGGTCACCCGCGGCGGCGCCGACTTGGCCAACATCGAAGGCGCGAAGGCCCCGGCCGAGGAGAAGTCAGACGAGACCCCAACCGAAGGGGTCGAGACCCTGATCGCCGCGATCAAGCTGGCTCTCAAGGATGCGGTCAAGGACGTGCGCGCTTCGGAACGTCTGACCGATTCCGCCGTCTGCCTGGTCGCGGACGAAGGCGGGCTGGACATGAACCTGGAGCGCATGCTGCGCCAGCATGGCCGGATCGATGAGATCTCGGCCCGCATCCTCGAGCTCAATCCCAAGCACCCTTTGATCCGAAAGCTGACCGAGCGCGCGCAAGCCGATGGCGGGGTCGATGCGATCGAGGATGCAGCGTGGCTGCTGCTAGACCAGGCGCGCATTCTGGAGGGCGAGGCGTTGCCGGACCCGGCCGCGTTCGCCCGCAGGATGTCCGCGATCATGACGAGTGGCATCGGCTGACCTGAGCCGCCGCGGCGCCGCCCGCGGACTTCGACTCTAGGACTGGTAGAAGTGATCCGTCGGCGCCGGGCAGTGCCCCGGCACCGTCAGTTGTTGAACGCCATCTGGGCCGCGCCAAGGATCGGCCCCGCCTTGCCGTCCTGGACGATGATCACACAACCGCCGCGGCCCGCGCTTTCCGCCGCCGCGGTGGAGATCGGAATCACCAGCTCCTTCCCGGTCCAGGTGCCGAGTTCCTTGAGCTCGCGGACCACATGAGTATAGGTCAGCGTGCGGCCGCGGTTCTCGCCGCGCGGGATCTTCACCGTGTGCTTGCGGTCGTAGAAGACCAGCCAGACCGAGGCCTTGCCGTCGTACGCCGCCGCCGGGACAACGATCTGATGACCGCCGTCGGCATCCTTGCGGAAGCCGACCGCGAACTTCTTGTGCGCCTTACCGGCTTCGATCAGCGCGTCGATCTCGCTCGGGCGGGAGCTGTGGGCTCGCCCGTCGACCACCATCTCCGGCGTGTAGACATAGCGCTGCCGCAAGGATCGCCCATAGGCGTGCTGCCGAGCGGTGGTCTCCTTGCTGGCGAAGGGGTCGGGCCAGCCGATGTAGTCCCAGTAGTCGACGTGGAACGAGAGGGCGATGATGTCGTCGCGACGCGCCAACTCGCCGAGGAACTTGTCTGCGGGCGGGCAGGACGAGCATCCTTGCGATGTAAAAAGCTCCACCACGGTCGGCGCGGTTGATCTGAGTTCGGTGTCGGCGGTGACGGTTTCGGGGCCGAAGGCGATCCCGAGGACCACCAAGGTTGCCAGCCCCTTGCCCATGACACGCTGGCGCAGCAAGCTCTTCATGCGCCCAACATAGGGATCTGCGCTGCTCACTGGCCAATCACTATAGGGTGAGCGATCGCGTGGTCACGACCGGCGCACCCGTGCCCGGGTTGGCGGACGGGCCGGGAAAGCCATCGGGCCGCAGGGCGGCGATCGCCCTGTGGATCGTTCAGTGGATTAAACATAGAATAAGTTGTGTATAAGCTGTTATTATGTTGTGAGCATGTATTTGAAATTATCCACAAGAAATTTGGCCCTCGAATGATTTTTTTGTTGCAAGCGTACTAAAAAAACGTAAAGTAATTACTGCACGACGTTGAGTTCTCGGACTTGAGGTTGTGCGGACCAGGAAACCTTCGGGTGGAACGGTTCGAGAGGCGTCAGGAGTGCTCTTCGGAGTACGTTGTTGGGACCCCGCGTCCGAGCACCTGACGCCTCTCTTGTTGTCTGCAGCTAGGGTCGTCCCTTGATCGGGGGCTCTGCGCAAAGGGAAGGCCCGGCGGGTCGGATGACTCGCCGGGCCTCGTGCGTCAGGTGACATTATTCCCGCGTCCACGCACCTGAAGCGCCCTGGTAGCAACGCGTCGGGCCACCCGTCAACAAAATTTTGTGGTTTGTTGACAGGACGTCAGCACATTTGGTGGCGGTGTGGCCTTTCGGCACGGATTGCCGTTGACGTGCGTCAATGTTCCGACGGCGGTGCAGCCCTACGCTGCGTTTGGATCAATCAGGAAAGGATGCGGCCATGAAGCTGGGCATACTGACAGTGATCGGCGCGGCCATGCTGCTTTCGTCGGCGCCGGTTCGGGCGGCGGACCCGGACAATGGCCGGAGCATGGCCGAACGCTGGTGCGTGCACTGCCATGTGATCGCCCCGCAGACCGCCAAGCGCACTGTCGCCGATGGCGTGCCGACCTTCATGGAAATTGCCCGCAATCCGAAGAAGACCCCGGACCGGCTGCGGAATTTCCTGACCGACCCGCACCCGCCCATGCCCGACTTCTATCTCTCCCGCCAGGAGATGGACGACCTGATCGCCTACATCCAGACCCTGCGGTAGAGCACGATGGGGCGCCGGCTGCTGCGTGTAGCACCCACGCCCACACGGCTTCAGGCCTGCACCGCTGCGGTGACGACCAGCTCGACGGGCAGATTCCAGGGCAGCTGGTGGTGCGACATGGCGCTCCGGGTGTGGCCTGCGCGCTCGTCCAGCACCGCCTTGAACAGCTCGGAGGCGCCGTCCAGCACGACGGGATGGTTGAACCAGCCCGGGGCGCTGCTGACATGGCCTTCGACCCGGGCGATGGTGACCAGCGCCTCGAACCCGCCCAAAGCCCGGTCGATTTGGGCCAGCACGTTGAGCGCCGCCAGCCGCGCCGCCGCATGGCCCTCCTCCTCGCTGAGCTCGGCCCCGACCCGGCCCTCATAGCGGGGCTTGCCATCCGCGATCGGGAACTGACCCGAGAGATAGAGGATGCCGTTCGCGCGGATGGCTGACGTATAGGCGCCGGCCGGTTGCGGCGGTACGGGCAGGGTCAGGTTGAGCGCCTTCAGCCGGGCGCGGACGGTGGCATCGAACGTGGTCATGGGTGTTTCTCCAAGGACCAAAGCGGCGGCGCTTCGTTGATGGACGCGATGGCGGCGCTCGGTCGACGGCGGGCGGGCGCCTGGTCGGCAATCCAGTCCACCGGTGCCGCAAGCAGCAGGGCCTCCCCTTCGTACTCGATCAGCTCGTGCGGCACGATGCGACGTCGGTCGACGAGCGCAAAGCCGTGGCGCCGACACATCCGCAGCGACGCCTCGTTGCCCTCGAACACGATGACGCTCAGGCGGTCCAGGCCGAGCCGGCGCGCCCGATGCCGCGCGATCGTCAGAAACAGCGAGCCGATGCCCTGGTCCCGGTAGCCGGACAGGACGGACCCGCTCGACAGATAGAGGCTGCCCGGGACTTCGAGCTCCGCGTAGGGGCGCAGGACCGGATCCACCTCTTCCGATTCCCCGGCGGCGTCCTGTGCGATCGGATAGCAGTGCATCATGCCGACGACCGCGCCCCGGCATTCGGCCAGAACGCAGTTCTGGTAAGAGAAATCGGTGTTCTCGCGGGCGTACCGCCGGGCGCCGATCTCGACCAGCGACAGGCCGGGCGGATAGTCGGAGGCCATCTTCCGCCAGATGTAGTCGGCCACGCCGCCCGAGGAGATGCGGAACATCTCGGCGATGATGCGGCTGTCCTCCTTGCGCGCGGGTCGAAAGGTGATTGCGTCCTGCATCGCGTTGTCTCCTGCGTGTCGATTGCTCTAGGCCGGCACGGCCGAGCCCCAATAGTTGAAGCCTGCGAAGCGCGGCATGCGGGCGACGTAGCCGCGCTCCATGCGGTCGATCCGGAAGCCGCCGGCGTGCAACAGCGCGGGGATGTCCCGGTCCAGGTTGCAGCCGCCGAACACACAGCCCCAGGCCGGGTTGACCCGCCCCTGCCACCGGCGGACGGCCGCGTCGGGTGCCTTGCCGTGCTCGCAGAACAGCAGCCGTCCGCCCGGTTTGAGCACGCGCCGCATGCCTTCGAGAGCCGTAACCGCCTGGGGAATGGTGCACAGGGTATAGGTGACCAGGACGGTATCCACGCTCGATGGCGCAAGCGGAATGCGCTCGCCTTCGAGCGGCAAATACTCGATCTCGAAGGGCACCGCGCGTGCCCGGCGGGCTGCGCGTGCCCAAAGCTCTTCGGCAGGGTCCAGTCCGATCACCCGGTCCACCTTGGCGGCTTCGTAGAAGGGGAAATTGAGCCCGGAGCCGATACCGACTTCCAGCACCCGTCCCTCGGCCAGCGGCACGATCTTGGCCCGCTGATCCCGAAAGGATTTCCGGCCACAGGCGAAGGTCAGCAGCCCCGGCAGGACATGTCGTTCATAGAAAACCATGGTCCCGTTCCTCGCAGTAGGGTGCGGCGGCCGCTCGGGCCCCGGGACCGCCGACCCGGATCTCGACTGGATCTTGACCGCCTGGGCTTAGGCCGCTTCTTCGATGATGCCGTAGGGACCGTAGGCGATGTAGAACATGGAACCGTGACAGTCCGGGTAATTAAACTCGAGGTCGCCGATGCCTTTCACATTCTTGGCGCTCACCACTTCGGCCTTGCGGAATTCGAAGCCTGTGGGCAACACGAGGTGCGCAGGGTGCGGCGCGCCCGTCACCGGATTGCGTATGGGCTCGAAATCCGCCTCTCCGACCCCGGGCACGAAGATCCGGCCGGTCCGATTCTCGAGGTCCCAGGCGAACTCCACCTGAGTGAAGATCGGATCCAGCTCGGTTTCGATGGTCGCACCATAGATGTTGAAGGCCGTGGTCGGCTCCTGCTCCTCGCCGGAGAGGATCCGGAACAGCGCCTCGCGCTGCTCTTCCGTCACGCTCTCGTCCACGATCGCCTGGTAGGTTCCGTTGCCCTTATGCACGGGACCCGGCCAATGATAGGTCCCGGCAAAGCGAACTCCCTCCAGCCGCACGTCGCCGAAATAGCCCTCATCGATCTCCATGGCTTCCAGGCCCTCGCAGTGGCCCTGGGTCGGCGCCGCCATGAAATCGCACGGACAGCCATAGTCGCAGCTGCAGGCAACCAAGCGCTTTCCTTTGAGAAGCCAGTCCACATAGGCCATGTCAGCACATCCTTTCGCTGTCTGCTTGGTCACCGAGAGGGTCGGTTTGCATCCCAGGCGTGATTAAGCGACGGCCCGGCAGATCGCCTCCACGTGACGGTGATCGGTTCCGCAGCACCCGCCGAGCACGCTCAGATGGGTCATCTTGCGCCTAAGCCCTTGATATTGATGGCCGAGCTCTTCCGGATTGCCGTCGTCCAGCTCTTCGGCCTCGTCCAGTTCGGCGTGGCTCTTGGTCGACGCATTGGCCCGGATGCCGCGGATCCGCTCCACCCAGGCCTCGGCCACCGGCAAGGCGTCCTCGAAATGGGTGGGATGGGCGCAGTTGATCATGTAGTAGGCCGGCCCGTTCCCGGTGGCCGCATCCACCGTCTCGATCGCCTCTTTCAGGGTCTGACCCGACGGCAGCCTGCCGTCCGTTTCCACGGTAAAGGAAATCACGACGGGCATGTCGGCCGTCTGCGCGGCACGCGTCAGGCCGATCGCTTCCTCGGGATAGGTCATGGTAATGGCGGTCACCATGTCGGCGGCCGTCTCGCGGAAGGTGTTGATCTGCTCCGCGTGATAACGTTCGGCGTCCTGCTCGCTCATCTGTTCGTCCGGGCTGTAGCCGTCGCCCCGAGGCCCGACGCATCCGCTAATCACCATTGGGCTGTCGTCGGCCTCGTATTCCTGCCGAATGTCCTCGAGCAGGGCGATGGCCTGGCGGTTCACCTCGGCCAAAGCATGCTTGGAATAGCCGAGCCTTTCCGCCCAGTCCGGGCTGGCGCGCCAGGTCGCGCTCTCGAGCACGAAACCGACGCCATGCTGTTGGGCGATGGAGGCGTAGCGCCGAAAGTAGCTGCGCAACGACTCATACCCCTCGTCATGCGTGAGGAGATCGAAAGCTGCGAAATGCGGCAGATCGTGCCCGTCGTGGAAGATGAGGGTGGTTTCGATACCGCCGTCCGTGAGAAAGACTCTGCCGGACAATTGCGGCAGGTCGTGTCTGTACCGTGCCATCCTTAGGCCTCCTGTATGCTGTCTCGATCGATGGATCCCGAACGACTGCCGCGCGGCCGGGTCAATCGGCCATGTCCGCAGCAGCGTGAGGCAGGCTCATACGCCTCGGCCGTGAGCGCGACGTGTGGGCGGGCGTGAAAAAAACGTGAAACTTCGACTCGCGACGCATGCGACCAGGTTTCCAGCGGGGGTATAATCTCGACAATCGGCGCTTTTCCGGAGGCCAGAGCCTTGACGGCCCTACGGCTTGACCTGCTCGGCGGTTTCGCGTTGCGCCTGGCGACGGGCGAACCTGTGACGCTGTCCGCCAAGAAGGCGCGCGCCTTGTTCGCCTTCTTGGCGATGCAAGGCGGGCAGACGCAGTCGCGCGACAAGCTCGCCGCTCTTCTATGGGAGGACAGCGGCGAGATGCAGGCGCGTACCAGTCTGCGTCAGGCGCTCACCGCGCTGCGCAAGGCCGTGCCGCAGGGGGATCAGATCCTTCGCACGGACGGCGAGACCGTCGCCTTGGATCCGGGTACGATCTCACTCGACGTCACCGAGTTCGAGGACTTGGCAGACGCGGACACGCCCGACGCGCTTGAACAAGCTGTCGCACTGTACCGGGGAGATCTGCTGGACGGCTTCCATGTTCAAGCGCCCACCTTCGAGACCTGGGTCGCGGTCGAGCGCGCGCGCATACGGGGCCTGGCCACAGGGGCGATGTCGGCGCTCCTGGAGCACGACATCGCATTGGATGCGCCAGACCGCGCTATCCGAATCGCCAACCAGCTCTTGGCCTTGGATCCGCTGGACGAGTCCGTCCACCGCGCGCTCATGCAGATCTACATGCGGCTCGGTCGCCACGGCGCCGCGCTGAAGCAGTATCGGAGCTGCCGCGAGGTGTTGCGGCGGGAGCTGGGCGTGGCGCCGGAGCCGAAGACCCACGAGCTCTATCGCGCCGTCATGGCGCGACGGCAATCCGGGCCGGGGTCGGATCCCGGAGCCGAGGCGCGTGCTGACCCGGAACCGGACGACCGGA
Source organism: Alphaproteobacteria bacterium (assembly GCA_030066595.1). Classification (GTDB taxonomy): domain Bacteria; phylum Pseudomonadota; class Alphaproteobacteria; order JAJFFI01; family JAJFFI01; genus JASJBI01. Next base: position 89,320 of record JASJBI010000024.1, on the reverse strand, counting down.
CGTCGCGCCCTGCGTCGGTTCCAGCGGAAATGCGTCAGGCGACCGTGCTGTTTGCCGATCTCTGGGGCTTTGCCGGGATCAGCCGCGAGCTCGACCCGGAAGAGCTCTTGGCCCTGCTGGACCGCTACTTCGACACCATTGACGGACTGGCGGCGCAGTACGGCGGCAGGCCGGAGCGGCATTTCAAGGACTGCGTGATGGTGGTGTTCGGCGCCGAGGTGGCGCACGAGGACGACCCCGAGCGGGCGGTGCGAGCGGCGTTGGCGATCCACGAGGCCATGCCTGGGCTGAGCGAGCTGGTCGGCCGCGCGCTGCAGACGCAAGTCGGTATCGCCAACGGCCGTCTGTTGGTCACCGGAGGCAACCGGGAGACCAACGTGACCGGCGACGCGGTGCACCTGGCATCGCGACTGACCGAGTTGGCTGGTCCTGGAGAAACGCTGATCTCGGACCCGGTGCGGGCCGCGCTCGATGACCTCTGGAACACGTCAGCGGTATCCGGGACCCCGATCGCAGGGCTCGGAGAGGACCTGAGATTCTGGCGTCTCGAAGGCCGGACCGGCGCCACGGAGCCGAGCCATCGCCGGCTGATCGGCCGCGCGCCCGAGATGGATCGGTTCGCCGACTTGCTCAGCACCTGTCGCGAGACCGGGGCCGGGTCGGCGGTGTTGATCCGGGGCGAGGCCGGAATCGGCAAGACCCGGCTTGTCGAAGAGGTCATGGCCAGGGCCGAGGCCAACGGGTTCGACGCTCACAAGAGCCTTGTGCTGGACTTCGGGGCCGGCGTCACCGGCGATCCGATTCGTCGTCTAGTGCAGGCCGTTGTCGGCTTGCCTGCCAATGCGCAAGAGGATGAGCGCCGAACCGCCGCCGAGCAGACGGTGGCCGCCGGCTTGATCGATCGTTCGTCCCGCGGGTTCCTTTACGATCTGCTGGACGTGCCGCCGCCCGGCACCCTGGCGCCGATTTACAACGCCATGGACAACGCGGCGCGCCTCAAGGGCAAACAGGACGCATTGGTCACCCTCGTCACCGCGCACAGCCGCCGCAGGCCCCTGTTGGCGGTGATCGAGGACATCCATTGGGCGGATCGCCTGACCCTGGACCGGCTGGCCGCCCTCGCCGCAACCACCCAGACCTGCCCCGCCTTACTGGTCATGACCGCCCGCGACGACAGCGACCCGATCGACGCGGCCTGGCGGACAGCCGCGAACAACAGCCCCTTGACCCGCTTCGATCTGGACCCGCTCAGCCAAACGGAAGCCGAGGCCCTCGCCGCTGAGTACGGTCAGCTCGATCCAGATTTCGTATCTGCCTGCGTTGGCCGGGCCGAGGGCAATCCGCTGTTTCTCGACCAGCTCATGCGCGGGGCGGCAAGCGGAGACACGCGTTTGCCGCCCTCGATCGAAAGCCTGGTCCTGGCACGGATGGACACCCTCGATGCACCGGACCGGCGCGGCCTGCAGGCGGCGGCGGTGCTGGGACAGCGGTTCGCCCTGCCGGCGTTGCGGCATCTCTTGGAAGACGCGGCGTTTGATCTTGACACGCTGATCTCGAAGCAATTGGTCCGCCCGGACGGCGAAGAATTCCTGTTTCATCACGCCTTGATCCAGGAGGCTGTCTCTGCCTCCCTGGTCCGCTCGCAGCGGCGCGAGCTGCACCAACGGGCGGCAGCGTGGTACGGCGAGCGCGACTTCGAACTCGCGGCACGACATCTGGGCTCCGCGGGGGACCCGGCCGCGCCCGCCGCCTATCTGAGAGCGGCCCAGGATCAGGCGGCCAAATATCGTGGGCAGCGGGCGCTCGAACTGGCGCAGGAGGGCGAGGCGCTGGCGCAAGCGCCCGCGGACCAACAGGCACTGGCCTGCCTGCGCGGCGAGCTGCTGCACGATCTGGGGTCGGTCGAACCGTCGTGCGACGCATTCCAGCACGCCCTCGCCATTGCCGCAGACGAACGTGGACGCGCCCGTGCCTGGCTGGGCATCGCCGCGGGGATGCGGATTCTGGACCGCTATGACGCCGCACTGGATGCGCTGGACAGGGCCGAGGATGGGGCCCAGAAGACCGGCGACGCCGGCATGCTGGCCCGCATCTATACGCTCAGAGGAAACATCTGCTTCCCGCGCGGCGACATCGAAGGCTGTCTCGCGGCGCATGAGACCGCGCTCCGTCACGCGCGCGCCGCCTCATCTCCCGAAAGCGAGGCCCAGGCCCTGGGCGGGCTCGGCGACGCCTATTATCAGAGGGGGCGCATGGTGACGGCGCACGAGCATTTCGACCGCTGCATCCGCCTCGCCGAAGACCACGGCCTGGCCCGGATACAGGTCGCCAATCTGCCGATGCGCGGCGTGACCCGCTTCTATCAGAACGATACCGAGGGCGGGCTGGCGGACTGCCGCCGTGCCGCCGATCTGGCGGTCGAAATCGGCGACAAGCGGGCCGAGATGCTGGCCCGCAACGGCGTGGCTTCGATGCTGCCCTATCTCGCGGCCTGGGACGAAGCGCAGGAAAGCGCCGCGCACAGCGCCAGGCTGGCCCGGGAGCTGGGCGCGCGCCGCTTCGTCATCGAGGATCAATCCCACATCGGCAGCGCGATGGGCGGGCGCGGCGACCGGGCGGCGGCCGAAAAGACCCTGCGGGAGGCCTACGAGGTCAGCCTCGAGGTCGGACCGAGCTATATCGCGCCGTGGATTCTGAGCGTGCTGGCAATCGTGACGACCGATCCGAAGCGCCGCCGCTGGGCACTGGCGGAAGGCGAGCGCATCCTGGACCTGGGCTGCGTCAGCCACAACTACCTGCACTTCTATCAGAACGCCATGGACGCGGCGCTCGACAGCCGCGACTGGGCCGAGGTGGACCGCTATGCCCAGGCGCTGGAGGACTACACGCGGGACGAACCGCTCCCGTGGGCGATCTTCCATATTGCGCGCGGCCGGGCGCTTGCCGCCTGCGGCCGCGGCGCGCGCGATGCAGCGACGGATGAGACCCTCGCCCGGCTCCGCGACCAGGCCCGTGCGGCCAGATTCGCCGCGGCGCTGCCCGCGATCGAGGCGGCCCTGGACAAGGCTTGAGTGGCGGGCCCACTTGTCTGAATCATCCCAGCTTCAACAGGAGGAGGCGTTCATGCGCAAAGAGATCGTTCACGTTCCTGGCATTTCCGACGCGCTGGCCAAGGTCAAGGTCCCGCTGTCGCCCGCGGTCAAGGCCAACGGCTTCGTCTTCGTATCCGGCATGCCGCCGCTGGATCCCGAGACCGGGGAAATGGTGCGGGGCGATATCGTCGAGCAGACCAGAATGTCGCTTGAGGCCGTGCGGCATGTGCTGGAAGCCGCGGGCAGCACCCTCGACAAGGTCGTGAAGGTCACCCTGTACATCGCCAACGCCGCCTACTTCCCGACCGTGAACGACGTCTACCGTGACTACTTCCCCAAGGATCCGCCCGCCCGGACCTTCGTGGCCGTGGGCTCCTGGCCGCTCGAGTTCGACATCGAGGTCGAGTGCGTCGCCCTGGCGGATTGAGGCTACTGTTCTTGCGCGATTGTCAGCCCCCGTTGCGGTGCCGCGCGTAATAGCGCCGGGCCTTGGCCCGGTTGCCGCAGACCTCCATCTCGCACCAGCGGCGCCGGTTGTTCTTGCTGGTGTCGAGGAACAGCCAGCCGCAGTCCCGGCCGCCGCAGCGCTTGACCCGCTGAAGCTCGGGCGCGGTCAGCAGGTCCGCGGCGGACCGGGCGATGGGCCAGAGCGGACGGTCCAGGGGCGGATCATCCTTGGACCAGGCCCAGACGAAACCGCCGCGCCGGGTCGAGACCCGGGCGTGCGCCAGGGCATTGGCGAGCTCCCGGTTGAGGACCGCAAGGCCATCCTTGGGCGCGCGCCGGCCCGCCGCGACGGCGCCGAACACGCCGTCGAGGGCCTCGCGCAACGCGATCGCCCGGCCTAGCACCGCCCGCCCCCGGCGCGGATGCGCCGCCGCCTCGGCGCGCAGCTTCTTCGCCATAGACCCGTCGATCACCCCGGCATGGCGGCTCCACAGGATCAGGTCGTCATAGCGGGTGAGATGATTGAGAAAACGCGCACCGCCGCGTCCGCTCGCGGTGTTGTGGAAATCCAGGCAGGTCCGCCCGCCGACCAGATCCAGCGAGCCTGCCCGGCCTTCTGAGCCCCTGTCCACGCCGACCTTGGCCATGCCGCATCCACCCCGTTTGCGCGCTCCGAGGCCAAACTGTCTAAATCAATTTGGACGGTTAGGGAACTGGGTTGCGGCCTAGCCGTCGTGCCACGTCGCGAACCCCTCGACCGGCTCGCGGGCGGTGACCAGTTGGCTCTCGATCTTGTCGTTGTCGGCGTAGCCCAGCGACATGCCGCAGACCACCATCTGTTCTTCCGGGATGCCGAGCACTTGCGACACGGTGTCGGGATACTCCATCCAGGCCGCCTGCGGGCAGGTGTCCAGGCCGTGGCCGCGGGCCGAGATCATGATGTTCTGGAGGAACATGCCGTAGTCGAGCCAGCTGCCGGTCTCGAGATCCCGATCGATGGTGAAGACCATGCCGACGGGCGCGTCGAAGAACAGGTAGTTGCGCCCGAACTGTGCCCAGGTGCGCTCGCGGTCGCCCTTTTCGATGCCGAGCAGGCCATAGAGGTCCCAGCCGATCCTGCGCCGGCGGGAGAGATAAGGCTCGGCCCATTTTCGGGGATAGTAGCGATACTCCGCCGTGCCCTCAGGCTTGCCCTCCCGCGCCGCCAGCACGGCCTGGGTCAGCCGCTCCTTAGCCGCGCCGGTAAGCACGTGCGCATGCCAGGGCTGGGTGTTGGTGCCCGACGGCGCGCGCGCGGCAACGGCCAGGATGTGGCGCACCAGCGCGTCCGGTACAGGATCCGGGCGAAAGGCGCGCACCGCCCGGCGCGTGGTGATCGCGGCGTCCACGGCGTTGAGGCCCGGCGTCGGCTCCGGCCGGCCAAAGCCGAGATCGGCCGGTTCAGTCGATGTGTCGTCGGGCACCCTGTCCTCCCGTTCAGCCACGCACCGGCGTCGTCGGCGCCGCGCTAGGCCGCCTTCATCATGTTGCGCAGGACGTAGTGCAGGATCCCGCCGTTCCGGTAGTACTCGACCTCGTCCGCCGTATCGATGCGGCAGAGCAGCTTGATCCCGCGGGTCGAACCGTCGGCATAGTGGATCATGCAGTCGAGGTCCATGCGCGGGGTGATACCGCCGGCGATTCCGGTGATGGAGACGGTCTCGCTGCCGTTCAGATTCAATGACTGGCGGGTCTCGCCGTCCTTGAACTGCAGCGGCAAGACGCCCATGCCCACGAGGTTCGAGCGATGGATGCGCTCGAAGCTTTCGGCGACGACGGCGCGCACGCCCAACAGCCGCGTGCCCTTTGCGGCCCAGTCACGGGATGAGCCGGTGCCGTATTCCTTGCCGGCGATCACCACCAGCGGCGTACCCTCGGCCTTGTACTTCATCGCGGCGTCGTAGATGGCGAGCTGTTCGCTCGTCGGCACGTGCTTGGTGAAGCCGCCCTCGGTGCCCGGCACCATCTCGTTGCGGATGCGGATGTTGGCAAAGGTGCCCCGCATCATCACCTGGTGATTGCCCCGGCGGGCGCCGTAGGAGTTGAACTCGACGGGCCGCACCTGATGGCCGATCAGATACTCGCCCGCCGGGCTCTCCTTCTTGATGGCGCCGGCCGGCGAGATGTGGTCGGTGGTGACCGAATCGGCGAGCAGGGCGAGCACCCGGGCGCCCTCGATGTCGGTCACCTCGCCGGGCTCGGCCGTCATGTCCTCGAAATAGGGCGGGTTCTGCACATAGGTGCTGCCGTCGAGCCAGCCATAGGTGCGTCCCGCGGAAGAGGCAATCTCCTGCCATTCCTTGCCGCCCTCGAACACGTTGGCGTACCGGTTGCGGAACATCTCCGGCGTGAGCACGGCGTCGATGACCTCGCGGATCTCCTGGTTCGAGGGCCAGACGTCCTTGAGATAGACCAGCTCGCCGTCCGCGCCCTTGCCGAGCGGGTCGTTCAAGAGGTCGCGCTTCATATTGCCGGCCAAAGCATAGGCGACCACCAGCGGGGGCGAGGCCAGATAGTTGGCGCGAGTCAAGGGATGGATGCGGCCCTCGAAATTGCGGTTGCCCGAAAGCACCGCGGCCACGGTCAGATCACCAGCCTCGATGGCGTTGTGAATGGGCTCGGGCAAGGGACCCGAGTTGCCGATGCAGGTGGTGCAGCCATAGCCCACCAGGTTGTAGCCGAGCGCGTCCAGATCCGCCTGCAGGCCGCTCGCCTCGAGATAGTCGGTCACCACCTGCGAGCCCGGCGCGAAAGAGGTCTTGACCCAGGGCTTGACCATCAGCCCCTTCGCCCGCGCCTTGCGCGCCAAGAGGCCGGCCGCCACCAGGACCGACGGGTTCGACGTGTTGGTGCAGCTGGTGATGGCGGCGATGACCACGTCCCCGTCGCCGAGGTTGTAGTCGGCGCCCTCGACCGGCACGGATCGGTCAATCCCAGGCGCCGGGCCTCCCTCCTCGGTCATGTCGTCGGCCGGACCCGGCTTGTCGACGACGCGCGAGTCGGCCAAGAAGCGCTCGAAGGCGCCGGCCGCACCGGACAAGGCGATCCGGTCCTGCGGCCGTTTCGGCCCGGCGATCGACGCCTCGACGACGCCGAGGTCGAGCTCCAGCGTATCGGTGAACTCGGGATCGGGCGTATCGGCGTCGCGCCACATGCCCTGGGCCTTGGCGTAGGCTTCGACCAGCTTGACCCGGGCGGGATCGCGACCGGTGAATTCGAGATAGCGCAGGGTCTCGGCGTCGATCGGGAAGATCGCGCAGGTCGAGCCGAACTCGGGCGACATGTTGCCGATGGTCGCCTGGTCGGCCAGTGTCAGATGGTCGAGGCCCGGGCCGAAGAACTCGACGAACTTGCCGACCACGCCCTTCTCGCGCAGCATCTGGGTCACGGTCAGCACCAGATCCGTCGCCGTGGCGCCTTCCTTGAGCTGGCCGGTGAGCCGGAAGCCGATGACCTCGGGGATCAGCATGGAGATGGGCTGGCCCAGCATCGCCGCCTCGGCCTCGATGCCGCCCACGCCCCAGCCCAGCACGGAGAGCCCGTTGACCATGGTGGTGTGGCTGTCGGTGCCGACCAGCGTGTCCGGATAGGCGATGGTCCGGCCATCCTGTTCCGAGGTCCAGACGGTCTGCGCCAGATGCTCGAGATTGACCTGGTGGCAGATCCCGGTGCCGGGCGGGACGACCCGGAAATTGTTGAAGGCGCCCTGGCCCCAGCGCAGGAACTCGTAGCGTTCGCGATTGCGCTGGAACTCCATTTCGACATTCTTCTGGAACGCGTCCGGGCCGCCGAAGGCGTCGACCATGACCGAATGGTCGATGACCAGGTCGACCGGGACCAACGGGTTGATCTTCTCGGGATCGCCGCCCATGGCGGCGATGGCATCACGCATAGCCGCCAGATCGACCACCGCCGGCACGCCGGTGAAGTCCTGCATCAGGACGCGCGCCGGACGGTAGGCGATCTCCCGGTCCGAACGTCGCGCCTCGAGCCAGCCGGCCATGGCCTTGACGTCCTCCACGGTGACGGTGCGGCCGTCCTCGAAGCGCAACAGGTTCTCGAGCAGAACCTTGAGCGAGAACGGCAGCCGGGAGACATCGCCGAGCGCGGCGGCCGCCGCCTCGAGGCTGAAGTAGTCATAGCTCTCGCCGTCGACCTCGAGGGTGCGGCGGGTATTCAGGCTGTCTTGGCCGGTGGTGGACACGGTGACCCCCCTCATTCTCGGATGTCATGTCGCCGAATGCCGCCGCACCGGCGCCGGTCCGGAAGCGGCTGCGCGGCCGGATATTATATGCAGCGCCCGCGATGTCCAGAAAAGGCCGGCACGGGCGCCGGCGGCCCGCGGCCGGTGCGCCGACGGCGGAGCCCCGACGCGACCCGACCAGGCCTTCCATCGGGGCGGTTCTCAAGGGTTTTCCTGGCAAAGTGGTAGGCCAGCGGCCGCGGTGCTCGGGATGGTTAACCCTGAGGTTATTATTTTGCCTTAGCAATATCCGGCATATCGATCGGTTAAGTGTCAGGATCGGCGCAGTGTGGCCTGAGCGCCCCTGCACGATCCCTATGGAACGAGATGGCCGGCGCCCCACCCGACAAGTCGCCGCACGCGCGCAAGACCAAAGCCGAGTTGGTCGCCGAGATCGACCGGCTTGAGCGGCAGCTATGGCGGTTGGAGGCCAGCGATGTGGCAACCGGGCCGCAGGGCGAAGCCGCCCTCAGAGAGAGCGAGGCCCGCTTCCAGAAGATCTTCGACGGCACCAGCGACTCCATTCTCGTGGTCGATCCGGGGCGCGACCGGATCGTCGACGCCAACGCAAACGCCGGCCGCATGCTGGGCTACTCCCGGTCCGAGCTCTTGAAGCTGCGCATGTCCGATCTGCACCCCCATGAACGGAAGGGGCTCGACGACTTCGCAAGCACCGTCCTGGCCAAGGGAGAAGCGCGGTCGGACGAGCTGAGCTGTTGTGATCGCGACGGCAATTTCATTCCCGTCGAAGTGGCCGCCAGCCGGATCGAAATGGACGGACGACCGCTGATGCTGGTGGTCGCGCGCGACATCACCGAGCGCAAGAAGTCCGAACGGGAGCTGCAGGAAAGCGAAAGGCGCTTCAAGGACTTCACCGCAGCCGCCTCGGACTGGTTCTGGGAGATGGACGAGAACTTGCGGTTCTCATACTTCTCCGAACGGTTCACGGAAGTGACCGGTGTTCCGCCGCAGCAACTGCTCGGCCGCACGCGGCAGGAGACGGGCATCCCGAACGTCGACGAAGAAGACTGGGAACGCCACCTGGCCGACCTTGCCGGTCGTCGGCCGTTCCGCAACTTCGTTCATCCGCGCACCATGTCCGATGGGCGCGTCGTCTGGCTGTCGATCAGCGGCGTCCCGTTCTACGACGAAGAGAACCGGTTCAGGGGCTACCGGGGGACCGGCTCGGACATCACCGAGCGCGTCCGCGCGAACGAAGAGCTGGCGCGACAGAAGACGTTGTTCGAATCGGTATTCCAGGCCGTGCCGGATGCGATGCTCATCACCAACACCCACCGTCGCATCATCATGTGCAATCGGGCCTCGACCCGCATCCTGGGCTATCCGCCGGAAAGCCTTGTCGGGCAAAGCACGCGCCTGATCTATGCCAGCGATCCCGAGTTCGAGCGGCAGGGCAAGCTGCGCTTCAATCTCGACGGTGAGTTTGGACTCGAGCCCTTCGTGGTGATTTATCGACGCAAGAACGGCCAGGCGTTTCCGGGCGAGACCGTGGCCACGGTGATCCGGAATCCGGACGGCAGGTTGATCGGGTTCATCGGCATGATCCGGGACGTCACGGACCGCGTGCAGGCCGAGACCGACCTCAAGGAAGCGAAAGAGCAGGCGGAGCTCGCGAGCCGGGCGAAGAGCGAGTTCCTGGCCAACATGAGCCACGAGCTGCGCACTCCGCTCAACGCAATCATCGGTTTCTCGGACGTCATGAAGCAGGAAATGTTCGGCCCGCTAGGCCACAGACAGTATCGGGACTACGCGGCGGACATTCACGAGAGCGGCGGCCACCTGTTGAGCGTGATCAGCGATATCCTGGATCTCTCCAAAATCGAGGCAGGCAAGCTGGAACTGCAGGAGGAGCATGTCCACATCGCCGCCACGGCCGATGCCTGCCTGCGCATTATCAAGGAGCGCGCCAAAGAGGCGCAGCTCACCATCGTCAAACGGATCCCGAAGGATCTACCGGAGCTCTGGGCCGACGGGCGGGCGCTCAAACAGATCCTGCTGAACCTCCTGTCGAACGCCATCAAGTTCACGCGCCCGGGAGGACGCATCACGGTGCGTGTGCGCATCGACCGCAGCGGCCAGTGCGTTCTGGCCGTGTCCGATACCGGCATCGGCATCGCAGCCAAGGACATCCAGGCGGTGCTGACCCCATTCGGCCAAGCGGCAAGCTCGCTCACGCGCGACTACGAGGGGACCGGCCTCGGCCTGCCGCTGGTCAAGTCGATTGCGGAGCTGCATGGCGGCAGCCTGACGTTGGACAGTCAGCCCAATGTGGGCACCACGGTGTCGATCGCCTTTCCGGCGCACCGCGTGAGCGAAGATCCGCGACGGGACAAACCGGCTGCCACAGGACGACGGGCACGCAACCCCCCGCGCGCGCCGCGGTCCCGATCTTCCGCGCCGGCCCGCAAACGCCGCTCCGCCGCGCGCTAGAGCCCTATGCGTCCCCGTGGACGCGAACTATTGCGAGAAGGCCTGCGCGGCCGCCTGCTCCATCTCGTCCGGCGGCACGTCTCGGACATGGGTCGCGACCGCCCAGCTGTGTCCGAAGGGATCGATCAGACGACCATAGCGGTCCCCCCAGAACATGTTTTCGACGGGCATCGTCGCTTCGGCGCCTTCCGCCACCGCGCGCTCGAAGACCGCATCCGCATCCTCGACATAGAGATTGATCGTCACGGACGACCCGCCGAGCGACTTCGGCCCTTTCGCGCCAAACTCCGGTATTTCATCCACCAGCATGATCAGCGAGTCGCCGATGCGGATCATGGCGTGCATCAGCCGCTCATCGTCGCCGGGCATGGACATGCGCCCGATCTCCTCGGCGCCGAAGGCCCGTCGATACCAGGCGATCGCATCGCTGGCACCGGCGACAACCAGATGCGGGGTAACCGAATGAAAACCATCGGGAATGGGTTTGACGTCTGCAGGCATGATCTTCTCCCTGAGCGGAGCCGCGGCTCGTCGGCGATTTCTTGATAGTTGGCGCCAGCTTAGACGCGCAGAATCAAAGCCGCAATGAGAAGGCTTTCTGAAGGCCGCGCCGACCGCGCTCGGTCACCGTAACCGCGCGCCCGGGCCGGGGACGCGCAACCCAGCCGAGCGCAAAGCAGCGATCGGCGACGCCAGCCCCCAAGGCACCCGCCAGGTGCGGCTCGCGCTCGCTCCAATCCAGGCACTGTCGGGCGAAGGCCCGCCGCTGGCGCCGCAACGCCGGAAGATCCAGTCCGAACGCGCCCATCCGGTCCTCTCCCGCGAGGGTCAGCTCGAAGTCGTCGCCGATGGCCTCCAGAAGGCCCCCGTCGACCAGCGCGCGGGTGAGACCGACGCCGAGCCGACCGGCGAAATGGTCGTAACAGGTCCGCGCCTGGCGCACCGCGTCCATCTTCGGGTTGCGCGCCCTGGGCCGCTGGGGCCGGCCGCCCGCCATGACCATCAGCCCCTCCAGCAGTTGCGCAACCTCCGGCCCGGCCAGCCGGTAGTACCGATGCCGCCCCTGCCGCGCGACCCGGAGCAACCCGGCGTCCGTCAGCTTGGCAAGATGGGAGCTGGTGGTCTGCGGAGTCACACCCGCCTCCAGGGACAGTTCGGTCGCGGTCAGCGCGCGCCCGGCGGTCAGGGCCGAGAGGATAGCCGCGCGCGCCGGGTCGCCCATCAGAGCCGCAATGTCCGCGAAGTTTGGCGCTGCATTCATATTTCGATGATAAACGAACTGTCTTTTAATGACAAGGGCAAATACGGATGGCAAGGTCTGTCCAACAGATTGGCGAGCCATACCAGTTCGAAGGAGCGAGGAACATGCAGACCGACATCACCACCGAGATCGGGCGGGCCTTTGGGGTGCTGCCCGAAAACCGGGCCAAGGCACACCGGAGCGGCCCTGAAAGGCTGACCAATTTGTTGCTGCTATGGCAGGAGAGGGAAACTCGGCGGCGTCATCTCGCCGGGCTCGACGACCGCCTGCTCCGGGACATGGGACTGACCCGCGCGGACGCCCTGCGGGAAGCCGCGAAGCCCTTCTGGCGACGCTGAGGACAGCCTGCGTTATTGCCGGTCGCAGCCAGAGCATGGACCCAGTCACATTTCGATGACAACCGAACGGTTGCCTCGAAAGTCCGCCAGGCGCCGCCGACTTAACCCTTGCCGCGCTTGGCCGCGTAGGCCTTGACGAAGCGGTCAAGGGTGCGCGAGATGACCCCGCGGGGGATCATGACCTCGATCAGCTGGAACCGACCGCGCTCCGCATGGGCGGCATCGAGCGCGGCTTTCAACTGCGACCGCGTGGCGACCCGATGGCCGACCCCGCCGAGCGCCGCGGCCATGTCCGCGAAACGCCAGTCGTCGAGATCGTTGTAGCCGGCCTCGGGCTGGAAGGCGCGCAACATCTCCCAGCTCGCGTTGTTGAACAGCAGCACGATGGGATCCCAGCCATACCGGCGGCAGTTGCCGAGCTCCCAGCCGGTCATCTGGAAGGCGCCGTCGCCGACCAGGATGATCGGGCGCTCGCCGCTGGTCGCTTGCAGGCCCAGCCCGGCCGGCACGCCGTAGCCCATGCCCGCGTAGTAGCCCGGCCCCGTGAGCGGCGTGAGCTGGATGTCCATCGCCGTGAACAGGCAGTCGCCGATATCGGACGCGATTGGCATGGTCCCGTGGGCGTCGAACAGATCGTTGACCGCCCGCGCCAGATCGGTCGGCGAAATGGCCTCCTCGTCGGCTTCGAGACCGCGCGGATACTCGATCGGCGGCGGCATCCTTTTCGTGTCGCCGGCGGGTCCCGCCCGTTCGAGCAACGCGTCGATCAACGCGCCAAGCGGGATGTCCTGGTAGACGTGATGACCGAGACGCACCTCCCGGTCGATGACCTGGATCGCGTAGCGCATGTCGATGTTGCGCTCGGAGACGCCGAAATTGGTGTCGCACAGGATCACGCCCAGCAGCAGCAGCGCATCGGACGTCTCTACCTTCTGGCTGATCTCCGGGTTGCCGGCCAGTCCGATATAGGTGCCGATGAAGGGCACGTCGGCGTCCGCCAGGAGCCCGCGCCCCATGAAGCTCGTCGCGACCGGAAGGCCCAGCCGCTTGGCAAGGTCCTCGACCTTGTCCTCGAGCCCGTAGCGTCGGATCTCCACGCCGGCCATGAGCACCGGCGAGTCGGCCTCTTTGAGCCGCGCCAGGATCTCGTCGGCGCAGGCGGCGACCGCATCCGGGTCAACTGGACGGGGGCGGTCGCGGACCACCGGAGCACAGGGCTGGTCCACCATGTCCCGCGGAAACTCGATATAGACCGGCCGTGCCTGCTCGCGGCAGCGGCGCAGCACCCGGGCGATATCCTGAGGCGCCCGCTCGGCATTGTCCAGGATGACCTGGTCACAGGTGATCTCCTGATACACGCGGATCTGGGAATCGAGCGTCTTGGCCTGATGGTGCAGCAGCAAGCCGCGCCGCGCCTCCGCCGCACCGGGCGCGCCCGAGATCACCACCAGGGGCGACTTTTCGGCATAGGCGCCGGCCACCGCGTTGACCATGTTGAACGCACCGGCGCCGTAGGTGACCACCGCGACGCCGAGACCGCTGTTCCAGCGCACTGCGGCGTCGGCGGCGAAACCGACACCGGGCTCGTGGCTCATGGTGTAGTAGGGCAGGATCTTGGTCTCTTCGATGACCTTGAAGAAGGGCAGCGCGAAGTCGCCAGGGATGCCGAACAACTCCTGTGCGCCGTGATCCTTGAGGGCGTGCAGAAGGGATTCCGCCAGGTTCATGCTGAGGGTCCTCGGTTGCGGGAAAGACGGGCGCTTGAGCGGCACGTTACGCCGGGCCCCGGCAAGCGGCAAGCACCGTGCCGCGGAATATCGAACCTCTGTGGTAGTCTATTAGGTGGGGAGTATTCGGAGGGGTAACTGACAATGCGGACCAAGAGGCTTGTCCCGCCGCTGGTCCTGGGGCTGGTCTGTGCTGCCGGCGCGCAAGCGGCAAACGGGGAGAACACGGTCACCGACGCCAGCTATATGAAGACGGCGTTCGAGAAGTTCCGCGGCCACGTGGCCGACTGCAGCAAGCGGCACGAGTACGATCCGGCGAAGCCGCCGAAGATCGGCAAGCACGCGCTTGCGCCGGACGAGCGGGATTGGCGGCTGTGCTACTACGAAGGGGTCGAAGCGCATCTGATCCCGAACTCCAACTGGCCGGAGAAGTATCGGGAGCTGATCGGCCTCGACCGGCACCTGACCAACAAGATCGTCATGAAGCGCGCGACCCGGGCGGAACGGGATGCCGTGGTCGGAGAGCTGATCATGACCATCGAGCTCCAGGAGGCGGAGCGTGCGGCCGCGGCCGCCGAAGACAGCGGCCCGAAGTTCCAGCCCGACAGCCTGCAGCAGCGGGTGATCGACGACGTTCGGTCGTTCTAGGGCGGATTCCGCGGTCTGATTTCGCCTGCGGGCAGAGCGGACCGCCTGGACCGATCAGGTGTGGCTCGATATCGAGCGCGAGGAAGCGGAGAACGCTGCCGTCAGGGATGCCGGCGCGCTCACGCCGCCCGCCTTCGAGGAAGAGCCCCTGACCCGGCAGGCCGTCGACAATCTGCGCAGCTCGTGACCACCGGGGCCCCGGACCCGGCCTTGTGCATGGGCGGTTCGCCAAAGCCTAGACGGAAGAACAGGCGTCACGGCAGCGAAGACCTCCGAAACAGCGCGATGGTTAATGCAACGGACGTCGTTGCGCCTGGGGAATAAACACTCGATAATATTTCATCTGTCTGCGCGCGTTCTTAGGAAAGGAACAGGTCCAATGCAGCTCATTAGAGTACTACCAGCGCTGGCGATGGGTATTTCGCTTTCGGCCGGCACCATTACGTCAGTGCAAGCCGAGGACGACGGAAGGGCGCGAATGGCCACCGGCTCAGATATCTATATGGAGGATGCCTTCAAGCAGTTCGACGCCCATCTGGCGGACTGCACCAAGAAGAGCGGGTATGACCCGGACAACGTCGGCAGTTTGGGCAAATACCAGATCGCGCGCGGGGAGGACAAGTGGCGCAAGTGCGCCTATGAGGGCGTCAAGACCATCCTCATCCCCAAGACGAGCAATCCGGGCCTCTACACGACCCTGATCCAGACCCATCAGATCCTGACGGAAAACATGAGGCGCAAGGCGACCACGCGGGCGGAACGCCGGGCCAAGATCGAAGATCTCGTGTTCGATATTCAGCTCAAGGAGGCGCAACGGCTCGGTACGAGCCCGGGCTCGCCCGAGGAGTTGCAGCGGGAGTCACAGGAGAAAAAGACCGAGCGGATGCGCGGGATGGTAGACTCGCTGCGCAGCTTCTCGTACGGCCGCCCGTGACGATTGCCGGTGCGGCGCAGACAAAAAAGCCCGGACGCCGCGTGACGTCCGGGCTCAGTAGGGTCGCTGTGAAAGAAGA
Source organism: Alphaproteobacteria bacterium (assembly GCA_030066595.1). Taxonomy (GTDB): domain Bacteria; phylum Pseudomonadota; class Alphaproteobacteria; order JAJFFI01; family JAJFFI01; genus JASJBI01. The sequence goes on along the minus strand of JASJBI010000024.1, from coordinate 74,061 downwards.
GGCTAGAGCCGCACGTAGTCGTAGTCGACCGGCTGGTTGTTGATGCCCCGCGGCGGCGGCGCGATCCAGCCGGCCATCTTGCCGGGCTCGACCACCTGCACCATGAGGCTCTTCACGAACTCCCGGTCCTCGTGCGAGGGGACCCAGTCGTAGAGCTTTTCGTCCCACTCGGTCTGCGAATGGGGCTTGCCGTCGGGATCGAAGTGGAAGCCCGCCCAGACGCCGATATTGCGGCGGAAGCGCTCGCTCGGCAGCTTGATCTCGAAGTCGATGCCCGCCTTCCGGATCGCCCGGTTCCAGCGCACCACGCCGATGCCGCAATCCTTGATGTAGGCGTTGCGCGTCACCGCGTTCATCGCGTTACGCATGGGGATCTCTTCGGTCAAGACGCCGAGCCCGTCCTCGCGAGGCTGCTCCAGGGCGAAGGTCGCGTCCGTGCAGAGGTGATCCTCGAAGCTCTCCTCGTCGGGCCGGCCCTTGAGCCCGGCGGCGAAGTAGTTGGCCGCGTTGGACGACGACTCGGCGCCGAACAGGTCAATGGCCGAGGAGAACCAAAAGTTCACATACTTCTGAATCGTCGGCAGATCGATCGCGCCGGCAGCGCGGACCTTGAGCGGATCGTCGGTGCCGAGCTCGTTCATGACCTCGCAGGCGCGCTGCACCACCCGTCCGAGGCCGGTCTCGCCCACGAACATGTGGTGCGCCTCTTCGGTCAGCATGAACCGGCAGGTCCGCGACAAGGGGTCGAAGCCCGACTCGGCCAGCGACAGGAGCTGGTACTTGCCATCCCGGTCGGTGAAGTAGGTAAAGCAGAAGAAGGACAGCCAGTCGTCGATCGGCTCGTTGAAGGTGCCGAGAATCCGGGGGTTGTTGACGTCGCCCGAGTGGCGTGCCAACAGCTCCTCCGCCTCCTCGCGGCCATCGCGGCCGAAATGGGCGTGCAACAGATAGACCATGGCCCAGAGGTGGCGGCCCTCCTCGACATTGACCTGGAACAGATTGCGCAGGTCGTAGAGCGACGGGCAGCTCTGCCCCAGACGGCGCTGCTGCTCGACCGAGGCGGGCTCTGTGTCGCCCTGGGTCACGATCAGGCGGCGCAAGGTCGCCCTGTGCTCGCCCGGAACCTCCTGCCAGGCGGGCTCGCCCATGTGGTCGCCAAAGCCGATCCGCCGGTCGGGGGTCGGGTCGGCGAGGAAGATGCCCCAGCGGTAGTCCGGCATCTTGACGTGGCCGTAGGTCGCCCAGCCCTTGGCGTCGACCGAGGTCGCAGTCCGCAGATAGACGTCCCTTTCCTGGAAGCCCTCGGGGCCGAGGTCCTTCCACCAGTCGAGGAAGTGCGGCTGCCAGTGCTCGAGCGCCCGCTGCAGCTTGCGGTCGTCCGCCAGATGGACGTTGTTTGGTATCTTCTCGGCGTAGTCGATCGCCATCGCTAGACCCTTTCCCAATCGAATTGCGGTGCGGTTCCGGTGCCGTAGACGCGCAGGGCGCCCTTGTCGCCGACCGCGTTCGGGCGCGAGAACACCCAGTTCTGCCACGCGGTCAGCCGGCCGAAGATCTTGGTTTCCATGGTTTCCTGGCCGCCGAAGCGAAGGCTTGCCTCCATGCCGGTGAGCGCGTCCGGCGACATGGCAATGCGTTCCTCGATGGCCATGCGGATCTCGTCCTCCCAGTCGATGTCGTCCGGGGTGAACGTCACGAGACCGAGTTCGAGGGCTTCGGCGGGTCCGAGGGACCGGCCGACGCTTTCCTCGACCGCCGCGATGGCCGCCGCGTCACCGTTGAAGCGCTCCTCCAGGCGGGACAGGCCGTTCGACATGGTGAACAGCCCGAAATTGACCTCGCCCGGCGCCACGGACGGCGAGTTTTCCGGCGTTTCCTGGTCGTCCAGCATGAAGCTCCGATCCGCCGCGAGGGCGAGTTCCAGGAGCGTCCCGGCAAAGCACGAGCCCGGATCGACCGAAACGAACAGGCTGCGCGAAGACACGTCGAGCCGGCGCAGCGTACGGCGCAGATAGTTGACAGTCTCGCGCACGAACCAGTCGTCCCGGTTGGCAAGCATCAGCGCGTCCGAGGCCAGCACCTGCTCTATCTCGCCCTCGGTCTTCAGGACCCAGAGGCCGTAGTCGGCGTTGTTGTGGCGCAGCATCAAGATCGCGTCGTCCAGCTCGCGGGCCAGCGCCAGCGGCCACCAGTCAACGCCGGCGGCGCGAATGCCATCGAGGTCGGCGGGCCCGCTCTCCGGCCCGCGCACCGTGATCGTGACGGTGCGGCGCGGGGCGTCGAGCTGCACCTCGACATGCTTGTAGCGATAGCCGCTGTCGCCGATCTCCCGCTCCAACGGTGTCAGTTCGATGCCCTTGGCGTCGATCGGCCGGTCGGACAGTGCAGCCAGCTCCGCGGCGCGCGCCTTGACCTTTTCGGCAAAATCGGACGGCGGTATGACATGGTCCACCAGCTTCCAATCCTTGGCGCGCTGGCCGCGCACGCCCTCTTCCATGGTGCAGAACACGTCTGCCAGATCCCGGCGCACTTTGCGCTTGTCCACCACGCGCGTGAGCCCTCCGGTGCCCGGCAGCACGCCCAGGAGCGGCACTTCGGGCAGGCTCACAGAACTCGAGCGGTCGTCGATCAAGGCGATCTCGTCGCAAGCCAGCGCCAGCTCGTAGCCGCCGCCGGCGGTCGCGCCGTTGCAGGCGGCGATCGAGCGGATGCCCGAATTGGCGCCCATGTCCTCGATGCCATTGCGGGTTTCGTTGGTGAACTTGCAGAAATTCACCTTCCAGGCGTGCGGCGAGGTTCCAAGCATGTAGATGTTGGCCCCGGAGCAGAACATGCGCTCCTTGAGGCTGGTCACGACCAGGCAGCGCACCTCGGGATGCTCGAAGCGGAGGCGCTGGAGCGCGTCCGAGAGCTCGATGTCGACGCCCAGGTCGTAGGAATTGAGCTTCAACTTGTAGTCCGGCCGAATGCCGCCGTCCTCGCGCACGTCCAAGGCCAAGGTGGCGACGGGGCCGTCGAAGGACAGCTTCCAATGCTGATAGCTGTCGGGATGCCGGTCAAAGGTGACCAGATTTGCATGCGTCATGACGTCCCCTCCCAAGCGGACTTATGCAATATAATGCATGTTACGGTCGGCGGCAAGCATTATTTTGCCGGAGCCGCGTGCGGTGCCTGCTATTCCCTTGACGCCGAGGCCTCGCCGTTCACGAAGGCGACCAGGCGATCGAAGCTCTGGCCCACCGTGTTCTTGCTGGTGTCCACCATGGCGTCGGCCTTGGCGTAGAGCGCGTCCCGCTCGGCCAGGATCCGGCGCAGATCGTCCATCGCCTCGGCGTTGCCGGACATGGGCCGCAGATCCCCCTGGGCCATCGTGCGGCTCATATGCTCCTCCGGCGAGGCCTTGATCCAGATGGTGTAACAGGCGGACAGCAAGAGGTCGAAGGTGCCCGGCTCCGAGACCAGGCTGCCGCCGGTCGCGATCACCGCACGCGGGTATTCGTCGATCACCCGCTCGAGCGCCCGTCGCTCATAGCGGCGATAGGCGGACTGACCCGAAAGCGAGAAGATCTCGCTGAGGCTCATGCCGGAGTCTCGCTCGATCTCCTTGTGCATCTCGACGAAGGGCACTTCGATGTGCTGGGCCAGCATCCTGCCCAAGGTGGTCTTGCCGGCTCCCCTGAGCCCGATCAACGCCACCCGCGAGTTCCGGTGCGCGTCTGAATCCCGGCCAAAGCGCTCGGCCACCAAGCGGTGCACGTCGGCCACGTCCTCCGGGCCGAGCCGCTCAAGCCGCTGGATCAGGAGAGTCAGCTCGATGGGCTGTTCCCGTCCCTCGCGAACCAGATCCTCGAGCGGCACGCTCATGGCGCCGGCGACCTGGCGCAGCAAGCCGATGGAGATGTTGCCCTGCCCGGATTCGAGCTGGGCGAGGTAGCGTTCCGAAACGCCGGAATCGCGGGCCAGAATCTTGCGCGTCATGCCGCGCCGGGCGCGCAGGTTGCGCACCCGCTCACCCAGCACGGACAGATAGCCTTGGTGCAGTTCCGCCGCACACGGCCCCCGCCGGTTCTCTTCCCGGGGCAGCGGCTTGGCTTTCTCGGCGACCATATAGCGTGCTCCGTTATCGCCCAAACCCGAAGCGTTCATGGCTCCGGCCAGAATATGCAATATAGTGCTTGTTATCAATATATAAGTGCACTATGTTTTCGAGGATTACGGGCGGCTTTTGGGCCGCTCTGGTATTTTCGCGGGCTGATCGAGGGGCATGTCATTGGGCGTCGAGCTTTCCATCCTGGTCGGCACCATGACGGGCACGGCCGAGCTGTGCGCCGAAGAGATCAGCGACCAGCTGTCGGCCGCGGGTCACGAGGTGGAGATCACCCTCATGGACGGCCTGGACAGCAGCGTTTTCGACCGATCGAGGATCTATTTGATCTGCACATCGACCTACGGCCAGGGCGACGTGCCCGACAACGCCATGGCGCTCTACGAGGATTTGAAGAGCGCGCGCCCCGATCTCACGGGCCTGCGCTACGGCGTCGTAGCGCTGGGCGACCGCACCTACGCCCAAACTTTCACCTTCGGTGGCAAGTGCTTCGACGAAATCCTCACCGAATTGGGCGCCAGCCGCATCGGCGAGATGTTCCAGCATGACGCCAGCTCGGGCACCATCCCGGAGGAAGAATCGGCCGAGTGGTCATTGGCTTGGGTCGGGCGCCTGGAAGGCGACAAGGAACAGGCCGCCTAACCGCAGGTGCGTACCGGGCGCGGGATCGGCCGCCCGCCCAGCATTCAGTGAACAGGAGCGAGAGGGACGATCATGAAACTTGCCAACTATGTCGGCGGGACGTGGGTCGAGGGATCCGGCGACGGCGCGCCGCTGTTCGATCCTGTGCTCGGCGACGAACTGGCCCGCGCCTCGACGGACGGGATCGATCTGAGCGCGGCACTGGACTACGCACGGCGGACCGGCGGCCCTGCGCTCAGGGCGATGAGCTTTGCCGAGCGGGCGCAGATGCTGGGCAAGATCAGCGACACGCTGGCGGCCAACCGGGACCGGTATTTCGAGCTCGCTCAAGCCAACTCCGGCAACACCCAGGTCGATGCGTCGATCGATGTGGACGGCGGCTCCGGTACGCTCAAATACTACGCCTATATCGGCGGCAAGCTGGGCGACGCCAATTACCTGACCGATGGCGCGCTCGAGCGCTTGGGCAAGGACGAAGCGTTCCAGGCGATGCATCTATTGGTGCCGCTCGACGGAGTCGCCGTGCATATCAACGCCTTCAACTTCCCGTCCTGGGGACTCTGGGAAAAGGCCGCGGTGGCGCTGTTGTCGGGCGTTCCGGTGCTGGCCAAGCCGGCGACCGCCACGGCCCTCCTCTCGCACGCCATGGTCAAGGACGTAGTGGAGGCCGGCATCGTGCCGGACGGGGCTCTGTCGCTGATCTGCGGCGGCGCGCGAGAGCTCATGGATCATGTCGCCAGCGGCGACGCGGTCGCTTTCACCGGATCGGCCGAGACCGCGCACTTGCTGCGCGGCCATGCCAACGTGATCCGGAACTCGGTGCGCTTCAACGTCGAGGCGGACAGCCTCAATGTGAGCGTTCTGGGCCCGGACGCGGCCGCCGGCAGCCCGGAGTTCGATCTCTTCGTGCGCGAGGTGGCGCGCGAGATGACGGTTAAGGCGGGCCAGAAATGCACGGCGATCCGGCGCGCCCTGGTGCCCGCTGCCGTAATTGACGCAGTGACGGACGCGCTGGCCGACCGGCTCGGCAAGACCGTGGTCGGCAACCCCCGCGACGAGACGGTACGCATGGGCCCGATCGTCGACAAGGTGCAGCAGAAGAACGTTCTGGACGGGATCAAGCAGCTCCAGGCCGAGGCCAAGACCATCACCGGCGACGGCTCCTTCGAGCCCGTCGGCGCGGATCCGGAGGCAAGCGCCTTCGTGCCGCCCACGCTGCTCCGCTGCGATACGCCGGACGAGGCCGATGTGCTGCACAAGGTCGAGGTGTTCGGACCGGTCTCGACGCTCATGCCTTATGACGGGGCCGAGCAGGCCTACGGGCTGGCCGCCCGTGGCGGCGGTTCGCTGGCCGCCTCGGTCTTCACCGGAGACGACGGGTTCGCCGCCGAGGCGGCGCTGCGCCTGGCGCCGACCCACGGCCGCGTGCTGGTCGTCGACGAAGCGGTCGGCAAGTCCAGCACGGGACACGGCATCGTCATGCCGCAGTGCGTCCATGGCGGGCCCGGCCGGGCTGGCGGCGGCGAGGAGCTTGGTGGCCTGCGCGGGCTGCGCTTCTACCACCAGCGGGTGGCCGTGCAGGGCAACAGCGGGCGGCTGCACGCGCTGGCCGAAGGCGCGGCGGAGTTGACCGTATAGTACGGTCGGCCCGCTTGCCGCGGGCTGTCGGCAATCCTAGCTTTCAGAAGTCTCATGTCTTCGAGGACGGGCGCATGACACAGGACGAATTCCGTATCCTGATCACCGAGGTGACGGACGCCATCGCCGGCAGGTCGCTGGACGCGGCGCTGGCGCAGGAGCTGAACGAGCGCTTTCCGGCGGACGGCAAGACCTTTCAGGCCATCAACCAGGCCTGCCACGACGCCATCGCCGCGGGCTGGATGTGCGACAACGAGCATGGCGGCATCAAGTTCGGCCGGGTCGTCAAACAGGGCCCCGAGACGGCAGGCTTCAGTGTGGACGTGGTCCATATGCAGGACGTCAAGGGCCCGCACCATCGCCATCCCAACGGCGAGATCGACATGATCATGCCGATCACTCCGACCGCCAAGTTCGACGGCCACGGGGCCGGCTGGTACGTCTACGGGCCGGACACGGCCCACCACCCCACCGTGACCGAGGGCGAGGCATTGGTGCTCTACCTGTTGCCGGACGGCGCCATCGAGTTCACCAAAGGCGCCTGACGGTCTGCCATGCCGGTTCTCACCGCAGGCGGCCATCGCCTCGAGTACGATTGGATCGGACCGGCGCCGGAGGCAGCGCCGACCATCGTGTTTCTGCACGAAGGGCTCGGCAGCGTCTCGATGTGGCGCGACTTCCCGGCGCGGGTGGCCGACGCGACCGGCTGCGGCGCCCTGGTCTACAGTCGCTGGGGGTATGGCAAGTCGGATCCCGTCGAGCTGCCCCGGCCAGTGCGCTACATGCATGACGAGGGACTCGTCACCCTGCCCGAGGTGCTGGGCGCGGCCGGCGTTCGCGATGCGATCCTGCTGGGACACAGCGATGGCGGCTCGATTGCGCTGGTCCATGCGGGCTCCGGCAACGCCCCGCTGGTGCGCGGCGTGATCACCTTAGCCGCCCATGTCTTCAACGAGGAGATCTCGGTGCGAAGCATCGCCGCCGCCAAGATCGCCTACGACACGACCGATCTGGCCGACCGATTGACCCGGCACCACGCCGATGTGGAAGGCGCCTTTCGCGGCTGGAACGACGTCTGGCTGCATCCCGAGTTCTGGCACTGGAACATCGAGGAGTATTTGCCCCGGATCACCTGCCCTGTCCTGGCGATCCAGGGCGAGGACGACGAGTACGGCACGACCAAGCAGATCGAGGCGATCGTCGCCGGCGCCGGCGGGCCGGTCGAAGGCATGATGCTGCCGGCCTGCGGCCACTCGCCGCATCGGGACCAGCCCGAGGCCACCCTCGCCGCCGTCTGCGACTTCGTCGCCCGCACACTGGGCGGAGAAGAGGCGGCCCAGGCAGAGCTCGCCTCGGAGGTGCAGGCATGACGAGCCTCCCCAGACCCATCGCGCCATCGGGGCTCGACTATCCCTACCCGGAACGGCCCGGGCCCGGCGCCCTGGTGCAAGTCGGCCCGGGCGTGTTCTGGCTGCGCATGCCGCTGCCCTTTGCCCTCGATCACATCAATCTCTGGCTGCTCGAGGACGGCGACGGCTGGACGATCGTCGACACCGGGATCAACCGGGACGAGGTCAAGGCGCTCTGGCAGGCGCTGTTCGCCGGGCCGATGGCGGGGAGAGCTGTCAAGCGGGTGATCGTGACCCACTTCCATCCCGATCATATGGGGCTGGCGGGCTGGCTGTCGCGGGAGCTCGCGGTGCCGGTCTGGGCCACCCAGACAGAGTGGCTGATGGCGACGGCGCTGTACAGGGACACGGATGGCAAGAGCTCCGCCCAGCAGGTCGCGCTCTACGCACAGCACGGCCTGGACCGGACCTGGCTCGACACCCTGGACGGACGCGGCAACACCTACCGGAAGCGGATTTCCGAGCCGCCCGGCACCTATCGGCGGATCGTGGACGGCGAGGAGTTGGCGATCGGCGCCCATCGCTGGCAGGTCCTGATCGGCACCGGTCATGCGCCCGAGCATGCCTGTCTGTGGTGCGCTGAGACCGGGATCCTGATCTCCGGCGACCAGATCCTGCCGCGCATCACCCCCAATGTGAGCTTGGCCGCGGCGGAGCCGGATGCAGACCCCTTGTCCCTGTTCCTCGGCTCGCTCGACCGTTTCGCCGCGTTGCCGGCGAACACCCTCGTCCTGCCGTCGCATGGCTATCCGTTCCACGGGCTGCACGCCCGCATCTCCGCGATCCGGGACCACCACGACGACCGGCTGGCGGACATCCTGGAGGCCTGCGCCATGCCCCGGACCGCAGCCGAGATGGTGCCGCTGCTGTTCAAGCGGGAGCTCGACGCGCACCAAATCATGTTTGCCATGGGCGAGAGCCTGTCCCATCTTGCCCATTTAGCGGCGCGGGGCGATCTTACTCGGATCGCTGCCGACGACGGCGTGCATCGCTTTGGACCCGCGCCGGACGGTTAACCAAAGTAAGCCGCCGAACGCAGGCAGATGTGCGCAAACCCGCGGAAAGGAAGGCCGTCGAAGGCCTCATCACGCGAATGTGCGCTTGATTTTGAGCGCTAATTTGAGTAGCTACGATGGCGCTTAAGTTCTTCTACGAAGAACAATAATAAATACGCGTTTTTGGAGGCTTGACGCGGTTCTGGGGGAGGAACGGGGTGGCGGCGACCACACCCACATGGCTCATGCGCTCAGAGGGCCGGCGTACGGCAACGCCACTGCCCCTCATCCCACAGCCAACCGCGCTGATTTCTGACGCTGGATAGCTCCGCCAACCGGCGGAGACGGGAGACAATGGGATGACGGAGGCCACGAGCGCGGTTGGCGGCGCGACCAGTATTGCAGACCTGGTCGCGAACCCAGACACCTTTCCGAAACTGCTGCTGAAGAACGTCAAGGAACGCGGCGACCAGCCGGCGATGCGGGAGAAGGACTTCGGCATCTGGCAGACCTGGACCTGGCAGCAGCAGCTGGACGAGATCCACGCGCTCGCCTGCGGCCTTGCCGACCTCGGCGCGAAACGCGGCGACCGCATTGCCATTGTGGGCGACAACCGGCCGCAACTCTACTGGGCGATCGTCGCAGCCCAGGCGCTGGGTGCGATCCCGGTTCCGGTTTACCAGGACTCCGGCGCAGCGGAGATGCAGTACGTGCTCGACCACGCGGAGATCCGCTTCGCGGTCGTCGAGGATCAGGAGCAGGTCGACAAGCTGATCGAGATCAAAGATCAGTGCCCGTTGCTGGAACGGATCGTCTTCAAGGACGAGCGCGGCATGCGCAACTACAGGCAGCCGTTCCTGACGCACCTCATCGAGCTGCAGGAGCACGGGCGGGCGTTCGACAAAGCCAATCCCGACTTCTTCCTGTCCGAGATCGCCAAGGGCGCGGGCTCGGACACGGCGATCATCCTCTACACATCGGGCACGACCGGCAAACCCAAGGGCGTCCTGCTGTCGTCCGACAACCTGATCATCACCGCGCGCAACTCGGCCGAGATCGAGGGCCTGAATGACCGGGAGGAGATGCTCTCCTACCTGCCCATGGCCTGGGTCGGCGACAACATCTTCTCGGTCGGCCAGTCCTATGTGTGCGGCTTCTGCGCCAGCTGTCCGGAGAGCGGCGCCACGGTCATGCATGACCTGCGGGAAATCGGTCCGACCTACTTCTTCGCGCCGCCGCGCATCTTCGAGAACATCCTCACGACCGTCATGATCCGCATGGAGGATGCCGGCTGGCTCAAGCGCAAGATGTTCCAATATTTCATGGATCTGGCGCGGCGCGTGGGCACACGGATCATCGACAAGGAGCCGGTCTCGGCCTGGGATCGGTTTCTCTACTCCGTGGGCAGCCTCTTGGTCTATGGGCCGCTCAAGAACACGCTGGGATTCTCCCGCGTCCGCCTTGCCTACACCGCCGGTGAAGCGATCGGCCCGGACATCTTCGATTTCTTCCGCGCGCTGGGCATGAACCTCAAACAGCTCTACGGCATGACCGAAGCCTCGGTGTTCGTTACCATTCAGCCGGACGGCGAGATCAAGCCGGATACCGTCGGCGTCGCCGTGCCGGACGTGGAAATCAAGATCGCCGAGAACAGCGAGGTGCTGTTCCGCAGCCCGGGCGTGTTCATGGAGTACTACAAGAACCCGGAAGCCACCCGGGAAACCAAGACCGCCGATGGCTGGGTGCACACGGGCGACGCTGGCTTCATCGGCGACGACAACCACCTGCGGATCATCGACCGGGCCAAGGACGTCGGCAAACTGAACAACGGCGCGATGTTCGCGCCCAAATATATCGAGAACAAGCTGAAGTTCTTCCCGTTCATCAAGGAGGCGGTCGCCTTCGGCGACCAGCGGGACACGGTCACCGCGATGATCAGCATCGACCTGGAAGCGGTTGGTAACTGGGCCGAGCGGCGGGGACTGGCCTACGCGAGCTACCAGGACCTGGCATCCAAGACCGAGGTCTACGACCTGATCCGGGACAACGTGGCGCAGGTCAACCGGGACCTGGCCACGGACTCTCATCTGGCAGGCTCGCAGATTCACCGCTTCGTGTTGCTGCACAAGGAGCTCGATGCGGACGACGGCGAGCTCACCCGAACCCGGAAAGTCCGACGGAATTTCATCAGAGAGAAATACGACCAGATTATCACCGCGCTCTATTCCGGCGCCGATCAGGTCAATGTCGAGGCACAGGTCACCTTCGAGGACGGGCGGACCGGCATGATCAAGGCGGATCTCGAAATCTCGGACGCCGAAATCAGCGAGCGACCGGCCATACCGCAGGCGGCCGAATGAACCACCGACACTGCAAGGCCACAGGCGCATGACCATGGCGGAAGCAGGTGGCAACGGCGCCGACGTTCTCCTGGACGTGGCGAATATCAGCCTCTCATTCGGCGGCGTGAAGGCGATCCGCGGCGTCAGCTTCGATGTCCAGAAAGGCGAGATCCGCGCCATCATAGGACCGAACGGCGCCGGCAAGACGTCGATGCTGAACTGCATCAACGGCTTCTATCATCCGCAGGAAGGCACCATCACCTACAAGGGCCGAACCCGCAAACAGATGCGCCCCCACGAAGCGGCGGCGCAGGGCATCGCGCGGACCTTCCAGAACGTCGCCCTGTTCAAGGGCATGAGCACGCTCGACAACCTGATGACGGGGCGGCTCTTGAAGATGAAGGGGAACTTCTTTCTGGAAGCGCTTCATTTGGGGCCGGCGAAGAAGCAGGAGCTGGCGCATCGGGAATTCGTCGAGGGCGTCATCGACTTCCTGGAAATCCAGACGATCCGCAAGACGCCGGTCGGCCGCCTGCCCTATGGCCTGCAGAAGCGGGTCGAGCTGGGTCGCGCACTGGCGGCGGAGCCGGAGCTGTTGCTGCTCGACGAACCGATGGCGGGCATGAACGTGGAAGAAAAAGAGGACATGTCCCGCTTCATCATCGACGTGAACGAGGAGTTCGGCACCACCATCGCGCTGATCGAGCACGACATGGGTGTGGTCATGGATATCTCCGACCGGGTGGTCGTTTTGGACCATGGCGAGAAGATCGCCGACGGCACCCCGGACGAAGTCGGCAAGAACCAGGACGTCATCGACGCCTATCTGGGGGTCAGCCATGACTGATCCCGGCCGCGAGGCATGACGCGAATGAGGGGGAATTAGTCCATGGATGTCTTGTACGCGGTGTTCATCGCGCCGTTCGTGGACATGGCCACGGCGCCGATCTTCTTTGCCGAAGTCATCATCGGCGGCCTGATCGCGGGCGTCATGTATTCGCTCGTGGCTCTGGGCTTCGTGCTGATCTTCAAGGCCTCCGGGGTGTTCAATTTCGCTCAGGGCGTGTTGGCCCTGTTCGCCGGCCTGACCCTGGTTGGGCTGATGGAGTTCATGGGACAGACCTCGACCCAGCAGTTGCCCTGGTATCTGATTGCCCTCGCCATCATCGGCACGGCGGCCGTGATGGTGGCCCTGGCCTTCGCCATCGAGCGCATCGTGCTGAGGCCGCTGGTCAACCAGGAGCAGATCATTCTGTTCATGTCGACCATCGGACTGGCGCTGTTTCTCGAAGGCTTCGGCGACGTGCTCTGGGGCAGCGACGTGAAGGCGCTGGATATCGGGATCCCCGACGCTTCCTTCGAATGGGGCGGGATCCTGCTGAACCAGTTTGACCTGGTCGCGGCCGCCACCGCCGCGGTTCTGGTCGCCGTGCTGGCCGTGTTCTTCCAGAAGACGCGCGTCGGCCGGGCACTGCGCGCGGTCGCGGACGACCACCAGGCGGCGCTGTCGGTCGGCATTCCGCTGAAGTCCATCTGGGTGATCGTCTGGTCCGTGGCGGGCATCGTCGCCATGGTCGCCGGCATCATGTGGGGCGCGAAGAGCGGGGTGCAGTTCAGCCTCTCGCTGATTGCACTCAAGGCCTTGCCCGTGCTGATCCTCGGCGGGTTTACGTCAGTCCCCGGCGCGATCGTCGGCGGACTGATCATCGGGGTCGGCGAGAAGATCGCGGAGATCTACTGGGGCCCCTTGATCGGCGGGGCCATCGAGAACTGGTTCGCCTACATGCTCGCCATGGTGTTCCTGTTGTTCCGGCCGCAGGGATTGTTCGGCGAGAAGATCATCGAGAGGGTCTAGCTCATGCTGTATCGCGAAGCCGGTCAGTTCAAGGCCTCCTACGCCGCCGATCAGGCGATCTTTCCGATCACCCAGGACCGGGTCGCCGTCATCGCGGTCCTGCTGATCGCCTACCTCGGGGTGCCCTTCATCCAGGGGGACTACTGGTTCGAGGCCATCCTGCTGCCGCTCCTGATCTTCGCGCTGGCGGCCATCGGCCTCAATATCCTGACCGGCTATTGCGGGCAGATCTCGCTTGGCACCGGTGGATTTCTCGCCGTGGGTGCTTACTCCACCTACAAGTTGATGACCGCCTTTCCGGACCTCAACATCCTGCTGATCTTCATCCTGGCGGGGTTAATCACCGCCGGGGTCGGGATCCTGTTCGGCCTGCCGAGTCTACGCATCAAGGGTTTCTACCTGGCGGTCGCCACGCTGGCGGCACAATTCTTCCTGGTCTGGCTCTTCAACAAGGTGCCCTGGTTCTACAATTATCACCCCTCCGGCAATATCGAGGCGCCGCCGCGCGAGGCATTCGGCTTCCTGATCACCGGCGCGGAAGCCACGCCGCAGGTCCGCTATGTGGTAATCCTGATCTTCGTGACCTTGCTCACGCTGGCGGCGAAAAACCTGGTCCGCGGGCGCATCGGCCGGTCTTGGATGGCCATTCGTGACATGGACATCGCCGCCGAGATCATCGGCATCCGCCCGCTGCAGACCAAGCTGCTGGCCTTCGCCATCAGCTCCTTCTATATCGGCGTCGCCGGCGCCATGATGTTCTCCATGTGGCTCGGCAGCGTCGAGACCGAAGCCTTCCAGCTGTTCGTCTCCTTCGACGTGCTGTTCATGATCATCATCGGCGGGCTGGGCAGCCTGCTCGGCTCGTTCCTGGGCGCCGGCTTCATCCTGTTGCTGCCGATCGTGTTGACCAACCTGTTCGTCGGCGGACTCGGATTTACCGCCAATTTCGCCAAGCATGTCGAATTCATGCTGTTCGGCGGGCTCATCATATTCTTCCTGATCGTCGAGCCGCATGGGCTTGCAAGGCTCTGGCAGATCACCAAGGAGAAGCTCCGATTATGGCCGTTCCCGCACTGATCCGGGCCGGCCGCAGGCGCAAGAAGCGCCACGGCACGGGCATTTGCGTGCCTATTCCCCACCATGTTACGCTCGGCGCGCCATGTAAGAATCGCGCTTTCCAAGGCGTGACAGCGAACCCCAACAGGGAGGACAGCATATGAGTGTGAGAAAGCTAACGCTTGGCCTGGTTTCGGCCGCGGTCCTGACCGCGCCGATACTGGCCACGAAAGCGCAGGCGGCGGACGAGATTTTCATTCCGCTGCTGGTCTACCGTTCGGGGGCCTATGCCCCGAACGGCATTCCCATCGCCAATGGCTTCCGCGATTATTTCGATTTGCTCAACAAGCGTGACGGCGGCGTCGGCGGCGCCAAGATCGTGTGGGAAGAGTGCGAATTCGCCTACAACACCAAGGTTGGCGTCGAGTGCTACGAGAGGCTCAAGGCCAAGAAGCCGGTGATCGTGAACCCGTATTCGACCGGCCTGACCTACAAGCTCATCCCGAAGGCGCCGGTCGACAAGGTGCCGATCCTGTCGATGGGCTATGGCCGCACCGCGGCCGCCGATGGGCGCGTGTTCCCGTGGGTGTTCAACTTCCCGACCACCTATTGGAGTCAGGCCTCTGCCTTCGTCAAATACGTGGGCGCCCAGGAAGGCGGCATGGGCAAGCTCAAGGGCAAGAAGATCGCGCTGGTCTATCACAACAGCGCCTATGGCAAGGAGCCGATCCCCACGCTGCAGGCGCTCGAGAAGAAGCACGGCTTCAAGCTCACCCTGCTGGCGGTCGACCATCCGGGTCAGGAGCAGAAGGCGACCTGGCTGCAGATCCGCCGTCTCCGCCCCGACTGGATCTTCATGTGGGGCTGGGGCGTCATGAACCAGGTGGCCATCAAGGAGGCTGCGGCGATCGGCTACCCGATGGATCACTTCATCGGGGTCTGGTGGTCCGGCACCGAGACGGACGTGGTTCCGGCCGGCGCGGGCGCCAAGGGCTACAAGGCGGGCACCTTCCACGGTGCGGGCCCCGGCTACAAGGCGCATGAGGACATCCTCAAGCTGGTCTACGGCGGCGATGTCGGAAAGGCCCAGGACAACAAGTGGGGCGAGGTGCTGTACAACCGCGGCATGATGAATGCGGTCTACAGCATCGAGGCGATCCGCACCGCGCAGAAGAAGTTCGGCGTCAAGGTGCCGACCGGTGAGCAGGTGCGTTGGGGCCTCGAGAACCTCGATCTGACCGCGGCCCGGCTCAAAGAGATCGGTCTCGACGGCTTCACCAAGCCTGTGAAGGTGTCGTGCCGCGATCACGAGACCGCGGGGCCCGTGATGATCCAGCAGTGGGACGGCCACCAGTGGGAGTTCGTCAGCGACTGGATCTCGCCGATGACGGACGTGGTCCGGCCGATGCTGGAGGAGGCTGCAGCCTCTTACGCCAAGGAAAACAACATCACGCCGCGTAGCTGCAACTGACCGGCAGAACTGCAAGAGAAGAGCCGTGAGCGAAAACGCCCAAGCGCTGCTGAACGTCAACAATATCGAGGTCATATACGATCACGTGATCCTCGTGTTGAAGGGCGTCTCGCTCGAGGTTCCCGAGGGGGGTATCGTCGCCCTCCTCGGGGCCAACGGCGCCGGCAAGACGACCACGCTCAAGGCCGTTTCCAACCTGCTGGGGGCCGAGCGGGGGGACGTGACCAAAGGCTCGATCGAGTACGCCGGCGAGCGGGTCGACAAGCTGAGCCCGAACGACCTGGTCCGGCGCGGCGTCATCCAGGTGATGGAAGGCCGACATTGTTTTGAACATTTGACCGTCGAGGAGAACCTGCTGACCGGCGCCTATACGCGCACCGACGGCCGCAGCGGGATCGCGAGCAGCCTCGAGTTGGTCTACACCTATTTCCCGCGCCTCAAGGAACGGCGCAACTCGCAGGCGGGCTATGTGTCCGGCGGCGAGCAGCAGATGACCGCAATCGGCCGGGCGCTGATGTCCAAGCCGCGCATGATGCTCTTGGACGAGCCTTCCATGGGCCTGGCGCCACAGCTGGTCGAGGAGATCTTCGAAATCGTCAAGGCGCTAAACGATAAGGAAAAAGTCAGCATCCTGCTGGCCGAGCAGAACACCAACATGGCGCTTCGATACGCCCGCTACGGCTACATCCTGGAGAACGGCCGGGTGGTCATGGACGGCGACGCCAAGACCCTGAGCGAAAATGAGGACGTCAAGGAGTTCTATCTCGGCCTGTCGAGTGCGGGCCGCAAGAGCTATCGCGACGTCAAGCACTACAAGCGGCGCAAGCGCTGGCTCGCCTGAGCGCGGCCATGGCACCCCCACTCGGGCGGTGGACGCGGCGTAAGACCAAGCAAGAAAAGTGACCCAGGGAGGAAAGGCCGTGACCGAGTACTACGACGATCTGGAGACCCGCGACCCGGAACAGCGCGAGGCCGCGCTGGTCTCCGCCGCGGCCGACCAGATCGCGCACGCCAAGGCCAAAACGGCCTATTTCGCCAAGCTGCTCGCCGACGTGGGGCCCGGGGACATCAAGAGCCGGGAGGACTTGGTGGGACTGCCGGTTACGCGGAAATCGGATCTGATCAAGCTCCAGAAGCAGAACCCGCCGTTCGGCGGGCTGGCGGCCATCGGAACGGCGGAGACGGCCTATGTGTTTGCCTCGCCCGGTCCGATCTACGAACCGGCTTCGGGGCGCAAGGACTATTGGGGCACGGCACGCGCTTTGTTCGCCGCCGGATTTCGCACAGGCGACCTGGTCCACAACGCGTTCTCCTATCACCTGACGCCCGGCGGCTGGATCCTCGACAGCGCGGCGCGCGCGCTGGGCTGTCCCGTTTTTCCGGCCGGGATCGGCAACAGCGAGCAACAGGTGCAGGCCATCGGTCAGCTGCGCCCCGCCGCCTACACCGGCACGCCCGACTTCCTGAGGACGCTGCTGGACAAGGCGAGCGAAATGGGGGTGGACGCCTCGTCGATTACCAAATCGCTCGTCTCCGGCGGGCCGCTGTTCCCGTCCTTGCGCGCGGACTACCGGCAGCGCGGTATCAGCATGCTGCAGGCCTATGTGACGGCGGATGTGGGCAACATCGCCTACGAGACCGAGGCGATGGAAGGCATGGTCGTCAGCGAGGACCAGCTGGTTGAGATCGTCCGGCCGGGCACCGGCGATCTGGTGCCGGAGGGAGAGGTCGGCGAGGTGGTGGTCACCACGCTCAACCCGGACTATCCGCTGATCCGGTTCGGAACCGGCGATCTGTCCGCTTTTCTGCCGGGCATGAGCCCCTGCGGCCGGACCAATCGGCGCATCAAGGGCTGGATGGGGCGGGCCGACCAGACCACCAAGGTGCGCGGCATGTTCGTCCATCCCGAGCAGGTGGCTCTGGTCATGAAGCGCCACCCGGAGGTCAAGAAGATGCGCCTGATCGTGGATGCCGAGCAGGGCAAGGATTTCGCCACCCTGCAATGCGAGGTCGTCAGCGGCGGCGAAGACCTGGCGGCGGCGATCGCGGACAGCTTCCAAGCCGCCTGCAAGGTCCGCGGCAAGATGGAGTTCGTGGCGCTGGGAAGCCTGCCCAACGACGGCAAGGTGATCGACGATATCCGCAAGTTCGACTGAACCGGCCCGCGCCGGGGCGGTTCCGCGCCCGGAGTCATATTTCTCTATTTTTCAATTAATTACGAACCCTCGCCCGGGCCAGGAAACAGCCCGGGATGGCTGCAAAAGTCATAATATTGCCTTTTTTCGGGCCTTCCCCTGACACAAAAGCAGACCATATTTACCATCATCAAACCTCCCCTCTTACTCCGAGGCTTTCCCCCGAGCCTCATTTCCGGCCCACTTCGGCCGGACATATTCGGCCAAGCAGATCCCCCGTCTGCTTGGCCGATTTTTTTGTGTCCGACGCAACGGGCCGTTATGGTCCGGCCGCATGAAGAACGGCGAGGCACGCTTCGAGGGCGACGGGCTGGTCTGCGTCCGCGGCGAACGCATGGTCTTTGCGGGGCTCTCCTTCGCGCTCGGACCGGGCGACGCGCTGGTCCTGCGCGGGCCTAACGGCAGCGGCAAGTCGAGCCTTTTGCGTCTGGCGGCGGGGCTGTTGCAGCCCGCGGAGGGCCGTCTGCGTTGGCCGGACGGCGATATCCGGGAGATCCCGGAAGCCCACCGGGGACGGCTGGTCTATGTCGGCCACCGCGACGCGATCAAGGCCGTGCTGACGGTCGAGGAGAACCTGGCTTTCTGGGCCGGCCTTGCGGGCGGGGCCGACCTGGTCCCGGCGGCGCTGTCCGCGATGGCGCTCGAGCCGCTGGCGACGACGCCCGGCCAGTTCCTGTCCGCGGGCCAGCGCCGGCGGTTGACGCTGGCGCGTCTGTTCGTGGGATCGGCCGATCTATGGCTGCTCGACGAGCCCAGCGTCGGCCTGGATTCCGCGTCCGTGGCGGCCCTGGAAACGGCCCTTCGCGACCACCGGGCCCGCGGCGGCCTAGTGATGGTGGCGACCCACACCGACCTGGCCATCGGGGACGCCCGCCCGCTCGATCTCGACCGCTACGCGGCGCGTGCCCACGCGGCCCAGGAGGCGATGCTCTCGTGACCGGTGTGTTGGTCCTGCTCCGGCGCGAGTTGCGCCTGGCCCTGCGCCAGTGGGGCGACGTGGCCATGGTGCTCTCGTTCTTCGTTATCACGGTCGTGCTGTTCCCGTTCGGGATCGGGCCCGAGCCCAACATCCTGACGCGGATCAGCCCGGGCATCATCTGGGTGACCGCGCTCTTGGCCTCGATGCTGTCCTTGGACCGTCTGTTCCTCGCCGACTACGAAGACGGCAGCCTCGATCTCCTGGTCGCCGGTCCGCTACCGCTGATGCTGGTCGTGCTGACCAAATGCGCGGCCCACTGGCTCACCACCGGCCTGCCGCTGATCGCCGCCGCGCCGCTGCTGGCCGTCCTCTTGAACATGGACGCGGCCGCCTTTCCGGTGCTGATCGTGGCCATGGCGCTGGGCATGCCGACCCTGACGCTCTTGGGCGCGGTGGGTGCGGCCCTGACGCTGGGCGCGCGGCGCGGCGGTGTCTTGCTGTCGCTCTTGCTGCTGCCGCTCTATATCCCGGTGCTGATCTTCGGGGTCGGCGCGGTGGACGCCGCGCTGGGCGAGCTTGCGGTGCGGCCCCATCTCCTGTTTCTGGGCGCCCTGTTCCTGTTCGCCCTGGTGCTCGCCCCCTGGGCGTCGGCGGCCGCCCTGCGCGAGGCGGTGGCATGACGGGCGCGGGACGTAACAGAGGATTGCGCGTGCTTGCGCCCGCGGGGGACGGCGCGCCATATTGGCGAAAGCCGGCCCGTTGCGCGGCCGGATGAGCGAGAGCGCCGACTGAACGCCATGGCCAATCTGCACAAGTTCGCGAATCCGACCCTGTTCCTGCGCCTGTCCCGGGCGCTCTTGCCCTGGTGCGTGGGCATCGCGGTGGTGACCATGGCCGTGGGGCTCTATCTCGGCCTGTTCGTGGCCCCGCCGGACTATCAGCAGGGCGAAAGCGTGCGGATCATGTACGTGCACGTGCCGGCCGCCTGGATGGCCTTGTTCGTCTATACGCTGATGGCGGTGGCGAGCGCGGTCTCGCTGATCTGGCGGCACCTGCTGGCCGATCTGGTGGCCAAGGCCGCGGCACCCCTGGGTGCCGGGTTCACCCTGATCGCGCTGGCCACCGGCTCGCTCTGGGGCAAGCCCATGTGGGGCACCTGGTGGGTCTGGGACGCCCGCCTGACCTCCGTGCTGATCCTGTTTTTCTTGTACCTGGGCCACATCGCGCTGACCCATGCCTTCGACGATCCGGGCCGTGGTGCGCGGGCGGCCGCGATCCTGGCGCTGGTGGGGTTCGTCAACGTGCCGATCATCAAGTTCTCGGTCGACTGGTGGAACACCCTGCACCAGCCGGCCAGCGTCCTGAAGCTCGGCGGCCCGGCGATCCACCCGACCATGCTGTGGCCGCTCTTGCTCATGGCGGTGGCCTTCACCTTCTATTTCATTGCGCTCTTGTTCCTGCGGGTCCGCGGCGAGATCGCCGCGCGCAAGCTGCGGGCCCTGCAGCTCGCCCGGGCCGCGCGCTGAGGCCTGCGGCGGAAAGCCACGGCACTGTGAATTGAGCTTGGCTTGGCGGGGGCCCAAATCTACGTTACCGGTCAATAGGAAGGGGCCTCGTACGGCATGGGCTCAATCTCGGAATTCCTCGCCATGGGCGGCTATGCGGCCTATGTCTGGCCGGCCTTTGGCGTGGCCGCGGTGGTGCTGGTCGGATTCGTGATCTCCACGCTCAGAACCCTGCGCGCGCGGGAGCGGGCGCTGGCCGCGCGGGAAGGCGCCGATCACGCCGAGACCGGTGGGGAGCGTACCGCATGAAGCGCAAGCATCGCCGTCTCATGTTCGTGCTGTTCGCTCTGGTCGGGCTGGGTGCGGCGACGGCGCTGGTGCTGACCGCGCTCGAGGAGAACATCGTCTTCTTCCACAGCCCGACCGACGTCGCCGAAAAGGACCTCCCCGCGGGGCGCACCATCCGGGTCGGCGGCCTGGTGGTCGAGCAGAGCATCCAAAAACAGGCCGACGGCGTGACGGTGGCCTTCCAGATCACCGACATGGCCCATACCCTGCCGATCGTCTACACCGGCATCCTGCCCGACCTGTTCCGCGAGGGGCAGGGCATCGTGGCCGAAGGCGAGCTGCGCGCAGACGGGGTGTTCGCCGCGCGCGAGGTGCTGGCCAAGCATGACGAAACCTATATGCCGCCCGAGGTCGCCGACGCGCTGAAGAAATCCGGCCACTGGAAGGAGACGGACGGAACGGGAGCCGAGCAATGATCGCCGAAATCGGACACTACGGCTTGGTGCTGGCGCTCTTGCTGGCCACGGTGCAGTCGACCCTGCCGCTGGCCGGCGCGGCGCGTGGCCATCCCGGTTGGATGGCGCTCGGACCGGCGGCCGCTCTGGGCCAGTTGATCTTTCTCGGCCTGGCCTTCGCCGCACTGACCTGGGCCTATGTGGTCTCGGACTTCTCGGTCGCCAACGTCGCCCAGAACTCCCATTCGGCCAAGCCGCTGCTCTACAAGATCACCGGCGTCTGGGGGAACCACGAGGGCTCGATGTTGCTCTGGGTGCTGATCCTGGCGCTGTTCGGCGCCGCGGTCGCGCTGTTCGGCGGCAACCTGCCGGAAACCCTGCGCGTCCGCGTGCTCGCGGTTCAGGGCATGGTCGGCTTCGGCTTCCTCCTGTTCATCCTGTTCACGTCGAACCCGTTCGACCGGCTGGCGATGCCGCCGGCCGACGGGCGCGGCCTGAACCCGCTCTTGCAGGACCCGGGCCTCGCCTTCCATCCGCCCTTCCTCTACCTCGGCTATGTCGGCTTTTCGACCGCCTTCTCCTTCGCGGTCGCCGCCTTGATCGAAGGCCGGGTCACCGCCGCCTGGGCCCGCTGGGTGCGGCCCTGGACGCTGGCCGCCTGGAGTTTCCTCACCATCGGCATCGCGCTGGGCAGCTGGTGGGCCTATTACGAGCTCGGCTGGGGTGGCTGGTGGTACTGGGATCCGGTCGAGAACGCCTCCTTCTTGCCCTGGCTGGCCGGCACGGCGTTGCTGCACTCGGCGATCGTCGTGGAGAAGCGCGACACGCTCAAGAGCTGGACCGTGCTGTTGGCCATCTTCGCCTTCTCCCTCTCTCTGATCGGCACCTTCCTGGTGCGCTCCGGCGTCCTGACCTCGGTGCACGCCTTCGCGCAGGACCCGGAGCGGGGACTGTTCATCCTGGTCCTGCTGATCATCGCGATCGGCGGCTCCCTGGCGCTCTACGCCGTGCGCGCCCCCACCTTGCGCAGCACCGCCGTGTTCGCGCCGATCTCCCGCGAGGGCGCCCTGCTGGTCAACAACCTGCTGCTGGCCACCGCCTGCGCGACGGTGTTCCTGGGCACGCTCTATCCCCTCTTCCTCGAAGCCTTGACCGACGAGAAGGTCTCCGTCGGCCCGCCCTATTTCAACGCCACCTTCCTGCCGATCATCGCCCCGGCGCTCGTCGCCATGGCCATCGGGCCGCTCTTGGCCTGGAAGCGCGGCGACCTCGGCCGGGCCATGAGCCGCCTCTGGATCGCCGGGCTTGCCGCCCTCGGCGTCGCAGTCCTGAGCTACGTCGCCGCGGGCGGCGACGGCATCCTGGCTGCGCTGGGTATGGGCCTTGCCGGCTGGCTGTTCATGGGCGCCATGGTGGAGCTGGCCGAGCGCATCAAGCTGTTCCGGGCGCCTCTGGGCGAGAGCCTGTCCCGGGCGCGAGGATTACCGCGCGCGGCCTGGGGCATGACCGTGGCCCATGCCGGCGTCGCCGTGGTGGCCGCCGGCGTCACCGCCTCGGGCGCCTGGAAGACGGAGAGCATCCAGGCCATGCGCGCGGGCGACAGCGTCGAGGTGGCGGGCTACACTTTCACTTTCGAAGGCGTCAAGACCGTGCCCGGCCCCAACTACCGGGCCGAGCGCGGCACGTTCACGGTCACCCGGGACGGTCGCCCGGTGGCCGTGCTGACCCCGGAGAAGCGGTTCTACCCGGTCGCCCAGCGCGACACCACCGAGGCCGCGATCCACACCACCTGGCTGGCCGATCTTTATGCCGTGATCTCCGAGCCGGGCGCCGACGGCGCCTGGTCCACCCGCATCTACCACAACCCGCTGGTGCCGTGGATCTGGATCGGCGTCATCGTCATGGGCCTGGGCGGCGCCCTGTCGCTGACCGACCGCCGCCACCGGGTCGGCGCGCCGCGGCGCACGCGCGCCGAAGCCGGGGCCGCCGCGCCGGCGCAGGCCTGACGAGGCGCCGGTGCAGGCGCGCATCGTCCTCTATGCGCTGCCGCTGGCGGGGTTCATCGCGCTCGCCGTCTGGCTCGCAATGGGCCTCGGCATGGATCCCCGCAATGTCCCGTCGGCGCTGATCGACAAGCCCGCCCCGGACTTCACCCTGCCGGGCCTGGACGGCGCCGGCGAGGGGTTCGGCACCGCCGATCTGCGCGCGCCGGCGAACGAGGACGTGGTGGTGGTCAACGTGTTCGCGTCCTGGTGCATCCCGTGCCGGGCCGAACATCCCTATCTCATGCGCTGGGCCGAGGACGGCGTGACCATTTACGGCATCAACTACCGGGACAAGCCGGACGACGCGCGCAATTGGCTCGCCCAGCTGGGCAACCCCTACAAGCGCATCGGCGTCGATGCGAACGCGCGGGTCAGCATCGACTGGGGCGTTTACGGCGTGCCCGAGACCTTCATCGTCGACCGCAGCGGGCATATCCGCTTCAAGCAGGTGGGGCCGATCACCACGCCGGACCTGGCCCGCGCCTTCCGCGAGAAGATCGCGGCGGCCCGGCAATGAGGGCGCTCCTGTTTGCGCTGCTGTTCCTGGCCCTGCCGGCGGTCGCGGTGGAGCCCGAGGAGATTCTCGACGACCCGGCGCTCGAGGCCCGCGCCCGGGCGATCAGCAAGGACCTGCGCTGTCTAGTCTGCCAGAACCAGTCAATCGACGATTCCAACGCCGAGCTCGCGCGCGACCTGCGCGTCCTGGTGCGCGAACGGCTGGTCGCCGGCGACAGCGACCAACAGGTGGTGGAATTCGTCGTGGCGCGCTATGGCGACTTCGTCCTGCTCAATCCGCCGGTCAAGCCGCACACTTGGCTCTTGTGGTTCGGCCCGGTGATCATCCTGATCCTGGCGGCAAGCGGCGTGGCGCTCTATGTCGGCCGTCGCGCCCGACCGATCGGGATCGAGGCCGAGCCGCTGACGGCGGAGGAACGCGCCCGGATCAACGCGGTTCTGCGCGACAAGGATAAACCATGACCCTGTGGCTGGTCCTCGGCGCCATGACCGCGGTGGCGCTGGCGCTGTTGCTGCGGCCGCTGCTCGCGCGGCGGTCACGCCCGGCGGCGGCCGAGGCGCACGATGTCGAGGTCTATCGCCAGCAGCTCGCCGAGATTGTACGGGACCGGGACCGCGGTCTCTTGACCGAGTCCGAAGCCAAGGCCGCCGAGATCGAGATCGAACGCCGGCTGTTGCGTGCCGCGGACGGCGCCCGCGCCGCGGCGCAGCGGAAGGCGCCGGGTTGGGCCAAGTCGCGGGTCACCGCCGGGGCCATCGCCATCCTACTGCCCGTCCTGGCCATTGCCCTCTATGTGCAACAGGGCCAGCCGGGCCTGCCGGGCGCACCCTTCGCCAGCCGGGAGCAGGAGCGGGGCCGCGACGTGGCCGCGCTGCAGGCGCGGATCGCCGAGCTTCAGGCCCGGGTCGAGGCCGCCCCGCACGATGCTGATGCCTGGCTCGTCTTGGCCCAGGCGCTGCGCGGCGCCCACCAGTTTGCCGCCGCGGCGGACGCCTTCGCACAGATCGTCGCCCTGGGCCGGAGCGACGCCCCGATCCTTGCGGCGCAAGGCGAGATGCTGACCCTTGCCGCCGGCGGCGTGGTAACGCCGGCGGCCCGCGCGGCCTTTCAAACCGCGCTGAACCGGGAGCCCCGCGAGCCGCGCGCGCGCTACTATGTCGGGCTCGCCGCGCTCCAGGCGGGCGAGCCAAACCAAGCGCTCGATGTCTGGCTCGCGCTCGAGGCGGATTCAGCGCCGGACGCGCCCTGGCTGCCGATCCTGCGCCAGCGCATCCGAGAGACGGCCGCCCAGCACGACATCGACGTGGCCGCCCGGCGGCCTGCACCCGCGGACGGCGGCGCTGCGATCCCCGGGCCGAGCGCCCAGGACCAGGCCGCTGCGGAGGCGATGAGCCCCGAGGACCGCGAGCGCATGATCCGCGGCATGGTGGACCGGCTCGCCGCACGGCTGGCCGACGAGCCGGACGACCTCACGGGCTGGCGCCGGCTGGCACGCTCCTACAGTGTGCTCGGCGAACACGACAAGGCCATAGACGCCTATCAGAAGGCCCTGGCCCTGGCGCCCGAGGACCGCGACCTGTTGCTCGACTACGGCGAGGCGATCCTGGCCGCCCGCGGCGGCGACAGCCCGGATGCGCCGCTGCCGCCGGAGTTCGTCCCGGTCATGGAGCGGCTCTTGGCGGTGGACGGAAAAAATGCCGTGGCGCTCTGGTATCTCGGCCTCGCCGCCTTGCAGGCGAACGAAAAGGCGGCTGCCCGAGACTATTGGGAGCGGCTCTTGGTCATCATGCCGAAGGACGCGCCGGAACGGGCCGTGCTCGAACGCCGGATCGCGGCGCTGGCCGAAGACGGCGGGTGAGCTTCGGCTGCCAGTCGGAGGTGGCGCCGATCCGGCGGTTGGTGTTGCGCCATCCCCGCGCCGCCTTCGGCGATGCGGCGACGATCGGGCAACAGTGGCGTAGGCTCAATTTCCTGGCACCGCCCGATCCGCAGGCGGCCGCCGCCGAGTTCGACCGCTTTGCGTCCTTGTTCGAAGCGGCGGGGGTCGAGGTCCACTTCCTCGAAGACGGCGCCGCCGAACTGGATTCCATCTATGTCCATGATCCGGTGCTGGTGACGGCACGCGGCGCGATCCTGTGCAACATGGGCAAGGCCGCGCGCCGTGCGGAACCGGCCGCTTTCCGGCCTCTGCTTGAGCGCCTCGGTATCCCGGTTCTGGGGGCAATCAACGGCGCCGGCCGTCTCGAGGGCGGCGACCTGGTCTGGCTGGACGCGCGCACGGTCGCAGTCGGCGAAGGCGATCGCAGCAATGCCGAGGGAATCCGCCAGCTGCGTGATCTGCTGCGCGACGAGATCGACGAGCTGATCACCGTTCCCCTGCCCGCCTGGCGCGGGCCCGGTGAGGTCCTGCACCTCATGTCCCTGCTCAGCCCGGTCGACCAAGACCTGGCCGTGGTCTATTCGCCCCTGCTGCCCGCGCCGTTCCGAGAGCGGCTGTTGAGCCGTGGCATGCGCCTGATCGAGGTGCCGGAAGCGGAATTCGAGAGCATGGGCTGCAACGTCCTGGCGCTGGCGCCGCGCGACTGCGTGCTGTTAACCGGCAATCCGCGGACCCGCGCCCTGCTCGAAGCCGAGGGCTGCCGGGTCACCGAGTATGCAGGCCGCGAGATCTCCCTGAAGGGCGCCGGCGGCCCGACCTGCCTGACCCGGCCGATCTGGCGCGATTGACCGACTGCCACACTGGACGCGTGCACGCCTAGAGCGCATATTTCGATCATGGCGGCGGATCATTCTTCCGCGCCCCGGCACGTGACTCTGATCGGGGCGCCCACGGATATCGGCGCAGGCGACCGGGGGGCTTCCATGGGGCCCGAGGCGCTCAGAGTCGCCCGGCTGGAACGGGCGCTCCGCCGGCTCGGCGTCGAGGTCGAGGATATCGGCGACCTCAAGGGCCCGGCCAACCCGGAGGCGCCGCCCGTGGAGGGCTACCGCCATCTGGACGAGACCATCGCCTGGTGCACCGCCGTGCGCGACGCGGTCCATGCGGCGCTCAGCGCCGGATCCTGTCCCATTCTCATGGGTGGCGACCATTGCCTCGCCATCGGCTCGCTGGCCGCCCTGTCGCGGGCCATGGCCGAGCAGGACCGGCCCTTCGCCGTGCTGTGGTTCGACGCGCACTCGGATTTCAACACGCCCGAGTCCTCGCCCTCCGGCAACATCCACGGCATGCCCGTCGCGGTGATCTGCGGCTATGGCCACGAGCGGCTCTTGGGGATCGCCGACGCCACGCCGATGGTCGATCCGCGGCGGATCGTGCAGGTGGGCATCCGGTCTGTCGACGCCATCGAGAAGCGCATGGTGGTCGAGAGCGGGCTGGTCGTCTACGACATGCGCCAGATCGACGAGGCCAGAATGCGCACGATCATGCTGCGCGCGCTGGAGCATGTCGGCCGGGACGGCGGCCATCTGCATGTCAGCCTGGACGTGGATTTCCTCGACCCCACCATCGCGCCGGGCGTCGGCACCACTGTGCCAGGCGGCCCCAACTACCGCGAAGCCCAGCTCTGCATGGAGATGGTCTACGACTCGGGCCTGATGGGGTCGCTCGACATCATGGAGCTTAATCCCGCCCTCGACCACGGCAACCGCACGGCGGAGCTGGTGGTCGAGCTGGTCGAAAGCTTGTTCGGCGAACAGACCCTCGCCCGCACCCACGACAATCCGAGATACCATCTGTGATGACAACGCAAAGCGAGATCATCGCGCACACCGAAAAGGTGAGCGCGCACAACTACAGCCCGCTGCCGGTGGTGCTGTCCCGCGGCGAAGGCGTCTGGGTCTGGGACGTAGACGGGAAAAAATACCTGGATTGCCTGAGCGGCTACTCCTCGCTCAACCAGGGCCACCGCCACCCGGCCATCATCGACGCCCTGGTGCAGCAGGCCGGCCAGCTGACCATGACCTCGCGGGCCTTCTACAACGACCGGATGGGGCCGTTTCTGGATCGGCTCTGCGGGCTGGCCGGGATGGACATGGCGCTGCCCATGAACACCGGCATGGAGGCCGTGGAAACGGCGATCAAGATCGCCCGGCGCTGGGCCTATCGGATCAAGGGGGTCGAGGCGGACAAGGCCGAGATCATCGTCTGCGAGGAGAACTTCCACGGGCGCACGACGACGATTATCAGCTTCTCCTCCGAACTCCAGTACAAGGACGGCTTCGGCCCCCTGACGCCGGGCTTCAAGATCATCCCCTTCGGCGACGCGGCGGCGCTCGAGGCCGCGATCACCCCGAACACGGCCGCCTTCATGGTCGAGCCGATCCAGGGCGAGGCCGGGATCAACATCCCGCCCGAGGGCTTTCTGGCCGAGGCCCGGCGCATCTGCAGCGAGCACAATGTCCTGTTCATCGCCGACGAGATCCAGACTGGGCTGGCCCGCACCGGCCGCATGTTCTGCTACCAGCATGACGACGGGGCCAAGCCCGACATGCTGGTCGTCGGCAAGGCGCTGGGAGGCGGCGTGTATCCGGTCTCGGCGACGCTGGCGTCGGCCGAGATCATGAACGTCATTCAGCCCGGCGATCATGGCAGCACCTTCGGGGGCAATCCCTTGGCCGCCGCCGTGGCCGACCGGGCGCTCCAGGTCATCGTCGACGAGAAGCTCGCCGACCGCTCGCGCGAGCTCGGCGAGTACCTGCTGGACCGGCTGCGCGGCATCCGGTCGAACAAGATCCGCGAGATCCGCGGCCGCGGACTGTTCGTCGGCATCGAGGTCGAGCCGGAGGCCGGCCTCGCCCGTGAATACTGCGAACGGCTGGTCGACCTGGGCGTCTTGACCAAGGACACCCACAAGCAGGTGATGCGTCTGGCCCCGCCGCTGGTGATCGAGAAGGCCGAGCTGGACTGGCTGCTGGAACGCCTCGAATCCGTGTTCTAGCCGGCGCCTGGAGCCTCACCGCCCACCCACGCCCGACCGCCCGGAAAGCCTTTGCGCCCTGACGGGATCGCGTCCAGAGCATGATGTGGTCATATTGAACCATTCTGCCGGAGGCATTTTTCGCCATGACTAGGAAGGCGCCGCAGAGCGTATCCGTCATACGGTCAAGGCGTTTGACGACGTCATGGCGAAAAAGGCCCCGGCCCATTCGGGTTGCGTTTGGGCGGGCATCCGAGGCGTTGCCGCCCTTGCCCGATGCTTCGGCATCGCGCCACGGACGGCGCCTGGCGGACTGCCGCCCCCAAACCGCAACAGAATTGTTTCAATATGACCACATCATGCTCTAGGCTTGTCACAAAACAGACAAAAGAAACGGGGGGTGCGCGATGGCCACGGCGGCACTGGTCGCGGAAGACGTCTACAAGCGTTTTGGCTCGCTCGAGGTGCTGCGCGGCATCTCGCTGACGGCGAACGAACAGGATGTGATTGCCGTGCTCGGCAGCAGCGGGTCCGGCAAAAGCACCTTTCTGCGCTGCATCAACCTGCTCGAGATCCCGGACTCCGGGAAGGTCTACGTGCACGGCGAGCTGATCCGCATGAAGGAGGCACGCAACGGCAGCCGCGTGCCCGAGGACCGCAAACAGGTCGAGCGGATCCGGTCAAAGCTCGCGATGGTGTTCCAGCAGTTCAACCTCTGGTCCCACATGACCATCCTGGAGAACGTGACCGAGGCGCCGATCCACGTGCTCAAGCGCCCGAAGGCCGAGGCCATCGAGCTGGGCGAGAGCATCCTGGAGAAGGTCGGCATCGCCGACAAACGGGATTTCTATCCGGGCCATCTGTCGGGCGGCCAGCAACAGCGCGCCGCGATCGCCCGGGCGCTGGCCATGGAACCGGAGGTGATGCTGTTCGACGAGCCGACCTCGGCGCTCGACCCGGAGCTGGTCGGCGAGGTTCTGAAAGTGATGCGGGATCTTGCCGAGGAGGGCCGCACCATGATCGTCGTGACCCACGAAACGGGCTTCGCCCGGGAGGTCTCGTCCCAGGTGGTGTTCCTGCATCAGGGCAAGGTGGAGGAGATCGGACCGCCCGACCAGGTCTTCGTTAACCCCAAGTCGGAACGCTGCCGGCAGTTCCTTGCCACCAACTACTAAACGGTCTAAGAGACAGGCAACGACACGCGAAACGCGTGATAAAGAACAATGTCTTAGCAGCAGAGGAGGGTTACCCGTGAAGAAACTCACTGGCCTGATCATTGCCGCGGCCGCGCTCGCGTTCGCGGGGACCGCCGTGGCGGGCGACAAAGTCCGGATCGGCACCGAAGGCGCCTATCCGCCGTTCAACGAGAAAAACGAGAAGGGCGAGCTGGTCGGGTTCGACGTCGACATCGCCAAGGCGCTGTGCGCGAAGATGGGCGCCGAGTGCACCTTCGTGGCCCAGGACTGGGACGGCATCATCCCGGCGCTCAAGGCCAAGAAGTACGACGCCATCGTAGCCAGCATGTCGATCACGGACGAGCGCAAGAAGCAGGTCGACTTCACCAATCCCTACTACGCGAACTTCCTGGCCTACATGGCCAAGAAGGGCAGCGGGCTCAAGACCGACAAGGCGGGCCTCAAGGGCAAGGTGGTCGGCGCCCAGCGCGCAACCATCAGCTCGCAGTATCTCGAGGACAACATGGCCGATGTGGTCAAGGTCAAGCTTTACGACACCCAGACCGCGGCCTATGGCGACCTCAAGACAGGCCGTCTGGACGCCATGCTGTCGGATATCTATCCGGCGCTGCAGTGGATCAACGATCCAGCCAACAGCGGCTACGAAATCGTCGGCGAGCGCATCGACATCAACGATCAGATCGGCATCGCCGTGCGCAAGGGCGACCCCCTGCGCGAGAAGCTGAACAAGGCGCTGGACGGCATCGTCAAGGACGGCACCTACGAGAAGATCAGCAGCAAGTACTTCGGCCGGAACATCATGTGATCGCAGTTCGAGCGGTGTCGCGGCCCCGACGCCCTACGCGGGCCTCGGGGTCGGGCACCGGCACCCGGGGACAGATAAGTCAGCGCCATGTGGCCTGAGGTCCTGAGCTTCGGCGACGCGGGGTTCGGCGACGAGATCCTGTTTCTGGGTGCGCCGCTGACCTTCGGGGTGGCGCTCGCCTCTCTCCTGTGGGGGCTGCTGCTGGGACTGCTGAACGCGTCGATGGCGCTCTCGCGCTCGCGGGCCCTCAATCTCATCGCCGACGTCTACACGACGATCATCCGGGGTATCCCGGAGTTCCTGGTCGTCATGATCATCTTCTACGGATCGGGAATCCTGCTCGAGGAGATCGCCCGTTCGGTCTTCGACTATCAGGAGGAAGTCCCGATCAATAAGTTCATCGCTGGCGCGTTCGCCCTCGGGCTGATCTTCGGCGCCTATGGTGGCGAGGTCTTTCGCGGCGCGTTCCTGGCCGTGCCCAAAGGGCAGATCGAGGCCGGGTTCGCCTGCGGCATGTCCAAGCAGCAGGTGTTCTTCCGCATCCGCATGCCGCAGATGTGGCGGTTCGCCCTACCCGGTCTGGGCAATCTCTGGATGGTGCTGCTCAAGGATACCTCGCTTGTATCCGTGATCGCGCTGGACGAGACCCTGCGCTGGTCCAAGGTCGCGGCCGAACGGTCGCAGGAGCCCTTTACCTGCTTTCTTTACGCCACCGCGATCTATCTGGTGCTGACCATCGTCTCCGACGTGTTCCGGCAACGCCTGGAAAAACACGTCAGCCGCGGCGTGAGGACGGCCTGAGATGGAATACCTGATCCAGTACAGCGACCGGTTCATCGACGGCACGATCATCACGATCCAGCTGCTGGTCACCTCGTCGATCATCGGCCTGGCGATCGCGGTGCCGATGGCGCTGGCCCGGGTCTCGCGCAATCCGCTGCTGGCGGGCGGCGCTTATGTCTACATCTACATCCTGCGCGGAACGCCGTTGCTGGTGCAGCTCTATCTGGTCTATTTCGGCCTCGGCCAGTTCGAGGCGGTGCGCGAGAGCGTCTTCTGGCCGATCCTGCGGGACGAGTACTGGTGCGGCATGATCGGCCTCACGCTCAACACCTCGGCCTATGTCGCCGAGATCCTGCGCGGCGGCATCATGGGCGTACCCCATGGCGAGGTCGAAGCCGCCCGGGCGGCCGGCATGTCCCAGGCCCTTATGTACCGCCGGATCATCCTGCCCAAGGCGTTCCGCATCGCCTGGCCGGCCTACGGCAACGAAGTCATCCTGCTGCTCAAGGGCAGCGCGCTGGTCAGCACCATCACCGTGCTCGACCTCATGGGCGTGACACGCACGGTGTTTTCGCGCAGCTACTCGCTCGATCTCTTCCTCTATGCGGCGATCCTGTACTTCGTCATGACCTTCGTGCTGACCCGCGTGTTCCGGATGATCGAGCGCCATCTGAACCGGCATCTTCAGGACCGGGAACAGATCGAAAAGCGCACCGCGGCCCAGGCCGCTTAGAGCATCAGCGCGCGCAGTCCGTGGGCGACCGCGGCCTCGGCCAAGCGCGCGGCCGGATAGAGCGCCAAAAACCAAGCGACGCGCCGGGACCATAGCGCCCCTGATCATGGTGCCGACCGCCGCTTCCGCCTTGACTTCATCGTGCCGACGGAAGGCCTCGGCGACTGCCGCTGATCAGGTTGTGGCCGCGGCCAGAGGTCCCTGCAAGGCCGGTTGGAAGTGACGCAGACGCCGCCACAGGGACACGGAGTAGACCAGGATAAACCCGGCCAGAAACAACTCGTTGACTTCTTTGAGGTTCAGCGCGAAGGCGAGACTGTCAATCTCGGACCAGGTCTTGGCGCGCTCGATCAGCCTGGTGATGATGAGAAAGACAACCCAGACCATCCCCGCGCTTGTCGGCAGAAACCAATAGAGCCTGTTTGTGACCGGATCGAACGCAATGCGCCGCCGCCTTTGGATTAATGGCACGATCAGGCCGAGCGCAACGATACCGGCAGAGAGGATGAACTTCGGAATTCGGCTTGTCGTCTGCAAGCCGATGTTGTGCAAGTTTGTCTCGCCGTGTCGGTTGTGGTCGCGAAAGAATTCGGGGCTTTCCCAGCCGAACCAATGCTGCCCCCAGCTCGCTTCTTCACCGGCAAAGAACAGGCAGCCGATAATGCAGGCGAGCAGCCACCAGCCCAGTGCGCGATGCGGCAGGCGCTTCCGATTGACGTAGGCCGGCAACAGGAAAGCGACCGCAATGAGAAGCAGTAACACGGTTCCGTTCTCGACGGCGCCGTACTCGCTGTCGATCCATAACGACACCAAAGTGTTGTCTCGGTCGAGCAACCGCAGCGCATAAACGGCGATGAAAATGAGTACGGGCAGCCAGACCGTGAGCCAGCTTGGCGCGTCCGGCGCAGGCGACAATGGTTGCTGCACGCCGCTATCTGGCATTTGTCATACCTTGAACGACCAAGGTGAGCACAATCCCATGCACAGGGCATGTACTACCGACCTATGCTCTCGTGCTTGCCCGATTGCGCCACCGCTTCCGGCTCGCCTGTGTTCTCTTGTCGGTCGGCAGCGGCTGCCGCCGAACATTCGTCAGCGCGGGAGTGAGTCAGAGTTAGGTTGGCTCTGCGGCCGCCTTGGCTTCGATGACCGCGCGGCCCAGGCCGCTTAGAACAGCAGCGCGCGCAGTCCGTAGGTGACCGCGGCCACGGTCAAGAGCGCGGCCAGATAGAGCGCCAGGAACCAGGCGACGCGACGATAGCGCCCGGGCATAGGCATCTCAGTGATAGCCGTCCTCGGCTCGCACCTTGCCGCGGAACACGCCATAGGCATAGGTGGTGTAGCCGAGGATCACCGGGATCAGCACCAGGACGCCCACCAGCAGGAAGATCTGGGATTCGGGCGGGGCCGCGGCCTCCCAGATGGTCAGGCTGCGCGGCACCACATAGGGCAGGACACTCACCGCGAGGCCGGCGAAGCCGAGCAGGAACAGCCCGACGCTGCAGACGAAGGGCAGCACCTCGCGCCCGCGCTTGAGGGCCCACCACAGGCCCGCCGCAAACCCCGCGGTCAAGAGAGGCACCGGCGACAGATAGTAGAAGTTCGGTAGGCTGAACCAGCGCTCAGCGATCGCGGGCTCGAGATACGGAGTGGCGACGCTCACCAGCAGCATGAAGAACAGCACCACGTAGAGCAGGCGCCCGGCAATCGCCCGGCTCCACTCCTGCAGCTGACCTTCGGTCTTGATGATCAGCCAGCTCGCGCCCAGGAGCGCGTAGCCGAAGACCACCGCGAATCCTGTGGCGGCGCTGAACAGGCTGAACCAGTCGAAGGCACCGCCCGCGAAGGCCGGTGCCGTGCCGGGCTCGGCCTCGACCCGGACGCCTTGGACGAAGGCGCCCAGCGTAGCGCCCTGGGCAAAGGCGGCGATCGTCGAGCCCAGCGCGAATGCGGCGCTCCACATCGCCCGGCCGCGGCCCTCGGCCTTGAAGCGGAACTCGAAGGACACGCCGCGCAAGATCAAGGCGAACAGCATCAGCATCAGCGGCAGGTAGAGCGCCGGCAGCAGCACGCTGTAGGCCAGGGGAAAGGCCCCGAACAAGGCCGCACCGCCGAGCACCAGCCAGGTCTCGTTGCCGTCCCAGACGGGCGCGACGCTGTTCATCATGACGTCCCGGTCGACGTCGTCGGCGACCCAGGGGAACAGGATGCCGATGCCCAGATCGAAGCCGTCCAACAACACATACATAATGATCCCGAAGGCGATGATCCCGGCCCAGATCAGCGTCAAGTCGAGGACGATGGGCATGGCTGGCTCCCCTACTCCGCCGGCTGGACGATCGCGCCGATGCGGGCGCGGGGGGCCTCGGCAGCCTCCGCCACCTCGTCGGGCCCCTTGCGGACCATCCGCAGCAGATAGACCAGGAACAGGACGAAGAGCACGCCATAGACCAAGACAAAGGCGACCAGCGTGGTCATGACCGCTTCCGGGGCGATCGGCGAGACCGATTCGCTGGTCCGCAGCAGGCCCTGCACCGTCCAGGGCTGCCGCCCGGTCTCGGCCACGACCCAGCCGGCCAGCGTGGCGACGAAGGTCAGCGGCGCCGCCAGCATGGTGCCACGCATCAGCCAACGGTCCTTGTAGAAACCGCCGCGCGCGCGCGCCACGGCGGACCAGACCGCGATCAGCGCCAGGAACAGGCCGATCCCGACCATGATCCGGAACGAGAAAAAGACCAGCGGCACGTTCGGCCAGTCCTCGGGCGGCACCTGGTCGAGACCGAGCACCGTGCCGTCCAGATCATGCTTCAGGATCAGGCTGGCTCCGCCCGGGATCTCGACGGCGAAGCGATTGCGCTGTTCCTGCACATCCGGCCAGGCGAACAGCACCAGCGGCGCGCGGGTGCGCGTCTCCCACAGGCCCTCCATGGCGGCAACCTTGATCGGTTGATGCCGCTGGGCGTTGAGCCCGTGCAGGTCGCCAACCAGGATCTGCAGCGGCGCGAGGACGAGGATCAGCCACATGGCCATGCTGAAGCCGTTGCGCGCGAAGTTCTCGTGCCGCCGGCGCAGCAGGTACCAGGCCGAGACCGCGGCGACCACGAAGCCTGCCGCCAGATAGCTCGCCAACAGCATATGCACCAGGCGATAGGGAAAGGACGGGTTGAAGACGACGGCGAGCCAGTCGGTGACCACGAAACGGCCGTCGACGACCGCATATCCTGCCGGCGTGTGCATCCAGGAGTTCGCGGAGAGGATCCAGAAGGACGAGATGATCGTGCCGATGGCGACCATGAGGGTCGCGAAGAAGTGCAGCCGGGCGCCGACCCGCTTGCGGCCGAACAGCATGATGCCCAGGAAGCCCGCCTCCAGAAAAAACGCGGTCAACACCTCGTAGCTCAAGAGCGGGCCCAGCACGTTGCCGGTGATCTCGGAGAAACGGCTGAAATTGGTGCCGAATTCGTAAGACAGCACCACCCCCGAGACCACGCCCATGCCGAACGCCAGTGCGAAGATCTTGACCCAGAATTCGTAGAGCTGCATGAAGACGCGCCGACGCTTGCCGCTCATGAGCCAGCGCGCCTCGAGGACGACGAGAAAGCTCGCCAACCCGATGGTCAGGGTCGGAAACAGGATGTGAAAGCCCACCGTGAAGGCGAACTGGATGCGCGACAGAAGCAGCGTATCAAAGTCCATTCCGTGCTCCTGCTAACTTTCGGCAGCCCTCAGAATAGGACCAACCCCTGAGTTAAGTACACTCGCGGCCGCGGGACAGAGCGACAATTCGTCTCGCCGAACCGGCGCGAGCGTGACTAGCGGCAGGTGCCGCTGCCCTCCGGCAGCAGGATATAGAACAGCCGGTAGATCCGGTCCGGCGCCATGCGAAACGGGGCCGAAGCCTCCCGCACCGGTGCGTCGGCAGGCACGACCACGCCATGTTCCACTCTCGCGTAGGTCTTCAGGTTCTGAACATCGTCCGGCGGCACCTTCTCGGTCCAGACGAACAGGCATTGGCCGTCCCCTCGGCGCAATGGCGGCACATAGGAATAGCGGAACTTCTGCGTGATGATTCGGGCCTCGGGAAACTCGATCCACAGGTTGCCGCCGATCTGCACGAACTGGCCGCGCATGATCACCGTGCCGTGCGAGAACCCGGCCTCTCGGATCTGCGCCGCCACCTCCGGGTAGGGAATGTGCAGATAGCAGCGCTTGCAACCATGCGGCTCGGCGAAGAACTTGCCGACCACGCCGAGCGCGATGCCGAGAGCGCAGATCGACAGAACCGCGGCATAGCGCTTGCAAGCGATCTCCTTAACTGCGACCAGCTCGAGTCGGGCGAAGAACCAGAGCGGGAAGACGATGAAGACAAAGAAATAGTGATTGCGAAAGTGACTGACACCGCCGAACAAGACCGATCCGATCAGCATCGCCAGCATGACCGCCATATGTATCAGCAGGAAACGATCGGCCCAGCGCCGCTCGGATTCGACCCCGCGTACCGGCCGCAGCACTTGGGGAAACAGGGCGATCAGGATGATCGGCAGCGGCAGCAGGAAGCCTATGACGCCGTCGCCCAGCGCGCCGAGGCCCGAGAGCACGCCGCCGAGCCAACTGCTGTCGCCGGTATCGCGAAAGGCCGCGTCGAAGGCCTGGGTGACAGCCTCCCGGTTCACAAAGAGCCAAAGGAAATGCGGCGCGGCGAGGAGGCTCGCGGCCAGGACCGAGAGCAGGGATCCGGGCTTGGCGAGCCTTTGGCGCAGGACACCATCAGCGAAGCCCGCTGCCAGCAAGCCCGCGGCAAAGATGGCGAAGTTGTACTTGGTCTGCACGCCGAGGCCGAGCAGCAGGCCGAGCAGCAGGTATTCGGCGAGACCGCCCCGCCGGCGCAAACGCAGCATCGCCCACA
This sequence comes from Alphaproteobacteria bacterium, assembly GCA_030066595.1. Taxonomy (GTDB): domain Bacteria; phylum Pseudomonadota; class Alphaproteobacteria; order JAJFFI01; family JAJFFI01; genus JASJBI01. The sequence goes on along the minus strand of JASJBI010000024.1, from coordinate 37,285 downwards.
AAGTCGCCGACGCCACCGCGGTCATGGAGACGGTGTGGCTGTAGTTGAACAGCCCGTCCCAGGCCACGAGGTAAATCAAGAGTGGCGAGGCGGCCGCCAGGGCCGCGCGGCGCGGGTCGGCCAACAGGATCCGGGCGGAACCATACAGGAACAGATAGGTGGCCAGCACGATCAGCGCCTTGACCAACACCAGAACCCCAAGGCTCGGCCCGACAGCGGCGAAGACCGTGGCGAGGATCCAGTTCAGCAGCGGCGGCTGACCCGGCTTGTAGAGGCCCTCGAAGCTCTGCGCCAGCACCAGCATTTCGGCGTCGTCGCTGGAGGCGCCCGGAAACAGGGCATAGCGCAGCACGAGGACGAGCGTGATGAAGCCGGCGATGAACAGGACGAAGCCGCGCGGGGAGCTGATCGCCCGCCAGTTCCTGTCGAGCGCGGTTGCAAACATCAGCGAGTGTCAGCGAACACAGTGGCCCAAGCGCGCCCCGGTGGCGCTCGGCGGATGTATCACCGTTCCCGCCGGCAGAAAAGAGGCAACGCAGCGGTCAGAGCTGTGCTGTCCAGGATCAGACTTGCGGAAACGTGGCTCGGGCGTTTGCGGCGGCGATCGCTCAGGACGGGCTGTCGAGCGTGCCGATCCGGGCTCCGTCCAGCACTTGCCACTGGATCTTGCGGCTCTGCGCCAAGAGGGACGATAGATCTGCCGTTTCCATGGGCTCCGGCATGTCCTGACGCGAGGTCCGCCTGATGGCGTCGGCGGCCAGACCCAGCAGGGCCGCGCGCGCGACACGATCCTCGCGCTGGACCAGCGCGGCCCAGGGAGATCTCCGGTCAGCCGCCGCGGGGGCGGATCTTGCCGTGGTCTTGCGAGCGGCACGCGGCATGTCGACCTCATCGAAGTGCCAGCGTCCGGACGGACGCCCTCAGCGACAGGCATATCGCCCAAGTCTTACCAGAGGGTTAACGGCCCGGCGCCACCGCCGCCGACGGCAGCGCCGGCGGCAGGACCGGGCCGAAGTCGACCGCCGGATAGTGGCGGACAAGTGCCGCGAGGCGATCATGTTGGGCCGGGCTAAGGCCGGCCGCGCCGCGCCCCGTCACGCCCTTGTTGAACCGCGCCCGTCCCCCGCCCTGGACCCGCGCCACGGCCTCGGCGATCTCCGCCTCGGGTGGGGCGGGCAGCTCGTGGAAGGCGAGAACCCGGGCGACCGTCTCCTCCGGGGCGCCGACCAGCTCGGCATAGTCCAGAAACAGGATTTCGACCGCACCCGCCTCCGTCGCCTCGCGCCAGCCGGCATAGAACTGAACGAACCACGGCATGGCCAGGTCGACCACCGCGTCGAGCTGCCGGTCCCGGGAGAGCGCGCCGAAATCGGGCCCGGGATGGAAGACCGAGGTGATGCGCGATTCCCGATGGATATGGTCCAGCAGACTGACCGCAATATCGGGCAACGGGCGGGTCAGCACCACCGGCCGGATGGCGAAATTCTGCATGAGCTCGAGGTTCTTGGGCGTGGCGCGGGTGTGCTGATGGGCGACCACGTCCATATCGTAGGCGTCGATCAGCCTCGGCAGATAGAGGTCCTGCTCGTTGAGGAAGTCGTAGCCCAGGAAATGCTGCAGAAAGCCGGTGACCTCGGCCAGCGTCGCGACCAGAAAGGTCGAGGCGCTTTTCGGCATGGCGGTGATGAAGACGGTCCGGCCGCGCCGACGGAAGGCCCGCTTGAACCGGAGATTGGCCCGCAGAAAGCGCACCGAGGTGGTCTTGACCGCCCGTTCGAGCCGCTGTCCGAGCCGCGCCATTCTAGCCGTTCGCCGCCGCGCGATTGCGGCATACCAGAAAGACCGACCGGCAGCCCGAGGTGAAGTCTTGTCTCGCGACCGTCCAGCCGTGTTCCTGGACTCGGTCCCGGAGGGTCTTGAGGCTGTAGCCCTTATAGCCGACCTCCCACTTGTGGGCGTCGATGGCGTCGGGATCGGAGATCTGGAACGGCTTGAGAAACTTCAGATGTTTGAAGAAAGACCGCTTCCGGACCATATGCGCGTTGGCGTACAGGTAAAGCCCCATCTGCGTGCCTTCGTAGGGGACCGAGAGCACCAGCCAGCGGGCGTCCGAAGCGGCGAAGGCGTCGAGCACATCGCCGACCCGGTCCCAGTGCAGATGCTCGAGCGTTTCGCAGCACAGAATGCAGTCGAAGCCGCGAATCCGGGTCGGGTCCAGCTCCAGCAGATCCGCCTGGATATGGTCCGACGCTCCGTTCGACAGTTCCGCAGGGACGATGTCCAGGGTGGTCACGTCATAGCCCGCATTGGTCAACATGGCCGTCACCAGGCCCAGGTTCGGGCCTACCTCCAGCACCGTCTCAACGCCGAGCCCCTCCAAGAGATGCACTTGGAACCACTGATGGACGATGCGCTTTTCGGTGTAATAGTGGTACCAGCGACGCCTACGCTCCGCGGTGATCATGCCCAGACCCCGTTTTGCCCACTCCTTGATTACACCGCGGGGGCGAAGGCGTCGAGGGCGTCGAGGAAGCTGAGGAACTAGGTATCGGAGACGGTCGGCTCAGTCCGGATAGGCGAGGCCGCGGCGCGCCGCCATGGCGCGGCCCAGATCGACCAGATCGGCCGCGGCAAGGCGCTTGCGGGCCAGTGGCAGAACCACCGCGTTCTCCCAAGCAAGATGACGGCGCTGGGCCTCGGCAAAGGCCGGCACTGGCCGGATATGGCGCGATCGCACCGGGCTTTCGGGATCGGTCAGCCGTCGGATCGCGTCGATCACCGGTTCGAACAGTTCCTCGTCTGCCTGATGCTCGGCGCGCAGGACGGTCACGATGTCGTCGAACCCGTCGGTCGGCCGCGAACGCCGGGCCAGCAAGGGGAACAGGTCTTCTTCCTCGTCGGCGATATGCAGCGGCATGACCTCGATGAGATAGCTCAGCACGGCCTCGACTGTCGCCGGCGTGTCTCCGTCGACCGGCCCCTCGGCCAACGCGTCGAGCGTATCGCACAGCGACCTCTGACGGTGATGGTCGGCCAGAAGGAACTCCAGCGGATCCAGGAAATCGCGGGGTTCGCAGGGTGTCTGGAAGGCAATCGCTGTCGTCATGGCTGCAGGCATCACGGTGCGTCCGGCAGGCCTCCTTTCTGGCTACCGCATGGGCGCGGTACCGAAGTGTTCCGGTTGGGCCCGATCGCTTTCATATCGCTGGATCGCGTTCCGCTCCCAATGCGCCCCGCCGTCCCTGCGGCGCGGGGAAGCCGCACCGAGCAAGACGGCCTTTCTCGTTGTCGGGAGGGAGGCTAATCCCGGCGCGTGCCAGCGTCTTTGATATCGATCAAAACGGGCAGACCGAACGCGTCAAAGCGGGCATCAGACTCAGCTATAATCAGCTATAAGGAGTCGCGCCGACGCCCACATCCGAGGGCCCGGCGGAGCCGCGGCGATCGATCAGCTTGAGCAAGGTCGATACGGTCACGGAGCTGAGTGTTGCCCGCGTGATATCGTCGATTTCGTCGAGGATTTGGCGCAGGGCCCCACCGGCCGAAGTGTCCTCCCCGGGCTCGCCGCTCGCATTTTCGACGTCGCCAACCCGCTCGAACAACTGGATGATATCGATCAGGGTGGTCCGCTTGGCGTTGCCGCTGAACTGATAGCCGCCCCCGGCACCGCGCACCGACCGCACCAGACCGGCTCGACCCAGCGTGTGCATCACCTTGGCCAGATGGTGGGTCGAGACCCCGTACTTGTCCGCGATTTCGGCGGCCGAAATCTGGCGGTCCGGATGCGCGGCCAGTTCGAGCACGGCGAAGACGGCCAGGCGGCTGGCGATCTGCAGCTTCATGCGGCCGCCTTCCCGCGGCCGTGCCCCACGGCTCTCATGGCAGGTCCCTTTCCAGCTGGAGATAGGGTCCCGCCATCATGCCTTGGCTGCGGAAGAAGGACATCAGCAGGTGGTTACCGTGCGAGATCAAGGTGCGCATCTTGCCGACGCCCGCATCCCGGAACGCGGCCGAGATGGTCTCCAGCAGCCGCTCGCCCACCCCGTGCTCCCGCACTTCAGGATCGACCGACACGCCGAACACCCAGCCGCAGGGCTCGGAGCCGAACTCCCAGGCCCGGATCTCACCGATGACAAAGCCAAGGATCTGCCGCTTGTCCGCGGACTCCGCCACGAAGAAGAAGCGCTCCCCCGGGCGGCGAGTGGCATAGCGCTCGTGCAGATCTGCCCAGTAGGCGTCCTTGGCGACCCCGGTCACCTCCATGTCCAAGGCAATCACTTTGGCGAGGTCGGCGTCCTCGGCGCGCCGGACATGAAACGCGGCCGACCGCGCAGGCGCCGTCGCCTGGCTCACGACCGGCCCATCACGGCTTTTGCCCAGCGCATCTGAGGGCGCGGCTTGACCTCGATCAAAGACGCTGAAAGCGGCGGAAGCCATAGTTCATGAGATCCAATGAGCATGTGCTCGGCCCTAAATTGGCATTGCGGTACCAGAATATAGCATTTTTCGATCGGGTGTGAAACGGCGACGGGCCCAGCGCGGACCGGGAAGGAGGCGAACAGCATGAAAGACAGCCTACGGGAGGGCTTGCAGACGGCGCGGCGGTTCACCATAGACCAGGGGCGGACGATCGACTTTCTGGTCACCCAGCCCATCGAGTCCGGCACGCCCTGCGCCGCCATGGATCCGGATGCGGCCGACACCACCGGGCGGGTCTACGCCACGCCGTCCCTGGTCCGCGATATTGAAACCACGTGCCGTGAAATGCTGCTGGAACACTTGGAGCCCGGCGAGGATTCGCTCGGCACCCGCGTCGATATCGAGCATCTGGCGCCCACGCTGCTGGACATGTGGGTCGACATCACGGCGACCGTGCGGGAGGTGGACGGGCGCGCCGTGGTCTTCGATGTCACCGCCCGCGACCCGATCGACGATCTGGTGGCCCGGGGGCGGCACCATCGCTTCGTCATCGACGTGTCGAAAACCAAGGAACGGCTCGCCGCAAAGGCCGCAAAGGCGGCATGACCGGGCCTTCACCCGACCAAGACCGCAAGGTTCCGACCTACTGCTACCAATGCGTAGCCGGGCCGGACTTGCTGACGGTCTCGGTCCGGGACGGCGTGGCCGAGGAGGTGGCCCCGAACTTCGCCGCGGCGGAGGTTCATCCCGGCGGCGGCAAGGTCTGCGTCAAGGCCTATGGGTTGGTCCAGAAGACCTATAACCCGAACCGGGTGCTCACGCCGATGCGGCGGACCAACCCCAGAAAGGGCCGAGACCAGGACCCGGGCTTCGAGCCGATCACCTGGGACGAGGCGTTCGAGGCCATTGCCGAAAAACTCAACGACATCCGCGCTCGTGGGCTGTTGGACGAATCGGGCTATCCGCGGGTCGCCGCGAGCTTCGGCGGCGGCGGCACGCCGCAGGCCTATATGGGCACCTTCCCCGCCTTTCTCGCCGCCTGGGGCCCGATCGACTTCGGCCTGGGCAGCGGTCAGGGCGTGAAATGCTACCACTCGGAGCATCTCTACGGGGAGCTCTGGCACCGGGCCTTCACGGTCGGCCCGGACACGCCGCTGACCAAGTACCTGATCTCCTTCGGCAGCAACATCGAGGCCGCCGGCGGGGTATGCGGCGTGTGGCGGCATGCCGAGGCGCGGGAAAACGGCATCCGCCGCGTCCAAGTCGAGCCACATCTCTCGGTCACCGGCGCCTGCTCCGCCGAATGGGTGCCGATCCGGCCCAAGACCGACGCCGCCTTCCTGTTCGCCATGCTGCAGGTGCTGCTGCACGAACATCCGCAGGATGCGCTCGACCAGCCGTTCCTCCGGGACCGCACCGCGGCGCCCTATCTGATCGGCCCGAACGGCTACTACCTGCGCGACCTGGAGACGGAGAAGCCCTTGATCTGGGACAGCGCCCGGCGCGATGCCGTGCCGTTCGACACGCCCGACATCGTCCCCGCTCTGCACGATCGGTTCCGCCTCGCCGCAGTCGAGATCGGCCCAGACGGCCAACGTTGGGAGCACGAAGCGGTCGAAGGGCAAACCGCACTCTGGCGGCTGCGCGAACATGTCCGACCCTACACGCCGGAGTGGGCGGCCGAGATCTGCGACGTGCCGGCGGAGACCATCCGCCGGGTTGCCAACGACTATCTCGCCGAGGCGTGCATCGGGGCCAGCATCGAGATCGAGGGTGAGACGCTGCCCTTCCGGCCCGTCGCCATCACCCTGGGCAAGACGGTCAACAACGGCTGGGGCGGCTACGAATGCTGCTGGGCGCGCACGGTCCTGGCCAGCCTGGTCGGCGCGCTGGAAGTGCCGGGCGGCACGCTCGGGACGACCGTGCGGCTCAATCGGCCCGCCTCCGGCCGGATCGAGAGCGTCGTGCCCGGCCCGGACGGCTTCATGGACTACCCCATGAACCCGACCGACCGGGACAGCTGGCAAGCGCGGCCCAATATCCGCAATGCCTATCGGACGCTGGTCCCGCTGGCCGCCAACTCGCCCTGGAGCCAGGCGCTCGGCCCGACCCATCTGGCCTGGTTGTTCCAGGATCAGCCGCCCGAAAACCTGCCGGAGCCGACGCTGCCGGAGGTCTGGTTTCTGTACCGGACCAATCCGGCGATCTCCAATTGGGACGCGCCCGGGGTGGCCGAGAAGATGGCCCGCTTTCCCTTCGTCGTGGCCTTCGCCTACACGCATGACGAATCCAACCACATGGCGGACATTCTGTTGCCCGAGGCGACGGATCTGGAGAGCACGCAGCTCCTGCGCATCGGCGGCACGAAATATGTCGAGCAGTTCTGGCGCCATCAGGGCTTTGCCCTGCGCCAGCCCGCCGTCGCGCCGCGCGGGGAGTCCCGAGACTTCACCGACATCGCCACCGAGTTGGCCCACCGCACTGGGCTGCTGGAGGCCTACACGACGATCATCAATAAGGGCAGCGTCGGGGTGCGGCTCCAGGGCGACGGCTACGACTTCCGGCTCGCCACCGACCAGGTGCACGGCACGGAGGAGATCTGGGACGCGGTCTGCCGCGCTGCCAGCGCCGAATTGACCGGCGGCGCCGAGACCGACGGGCTCGCCTGGTACCGGGAGCACGGCTTCAAGCTGGCGCCATTTCCGCATCTGCAGTGGTATCTCTACCCGGCGATGGTCGCCCAGGGGCTGCGCTTCGAGCAGCCGTACCAGGAGCGGCTGATGCGCATCGGCGGCGAGCTTGCCAACCGGCTGCACGAACACGGCATCGCCTGGTGGGACGAACAGCTGGCCGAATACCAAGCGCTGCCGCCGTGGAAGGACTTCCCCGCGCTCTGGGAGACGGCAGCCGCGGCAGAAGGCGGCGACGCGGAGGCCTATCCCTTCTGGCTCTTGACCGCGCGCAGCATGCAGTACGCCTGGGGCGGCAACGCCGGCGTGCAGCTGATGAACGAGGTGGCCGGGAACGTCGCCGGCCATGGCGGGGTGATCATGAACCCCGCGGCGGCGGACCGGCTGGGGATTGCCGACGGGGATATGGTCGAAGTCCGCTCGCCGCTGCGGGCGACCCGCGGGGAGGCGGTGCTGCGCCAGGGCATTCGGCCGGACACCTTGCTGATGATCGGCCAGTTCGATCACTGGAAGACGCCGTTCGCCAAGGACCTCGACATGCCGAGCATGAACACGGTGACGCCGATGTCGCTCAAGCTCACCGACGCGACCGGATCGGGCGCGGACATCGTGCGCGTCGCGGTGACCCGGGCGGAGGGGTCGGCGTGACCCGCTATGTCATGGTCGCGGATCTGCGCCGCTGCGTCGGCTGCCAGACCTGCACGGCTGCCTGCAAGCACGCCAACGCGACGCCGCCGGGGGTGCAGTGGCGGCGCGTCCTCGACATGGAGATCGGCGAGTATCCGGACGTGCGCCGCGCCTTCGTGCCGGTGGGCTGCATGCACTGCGCCGACCCGCCCTGCATGGAGGTCTGCCCGTCGACCGCCACGCGCCAGCGGGACGACGGCATCGTCACCATCGACTACGATTTGTGCATCGGCTGCGCCTATTGCGCCGTCGCCTGCCCCTATCAGGCGCGCTACAAGGTGGAAACCCCGCGCTTCGCCTATGGCGAGGCGCCGACCGAGTCCGAGGCCCAGCGGCACGAGGCGGGCCGCATCGGCGTGTCCACCAAGTGCACCTTCTGCGTCGACCGGATCGATTCCGGCGTCGAGCAGGGCCTGACGCCGGGCGAGGATCCGGAGGCGACGCCCGCCTGCGTCAATTCCTGTATCGCCAAGGCCCTGCATTTCGGCGATCTGGACGACCCCGACAGCAACGTCTCGCAGCTCCTGGCGGAGAACCAGCACTTCCGGATGCATGAAGAGCTCGGCACCGGGCCGGGCTTCTACTATCTCTGGGATCGGGCCTGATGCGCGCCGTACCGCGACAGCAAGGCAACTGGGACTGGCGCGCCGCCGGCAATTTCCTCGGTGGGGGTGCCGGAACCGGTCTGCTGCTGTTCGCGGCCCTGGGCGGGATCGCCGGTCTTCCCGTCGGGCCGATCGTGCTGCTCGCCTTGGCGCTGATCGCCGGCGGGCTCGGCTTCGTCTGGCTCGAGATCGGCCGGCCTTGGCGCTTTCTGAACGTGTACTTCAACCCGCGGACCTCGTGGATGACCCGCGAGGCCTATGCCGCCCTGCCGGTCTTCGCCGCGGGGCTTGCGGCCCTGTGGCTCGGTCCGCCGATGATCGCGCTGGCCGCGCTCTGCGCCCTCGTCTTCCTCTACTGTCAGGGGCGCATCCTGCGGGCCGCCAAGGGCATCCCGGCCTGGCGGGAGCCCATGATCGTGCCGCTCGCCCTGGCAACCGGCTTGGCCGAAGGCGGTGGCCTGTTCCTCATGGCGACACCATTCCTCGGCGCCGCCCCGCGCTGGGCGCTGCTGGCCTTCATCGTGATGATGCTGCTTCGGTTGGGTGTATGGACGGCCTACCGCAGCCGACTGATCGCCGCCGGCGCGCCGCAAGAGACGCTGGCCGTGCTGGCCCGCACCGCCCGCGCCGTCGCGATCCTGGGCGTCTGGCTGCCCCTCCTGGCGGCCGTCGCCGCCTTCGAGGTTGCGCTGCTGGCGCCGGTCGCGGGTGCCTGCGCGCTCGCCGGCGGCTGGTGGCTGAAGTTCACCTTGGTCACGCGCGCGGCGCAGACCCAGGGCTTTGCTTTGGCCCACACCCCGGCCCGCGGCGCCGGCGCCGCCGGACCGGGCGCCAGGCCCGGTTGGACCGGGCGCACGGCCTGACCGGGAGGCGGTTCGACGATGCAGGCGCGCACCGCCAGCCTGGGAAACCCAGACGAGCCGCGCTTTATGTACGCCCGCGACATCGAGACCATGCCGCGGCTGCAGCTCGCAGCCTTGCAACGGGACCGGCTGCACTGGAGCCTCGCGCACGCCTACGAGAACGTGCCCTACTACGCGCGCGCCTTCGACGACGCAGGCGTGCAGCCGGCGGACTGCGGCGCGCTGTCCGATCTCGCGCGCTTTCCCTTTGTGACCAAGGAGGAGCTGCGCACCCACTATCCCTTCGGCCTATTCGCGGTGACCCGGGACCGGATCGCGCGCCTGCACGCCTCGTCCGGGACCACCGGCAAGCCGACCGTGGTGGGCTATACGGCAGAGGATCTCGACATCTGGGCCGATTTGATGGCCCGGTCGATGGCGGCGGCCGGCGTCCGCCCGGGCGATCTGGTACACAACGCCTATGGCTACGGCTTGTTCACCGGCGGCCTGGGCGCCCATGACGGGGCCCAGCGGCTCGGTTGCGCCGTGGTGCCGGTCTCGGGCGGCAACACCGAGAAGCAGGTGCTACTGCTGCAGGACTTCGGCGCCCGGGTATTGTGCGCGACGCCGTCCTATGCGCTCAACATCGCCGAGTTCGCCGCGCTGCACGGGATCGATCTCAAATCGGGCCCGCTCGCGGTGGGTATCTTCGGCGCCGAGCCCTGGAGCGAGGCGATGCGCCGCACGCTGCAGTACGGCCTTGGCATTACCGCCTGCGACATGTACGGGCTGTCTGAGATCATGGGGCCGGGTGTGGCCGGAGAGTGCACCGAACAGCAGGGGCTGCACGGTTGGGAGGATCATTTCCTGTTCGAGATCATCGACCCGGAAACGGCCACGCCCCTGCCGATGGGCGAGACCGGCGAGCTGGTCATCACAACCCTGACCAAACAGGCGCTGCCCATGATCCGCTACCGCACCCGGGATATCACCCGCCTGACCGACGAACCCTGCGCCTGCGGCCGCAGCCATCTGCGCATCCTGCGCATCTCGGGTCGCAACGACGACATGCTGATCATTCGCGGCGTCAACATCTACCCGTCGCAGATCGAGGCGGTGTTGGTGGACGTGCCCGAGATCGCGCCCCACTACCAGCTGGTGGTCAGCCGCGACGGCACCATGGATGCGCTGGCCGTGCTGGTCGAAGCCGCGCCTTCGGTGCCCGAAGACGACGCGGTCTACCAGCGGATCGCCAAAGAGGTCCAGCACCACATCAAATCGCTGATCGGGCTCACCTGCGAGGTCATCGTGACCGGCTCCGGCCGGGTGCCCCGATCGCAGGGCAAGGCGGTGCGGGTGCGCGACCTGCGCGGCTGAACGGCGCGGAGGCCGGCTATGGAGACGGATCGAACCTGGCAGGCAGCGGACGGCAGCCATATCGATGTGCGCGGGCTCAATCCACCCGAGCCGATGGTGGCGATCCTGACGCTGTTGGAGAAAGCCGACACCGGCGACGTGGTGATCGTCCATCACGACCGGGAGCCGATCTACCTCTATCCGGAACTGGCCGAACGCGGCTGGCGCCACGAGATCATCGCGGGCGAGCCCGGCGAGGTCCGTCTGCGCCTGGTGCGGGAGCCGGCGTGACCATCGCGGCCACGTTCCTGGGCGGGGCCAAGAGCCGCCTGCTGCCGGCGTCGGTCCCGTTCCGGTTCTTCGGCGCGGCGGTGCTGTTCCATCCGGCGGCCTGGGCCGTGCTGGCCTGGGACGCCGAGGCGGCGGTGGGCTTCACCGGCGGGCTTGGCCTGCCGCTCGCCGCGCTGCACCTCTTGACGCTCGGCGTGCTGGCCGGCACCGCCATCGGCGCCGCCCTGCAGATGCTCCCGGTGGCGACGCGCCAACCCCTCGGCGCCGTCTGGCCGGCGCGGCTGGCCTTCTGGCTGTTCCTCCCCGGCGTGTTCGCGGTCGGCCATGGCATGGGCGCCTTGCATCTCTGGGTCCTGGTGCCGGGCGGCCTGGCGGTCAGCGCGGCCCTGGCGCTGTTTGGCTGGCTCATGGTCGACAATCTGCGCGGCGCCAAGAGCCTACCGATCATTGCTGCGCATGGTTGGCTGGCGATGGTCGCGCTCGCCGCGCTGGCGGTGCTTGGCCTGCTGCTGGTCTTCGACTTCCAGAGCGGCCTGCTCCAGGACCATACGGCCGCCGCCCGCGCCCATCTGATCCTCGCCAGCTATGGCTTCATGGGCATGCTGGTCATGGGCTTCAGCCAGATCCTGGTGCCCATGTTCGGCCTCTCGCCGGAACCGCCGGTTTTGTGGGGCCGCGCCGCGCTGCTCCTCTCCGCCCTGGCGCTGGCCGTGGCGACGGTCGGCGCGGTGGCGAACGACGTGGTCCTGATGCTCGCGGGTGCGGCGATCGGGCTGGCCGCGGCGGGCGCCCATCTCTGGACCATGGCGGCGGTCATGCGGGCGCGCATGCGCAAGCATCTGGGCCTGTCCTTCCTGCTGATCCGCGCGGGCTGGGTCCTGTTCCCGCTGAGCATCCTGTTGGGCGCGCTGGATCTGTTGGACCTGTTGGGGCCGCGTGGCGGCACGCTGTTCGGCTTTGTCCTGCTGTTCGGCTGGCTGCTGACTTTCCTGCTCGGGATCCTGCAGCGTGTGCTGCCCTTTCTCGCCTCGATGCATGCCGCCAAGGCCGGCGGCAAGGCGCCCCTCGTCTCGGCCCTGACGGCCGCGATGCCGCTCAAGGTCCATGCGATCTGCCACGCCGGCGCGCTCGTCCTGGTCGCGGCCGGCATCGTCGCGGAGTCACCGGTGATCCTGCGGCTCGGGGCCGTGGCGGGCTTGGTGGGCGCGTTGGCCTTCGCTGCCTTTGCCGCCGAAGTCGTACGGCGCATGACCGGATGGAGCCTGGGGAGGACGCAGAAGTGATCGAGCGCCTGTCAGAGATACTGGCCGCCGTCCACCTGGATGACCTGACCGGTGATCATTGCCGCGGCATCGGACAAGAGGAACAGGACCGTGTTGGCGATGTCGCCCGGCTCGGCGAGGCGATCGAGCACGCTCTCCCGGAGCGCCTGCTCCCGGAACGCCTCCGGCAGGGTGCGCGCCATGTCGGTGAGCACCATGCCCGGCGCCACGGCGTTGACGGTGATGCCCTTGGGGCCGAGTTCCCGCGCCGCGGTCTTGGTCAGCCCAATGAGCCCCGCCTTGGCGGCGCTGTAGTTGCTCTGGCCGAACTTGCCGCGCAGCCCGTTGATCGAGGTGATGTTGACGATGCGCCCGCGGCCGGCCGTCGCCATGCCCGGGCTCACGGCCCGGATCATGTTGAAGGCGCCGGTCAGATTGACCGCGATGACCGCGTCCCACTCCTCGTCCGACATCTTCTGCAGGGTGCGATCGCGGGTGATGCCGGCGTTGTTGACCAAGAGCGCAGGAGCCCGGGGCAGTGCGGCCACCGCGCCGGCGACCGAGGCCCCGTCAGCGACGTCGACCGGGTGCGCGCTCAGGCCGTCAGCGGGATCCTCGGGCGGGTCGCGATCGAACACGTGCACCTCGGCGCCAGCCGCGGCCAGGGCCTCGGCGATGGCCCGGCCGATGCCCCGAACCCCGCCGGTCACGACCGCGAGTTCACCTTCGAATCGAAAGGAAACCGACAAGTTTCACCTTGAACGGACGCTAAATACGTATTATGGTACTGAAATAAGAGTTTAGACCCAGGGGCGTCCGTTGTCAACGGATCTGGAGGGACCCATGGAGCCGCAGAAACGAATCGCCAGCGTCCTCCACGACGAGCATATGGCCAGCGTCGCGCTCTTGAACCGGCTGGAGTCCGTCCTCTTGGACAACGGGCCCAACGCACCGCCGGCGGTTGGCGAGGGAGAAATGGCCAGGCTGCTGGCCGATGTCTCAGCGGCGGTCCAAGACGAAATCGGGCGCCACTTCACCTTTGAGGAGAACGAGCTGTTTCCCCGCTTGGCTGAATGGGGCGATGCGGATATCGGCACGCTCCTGAAAGAGGAGCACGAAACCATCCTGCCCGTGGGCCAGCAGCTCGCGGCGATGATCGGCGCGGCGCGGGCGGAGGGCTTCACGATGGAGACCTGGGAGCCCTTCCGCGAGCTCGGCCTGGAGCTGATCGAGCGCATGATCGCCCATATCCAGAAGGAGGAAATGGGCCTGCTGCCGGTGCTCGAGGACATCCTCGACGAGGACACCGATGCCGATCTCGCCAACCGGTATGCCTTGGGGGCGTGAGGCGCATGAAAGGGAGAGCACGATGACGGAGAAAGAGACGGAAGGCGCCGGCGCGAAGTTGCCGGAGGGAGTCACGCTGCGGGCGCTCACGGCAGACGACCTCAAGGCCGTGATCGAGATCGACAGCCGGCATTCCGGCAACTGGCGCCAGGGCTTCTACGAGAAGCGGCTGGCCGCCGCCTTGGCCAAGCCCAAGGAGTTCATCTACATGGGCGCGGACCGGGACGGCAGACTGGTCGGCTTCGCCTTCGCCCATCTCTTGGAAGGCGAGTTCGGCGGCAAGGCGCCGGTCGCGGTGTTGGACGCGATCGGCGTCGAGCCTGACGAGCAGGCCCACGGCGTCGGCCACGCGCTCATGGACGGGCTCGAGGACGTCATGCGGCACAAGGGCGTGCGCGAGCTGCAGACCGAGGCCGACTGGCGCAGTCACGGCCTGATCGAGTTCCTGGACGCCACCGGCTTCCGGCGCGCGCCGCGCCTGGTGCTGGAACGCGACGTGCGCGCACCGGTGGACTTCTAGACCGCGCGCCGCTGAGCACAAGAGAGTTCAGACGAAGGAGACGTCCCGATGACGGCAGCCACGCAGACCGACCCAACCAAGACCATCCCCCATTCCGACGAGCTCGACTTCTCGGCGCCCGTGGGCGATGGCTACGAGTCCCTCTCGCGCGACCGCTATCCGGTGCGCAGCATGAAGCCGGCCGACCTCGCGGCGATGATCGAGATCGACCGCCGCATCACCGGGCGCGACCGCACCCCCTACTACCAGCGCAAGGTTGCGGAAGCGCTGGAAGAGACCGGCATCCGCGTCTCCCTGGTGGCCGAACAGGAGGGCCGCGTGGCCGGCTACATCATGGCCAACGTGGACTTCGGCGAGTTCGGCCGGCTGGAGCCGGAGGCGGTGATCCACACCATCGGCGTCGATCCCGATCTGGAGCACGGGCATATCGGCAGCGCTCTGATGTCCCAGCTGCTCGCCAATCTGGCGACCCTGCATGTGGAGCGGATCTATACCGAAGTGGACTGGTCGAATGCCGGGCTGCTGGGCTTTCTGAACCATTGCGGCTTCTTGCCCTCGCAACGGCTCGCCTTCGTCAAGCGCATCGACTGAATCGCGAACGCTAACGAGAGAACGCACCAATCGGGGCCTTGCCCTCAGCTTGTCGAAGTGTAAGAGCCGGGCTCTCGAACCCGCAGCGGACTGCGTCACCCCCACCCCACCCCTCCCCCATCAAGGGCGAGGGGGTTAAAGCACGAATGTCCAACTCGAGTTCTCTCCCCCTCTGTGGGGAAAGGGCTCAAGGCAGGAGGCTCCAACTCGGGTTCCCTCCCCCCTTGTGGGGGAGGGTCAGGGAGGGGGACGCAGGGGTCCGCTCCACCGCTACGCCCTCCTGCTGAGCGTGTCGAAGCATGAGCCCCGTCGACGCATGGCGTCTGTCATGGGCCCTCTCTTTCGATTGCGGAACAGAAATGGGCGGGCCATGGGCCCGCCCACTCTCAGCCGTTGGCAACCCCCAAATCGCCGTCAGCTGTTGAGCATGTCGTACTTGGCCTGCAACTGCTCTTTGCTTTCCTCCCAGTCCGGGTTCGGCACGATGCAGGCTTCGGGACAGACCAGCACGCATTGCGGCTCGTCCTCCGCGCCGACGCATTCCGTGCACTTCATCGGGTCGATCACGTAGATCGGCTCGCCGGCGGTGATCGCGTTGTTCGGGCACACCGGCTCGCAGGCGTCGCAGGCCGTGCAGGTTTCGGTGATCAGCAGCGCCATGGGTTTCCTCCTTCTCGCGGCCGCTCAGCTCGCCATGGCCAGCTGGCCGAGCTTGGCCAGCTTCTCATGGCGGAACGCGCCCCAGATCGCAGCGCCCATGGCGCCAGCATAGGGCGAATCCGGATCGCTGCGGAAGATAACCTCGACGTTCTGCTCCTTGGCGTCTTCGGAAAGCGCGGCGACGAGCCCGCCGTCCAGCGCCAGCCCGCCGGTGACCATAACGACGCTGCCGTTGCCGGCGCCGATCGCCTTGAGCAGTTTGACCAGGCGGCCCGCCATGGACAGGTGGATGCCCTTCAGGATGTTCGGGGCTGTGATGCCGCGCGAGACCATGTTGATCACGTCGGTCTCGGCCAGCACCGCGCAAATGCCGCTGACCTTCTCCGGGTCGTCCGCCTGCTGCGAGAGCGTGCCGATCTCGTCCTGGGCGATGCCGAGGTAGCGGGCGATGTTCTCGAGGAACTGGCCCGAGCCGGATGCGCACTGGCTGGTCATCTTGTAATTCAGCACCTTGCCGCGCTCGTCGATGACGATGGCGCGGCCGTGCAGTGCGCCGACGTCCAGCACCGCCCGCGCCTCGGGCTCCATCTCGATCGCGCCGCGGGCATGGGTGGTCATCGAATAGAAGTGCCCGGTGGCGAAGGGAATGGTCTCGCCTTCCCCCGTGGTCGCCACATAGGCGACGTCGTCGCGGGTCAGGCCTGCCTTTTCAAGGCAGGTGTCATAGGCCTCCGCCGCGAGCTGCATCGGATCCCGCTGACGGATGCGGTAGAGGCTTTCCGCCAAGCGCTTGGCCGTGCCGTCGACGATCTCGTAGAGCACCGCCTTGACGGCGCCGGTACCAACGTCGATGCCTGCGGTGATGGTCATGCCGTGCCCTCCATCCGGGCTCCCTCCGCGACCGCGCGCCGGGCGAATTCCGCCGCCCCGAGCGCACCGGTGTAGATCGAGTCCGGGTTGATGTTGATGGTGACCTCGCCATAGTTCTCGGCGATCAGCTTCTTGAGCTCGCGCACGGCGGCCTCGTTCTTGGCGACCCCGCCGGTAAAGGTGAACTGGTCGCTGATGCCGCCCGAGCGCGAGATGATCGACATCGCGCGAAGGATGATCGCCCGGTGCAGACCGGCGAGAATGTCCTCGCGCTTCTCGCCCAGCGAGAGCCGGTCGCGCAGCTCGGCGCCCGCGAACACGGTGCAGGTGGAATTGATGCGCACCGTGCGCGTCGCCTTCATGGCCATCGGCCCGAGCTCGTGCAGGCCGAGCTTCATCTCGTCGGCGATGTAGCCGAGATAGCGCCCGCAGCCCGCCGCGCAGCGGTCGTTCATCTGGAAGTTCTCGACGATCCCGGCCGGATCCACCTGGATCGCCTTGGTGTCCTGGCCGCCGATGTCCAGCACCGTGCGGGTGTCGGGGTACATCAAATGCGCGCCCAGCCCGTGGCACAGGATCTCCGAGCGGATGTGCTCCTTCGAGAAGGGCAGCGTCACGCGGCCGTAGCCGGTCCCGACGACATACGTCTCGTCCAGTTCGACACCCAAGGCCTGCTCGACCGGCGCCTTGACCTCCGCCGCGTCGACCTTGAACTCCGGCGCGCCGGCCAGCAGCCGATCGAGCGAGCGCAGGAACTTGCCGCTCATGTCCTCGGACGGCGGCCGGTTCTCGACCTCGATGATCGACTTGTCATAGACGTTCAAGAGCATGTCGTAGTCGAGGTCCGCCTCCTTGGCGACCGCCTCGGCGGTGGTCAGGTAGCGCGAGCCCGCGATGTCCCGGAAGAAGTCCGACTTGCGTTCCGCCCCTGGCGCGAACATGGCCGGCGCCTCGTCCCTGAGCCGCCGGAACACCTCGACCAGCACCTCCATGACCTGCTTCTCGATGCCGGCGAAGCGCTCGCCCTTGACGTTGCCTTCGCAGGTGTTTTCCAGGTCGGCGAGCTGTTCCAGGAACTGCTCCAGCCGGAATCCGTCCTCGAGACCGTGCAGGAAGCTGTCGATCTGGCCCTCCAGCGCCGGGATTCCCTTGAGCTCGCGCCGCAGGAGCGTCAGGCGGGTGTCGATCACCGCCTCCTGCTTGGCCACCCGCGCCGCGGTGTCGTAGTTGGAGCGCGAGTTGGTGATGCCGCGGCCCAGCACCTCGGCATTCTCGTCCATCAGGACGGCCTTGGTGGTCGTCGAGCCGAGATCGATGCCGATGAAGCTTTTCATGCCGCCTCTCCCGCGACCGCGCCGCCTTGGCGCTTCTGGTCGATCATCTGGAAATAGCTCTCCAGCCGGTTCTTCACGTTGGCCGGCGAGAAGTAGCGCGGGTCGACCAGGTCGGTCTCGATGAAGGCGCCGGGCTTGCCGGTGCGCTTTTCGACCTCGCGCATGATCAGGAGCTGGCCCGCGGAGAAGCTGTTGCAGCTCTTGATCGAGTTGATCAGGAGTCCGTCCGCCTGGTACTCGTCCACATAGTTGGCCAGCATGTCGACGCGCTGAGGCAGGTTGCGGTTGGTGTAGCAGCCCATGCAGTAGTCGGCCAGCGACTCGAGCGGATGGTCCGGGTCGTGCCGGAAGCCGAAGTCGTAGACCCCGCCGACCTTGGTGTAGCTCGAGGCCACGACGACCGCGCCCTCGTCGTAGAACATCTTCCAGAAATCCCGGAAGCTGGTGTAGTTGGGCGGCCCCTCGACCACCAGGCGGTACTTCTCCTCGCCCATGTCGCCTTCGGGTGTGACCGGCCCCTGGCCGGCGGCGACCCGCGCGTCGATTTCCTCGCGCAGCGCCCGGTAATAGCCGATCGCATCCTCGGTGCCGCGAAAGGCGCCGAAGATCGGGCCGATATAGTAGATGCCGCCGAAATAGGCGTCGATCGGCGACGGCTTGGTCTTGGCCGCCTGCAGCACGTGCACCAGATCGTCCTCGGCCTTGGCCGAGTTGCGCAGATACTCGCGCAGCCGGTCGATGTCGAACTTGACGCCGCTCACGCGCTCCAATGTCGGGATGACGTCTTCCTTGAGCTGCTTGACAACGTAGTCCCGCATGTTCTGGGTGATCTTGCCGTCGCCCTCATAGGGGATCTGCAGGAAGATGGTCTCGCACTTGTAGCGCTCGCGCAGCAGCTCGAACCACTTCATGAAGGTGTAGCAACCGGTGTAGCAAAGCAGCAGCACGTCCGGATCCGGCAGCGGCTTGCCGTAGGGACCGACGTTGCCCTTGAGGATCATGCCGATGTCGGACTTGACGTAGGTGCAGACATCCTCGGAATGGCCGTGCTTTTCCGCCTCCATGACGTAGAGGCCGCTTTGCTTGCGCAGGCCGCTTTGGATGGCGTTGACCTCCGGCAGGTTGTTGAGGAGGTCGAAACTCATGATCAGCTCGTTCAGATTGCCCGGCACGAAGGTCGAGCAAACCTTGCGGCCGTCCTCGCGCGCAGTGGCGAGCCGGTCGTAATGGCCGGCGATCATGGCCTTCTGCTGAAGCATCGAGGTGTCTTTCGCCACCTCGGTCGATGGGGTCGGGGTGCTCATGCTGCGCTCCATAGCTTGATGGAATCCGCAAAGGTTCCGGCCTGCTCGCGGATCGGCTGCATCTGGCCGGAGTTCTCGGCGTATTTGAATGCGATGTACGGGATGTTGTTGGCCTTGAGCTCGTTCTGCAGCATCGGCCGGTCGAGCAGGGCCGGGTCGCAGAAGCTGGGGGCGGCGAAAATCACGCCTTCCGCCCCGGTCTCCTTGACCGCCCGCACGAGGTAGCGTCCCTTCTCGGCCTCGTCGTCGACATATTTGGCCGAGGTGCTTTCGGAGTTGTGCAGGAAGGCGCGCGCCAGATTGCCCAGCGGGTCGCCCTCGGTCGGCACGTCGTCCAGGAGCCAGCGCGTGATCAACAAGAGGTCGTCGTCGACCACGTAGCAGCCGGCGAGCTCGAGCGACTTGATCAGGTTCAGGGGCGGCTGCTCGCAGAAGGTGCCGGTCAGCACGATGCGGCAGTTGTCGCGCATTGGCCGGTCCTCTGCGTCGGCCGCAGCCAGGTAGTCGCGGATGAGCTGATTGTGCTCCTCGATCGGCAGCACCATGCCGGCGCGGACGACGAGATAGACTTCGGCCGAGGGCGTCTTCCAGGGCTGCTTGGCCCGGAAGGCGTAGAGCTCGCGCACCAGCCGCCGGTTCTCGTTGTAGACCGCGATCGATTCGCGGATGGCGTCGTCGGTGATCTTGCGCCCCGCTACCCCTTCGAGCCCTTCCTTGAGCTCTTCCATCTCCTGGCGGAAGAAGGCGCCGCCGAGCTCGTCGTCGAAATTCTGCGGCACATCCACATAGCGGGTGTAGACCTCGGGGAACATGAGCTTCCACATGCCCGAGAGGTTGCGGATCACGTCGCAGGTGCTGGGGAACAGCATGCCGTCGACGAAATCGAGCCGCTTGGTCACGCCGAGCTCGACCGTGGAACGGGGGATCCGGCAGATGTAGCTCTGATAGTAGGCGTCGCCGTGAATCACCTCGAGCCGGTCGCCGCCGCCGAGCACGCCCAGCGGCAGCATGCCGCCGGCGTGGATGATCTCGCGCGGCACATAGACCGGCAGATAGCCGATCACCTTGCGGCCGTCCTCGGCCGCTTTCCAGGCGCGCGCGGACTCGAAGTTCAGATCCTCGAACAGCGCTTCGCAGCGCGCGACGATGTCCTTTGTGGCAGCCATGGCTAACGGTTCTCCCATTCGGCCGGGCGTTTGGCGATGAAGGCTTCCAGGCCTTCGACCGCGTCCCGGGTGGCCATCAGGCCGTCGAGATAGAGCCGTTCGACGGCGTCGATATTGGCTCGGACGCGCTCAACGAATCCCGTACGGACGGCGCGCACCGCGTAACGCAGGGAACTCGCGCTCTTGGGCGCGAGATGGGTTTCGAAATAGTCGAGCGCGGCTCTTTCGGGATCGTCGGCGACCGCATTGGCAAGTCCGATCGCCGCTGCCTCGGCCCCCTTGATGCTGCGCCCGGAGAGCAGCAAATCGGCCGAGTGCACCGGCCCGATCCGTTCCGGCAGCAGACAGGAGGCGGCCGGCGCGAAGACGCCCAGGGTGATCTCCGGCTGGCCCATTTGGGCGCCGCTCTCGGCAAACATGAGGTGGCCGGCCATGGCCACCTCCAGGCCGCCGCCGAGGCACTGGCCCTGCACCGCGACCAGGATCGGCACCTCGCTCTCGACCATGCGAAGGACCAGCCTGTGCAGGCTTCGAAGCATGGCCGCGCACTGCGCGGGCAAGTGCTCCTCGACGCTGGCGCCGAAGCTGAAATGCGGTCCTTCGGCGTCGAGCAAAACGCCGTGCAGGCTGGTCGTCGGCAGATGGGTCTCGAAGGCCGCGTCCAGGGCGGCGATCATCTCGGCGTCGATGATGTTCGCCTTGGGCCGGTTGAGGCGCAGCCGCAAGAGCTTGCCGTCGTGGTCGAACCAGGCTTTGAGTGGGGCCGTCATGTTTACGACTCCGCGCCCGGCATCAGGCTTTCGGTCAGCGCGTCGGTCCAGGGCGTGCCTTGGGCGAGCGCCCGCCGGAGCGCCACGAAGTCGATCTCGCGGCCGGTCTCCTTGGTGCCCTCGTTGAAGGCCCGGAAGCCCATGCGCGCCTCGGTCATCATGTTGAGCGCAAGCCAGGCGCGGGCGTCTTCCTTGTTGCGGTTCCAGGCTTCCAGCTTGGGCTTGCGCAGCTGCTCGAGGGACTTGGTCACGCAGTCCGGGAAGGTGAGCAACAGCTTGCCGCACATCTCCTCGACCTTCTGGTCGAGCAGGCTGAGGTCCACTTGGCCCGACTTGAGCAGCGCCTTGCCTTCGGCCAGCTCGTCTCCGGTCTTGGGCGCGCCATAGATAATGCGGCCGAAGTCGTCGAACATGCGGTCGGTGATCACGGTCGGGTTGGGAACGAACGCGCCGTCCAGCTTGAGCGCCGGCACCAGATCCATGATGATGCCCAGGCGATAGGCTTGGTGCGCCGAGAAGGGCTCACACAGCACGCCAGAGACCATGGCCTGTTCGCAGCCGATCATGACCGGCAGGAAATCCGTCGCCCCGCCGATCGCCGCCGAGCCGTGCTTGGGGCCGGCTTGGCCGAACCGGGCCAAATCCTGCGCGATGGAAAAGTCGCAGGCCATGCCGATCTCCTGGCCGCCGCCGATGCGCATGCCGTTGACGCGGCAGATCACCGGCTTGTCGCAGCCCAGGATGGCCGAGACCATGTCGTTGAAGAGCCGCATGTACTGGCGGTATTCCTGCGGGTTTCCGGCGTAGTACTCGGCGTATTCCTTGGTGTTTCCGCCGGAGCAGAAGGCCTGGTGCCCGGCCCCGGTGAACACCACCGCATTGACGTCGCGCGACGCCGAGGCCTCGCGGAAGGCGAGGATCACCCCCTTGACCATGTCGGTGGTGTAGGAATTGAACTGGCCTGGGTTGTCGAGCGTGATCCAGGCGTTGTAGAGGCCTTCGGCGGTCACGCCGTCGGGCGTGCGCGCGGGCCGCTTCTCGAACAACACACCCTCGGCCACGACCTCGGGCACCAGCGTGTGGTTCTTGAGCGCCCGGGGCGCCGTCTCGTTCATCACTTGCGCTATGCTTGCGGACATTTCTCTTGCCTCCGTTGCTGGCCGGTCAGCCGCCGGGGACCAGGACGGCGCGGCGGGCCAGCTTGCCCGCGTGCACGTCCTCGAACACCCGGTTGATCTCGGCGAGCGGATGCTGTTCGACGAAAGGCGCCACCTGAACCTGGCCGTCGAGCACCAGGTCCAGCGCCTTGGGATAGAGCTCGGGCGGACAGCCCCAATTGCCCAGCGCGCGGGCGTGAAACGCCATCAGGTTGGAAAGCCGGACTTCGACCTTGTCCATGGTGAAACCCACGACCGCCAGCGTGGCGCCGTGATTGAGGAGCCCATAGGCGGTGAGCTGACCGGCCCCGGTGCCGGAGCATTCGAATATGGTCCATTCGGTGAGCGGCAGGCCCTGGCTCTTGGCAAAGGCCCGGGTGCGGTTCTTGAGTTCGCGACCGTCGAAATCGCGGGCATTGAGGGTCAGCCCCGCGCCGTGATCGGCGATCGCGTCGAGCTTGTCCTGGCTCACGTCGATGGCGACCACCGTCGCGCCGAAGGCGCGCGCGATCTGGACCGTATACCCGCCGACCCCGCCGACGCCCACGACCACGGCGAGCGAACCCGGCTGAACCCCGGCCTGCACCACCGCCTGATAGGGCGTGGTGACCGCGTCCGCGATGACCGAAACGTCGGGTAGCGTAAGGCCCGCGGCTGCGAGCCGCCCTTCGTCCACCGGACAGAGTCCGAAGGCCGGCACCACGATATGGCTGGCGAAGCCGCCCTGGATGTCGTTGCCCGGCATCTTCTGATTGGGGCAGATGGTGTGCTTGCCCCGCTGGCAGAGCTCGCAGCTGCCGCAGGGAATGACCGCCGGCACGATCACGGTGCGATCGCCCCAGTCCTCCGCTCCCTCGCCGGCCGCGACCACTCGGCCGCTGACCTCATGGCCGAGCGCCAGCGGCAGCTCGTGGTTCGTGCGCACGCCGTCATAATAGTAGCCAAGGTCGGTGTGGCAGACGCCGCAGCCGGCGATCTCGACCACCACCTCGCCGGGGCCGGGCGGGAACGGATCGAACCCCTCCATCACCAAAGGCGCCCCGGGTTTGGTCATCAGCCAGCGTTCGGCGGTTTGTGCCATCCTCCGCTCCTCCTCCACATCGACCCAAGTCAGCTTCTGCGTCCGACGGCGTGTTGTCGTTGATGCGCGTCAATCCCGCGGCTGGCCGTGTCGCCTATGTTTGCCCCCTTCGCGGCACTGTCTTCGTTGACAGCCATAGAAAAGTCTGTATTATCGTAATTAAGTACTTGAATACGTATTTTTTGTCAAGTGGAAATGACCAGCAGCCGGAAGCGCTGATAAATCAGAAGGTTGGAACCCATGGCACGGCAGGAACAGGCACGCGACAGCGTCTCGATCGCCATCACCGGCAGCGGCGGCGGCGGCGCCATTACCGCGGGCGGAATTCTCATGGAAGCGGCGGCGCGGGCCGGCTGGTACGGGTTGTTGACCCGTTCGGTCGGGCCGCAGATCCGCGGTGGCGAAGCGGCGGCGCTGGTCTGTCTGTCGACCACTCCGGTGGCCTGTGGAGCCGAGCGATATGACGTGCTGGTGGCGCTCGATTGGCTCAACATCGACCGTTTCGCCGCCGAAATCCCTCTGAGCGAGGACAGCCTGGTGATCGCGGATCCCGAGGCGGGCGAGATCCCGCCTACGATCGCCGACAGCGGCGCGCGGATTGCCGAGCTGGCGATCAAGGAGACCGCCGACGGGATCCCCGGCGGACGGCCGAACATGCTGGCCTTGGGCATCGCCGCCGGCTTGATCGGCCTGCCCGAGAGCGCCCTGTTCGCCACCTTGGAAAAGACGCTCGGCAAGAAGGGTCCGGAGGCGGTGTCCGCGAGCAGCGAGACCGTGCGGGCCGGCATGGCGGCCGCCGCAACCCTCGGCGCCAGCGTGACTCTGAGCCCTCCCAGCGGGGCCGGCGACGGCCGCTGGATCATCTCCGGCAACGAGGCCGCGGCGCTCGGCGCGGTGCGGGGCGGGGTGCGCTTCGCCGCCGCCTATCCGATAACGCCTGCGACCGAGGTCCTGGAATGGCTCGCCCCGGCGCTGGCCAAGCTGGGCGGCAGTTTGGTCCAGGCCGAGGACGAACTGGCCTCGATCAACATGGTGATCGGCGCCTCCTATGGCGGCACGCCGTCCATCACCGCGACCTCCGGGCCGGGGCTGGCGCTGATGACCGAGTCGATCGGCCTGGCCACTGCGTCTGAGGTGCCGATCGTTGTGGTCGACGTGATGCGCGGCGGCCCGTCCACCGGCATCCCGACCAAGTCCGAGCAGTCGGATCTGAACATCGCGGTCTACGGCCTGCACGGCGACGCGCCCCATATCGTGGTGGCGCCGAATTCGGTGAGCGACTGCCTGTTCACGACCCAGTGGGCGGTGCATCTGGCCGAGGCCATGCAGGCGCCGGCCATCGTGTTGTCGGACCAGTTCCTGGGCCAGGCGCGGGCCGCCATCGACCGTCCGGCGGACGTGGCCTTCATCGCCCGGCGCGAGGTTGCGGCGGACCCGGCCGAGGCCTATCAGCGCTATGCGGTGACCGCGTCGGGCGTCTCGCCGATGGCGATTCCGGGCACGGCCGGCGGCCAATACACCGCCGACGGCTTGGAGCACAATCCGCGCGGCACGCCGTCGACGCGGGCCGAGGACCATGCGACGCAGATGGACAAGCGGCGGGACAAGATCGCCCAGTTCGACTATGGCGACCACTGGGCCGAGATCGAGGGCGACGGGCCGCTCGCCATCATCACCTGGGGCTCGACCACGGGCCCGGTGCGCGACGCGCTGGCGCGCGCCGCCGCGGACGGGTTCAGGACCCGGCTGATCGCGCCGCGGCTCCTGGCACCGGCGCAACCGGAGCGTTTCGCCAAGGCGATGGAGGGGGTCGAACGGGCCCTCGTCGTCGAGCAGACTCACTCCGGGCAGTTCCATCATTACCTGCGCGCGCACTACGACCTGCCTGCCGAGACCCGCACGCTCCACCGGCCGGGACCGTTGATGATCCGGCCCGGCGACGTGCACGCGGCGCTTCTCGAGTGGAGGGGACCATGACCACAGCAACCGCCACCGCCGCTGCGCCCAAGGCCAGCGACTTCAAGTCCGACATCAAGCCGGTCTGGTGCCCGGGCTGCGGCGACTACCACGTGCTGCTGTCGTTCGGTAAGGCACTCGCCGAGCTGGCGCTCAAGCCGGAGGAGATCGCCGTGATCTCCGGGATCGGCTGCTCGTCGCGCATCCCCGCCTACACCAACTGCTACGGCTTTCACGGCGTGCACGGCCGCGGGCTGGCGCTCGCCACCGGACTCAAGGTGGCCCGGCCCGAGCTCACGGTGATCGCCACCGGCGGCGACGGCGACGGCTTCTCGATCGGCGGCAACCATTTCCTGCACGCCTGCCGACGCAATGTCGACATCACCTATGTGGTCATGGACAACCGCATCTATGGCATGACCAAGGGCCAGCCGTCGCCGACCACCGAGCCCGACTTCGACAGCGCGCTGTCGCCGGGTGGCACCGGCTTGCGGCCGTTCCACCCCCTGGTGATCGCGCTCGCCTCGGGCGCCAATTTCGTGGCGCGCGGCTTTTCCGGCGACGTGAACGGCACCGCGCGGCTGATCTTCGAGGCGATCCGCCATCCGGGCTTCTCCTTTGTCGAAATCTTGAGCCCCTGTGTGACCTTCCGCCCGGACGAACGGAACTGGAAGAACATGGTGCACGGCGCGCCGGTCGACCCGACCGACGACCCGGCCCGCGCGGCGCGCCGGATCATGACCGACGACGGGTTCAATACGGGCATTCTCTATCGCGGCAATCGCCGGCCCTATTGGCGGGAGACGGTCGAGGCGGTCGTGGAACCGCAGGACCTGGAGAAGGAGTTCGAGCTGTGAGCGAGAAAGCGCAGACGAAGACAGCAGGCGGCCCGGACGCGCCGGTCATCGAGAGCCTGGAGGAGCTGCTGGCGCACGCCTATGCCCTCGAGCTCGACGCGGTCGCCCGCTACACCGAGCTGGCGGCCCAGATGGAGGTGCACAACAACCCGGAGCTGGCCGTGATGTTCGCAAAGCTCGCCAAGATCGAGCAGCTGCACGCAGACCAGATCGCCGAGCGGGCCAAGGGGCTCGACCTGCCGACGCTCTCGCCCTGGGACTATCAGTGGCCGAGCTTCGAAAGCCCCGAGGCGGTGGACAGCAGCCAGGCCCACTATCTGATGACGCCTTATCAGGCGCTGCTGCTCTCGCTGGCGGGCGAGACCGCGGCCCGGGATTTCTACCAGGCCCTGCTGCAGGCAGCCGAGAACCCGGAGGTCCGGGCGCTCGCCGAGGAATTCGTCGAAGAAGAAGAGGAGCATGTCCGCTTGATCGAGGAGTGGATGGCCAAATACCCGGCGCCCGAACCGGGCTGGAACGAGGACCTGGACGAGCCGGTCAGTCAGGAATAAGCCAGGAACCGCGTGTTAGCGGTTGTCTTGCGCCGCGGGCCTGACGTAAGAGACGATCATGAGCAATGCACGTCTCGACGCAGCGCTGTCGGGCATCGACGCGGCCAATGGCGCTGACCCCAACCGCGTGTCCGTCGACGGCGCCGACCAGCCGGCCGAGCTGGTCTATGGCGAACGCATGTCGCGAACCCTCTCCCGGCTCTATCCCGACGCCTCCGAGCACCTCCGGATCGCGGCCCGCGGGCAGCACATCGAGCGCTGGACCAGCCCGCGCGCGGACTACCCCATGGACCGGGAGGGCTATCTGCGCTGGCGAACGGCGCTCAAGCGCTATCATGCCGATCGGGTCGGTGAGATCATGCGCGAGGCGGGGTATGGCGACGAGGACATCGACCAGGTGGGACGTCTGATCCAGAAACACCGGCTCAAGCGGGATCCTGAGGCGCAGGCGCTCGAGGACGTGGTCTGTGTCGTGTTCCTCGAGGACTATTTCGCCGACTTCGCGCTTAAGCACGAGGACGCCAAGGTCGTCGACATCCTGCGCAAGACCTGGAAGAAGATGTCACCGGTCGGCCACGAGGCGGCGCTGGCACTGGATTTGCCGCCGGACGCCCGGCGCCTCGTGGAAGCGGCGCTGGCGCCGGACGCGCCCGGCTCCTGACCGGGAAACGGTCATCCCTATGACCTGTCATTGGGGCCCGGCAAGGGCCGTACATTGTCTGCATTGCCGGGCCGCGAGAGGGCGAATGCCGGTACCCAGTTGGCTGAGCATGCGCCCGAGCGCGCCTCGAACATGAAGACCAAGATCCTCTTCGTCGGCCTCGACTCGCTCGAGCCGACGCTGCTGGAGCGGTGGACGAAGTCAGGCGACCTGCCGACGCTGGCGTCGCTCCAAGACGCCGGGCTCACGGGCACAGCGACCAACTTCGCGGGCTTCGGCAACGGCCTCTATTGGCCGTGCTTCTTCACGGGCGTGAACCCAGGACGCCACGGCCGCTACTTCATGTATCAGATTGTGACCGGCAGCTACGAGGTCAGCCACTTTTCGGACGATACGGGCTTGAAATGCGAACCCATTTGGTCCGTCCTCGGCCGTGGCGGCAAGCGCGTGGCCGTCATCGACATGTTCCGCGCGCCGCTGCGGCGGGACTTCGACGGGTTCCAGATTGCGGCCTGGACGGACCACTCACCGGGCGCGCCGCCGCGCAGTTGGCCGCCGGATCTGATCTCCCAGGTCATCCAGCGCTACGGCGCCGATCCGCTGGGCGGCGATTGCGACGCCTACGGCCCCGACCCGGCGGACTACGTCCGTCTGCACGACGAGCTGTTGCGCCGGATCGAGATGAAGACGCAGATGGTCTGCGATCACCTCGCACCGGGGAGATGGGACCTGTTCATGGTCAACTTCGCCGAGGCGCACGACATCGGCCATCGCGCTTGGCATCTGCATGATCCCGCGCATGCGCTGTATGACGCGGCATGGGTTGCCGCGCATGGCGATCCGGTAAAGAGGATTTATTGCGCGCTCGACGCCGCGGTCGCGCGTCTGCTCGCCGCGGTCGGACCGGGGACAACGGTGATCGTGCTCGCGGGTCTCGGGCTCGAGCCGGACTACACCGGAAACCATCTCCTTGAGGAGATCCTTCTTTGCCTCGAGTCGGGCCCGCACGCGGCGCCCCGACAGAAACTACACCCGCTTGCCGCCGGCTATCGCCGTATCGTTCCCGAGGGCCTGCGCCGGGGACTCCGTGCGGCGGCGCGCCGAGCGCGGATTCGCATTCCGATCTCGGAGCGCAGCCACCGCAGATTCTTCGCCGTTCCGCATGATGAGAACAGCGGCGCGATCCGCATCAACCTGATCGGACGCGAGCCGCACGGCTTGGTCCGCCCCGGCGCCGAATACGACAGCTGCTGTGCCGAACTCGCGAAAGATCTCTTGGCGATCCGAAATCTCGACGGTGGCGCGCCGATCGTCCGGGAAGTCGTAAAGGTGGCCGAGATCTGCGAAGGGCCACATATGGGCGATCTGCCGGATCTGTTCGCGATTTGGAACCGGCCACGGCCGATCTCTGCCGTCGCATCGCCCAAAATCGGCGCGCTGCACCGAGCCTATCCGGGCTCGCGCACCGGCGACCACAACGAACGGGGGGTGCTTATCGCCCACGGTCCTGGCATAGCAGCCGGCCGGCTGAGCAAGCCCGTCCGAATCACCGCGCTGGCGCCGACCATCGCCGCTTTGCTTGGCAGCGCGCTGCCGCAGGCCGAGGAGGCGCCGCTGACCCAAGCTTTCCGGACGACGGTACCTCTATAGGCTTCGTCGTACTGCGACCGATCGTAAAGGGATCTCGCGTCGGACCGTGCGTCAATCCAGATAGGCGTGCAGGCGCGCGTCCTTGGTCTTGAAGTGCACCGTGAACCAGTCGTTCAGGTGTTCGGCCAGAGTGTCGGAATAGTCGAGGTAGGCGCCGAGCCAGTAGTTGTCCATGATCTCGCGGATGTCGTCCAAGAGCTGCTCGTGGTCGGCCTTGTGGGCCTCGTACTCGAAATAGGCCTGCTCGCGCATGAGCCGTTCCTCGAGCGCGAAATGCGCCGCGATCTTGGCGTGCAGTTCGCCGAAGAACTCGCTGACGCTGGTCTTGGACTCTTTCGCCGCGAGCTTATCGAACAGCTGGTTGATCAGCTCGATCAGTTCCTGATGCTCGTGGTCGACCGACGGAATGCCGATCTTGAACTCGTCCCTCCACGCGATCAATGCCATCCAGTCCTCCGGGGTCCGGGGCGGTTTCCTCACTTGAATATGAAACCGCCGAGCTCGGACCGAAAATCAACCACAAACTTTCGTGCGGGCTCCAAGGTGACGTCGGTCGCCCGAACGTAGTCGAAGCCCTCGCTTCGGTCGCTGTCGCGCAGACGCACCACCAGCGCATGCCGACCGGCCGGCACCGGAAATCCCTCGTAAACCCGGGCCGGACCGTCACCATGCAGCCCGGTCGGCGGCAGCGCCTTGCGATAGATCAACTCGCCGTTCAGCTCAAGCTCGACAAACACCGGCAGCCGCTCCCGCGGGCAGATCTTCGGCCTGCGCATGTTCGGCGGCAACGCCGCGATCTCCTTGGCCGAGAGTGTGCGGCATTTGCCCTTGGGCTTGGCGCCGTGCGCGAAGGCGAGCTTGATCAGCGCCATATCCTCCGGGAAGTGACGGAAGGCGGGCGACGCCGAGAAGTAGCCCAGCACCGCGGCGATCACCGCGTAGACCAGGATCTGGCCGCCATATTTCACCGCGCTAGCCATCGCTACCCGTCGGTTCGAGTTCGACCGTCGGCGCCGGCGGCGGCCCGGCGGCCGGCTCCCAACGCGGCCTCTTGGGCATCGCCTTCAGCCGCTCGGCGAAGGCTGTGATCTCCCGCCGCAGGCGGCGGCTTCCGCCGGGCCCGGACCAGCAATAGGCCAGGCGCCCACGGGGAACACGCACGCGCAAGCGCGGGTCGCGCTCCCGATCCACCCGCTCCTCCGTCCAGCGAATGCCAAAACGGAAATGGCAGTCGCCGTCGCGACAGCCTGCCAGCATGACACCGTCCGCAAGATCCCGGCTCACCGCAAAGTCGACGAAAGACGGCGGCAGGTTGCCCACGCAGGGCAGGGTCAGCGCGGCCACGCTGGGGCTGGCGACACTGTCGACCGGTACGCCGCGGCCACAGCCGATCACCAGAATCCGGGCGTCACCCGACAAGGAGCCCGCTACATCGACCATGCGTTGGCGCAGATCGTTGAGGGGGCTGCCGGGCAGGTCGATCCCGGTCAGCACCTCGCCACCCTTGCGAAAAGGGGTCGAGCTGGGACAGGACGCGGCGCAGATTCCGCAGCGTACGCACAGGCTCGGATCGACCACCGCCTGTTGATCGAAGGCCGCGTTGTCGGTACGCGGGCCCATTTCGATGGCGTTGTAGGGACAGTCGAGCAGGCACCAGGTGCAGCCGTTGCAGTGCGCCGGGTCGACCTGTGCGGCCGGGGCGCGGCGCATCGGCGGCATCCAGGGCAGCACGATCAAGATCAGGCCCAGCACCGTGACGAACCCCCAGACGGTGCCGCTCGACCAATAGTCCACCAGCGGATAGAGCCCGAGGTAGAACCAGTCGAGACCGACCACGGAAACCACGGTGGAGAGGTCCGCTGGGCCCTGGCTGACCGCCGGATAGACTAGGGATAGGCCCAACAGCATGAGAAAGCTGCCGATCGCCAGCCCGCGGGGCGGGTTGATCTCCGGCCGACTGACCCGCTGCAGATGCACCCAGAGGATGAACAGCAGAATCAGCGGCACGGCGATGTGGATGAAGATCATCAGCGTGAAGAAGCGGTCGTCCAGGCTGTCCGTGGTGAGGAAATTTCGGGCGATGGATTGGCCAAAGATGGGCAGCCAGTCGAACCATTCGGTGGTCGCGATCGCGACGTATTGGGCAAGGCGGTCCCAGACCAGCCAGTAGCCGGAGATCCCCGCCATGATCACCAACAGCAAGATCGGCACGCCGGTCACCCAGGTGAACCAGCGCGGGCCCCGGTAGCGGTCCAGCGCGAACTCGCGCAGCATGTGCACCAGCATGAACAACACCATGCCATCCGAGGCATAGCGGTGCAGGCTGCGCATGACTCCGGCCAGATACCACTGGTCGTGGGTCATGTACTCGACCGAGTCGTAGGCTTCAGTCAGGCCGGTGTCGAAGAAGATGTACACGTAGATGCCGCTGACGGCGACGATCCAGTACATGAAGAAGGCCAGTGCGCCGAGATTGCGCAGCGGGTTCCAACTGGGTGGAAAGACGATGTTGAGTCCGGCCTCGATGCCATCGAACGCGGCGCGCAGAGGCGCCTGGACCGGCCTCATGCGGGTCGGCCCCGATTGTGCGCGCGCCAGGCCGCGCGGATCAGCACGCTGGCGATGCCCGCCAGCGTCACGAAACCGATGATCAGGCCCAGGAAAATGGAATAGTCGAAGCGGTAGCGCTGGCTGGCCGGGTCGTAGAGCGTACAGAACAGGCGGACCCGGTCGATGATGCCCTGCAGGCTCGTCGGCTCGCTGGCACGGCCGAACACCAGGTCCTTGAGCGGCTCGACCAGGGCCGGCGGCCGGAACTCCGAGCCATAGACGTGGCGATAGACCCGGCCCTCCCGGTCAAGCACCGTGGTCTGCGCCAAGTGGTCGAAGCCCTTGGGCGACGGATAGAAAATGAAGCCCACCTCCTTGATCAGCCGGTCGATGGTCTCGTCGTCGCCGCTGAGAAAAGCCCAGTTCGGCAGGTCGGTGCCGCGGCCGTGGGCATAGGCGCGCATGCGCTCGGGCGTGTCCGCGGCGGCGTCGAAGCCGATGGTGACCACCGCAAAGCTGTCTTCTCCGAGGGCATCCTGCGCCACAGCAACGGCCTCGCCAAGCGCCTCCACCACCAAGGGGCAGGTATGATAGCAGGCGGTGTAGACCA
The DNA here is from genome assembly GCA_030066595.1 of Alphaproteobacteria bacterium. Lineage (GTDB taxonomy): Bacteria > Pseudomonadota > Alphaproteobacteria > JAJFFI01 > JAJFFI01 > JASJBI01. The sequence continues at coordinate 5,498 of JASJBI010000024.1, read as the reverse complement.
GGTTCACCACCAAAGGCTTGCCACGGTAGTCGGAAAGGCGAACGGTGTCGCGCGCGCGGTTCAGAAAGGCGTGGTCGCCGACCTGGCGCCCCAGCGCGGCCTGGCTGTAGGCCAGCGCGGCCCGTTCGTCATAAGGCGAAGGTTCCGGCGCGCTGGTCGCCCCGGCCGGCGCGGCGGCCGTGATCAGCGCGGCAAGGAGCAGCGTCCCGCCCGTTCGTCCGAGGCCGGTCATGCCTGCCCCTCACCCCAACAGCCAGCCATCGAGGATGGCCCCCAACAGCAGCAGCCCCAACTGCGCCAGCGACGCCTTGAAGTTGGCGATCGCGGCCACGGGTCCGGGCGACCGCACGAGGGCGAGGCTCTTCCAGACGAACCAGGCTCCCCCGACCACGGCGCCCACGAGATAGACCCAGCCGAGGCCGTAGAACACGGGCAGCAGCGAGAGCGCGACCAGCGCCACGGTATGCCCGAGGATGACCTTGGCCGCCGCCGCGTCGCCGATCACCACCGGCAGCATCGGGACCCGCGCCGCGGCGTAGTCTTCGTGCAGCGCGGTGGCCAGGCTCCAGAAATGCGGCGGCGTCCACAGGAACAGCACCGCTGCGAGGATGGCGACGGTCGGGGAGAGTTCGTGGCCCACCGCTGCGCCACCGGCCAGCACCGCAAAACTGCCAGCCAGCCCGCCAACGACGATGTTCCACGCCGTCCGTCGCTTGAGCCAGACGGTGTAGACCACGCCGTAGACGAAAGCGCCGAGGAAGACGTAGAGCGCGGCGGCCGGGTTGAGCGCCACGCCGGCGCCCAGCACCGCGACCGCCAACAGCGCCACGATGCCGACCGGCCAGTACCAGCCGGGTCGCCACTCGCCGGTGGCGAAGGGGCGGTTGCGGGTCCGCGCCATGCGGGCGTCCAACGCCCGCTCGGCATATTGGTTGAAGGCGCCGGCGCTGGCCGACGAAACCAGGACCGCCAGCGCCAAAACGGCGATCTTCCACGCCGGCAGCCCCTGCCCCGGCGCAACGGCGAGGCCGGCCAGCGCGCAGAGCGTGATGGCGACGCCGATGCGCAGTTTGAAGACCGCATAGATCTGTCCGAACGTCGCGCCCATGCTTCCTCCGACCCCCGATTCCTCCCAGCGGCGGCGGGCGGCAGCGCTGCCGCCCGCCCGCATCCTCAGCTCAACGGCCATACTTCGGACAGGAACTTCCAGTTGATGAAGTAGTACAGCACGAAGGAGACGAAGAAGATCGTCACCAGGACAAGGGTGCCGGGCAGCTTGGGATGCTCCTCGCTGCCATAGGAGGCGGCGACCTTCGCGGCACCGGCCGGGATGGTCGGGCTGGCCGCGATCGCTTCGGCCGTGCGCGGTTTACCGAAGAACACCGAGCCGACCACGATCAGCACATAGAGCAGACCGCCGATCGTGGCCAACACCGCGAACACGCCGTTCAGGCCCATCATGAGGTAGGCCGTTCCCGGATAATCGAAGCTCACCGGGGCATCCGTGAAGCCCATGTCCCAGTGCCGCCGCGAGACGCCCAGCGTCCCCGCGCCCATCATGAACAGCGAGGTGCCCGCGACGCCGATGCCGAACAGATAGGGCTGCCACTTGGCCAAACCCTTCCAGATGATTTCTTTGCGGAAGATCAGCGGCACCACCAGATAGGTCACCGCCATAAACGCAAGCGTCGTCCCGGCGACCACAGTGGCGTGGAAATGTCCCGGCACGTAGAGGGTGTTGTGCATCAGCAGGTTGATCTGCTCGGTGCCCAACACCACGCCGGAGATGCCGCCCAGGAAGCCGAACATGATGAGCGAGAGGAACATGCCGGCGAACGCCGGGTTGCCCCAGGGCGCCTTTCGCAGCCATTCGAACATGCCCCGGTTGAAGCCGTGACGGCGCTGCGCCGATTCGATGGCGCCGGGGATGCTCATGCCGTGGATCATGCTGCCGAGGACCGCGAGATACATGGCGTAGCTGGTGTTGAACACCTTCCATTCCGCGCTGATGCCCGGCTCGGCCAACATATGATGGGCACAGGCGAGCTGCAGGAACAGGATGTAGAGCAAGAAGGCCGTTCGGCTCACCTTCTCCGAGAGCGGCTTGGCGCCCAGCACCAGCGCCGCGATCAGGTACCAGACCGCCACATGGGCCGAGACGTTGATCTGCTGCGAGCTGTGGCCCATGCCCCACCAGACCAGCTTGTAGGTCAGGGAATCGATCTCGCTGATGTAGCCGATCGACCACAGGAAGGTGGGGATCAGGATGATCGCACCCGAGGCGATGGTGAAGATGGCGATGATCGCCGCCGTGAGCGCACCGAATGTGACCAGCGGGATCGAGCCCTCGTAGGTCGCCTCCTCCTTGGCGATCACCAAGGTCCCGAAGAAGACGAAGCAGCCAATCAAGGCGCCGACCGCGAACAGGATCAGCCCGAGATAGAAATGCGGCGCCGCCTTCATCGGCACATAGGACGTAAACATCACGCTGGATTCGCCCTGCAGCACGGCGACGGTCGCAACCAGCGCCCCGAGCACCATCAGCGCGAAGGCGAGCCAGGCAAATCTGGGCGTCGCCAGCCGACAGTTGAGCAGCACGGCGGACGCAAAGTAGAGGATCGCGATCTCGAAGAAGATGATCCAGAACAGGAGCACGGCCGCGCCATGCGCGGTGAGGACGAGATAGAACCATTCGGCCGGCAGGATATGCACCGCCGGCCAGCGTGTGAGCGCCACCAACAGACCGAAAAAGCCGCCGACGGCCAGAAAGACGATGGCGACGACGGCGTTGGCCTTGATCAGGGTTTCCGCCTGGGCGTAGACGCGCAGGCCGGTCTCGGGACAGGTGCGGTACTTCTCTTCTACGAGTGCGCCAACACCCTCAGCGGTTTCGACTGCCATTGCACCTTCCCCCTATTTGTCCACCACGTAGATCTTGCCCAGCATGGTGTGGTGGCCGACGCCGCAGAATTCGTTGCAGACGATGCCGAACTCGCCGGTCTCGTTGGGCGTCATGGTCAGGACCAGGTCATAGTTGGGATGGACCTGGATGTTGATGTTGGTTGGCTGCAGCGAGAAGCCGTGCTGCCAGTCCATGGAGGACAGATGCAGCCGATAGCTCTGGTCCTTCTCGAGCTCGAGGATCGGCCACCATTCCCACAGTCGGGAGATCAGATAGACGTCGCTGCCGGGCGGTGGGTGGACCACCGGGATGCCGGTGTCGCCCTCGTCGCGCACGGTGTATTTGGCGACCATGTCCTCGGCCTTTGCGGCGAACACCTCGGGCTTGATCCGATAGGCCTCGTTGGACAGGTTCTGCTCGCCCTCGATGTGCCAATAGATCATCGCGCCGAACATGATCAGGCCCCAGAGGAAGGCGATGGTGATCCACGCCATCTCCGCCCGACCGATGGGCTCGTTCCACCACAGTTTGTTTTCCGGAGATTGTACGGCCATGCCCCTCTCCCTATTGCGCGATGGGGATGTTTGCGACCTCGACGATCCCCCAGATCAGATAGAAGACCGTCGGGACCACAACCCCGAGAAACAGCAACAGAAACGGATTATCGAGCAGCCGCTGCATCACCGGCACACGAACGGGACGACCGCCCGCCGGCGCGCCTTGAGCCTCTTCCGCCATGACACTCTCCTTGTTTTCCCCTCCGCGTGGCCCATCCCCAGCCACGGCATTCGCGAAGCTCGCGAGAGTGGTCGTCAAGATAGGAGGCGGTTCTTGGCGGCGCCTTGATCAGCGTCAAGTCGGGATAGTGCGACGGTCAGCCGAAAAGCCGGCGGATCAGGGCAAAGCTCGCCAGCGCCAGCGTCAGGAGAATGCCGAAGAACACCAAGGTGCGGTGCTCAAGCTCGCGGCCGAGCCATCCCTCGACCAAGCGCAACAGCCGATCGGACAGAAAATAGAGTGCGACGGCAACGATCGTGAAGTAGACCGCTTCCATGATCTGGTCCTTCCCCGGCCCCTCTGAGCGCCTTTGCACGGCGCAACAGACCATTGTATGCCCCTGGACGCTTGCGGTAGACCTTGATTGGGGTCAATTTGCGGGACCGGCAGCGACCGTGCCGGCCGCCCGCCGAGAGGCGCGAGGGGGCGCGATGCCGAAGCTGGCCGCCGCGGATTGGGACTTGGTCTCAGCCGTGCCGTTGTTCTCGGGGCTGGAGCGGGAGACGCTCTTTCCCCTCTTGGCCAACGCACGCGTCCGGCCCTATTCGCCGGGTGCGGTGCTGTTTCTCCAGGGCGATCCCGCCGAGCGTTTCTTCATCGTGCTGAACGGCTGGGTCAAGCTCTGGCGCGAGACCGCGGCCGGCGACGAGACGGTTCTGGGGATCTTCACCCGCGGTGAGTCCTTTGCCGAGGCCGCGATCTTCGATTCGGCCCGCTATCCGGTGAACGCCGAGGTAGTCGCCGCAGCGGACCTGGTAACGGTGCCGGCCCGGCCGTTCATCAACGCAATCCGATCGGATCCCGTGCTGGCGCTGCGCATGCTCGGCTCCATGTCGCGCCACATGCGGCGCTTGGTCGCCCAGCTGGAGCAGGTCCAGTCCCGCTCAGCGGCGCAACGCGTGGCGGGCTTCCTGTTGCGCTTGCGACCGGCGGCGCCGGACTCGCAGGTCATCGAGCTGCCCTACGACAAGTCGCTGGTGGCAGCCCGGCTGGGTATGCGGCCCGAGACCTTCTCTCGCGCCCTGCAGCGGCTGCGCGACATCGGCGTCGAGGTCCAGGGCGGCCTGGTGACGGTGGCGGACGTGGGCGCGCTGCAGCAGTTCTGCCAGGACGAGCCGGGACCCTGAACCGAATGACGGCGCCCGCGCTGGCAGCGGCGATCCTGGTCCTGGCCACGGTCGCGCCGCTGTCGACACGCGCGGCGGAAGCGCCGGGCCTGTCTGCGCCAGCCACGGTCTGCCCGGCGGGCAGCGCCTGGGATGCCGAGGCGAAGTCCTGTCGCGCCTGTCCACCAGGGCAACACCAGCCGCGCAGCGGCGTGCCAGCATGTGTCGCCTGTCCGGCCGGCCACGCACAGGCATTGCCAGGCCAGGTTTCCTGCACCGCCTGTCCGCCAGGCCGCTTCCAGCCCTCAGCCGGGGCTACGACCTGCCAAGCCTGTCCGGCCGGCACCGTCTCGTCCGGCGGCGCAACCGCCTGCAGCGCCTGTCCGGCCGGGCAATACCAGCCCTCCCCCGGCGGCACTGTCTGCCTCCGGTGCCCCGCGAACAGCTATTCCCTCGGTAGGGCGGCGCTGTGCTCGACCTGCCCAGCCGGGCAGGTCGCGCCCATGGGCGCGCGTGCCTGTCTGCCGCGCGGCCCGCGCCGGCGGCATCAGGAGCCCTAGAACGCGCGAACCGACAAAGGCCTCAGGCCGCCTGGCGGAGGTGGAGCCGCTCCCAGACCTGGGTCAGCGCGGCGACCAGCGCGTCCATCTTGGCGTCGTCGTGCAGGGGCGAGGGCGTGATCCTGAGCCGCTCGGTGCCCTTGGGCACGGTCG
>JASJBI010000027.1 GCA_030066595.1 Alphaproteobacteria bacterium | reverse complement strand
GTGGCCGCCAGATCATCCTGCCGGCCGACCAGATCCCGCTGCACGTCGAGGACGCGCTGGAAGTCGACGACGCCGGTGCGATACTGCTGCAGCGACAGGTCGACCGAGCGGGTGAGCGCCTGCACCGCGCCGGCCAGGAACCGCGCCTGCTGTTGCGAGCGGATGAAGCCTGCGAGGCCGTCCTCGACCTCCTGGGCCGCCTGCAGCACCGTATTTTGATAATCCACGATGAGTTGTTGATAGCGGGCGTCCTGGGCCCGGACGTTGTTGGTGATCCGGCCGTAATTCAGGATGTTCCAGCTCACCGTCGGGCCGCCGAAGGCGTTGAAGGCGCGGCCCGTGAACCAGTCCTTCGCCTGATCCGCCTCGAAGCCGATGTTGCCGACGAGCTGGAAGCGCGGGAACAGGTCCGCGCGCGCGACCCCGATCTGCGCGCTCTGGGTTGCCGCGTCGAGCTCGGCGCGCCGGATATCCGGCCGCCGCCGCAGGAGCTCCGCCGGAATGCCCACGGCGACCTCCGGCGGCGCCGTCGGGATCGGTTTGTCCCCACCAAGCACGTCGCGCAGCTCGCTCGGCGGCTGGCCCAGGAGGATGCTGAGCGCATTCTGCGACTGGCGCAGGCCGATCTCGAACTCGGGCACCAGAGCCTGCGTGGAGCGCAGGTTGGCGCGCGCCTGGGTCACGTCGAGCTCGGTCACCGCTCCAGCGCGGAAGCGCACATCCGCGATCTGGAGAGTGCGGGTCTGGATCTCCACGTTCCGGCGCGCGAGCCGGATGCGCTCCTCGAACTCGCGGATCTGCGTGTAAGTGGAGGCGACCTCGGCGGTCAGCGAAACCAGAAGATCGTCATAGTCGGCGATCGAGGCACGCAGGCCGGCGTCGGCGGACTCGATGCCGCGGGCGAAGCGGCCCCAGAAGTCGAGCTCCCAGGCCGCATCGAAACCGGCCTGGAAATCCGTGAAGCTGTTGCGCGGCGACGTAAACGGGCTCTCGCCGCCCAGCTTGTTGCCGGTGATGCTGCCCGTGGCCTGTTGGGTCTGCGGATACTGGTTGCCGGTGGCGATGCCGAGCACGGCGCGCGCCTCCAGGATGCGCACACCGGCAGCTTGCAGATCCAGGTTCTGGGCGCGCGCCGACGCGACCAGCGAATTCAGGACCGGGTCGTTGAAGGTGGTCCACCACTGGCTGTAGTCGGCGGGTTCGGCCTTCACCTTGGCATCGGCAGTCTCTGTGAACGTTGCCGAAACGTCCGCTTCCGGCTTCTCGAAGTCCGGGCCCAGGCGCACGCAGCCGCCCACGACCATCAGCAGGGCGAGCGCCCCAGCGACCGATGCGCGGGTATGCAGGAATGACCGTGGAGCCTCTAAGAGGCCGTCAGCCCGGCTCCCGGTCGCGGGACTGACGGGACACCTTACCTGTGTCCGAGACCGCATTGACCCCCCCTATTTTTAACTCCCGGCTCGCCCGCTCACCTTTTTTGACGTGGTTTGGCTCGCCTACCCGGCACGCCCCGCGGTACCCAATGGCGCGGTTTGGCCCACTTCCCCGGCACGCCCCGCCGTCCCCAATAAAGCCATAAACAGGCTCAGGTCAAGCGATGGCGCAAGGCGGCCCGCAGTGCCCTATCACCTTGGTCTAGCCCGTTGCCAAGGGCTGCTCCGCCGCCAGGTCGTCGATCTGCTTCCACAGGGACTCGTAGTCGGGGGACTCCGGCGCGGCGTAATTGAAATTCTTGAACAAGCCCGTGAGCTTTGTGAAGTAGTCGCGCGCCGTCTGCTTGTCTTTGAAGCCGTAGCCCCGGGTCACCAGCTCGTAGACCTTGTTGAACGTCATCTTCTGCCGGTCCAGCGGCACCGCCGCGTCCACCGAATCAAAGGCATCCTGCTGCAAGTACACCATGTCTAGGAACAGGGACTTCTGGAAGATCACGAAGTCGTCGGTGGTGATGCCCTCCTCGCCGGTCACCTGCATCATCTGGGACACCCCGTCCCCCTTTTTCAGGAGCTCCTGCATTTCCTCGACGCGGTGCGTCCAGCCGGCGTCGACGTTCTTGTCGAACCACGGCTCGAGCTGTCTCAAGTACCGCGACCAGGAGAGCAGCGGATCGACCGCGGGATAGAATCGCTTGTAGGCGCGGTCGTAGGACAGGCCGAGGAAGTCCTTGACCGTCGACAGCGTCGCCTGCGTCACGGGCTCGTCGAAATTGCCGCCCGCCGGCGAGACCGAGCCGATCATCGTGACGCTGCCGACCGAGCCGTCGTTGCTCTTGACCAGGCCGGCGCGCTCGTAGGCGTTCTTGATGGAGGATTCGAGGTAGGCCGGAAAACCCTCTTCGCCGGGGATCTCCTCGAGCCGTCCGGAAGTCTCGCGCATGGCCTGCGCCCAGCGCGAGGTGGAATCGGCGATCAGCAGCACGTGATAGCCCATCTGCCGGTAGTACTCGGCAAGGGTCAGCCCCGTATAGATCGAGGCCTCGCGCGCGGCCACCGGCATCGAGGACGTGTTGCAGATGATGATGGTGCGATCCATCAGCGAGCCGCCCGTTTTCGGGTCCTTCATCTGGGGAAACTCGTTGATGGTCTCCACCACCTCGCCGGCCCGCTCGCCGCAGGCCACCTGGATGACCACGTCGACGTCCGCGTAACGTGCAATCGTGTTCAACAGCACCGTCTTGCCGGCGCCGAACGGCCCCGGGATGCAGGCGGTACCGCCGCGCGCCACCGGCAGGAAGGTGTCGATGATGCGCTGGGTGGTCACCATCGGCTCGTCGGGGTAGAGCCGCTGGGACTTCCGGCTCTGCACCAGATTGCTGTCGACCGCACGCCGCACCGGCCATCTCTGGGCCAGGCGGATCTCATGTTCGCGGCCCGCCTTGTCCTCGACCTGGGCGACCACATCCCTGACGGTGAAGTTGCCTTCCTGGATCCAGGAGACCTTGAATTCGCCTGCCCAGCCGAACGGCACCATGATCTTGTGGGTGAACCGGCCCTCCTGGACGGTCCCGATGGTGTCGCCCGCGACGACCGCCGCGCCCACCTTGACCGTCGGCACGAAGGACCATTTCGCCTTGGGATCCAGCGGGTGCGTGGTCACCCCGCGCGGCAGGAAGATGCCGTAGCCGGCGGCCATCTCGTGCAGCGGACTCTGGAGCCCGTCATAGACCTGCCCGAGCAACCCGGGGCCCAGCTCGACCGCAAGCAACTCGCCGCTCTGCTCGACCGGGTCGCCGATGGCGACGCCGCCGGTGTCCTCGTACACTTGCGCGTCGGCCGTGCGCCCGCGGACGCGCAGAACCTCGGCCTTGAGCTTCTCCTGCTCGCCCCGTTCGTTGACCTGGTTGGGACAGACATAGACAACCTCGTTCTTGACCAGATCCGCCGGCTTTCCGTCCAGACCCTCGAGTGCTTCGATTTGGACGAGGTCGTCCTGGACGGCAACGACGCGCGCCGTCGCCTGCAGATTCGATTGCGCCATTTGGCTCTCCCGCGATTTCCTGGTCCTGGGTTTGTCAGAGGATGCTGCGGCCTTCTTGCCTGCCGACTTGCTTGCCGCCTTGGCAGCCTGCGGCGGCTTTTCCTTCACAGCGTCCGCGCCTTCCGCACGGGCTTTCTTGGTTCCTTCCTTGCTGGCCATCAGGCGTGCCCTTCCTCAAGCAAGTTCGCGTGTTCGCCGAGCGCGGCCTGGGTCAGCTCCTCGAAGCGCTCGGCCGCCTCCTCGTTGTTGTATCGACCCCAGCGATCCACGATGTTCCATTTGATGACATAAGCGACGACGGCCTCAAAGTCGTACTGATGCTGCCCCCTGCGGCGGTCCACGCGTTTCCACGCCTGCTCCAGAATGAGCCGCTGCAGGGGCAGGCTGTCGCCGTCCTTCAACAGCCGGTCGGCCTCGCGAAGCCACGGAAAGACATTCTCCAGGCGGAACGTGGCCTCGTTCCAGTTGCGCGCGATGTGGGACGTCCAGCGGCCAAAGCCCCAGACGGTTCCGGGCGCCGGGGCCTGCTCGCCGCGCTTGCGTCGGCGCAAGGCGACCATGCAGGTGCGGATCTCGAGCCGGTCGCGGATCATCAGCCGCACGGTCTCGCTCTCGATCTCCCGCGTCGCCGTCTTCGCCCGGGCCACGATCTCTTCGTCGGTCATGGTGAGCGGGATCTCGCCCCAATGCAGAGCCTGCTCGGTCAGCTTGAGGGCCCGGGCGTCCTCGGGCCTGAGCACGCGCAGGCGGCGATCGAGTTTCAAGCGGGACAAGGGCGGCCGCTTGGCGAGGAACAGAGCCTCGGGGCTCGGGAGGCTCGCCATCAGCATGATATAGACGTTCGGATCACTCATCGCCGTCGGGCCCGACCGCTATTTCACGATGCCTTCGAGCACGGCCCGGAAGCGCGGCTGCAGGTGCTGCAGCAACAAGGCGGCGACCGCTTCATCGGTGAGGTCGATCGTGATGTCGCCCTCGACGATGCGAATCCGGACCCCCGCCTTGACGTCGTCCGACGGCGAGAAGGTCACGCCCTCGCGCAGCATCTCGTCCGACAGGCCCAAGACGTATTTCGTCGCGCGGCCTTTCTGCAACTCGGCAGGGTTCTTGCGCAGCTCGTCCAGCCCGGCGGCCTTTTCCGGCAGGATGACCTCGACCTTGCCCGCCTTGTCTACGCCCGCGTCCGCGCGCGCCCGGCCGACCAGCTCGAGGATCATCTGCTTGAGGGTGTCGTCTTTCGCGAGCTCTTCGGCCGTCAGGCGCCTGACGTCCGCGCCAAAGCGCTGCATGAGCCGCGACTTCATGTCGAGGACGGTGTCCCGCATGGCGGTCTTTACCGCTTCTTCGCCGGCCGACTGGTAGGCGTCGCCCTCCTTGTGCGCGGCCTCGATATGCGCCCTGGCTTCCGCATTGGCCTTGTCGACGATCTCCTTCGCCTGGGCTTTGGCATCGGCAATGATCTTGTCGGCTTCGCCACGGCCCGCCGAGACGCCCTCGTCGCGGAGCTTGGCGATGAGCGCGTCGACCCCGCTCGAAGGCGGGGGCGCCTCTCTCGCTTCCTTAGCCATCAGGAGCCTCCTCCCGCTGCCGGAATTCCGGCGCTGACGACCAGTGCGAACACAAAGGCGAAGACAGCAAATCCTTCGATGATCGCGGCCGGCGCGATCGACAAGCCGAAGATCTCGGGCTTCTCCTTGGACGCGTTGATCGAGTCGGCGCAGGAGCGGCCCTGCCAAATGCCGGAATAGAGAAAAGCGAGGCCGGCGAACAACCCGATCCCGAACAGCGCCCCGCCGTTCTCGGGGGTGACCTCGCGGTTGAGCGTGAACATGACGACGATGCCATAGATCACGAACGACGACGGAAGCGCCACCAGTCCGATGAATCGGCCATAGCCGCTCTCGGTCTCGAGCATCGCGCCGCATGCCGCAGCGCCGGCGAGGGAACAGCCAACCGAGCTGCCGATCGCCCCGAGAGCCATCGGCGAGTAAATGCCGATCCAGCCCAAAGCCAATACCAGTTCGTTCACGGTTGCACCTCCTTTCGGGCGAATTTCCGGAAAACGCTACCTTCTCCCGGCATCCCCCATTTGTAGAATTCGATGAAGTTGAGCCTCAGGCCATGGACCACCCCGCTCATGATCCCCAGGGAAAGCGTGACGGTATGGCCCAAGATCAGGATCAGGATGGCGAACAGCAATCCGAGCCCCGGAATCCCGTCATTGGCCTGCACCGCCAGATTGTTGAAGGTTGCCCCCAGGGAGGCGGTCGCCAGCCCCAGCGCGAAGAGGCGCAGATAGCTCAGCACATCGCCGAATGCCCCCATGACCCCGGTCAGGGCTTTGAAGCCGTCCAACGCCCGCCACAGATAGTCCATCGGTCGGTTCACGATCGGGCGCTCGCTGGTGAACAGAAAGATCGCGACCACCCCGCCGACGAGCAGGATGATGCCCAGCACCGAGAAGAAACCACCTGGCTCGCTGTAGGTGACGGTCACGCCGCCGATCAGGCCCGCAATCCAGCCGAGATTGGCGAACGAGGTTGTTCGGTGTCGATTGATGAACGCCACTATCGCGTTCGCGAGCACGAGATGCAGTACGCCGATAACGATCGCGAGCTTCATCGCCGCGCCGTAGTCGTTCAAATTGATCACGTGGAAGACGGCCAGCGCCGAGCCCTCGGGCGGTGTAACGCCGAAGTAACCGCCGGACATGATCCCGTAGATGATGGAGAAGCCGAAGAGCGCAACCAGCATGATGCGCGAGGCGCGGCCGTTCTCGCTCTTCCCCAGGCGCTTCCAAGAGATCAGCAGGCCGGCCATCAGGACGGCGGCATAGCCGGCGTCCGCCAGGATCATGGCGAAGAAGACCGCGAAGGAGAAGAACAGGACCACGCTGGGATCCCACATCCGATAGGTCGGCACCGTGTAGGACACCGACAGAACGGCGCCGGCCTTCATGTCGGGCGGCTGCTCGATCAGGGTCGGCGGCTCCTCGTCGGGCCTGACCTCCTCGGTCAGGCAGGCGAGGCCCTTCTCCTCGGCAAAGGCCTCGACCCCGGCCAGCGCGTCCTCGGGCACCCAGCCCTGCACGGCGACGATGCCGTCCTCGTCGCGCGTCTGCTGATCCGCATGGGCAAGCCCGGCCCGATTCTCGGCCTCGGCGAGATTGAGGCTGAGGAGATAGATGTAGCGCGTGAGCGCGTGCCGCTCGGCGATCGTGTCCTCGATATCGACTTCGGTCTGCTCGAGCTCCGCCTTCAGCTCGTTGAGCGGCAGCGCACCCGTATGGGTCCTCGGCACCGGCAGCAGGTCTTCCGCCGGTTCCTCCTTTGCGATGACCACGACATAGGCGAACCGATGGTCCTTGCGGACAACCTGCCAGGGGAGTTCGACCTCGTGCAGGGCGTCCGTCTTGCCCACGGGCAGGATGTAGAACCAGAGCCGGTATCCCGCGAGTTCGGCGCCCGGCGGAAACAGGATGTCTCCCCAGGGCTCGACCTGCTGGATGCGGTATTCCAGGAAATCGCGGCGGTCGGTCACGTCGCGCAGCCGGTCCTTCACCGCTAGCGCCTGGTCCACGACCTTGTCCACGTCGAAGTTCGGATCTCGGGTGACCTGCTTGCGCCTCTCCGGCATGTCGGAGAGGAAGCGCAGGGCCTTGTAAGCCGCATCGGCCCGGGGACTGGCCACATTCTCCGCCTCCGCCGGCGCCGGGCGCAACGGCAGGAGATGCATGCAGCCAAGCGCCTGCAGACCCTTCAAGAGGTCTGCTTTCTCGGTCAACAGGCCACAGATCGTGACCTTCTTTAGTCGGGCGATACTCATGCGGCCCCCGCCGCGGCGTGCTTCTTCTTGGCGATCTTGGAGCGGGCGACGGCCGCGGTCTCCATATCCGACAAGTAGATCCTGATCCGCTTGATGTTGCCCTGAGTCTGAGGAATCAGGACTTTGTCGAAAAGATTGACGCGCTGTGTGACGGTCTTGACGGCGGCCCGCAACAGCGCGACCCGCCGCTCCTCGACCTGAACGCGGATGCGCAGCTCGAGCATGTCGCGCAGGATTTCCGCCGTGCGGTCGACCCACTGCGGTCTGCCCATGTACGCATAGGGACGCACTTCGACCTCGATCTCTTCCAGCTTCGGCAGACGGGTGCCGACGACGTTCTCGGTGCCGAGCTTGACCTTGGTGAGCTTGACCAGATCGGTCAGGTCGACCTCGCGAATGGCAAGCATGGGCAGCTTCTCGCCGGCCTCCTTTCGGAACTTCTCGATCTCAGCCCGCGTATTCGCCAACGCCTTCTCCGCCTTGGCCTGCTCGGCCATGACCTGCTGGCGCTTGAGGTCCAGGGAGGGCAGAAAGCGCTGATAAGTCTTCAGGCTCCTCTGCTCGCGGGCGAGCGCGGATTTACTGAGCTGCAGCTTTGCCATGGGCTTCCTGCTCCGATTCCTCCGTGGCGGCGGGCTCTTCCGCCGTTTCTTCTGCCTCCGCCGGCGCAGCCGGCGCTTCGGCCGACACGTCCTTCGGGAAGTATTTGTCGATCAGCTCTTGCTTCATCAGCAGCTGCTCTGGCTGGAAGCACTCCGCCATGGTCTTCCACGACAGATCGAGCGCGTCCTCGAGCGGGATCGACACGTTGATGTCCATGAACCGCTCGCGGAACAGCGCGCCGAATTTGAGAAGCTGGTGGTCGAAGTCCGACAGATCGAAGGCCATCGCCTGCTTCTGCGCGGCGTCCTGGCTCTCGGAGTAGAACCGGATCATGGTGTTCATGATCTGGCTGTGGTCTTCCCGCGTGACCTTGCCGATCACGTTCTGTTTGAGGCGCGACAGCGATCCGAACGGATCGATGACACCGCTGTGCAGGTAGAACTGGCCCTCGGTAATGTAGCCCGTGTTGTCGGGCACCGGATGGGTCACGTCGTTGCCCGGCATCGTCGTGGCGGCGAGGATGGTGACCGAGCCGCCCTTGGCATAGTCGCACGCCTTCTCGTAGCGGCGCGCGAGCTGCGAATAGAGATCGCCCATATAACCGCGGTTGGACGGTACGCGCTCCATGGAGATGCCGATCTCCTTGAGCGCGTCCGCATAGGCCGTCATATCAGTGAGCAGGACGAGCACCCGCTTGCCCTCCTCGACGGCAAAACGCTCGGCCACGGCCAACGCCATGTCGGGGACCAGCAAGCGCTCGACGATCGGATCGGACGCCTGGTTGACAAACATGACCGTACGCGAGAACACGCCCGCGTCCTCGAAGGTCTTTCGGAAAACGTAGTAGTCGTCGAAGATCAGGCCGAGGCCGCCGAACACCACGATGTCCGCGTCCGCCTGGATGCCGATGCGCGCCAGGAACGGGTTGTAGGGTTCGCCCGAGACCGAGAAGATCGGGATCTTCTGGCTCTCGACGAGGCAGTTGAACACGTCGATCATCGGCACGTCGGTGCGGATCATCTTGGTCGGGACGATGCGCTCGACTGGATTGACCGAGGGCCCGCCGATGTTGACCTGCGGATCCGAGGACAAGTCGGGGCCGGTATCCATGGGGTCGCCGGCGCCCGTGAAGACGCGGCCGAGGATATTGGGCGAATATATCGTCTGCATGGGATGGCCGAGGAAGGTCACGGTCGCGCTCGTGGAAACGCCCTTGGTTCCCGTGAAGATCTGCAGCGAGACCGTGTCGCGGACGATATTGATCACCTGGGCCATGGCCTTGCCGCCGTCCTCCGCCTCGACGATGGCAAGATCTTTGAAGCGGACGACCGCGTCCTCGCCCTCTGAGGCCTCGGGCACCTGGACTTGCAGGATGTCCCCGACGATCGACAGGATCTTCGAATACCGAACCAGTTGCTGTGTCATTCCAAAACGTCCCGTTCAATTGCAGCGCCGGCACGTCGACGCGGGATGGCGCGCAGACAGTTCCGCTCTTTCAGTCCTCATGGTACGCCCGGATCGTGACAGGATAGGCCCTGCGCCCGCTTGTTGGGCGCATCGAAACCCAGCAACACAGGGTGTCGATCTGCGCCCGGGCGGAGCGCACGTACGCGTACCCCTCTGCGATGCTTGGCGACGGACCGTATTCCGCGATTGCCTTGCGGTAGGTTGATCATTCCTGATCGGATTCCCGTAGCTCCCCTGTCGTCAACGGCAGCCGAGACCGCAACGTCATTCCTGGAGGCAGAGAGCCCTCTTAGTCGCCGGGCGGCCCTGCGTTTTCGACCCAAGACTCAGCATGCTAGACGCAGAGGGTAGCGTTGGGAACTGTCAGATGTGACAGGTCAAAAACCAAGTGCGAACAGATCGGCTTCGGCTTCAGCAGATAGCGGTGGCCGGACCGGGCACAGGTGTGGCAATCGGCCGGCGCGCCCACGTACGCCTGCGCTGGCAGACGACATGGCGATTGCCCGGAGGAGGCGGCCCGTCGACCTCCGCCGGGGTGCTATCGGGTGATCTGCGATCCCGTCTGCTGCGGTTTGGGCGCGGCAAGCCGCCTGGCCCCGCCCCGCATGCTGCCGCCGCTCTCCGCCAGGGCGGAGGCCCGCCCCGGCGCGCCGTCATCCGACAGGAAAATGGGACCGTCAGGCGTACTCGATGCCCTTGAAATCCTTGGAGACCAGGGTGCCCGCCCGCCCTTCGACGATGGCCAGCGCATCCGACAGCTGGCCGATGCCGGCGATCCCGCCGGTCGCCACCGCGAATTCGCAGGCGGACTGCACCTTGGGCCCCATGGAACCGGCGGCGAATTCCATTTCGGCGAGCGCGTGCGGCGAGGCATGCCGAATGGCCTTTTGCTCGGGCGTACCCCAGCCCTGATAGACCGCGTCCGCATCGGTCAACATGAGGTAGACCTCCGCCTTGATGCCCGAAGCGAGCAGCGCGCCGGCGCGGTCCTTGTCGATGACCGCCTCGACGCCCGCCAGGCTGCCGTCTTCGCGATACATGGTCGGGATGCCGCCGCCGCCGGCGCAGATCACGATCACGCCGTGGTCCACCAAGAACTCGACGACCCGCAACTCGAAGATCCGTTTCGGCAAGGGGGAAGGCACCACGCGGCGGTACTTGTCCCCGTCCGGCGCGATGGTCCAGCCACGCTCGGCCGCCAAGCGCTCCGCCTCCTCCTTCTCGTAGACCGGACCGATCGGTTTGGTCGGGTTGTGGAACGCCGGGTCGTTCCGGTCCACCTCGATCTGGGTCAGGATGGTCGCGAAGGGTTGCTCGAACGGCAGGATGTTGCCGAGCTCCTGCTCGATCAGATAGCCGATCTGTCCCTGCGTGTCGCCGACGAGCACGTCCAGCGGATAGGCCTCGTCGGGCTTGTAGGCCGCACCCTGCAGGGCGAGCAGACCCACCTGCGGACCGTTGCCGTGGGCGATCACCAGCTGGTGGTCCTTGCGGACGATCTCCGCCATTGCCTCGCAGGCGATCTTGACATTGGCGCGCTGGTTCTCGGCGGTCATGGCCTGACCGCGACGAAGTAGGGCATTGCCACCTAGGGCGACGACGACTCGCATAGCTATCCTCCCTCAGGTCGTTCGGTTACCGGTCCTGCCCAATCAGTCTCCCTGCCTGCCTTGCCGCGCCGCCGCCCGGGGTCAGAAGTTGAACTGGAACGAGGTCATGAACCGCAGCGCATCATTCTGGCCGTTCGCCTTGAACACCGTTCGGGCGTAGATGACTTCGAGGCCGAAATTGACCGCAGGCACCGGGCTCCAGATGATGTTGCCGTTCGCGTTCCAGGAACTTCTCGGAACGCCGGCGACGCCGGCCGCACCGATCACGTTCGTCTTGAGCGACACGAAAGAGTAGCCGGCGCCGACATTCGTCTCGATCGTCTCGGTCCATTGCCGCCCATACCAACCGGCGCCGCCAAAGGTGGTCTGCGCCGCAAGCCCGGACGCGTTGCTGTCGCAGCCGGCGCTGCAGGCGAAGCCACCGCGGATGCCGACGCCCTGCAGGTATCGGCCGATGCCGTCGCCGTAGTTGAACTGCCCGCCGACGGTGTCCTTGTCGGTGATCGAGAACACGCCCGAGATGCCGGCGCCCCAGCCGACCGCGTTGTCGGCGACCGCAAGAGTCGACGGGACCGCGGAATTGCCGCCGCCGCCGCTGTCCACGGCGGCATAGCGCAGCAGGCCGCGCAGGGCCACGTGGCCCTTGGAGTGGGTGTATCGGAGCTGTCCCGTGAAGTCCGGCATGCGGTCGACGGCGATCCCGCTGGGCCCCAGGCCCGGGCCGGCGCGACCCACCACGCTCTGCGGCTGGCCGGTCGTCTCCGGGTTCTCGAGGGCGACGTCCAGCGTGGTACTTCCGCCGCGGAACACATGCGAGTATCGGATCTGCGCCTGGCGGATGAAGATGGTGCCCTCTTGCCCGTAGAAGTCGAGGGTATTCATCTCCGAATCCACGTCCTGGAAATTCGTCCACCATTGGCCGGCCAGCACCGGGCCGAGGCGCCCGTAGGCGTGCCGCAGCCTGAAGCTGGTCGAGTTGGAGACGATTTCGTTGCCGCCGGTGCCGAAGAAATCGCCTTCGATGTGGGTCGCCAACTCACCCCAATCCGTGGGCGTCCAGGACTTGAACCAGAGCCGGCTCTGCCGGGCGTGCGCCCGGAAGGTTCCCTTGCGCAGGTCGGCAGTCGAGTTCGCGAATGGGATGTCCTGCGGCACGAGCGAGTCGCCGGCGAACGGGCCCAGGTCGAACAGCAGGTCGAGCTTGGCGTAGCCGCCGACGGCGATCGACGTGTTGGTGCCCGGCAGCTTCCAGGAGCGCGGCTTGTCGCCCGCCTGTACCGCGGCCGCGGGGGCCGCGACGCCGACGCTCTCGACCGTGTCCTGGCGCGCCTCCAGCGCCGCCAGCCTTTCCTTCAACAGAAGCAGCTTGGCGCGCGCGTCCTCGATCTCGTCCGCGGACGCTGGCCCGCCCTGGAGCAGCACGGCAAGCCCGGCGCAGGACCCCAACAGCCCGAGCTTCAACACCGACCCCTGCGGCCAGTCCGCAGCGCCAACGCCCAGTCCCCGTGTCATCGTCTCGCCCCTTCGCTGTTGCAACCGTCGCTTGATCCGCCGACCCGGTAGTGAGATCAAGCTCCGATCGTGGCCACCAGAACGGCCTTGATCGTATGCATGCGATTCTCGGCCTGGTCAAAGACAACCGAGGCCGGAGACTCGAAGACCTCTTCGGTCACCTCCATGCATTCGATGCCGAACTTTTGGTAGATCTCCTCGCCAACCTTGGTCTCCCGATTATGAAATGCCGGCAGGCAATGCAGGAACTTGGTGTGCGGATTGCCGGTCATCTCCATTACGGCGCTGGTCACGCGGTACGGCGTCAAGAGCTTGATGCGCTCCTCCCACACGGAGTCCGCCTCGCCCATGGAGACCCAGACATCGGTCAGGACATAGTCCGCCCCCTCGACGCCTTCCTGCACGTTCTCGGTCACGGTGATCTTGCCGCCGGTCTCATCGGCGATTCCGCGCGCCGTGTCGATCATTTCATCGCTCGACCAGACTTCCTTCGGGGCGGCGATGCGCACGTCCATGCCCATCTTGGCGCCGGCGATCAGATAGGAGTGCGCCATGTTGCTGCGGCCGTCGCCCAGGAAGCAGAAGGTCATGTCCGAGTAGTGCTTGTGCGTGTACTCGCGCATGGTCAGGAAATCGGCCAGCATCTGGGTCGGGTGAAACTCGTCTGTCAGGCCGTTGTAGACCGGCACGCCGGCATACTGCGCCAGCTCCTCGGCAACCTCCTGGCCGAAGCCGCGATACTCGATGGCGTCATACATGCGCCCCAGCACCCGGGCGGTGTCCTTCATGGACTCCTTGTGGCCGATCTGCGTCCCCGTCGGGCCGAGATAGGTGACGTTCGCGCCCTGATCATAGGCCGCGACTTCGAAGCCGGTGCGGGTCCGTGTCGAGGTCTTCTCGAAGATGAGGGCGATGTTTTTGCCCGTGAGCCGCTGCTGCTCGTAGCCGCCGTATTTCGCGGCCTTGAGCTCCTTCGACAACTGCAGCAGAAAGCGGATCTCGTCCGGCGTGAAATCCAGGATCTTGAGGAAATGGCGGTTCTTCAAGTTGATCGGCATCTCAGATCTCCATCACTCTTCGTGTTGCTTGCTATGTCGCTTGGCCCGGCCGCAGGTCAGGCCGGGTCGCGCAGAATCGGGCAGGTCATGCAGTGCCCGCCGCCGCGGCCCCGGCCCAGCTCGTTGCCGGCGATGGTGACCACCTCGACGCCCGCCTTGCGCAAGAGCGTGTTGGTGTAGGTGTTGCGCTCATAGGCGACGACCACGCCCGGCTCCAGGCAGACGACATTGTTGCCGTCGTCCCACTGCTCGCGCTGGGCCTCGTAGGCGTCGCCGCCGGTGTGCACCTGCCGCAGCTTCTTGAGGCCCAGCGCCTCGGCGACGACGCCGGGGAAGTCCTTCTTCTCCTCGACGACCGAGAGCTCGCCTTCCTTGTCGCCGGGCCGGATGGAGAAGGTGCGCAGGGCGTTCACCACGTCCGGGAACATGTTGACCAGGTCGTGGTCGCAGAAGGTGAACACCGTGTCCAGGTGCATGGCCGCCCGCGCCTTGGGCATTGCGGCGGCGATGACCCGCTCGGCCCCGCCCTTGGCGAACAGGGCTTTGGCGACCTGCCCGACCCCCTGCGGCGTCGTACGTTCGCCCATGCCGATCAGGACCACGCCGTTGCCCACGGGCATGATGTCGCCGCCTTCGAGATGGGCCATGCCGTGGTCGTTCTCGACGTCGTCGCCGTACCAGAATTCGAACACGGCGTTCTTGAACATCGGGTGAAACTTGTAGATCGCCGCCATGTTCAGGGTCTCTTGGCGGCGGGCCGGCCAGTACATGTTGTGGAGCGTCACCCCGCCATAGATCCAGGCCGAGGGGTCGCGGGTGAACAGCTGGTTCGGCAGCGGCGCCAGCACGAACTCATGGGGCTCGAGCAACGCGCCCACCATGCCCTTGGGCTCGAACGGCAGCTCGGCCCGGGCGATGCCGCCGATCAGATGGACAGAGAGCTTGTAGGCATCCATTTCCATCAGCGCGGCCCGCAGCTCGTTCCCCATGCCGACGCCGACGGTGTTGTCGGTAATCCTCAAGTCCAGGAGCCACTTGCGCGCCTCCATGTCCTTGATGGTCTCTTCCAGGAGTTCGCGCACCCAATAGACCTCGATGCCGCGATGGCGCATCTCGTCCGTGAAGGCCAGGTGCTCGACGCGGGCCATCTTGACCCAGAGCACGTCGTCGAACAGCAGATCGGCGCTGTTCTCGGGCGTAAGCCGCGCGA
The DNA here is from genome assembly GCA_030066595.1 of Alphaproteobacteria bacterium. Lineage (GTDB taxonomy): Bacteria > Pseudomonadota > Alphaproteobacteria > JAJFFI01 > JAJFFI01 > JASJBI01. The sequence continues at coordinate 86,121 of JASJBI010000027.1, read as the reverse complement.
TCGCCAGCCCCGGCTTGTGCACGATCACCTTGCGAAGCTTGCCGTGTTCCGAATGGACGCCATAGTCGCTCATGTCACATCTCCCTCACGGTGGACCGGTGTCGATCCGGCCATTCGCCTATGTAGTGCTCTCGCTCATCCACCCGACGCTGCGCCGCCGGCCGCGGCCGCCGGCTCCAGGAGCGTGCCGAGGCTGATCGTGCCCATGATGATGATGGTGATGATCAGGCACAGCGGCATCACGAACTTGACCCAGCGCTCATAGGGCACGCGGCCGAGCGCTAGGCCGCCCATGACCACGGCGAAGGTCGGGTTGAAGAAGTTCACCAGGCCGTTGGCCGACTGATAGGCGGTCACCACCAGATCGCGCCCGACGCCGGCGAAATCCGACAGCGGCGCCATGATGGGCATGGTCAGGACGGCCAGACCCGAGGAGGACGGTACCAGGAAGGACATGCCCACCTGTAGCCAATACATGACGTTGATGAAGGCGACCTCGGGCAGCCCCTCGACGCCCTGCGCCGACCATTGCAGGATGGTATCGGTGATCTTGCCGTCGTTCATGACCACGACGATGCCGCGGGCGACGCCGATGATCAGCGCGACGCCCAAGAGATCCCGGGCGCCGTCGACGAAGGTGTCCACGAATTCGTGCTCGCCCAGGCGGCCGATCACGCCGCAAACGATCGCCGCGAACAGGAACAGAGCCGACATCTCGGCCATCCACCAGCCGGCCACCGCCACGCCCCAGATCATCACCGCGAAGGACAGCCCGAAGATCACCAGGATGATCGCTTGCCTGGTGGTGAAATCGCCCACGCCGGCCGGGTCCCGCCCCTTCAGGAAATGCTCTTCGTTGCTTTCCTTCATGTCGAAGACGATGGACTTGGACGGGTCCTTGCGCACCCGTTCGGCGTAGCGCATGACGTAGGCGACGCAGGCCAGCCAGCCCAGCACCAGGATGACGACGCGCCAGATGATCCCTTGCGTGAACGGGATCCCGGCCGCATCCGAGGCGATCACCGCGGCGAAGGGGTTGACCGTCGAGCCCAGCGTCCCCATAGCGGCGCCGATCATGATGATCGCCACGCCCGTCGCCGCGTCGTAGCCAGCGGCGATCACCACCGGGATGATGATCGTGTAGAAAGCGAGGCTCTCCTCCGCCATGCCGTAGATCGTGCCGCCCGCGGCAAAGAGCGCCATGAGGATGGGGATCATCCATTTCTCGCGCCCGCGAAGCCGGACCATGGTTCGGCCGATGCCCGCGTCAATGGCGCCGGTCCGGGTGACGATCCCAAGAAAGCCGCCGATCACCAGCACGAAGACGGCCACGTCAATGGCGTTGGCTTCGTTGGTATCGGGGTCGTAGAGGCCGGCGATGGGCGCCAGCATGACCGCGACGAAGCCCTGCGGGTTGGGCTGGACCGGGTGGTAGGTCCCGGGCACCGGGACGTCGCGGCCGAGCGCCTCGTTCCGCTGCCGATCGAACTCGCCGGCGGGAACGATCCAGGTCGCGATGGCGACGACGATGATCAGTCCAAACAGGATGGTGAACGCGGTCGGGAACTGAAACTTCTTCTTGGCCTCCGGCGCTGCCTGGGCCTGCGCCTGTGCTTCGTCCGCCATTCGTCCCCTCCCCTTGCATTCGAGCCGCACGTCGGCTCTGCGTCACTGATAGAGCTTCGGTCCGTCTGGACGTTGTTTTCCGTTGTTGTTTATCCGATCGATGTCGTCTGGCTCGTGTTCTCCCTGTCTCTACAGGCCGCTCCCCGTTGTGCGACCGCGATACACGCCTTCATTGCACGACATGGGACTGTATGACGTTTGCGTTACAGTTATGTGGCACCCTTCTCTGGCCCACTAGGAAAAGTCCCCCAATGCCTCGGACGCTCACGCCCTCTCACTGCCGTGGCCCGGCTTCACCAACAGACCGTGACAACGCCCCGACGTGTACCATTCGGGATATCTCGCGACGGGAACGGTAGGGGAGTTCCAGCCGCTCCGAAACTGTCACGATTGACAGGTGCAAGGAGGAAAACCCGCAGTTTGGCGGGAGGTCTATCCGCTTGCCGCCAAGAGTAGGTGCACGCGGCCGGATAGGGGCGAATCCTGGCGCTTGTCTTCGACCTGCGGCGCGCCGGTGATCGAAGAGATCAACCGCCGACCGATCCTGTCATGCGCAGCTAGTCATGACCGTAGCTGTCATAGGTCCTGCCGCCTCCGAGCGACCAGTCGATCGGCCTGTTCTCGACAAGGGCGACCATGATGTCGTCGCCTCGAAAACCGTGCGCTTCGGCCCCTTTGGCAATCTCCTCAAAAAGCCGGCGCTTCCTGTTGTCGTCGCGCCCCGCGAGCAACAGGATTTCGACGATCACCGCATCGGCCGAGCGCTCGACGTCAGGAAAGGTCGGGTCGATGATCCGGTCCTGATCCGAAAATCGCGAGATCAGCTGAAAGTGGTCGGACGGCGGTACGTCGCAGGTTCCCACCAAGGCCTCGTGCACCGCGTCCGCCAGGGCCCTCACTCTTTCTGTCGGCAAATGTGTCGGGACGGCGATACGGACCAGCGGCATGTGGAGGCTCCTTCAAAGATCAACGGCTTGCTGTTGGCGTCGCGCGCGGCCATGGGGTTCGCATGGGCCTGCGCTCGTTTCGTTCCTGGGCACACTGTATTATGATCAATAAACTTGATAATCTTCGAATTCTAGATTTTAGAATGGACTTTTCTTCATGAATAGACGGTCATGAAACCAGCCCACGACATCGCGATTTTTGTTCGCGTGGTCGATCTGGGCAGTTTCGCCGCGGTCGCCGAAGAGGCCGGACTGACGCCCTCCGGGGTGTCGAAGGTCGTTTCCCGCCTTGAAGATCACCTGGGAGTGAAACTGCTACAGCGGTCCACCCGCCGCCTGGTCTTGACCCAGGAAGGCGAGCTTTATGTGCGCCGGAGCCGGGATATTCTTGCAGCCCTTGAATCGGCCGAAGCGGAAGTGACCGCCGTGCGCGGACTGCCGCGGGGACTCATTCGCGTCAACACCGGAAGCGCCTTTGGCAAGTACCGTCTGGTCCGACTGTTGCCGGAGTTCCAGAGGCTCTATCCCGATGTGAGCGTCGATCTGTCGATCACCGATCGCCGGGTCGATGTCATCGCCGATCAGATCGATGTGGCGATCCGGGTGGGTCCGCTGGGTGATTCCGGGCTGATGGCCCGCAGACTCGGCGAGGTCCGCCGCGTCATCGTTGCGAGTCCGTCCTATCTGGACCGCCACGGCACGCCGCAAAGCCCGCGCGACCTGCTGTCTCACAACTGCCTACAGCTCAAGGGTTTCTCGCGCCTCGCCAAATGGCCGCTCTACGAGGGCGGCAAGCGGGTTCTGCTGCCGGTCACAGGGTCGATCACATGCGACAGCGCCGAGCTGTTGCTCGAGCTTGCGATCGCCGGCGTCGGGATCATTCGCCTCGGCGACTTCCTCGGCAGCGATGCGCTGGCGGACGGGCGCCTGGTCCCGCTACTTGCGGACTGCCACGACGACGATCCAAGCGCGATCACTGCACTCATGCCTCCGAACCGCCAGAACGTTCCGCGCGTGCGCGCATTTGTCGACTTCGTTCGGCAGGGGATGGCGTGAGGGCATGTCCGCAAGACAGCGTGCGAACGACGGCTCGCCTTCGGAACGCCAAAGAGGGAAGCGACCATCGGGTCCCCGTCTTGCCGCGGGCTCACCTGGTCTGCTTCATCCAGACGGAGACGGGCAGGCTCGCAAGCAGCAGCACGCCATCGAGAACGATCTCGGCGCCCGCGCCACAGACCGCCTGCACGGACCAGACAAGGTGAACACGCCGATGATGCCGGCGGCGAGGAAGCTCAATCGGCAAGACCGCGCCGGGTCCTTGAGGTAGACGAGGACTTGGGCCGTTGCGCGGCTGGTCACGCCCGGCCGGGCTCGTGGCCTGGGAAGGAAGAGAGGTCGTCTTCCAGATCGATGGTCGGAGAGACGAAGACACGGCCTTGATGGGCAGCCTTCACGGCGACAAACAGATCCGACACCATCCGCGACTTGACCACGTAGCCGACGGCGCCGACTTCGCGCGCGTCACGCACGTAGCCCGGGTCCGCGTGCACGGTCAGCATCACGATGCGGCCGGTGAAGCCCCGTTCCCGTAATTCCCGAGCCGCCTCGAGACCCGTCATGCCCGGCATGGAGATATCGGCCACCACGACATCGGGATTGGTTTGGCGCGCCACCTCCACCAGTCGCTCGCCGTCGATCACCGCGTCGACAATCTCGAATTCCGACTCCAGAAGGCGCAGGATCGCCGTACGCATGGCCTGATTGTCTTCCGCTACGAGGACCCGCAACCGCACCTCGCTTGCCTCGCGTCGCTCTGGACCACGTCTGCCCAAGCCCAGTCCCCTTAGCGTGGTCGACGCCCGCCAACATCGACCCGGATTCCTTCCAAGGAGCCTAGGTTACGGTAACGCTTGAGCCGGCGGCTACTGTCAGACCTGACAGTATCCGTAAGAATCTTGGGGAAAATCCGGAGATACTGGGGAAAAACCTGGGGAGAACGCCGGGACGCGGGGCTAGAGCATCTTCCGACCATATGGAGCCATTCTGCCGGAGGCATTCTTCGCCATGACCAGGAAAGCGCCGCAGACCGTATCCGTCATACGGTCAAGGCGTTTGACGACGTCATGGCGAAAAAGGCGCCGGCCCTTTAGCGGTCCGTTGAAGCGGCGGCACCGGCCCACCCCCCCACCCGGCCACCCACAAGGATACTGGCGTTGGGTGGCCGGGTGGGGGGGTGGGCCGGCGCGACCGCATGTCCCAGCGGACAGGAGGGTTGCGTTTGGGTGGGCATCCGCGGCGTTGCCGCCCTTACCCGATGCTCAATCATCGTGTTTCGGGCGGCGCCTGGCGGGCTGCCGCGCCCAAACCGCAACGGAATTGTGTCCCTATGGTCGGATAGTGCTCTAGCACTTATGGCATGCCGACTCCCGGCACTGGCGGGGCGAGAGCCTATGGTGGGCGGTGAGAGACTCGAACTCCCGACATCCACGGTGTAAACGTGGCGCTCTACCAGCTGAGCTAACCGCCCGTTGGTCCGTCGAGACCGGTCAAGACGCTGCGCTTCCGAAGAGGGTCACGGGACCGCATGGCCCCGCCGTGCCGGACCCCAGACGCACAGGCGCCAGCCGCCCGCGGGCGGCTGGCGCCATCATCTCGAAACCGAGGTCCTAGTTCAACATGTCCTTCAGCGCCTTGCCGGCCTTGAACTTCGGTTGCCGTGAGGCCGGGATCTGGATCTTCTCTCCAGTCCGCGGATTGCGGCCCGTAGTCGCCGCGCGCTGGGTCACGTGAAACGTGCCAAAGCCGACCAGCCGGACTTCGCCGCCGCGTTGAAGAGAGTCCGTGATCACATCGATGACGCAGTCGACAGCCGACGCCGCATCGCTTTTCGACATGCCGGAGCGATCAGCAACCTCGGCGATGAATTCGTTCTTGTTCACGAGAGTACCCCCTTTTTCGATGAGAGGAAGTTTGCAGGAAATCGTCGTGCCCCGGCGTTGGTGCACGTTCGCAGACAAACCTGAGATTGGGGATACTACGGGCGCGGCAACTGGATCGTCAATCAAACCCCGCAGAAATCCCCCATTTTTGTGGGAATTCTGTGGCCGATGTGTCCCTATCGGAACTTAGTGCGCCACGACGCCACCGATATCATCCTTGCGATCCGAACCCGCAACCTGATCGAGATCGGCTGATTCGTCCCATTCGATCGGGGTCAACGGCCCGGTCAGCGCGAGTTGCAGAACCTCGTCCACTGTCGAAACCGGAACGATCTCCAGCTTGCTCTTCACGTTCTCCGGGATTTCCGCCAGGTCCTTCTCGTTTTCCTGCGGGATGATCACCAGTTTGAGCCCGCCGCGCAGCGCCGCCAAGAGCTTCTCCTTGAGCCCGCCGATCGGCAGCACGCGGCCGCGCAGGGTGATCTCTCCGGTCATGGCCACGTCCCTGCGGATCGGTATGCCGGCCAGCACGGACACGATCGACGTGCACATGGCGATGCCGGCTGACGGCCCGTCCTTGGGCGTCGCGCCCTCGGGCACGTGCACGTGGATGTCCTTCTTGTCGAACAGCGTGGGCTTGATGCCGAAGGTGGCGGCCCTGGACTTCACGAAGCTCTCGGCCGCCTGGACCGACTCCTTCATGACGTCGCCCAGCTTGCCGGTCGCCGTCATCTTGCCCTTGCCCGGCAGCATGACCGACTCGATCGACAACAACTCGCCGCCCACTTCGGTCCAGGCCAAGCCCGTGGACACGCCCACGGTGTCCTTGTCCTCGACCTCGCCGAAGCGGAACTTCCGGACGCCCGCGTATTTTTCGACATTGCGGCGGGTCACCGAGACCTTTGTCAGTCCCTCGGCCAGGATGTCCTTGATGGCCTTGCGGGCCAAGCTCGCGATCTCGCGCTCGAGATTACGAACGCCGGCCTCGCGCGTGTAGTAGCGGATCAGGTCGCGCAGCGCCGAGTCCGAGATCGACCACTCGCCCTTTTTGAGCCCGTGCGCGGAGATCTGCTTGGGGATCAGGTGCCGGCGCGCGATCTCGACCTTCTCGTCCTCGGTGTATCCCGGAATGCGGATCACCTCCATGCGGTCGAGCAGGGGCTGCGCCATCCTGAGCGTGTTCGCGGTCGTCACGAACATCACGTCGGACAGGTCGTAGTCGACCTCGAGATAGTGGTCGTTGAAGTTGATGTTCTGCTCGGGGTCCAGCACTTCCAGCAGGGCCGAGCTCGGATCGCCGCGCCAGTCGGCGCCCAGCTTGTCGATCTCGTCCAGCAGGAACAGCGCGTTCGAGGACTTTGCCTTCTTCATGCCCTGGATGATCTTGCCCGGCAGCGACCCGATATAGGTGCGCCGGTGGCCGCGGATCTCCGCCTCGTCCCGCACGCCGCCCAGCGACATGCGCACGAAGTTGCGGCCGGTCGCGCGTGCCATCGACTTGCCCAGCGAGGTCTTGCCCACGCCCGGCGGGCCGACCAGGCACAGGATCGCGCCCTTGATCTTCTTGGTCCGCTGCTGCACGGCCAGGTACTCGAGAATGCGCTCCTTGACCTTCTCGAGCCCGTAGTGGTCGTCGTTCAGGACCTGCTCGGCCGCCTTGATGTCGCGCTTGATGCGCGTCCGCTTCTTCCAGGGAATGGCGAGCAGCCAGTCGAGGTAGTTGCGCACCACGGTCGCCTCGGCCGACATCGGGCTCATGGTGCGGAGCTTCTTGACCTCCGCCAGGGCTTTCTCGCGCGCCTCTTTCGACAGGCGCGTCTGCTTGATGCGGTCCTCGAGCTCGGCGATCTCGTCCTTGCCGTCCTCGCTCTCGCCGAGCTCCTTCTGGATCGCCTTCATCTGTTCGTTCAGGTAGTACTCGCGCTGGGTCTTCTCCATCTGGCGCTTGACCCGATTGCGGATGCGTTTCTCGACCTGCAGAACGCCGATCTCGCCTTCCATGTAGGAGAAGATCTTCTCCAGCCGCTCGGCGACATTGTCGGTCTCCAAGAGCTCCTGCTTCTCTGGGATCTTGAGCGAGAGATGCGAGGCGATCGTGTCCGCCAGCTTGCTTGGCTCGTCGATCTGGTTGATCGACACCAGCACCTCGGGCGGGATCTTCCGGTTCAGCTTGATGTACTGCTCGAACTGCGACACGGCGCTGCGGCCCAGCGCCTCGTGCTCCTTGGACTCGCCCGGCTCCTCCTTGATGACCTCGGCATAGGCCTCGAAAAAGTCCTCGTTCTCCGCAAAGCGCAGAATACGGGCGCGCTCGCCGCCCTCGACCAGCACCTTGACCGTGCCGTCAGGCAGCTTGAGGAGCTGCAGAACCGTGCCAATCGTGCCGACGGAATAGATGTCGGCCGGTGTCGGGTCGTCTTCGGCGGCGTTCTTCTGGGCGACCAGCAGGATCTGCTTGTCGTCCTTCATGACCTCTTCCAAGGCCCGCACCGACTTCTGGCGCCCCACGAACAGGGGCACGATCATGTGCGGGAACACCACGATGTCGCGGAGCGGTAGGATCGGGTACAAGGCGCCGGATTGCAGCTCGAACATGCTCGTCCTTATGGTCGTCAGCCTAAGCTCATCATCTAGTCGGTTGCCGGCATCCGTCCCCTAGATGGGGTGTCCGGCCGCCGGCCTTTCGCTCGTTAATTGGCTTCTCCGCCCCGTAGGTTCAAGAGGGAAGCGCCGAAGATCGCCCGCGCGCGGGCGCGCCCGCGAAACCTAGGCGCTGGTCCCGGTGTCTTCGCGCCGCTTGCTGTAGCTGTGCAGGGGCTTGGCGCGCCCCTCCACGACCTCACGGCTGATCGCGATCTCTTCCAGGCCCTCGTGGTCCGGCAGCTCGAACATCGATTCCAGCAGGATGTTCTCGAGAATGGACCTGAGGCCCCGCGCGCCGGTCTTGCGGGCGATCGCCTTCTGGGCCACACCCAAGAGCGCGTCCTCTGTGAAGGTGAGCTTCACGCCCTCCATGTCGAACAGCCGCTGGTACTGTTTGACCAGCGCGTTCTTCGGCTGCATCAGAATGTCGACCAAGGCCTGCTGATCCAGATCCTCCAACGTCGCGATCACCGGCAGACGGCCGATGAATTCGGGGATCAGGCCGAACTTCAAGAGGTCTTCCGGCTCGACCTCCCGCAGGACGTCGCCGGTGCGCCGGTCGTCCGGGCTGCGCACGTCGGCGCCGAAGCCGATCGAGGTGCCGCGCCCGCGTGCCGAGATGATCTTGTCGAGACCGGAGAATGCGCCGCCGCAAATGAACAGAATGTTGGTCGTGTCGACCTGCAGGAACTCCTGCTGCGGGTGCTTGCGTCCACCCTGCGGCGGCACGGAGGCGACAGTGCCTTCCATGATCTTCAAGAGCGCCTGCTGCACGCCCTCGCCGGACACGTCGCGGGTGATCGACGGGTTGTCCGACTTACGGGAGATCTTGTCGACCTCGTCGATGTAGACGATGCCCCGCTGGGCCCGCTCGACATTGTAGTCGGCGGCCTGCAGCAGCTTGAGGATGATGTTCTCGACATCCTCGCCGACATAGCCCGCTTCGGTGAGCGTCGTCGCGTCCGCCATGGTGAACGGCACGTCGATGATGCGCGCCAGGGTCTGCGCCAAGAGCGTCTTGCCGCAGCCGGTCGGGCCGATCAGCAGAATGTTCGACTTGGCGAGTTCGACGCCGTTGCTCTTGGTGCCGTGCGCGAGCCGCTTGTAGTGGTTGTGCACCGCGACCGACAGGACGCGCTTGGCATGGAGCTGGCCGATCACATAGTCGTTGAGCACGTCGTAGATGTCGCTGGGCGTCGGCACCCCATCGCGCGACTTGACCAGGGACGACTTGTTCTCCTCGCGGATGATGTCCATGCACAGCTCGACGCATTCGTCGCAGATGAACACGGTCGGGCCGGCGATCAGCTTGCGCACCTCATGCTGGCTCTTGCCGCAGAAGGAGCAGTACAGCGTGTTCTTGGAATCACCGCTCGTCGACTTGTTCATAATCGTCCCGTCCTGAACCGATCGTCGGCTGGGCTCATGTTACCTGGAGGTCCTGGCCAATGCAAAAGCATATGTTTGGTAAATGCTGACTCGTGTTAACAAAAAGAATTTACCGAAACTATCCTTTGGTTTTTCTTTACCTCCAATCAGTTTGTCAAGACTCGAATATAATACCAATGTAATACGGCATCCGCCGATCACATCCCAGGTTATAGCATTCTAGCCCTCAACAACTCAATTTTCCGTTAAGGATCTGGGGGTTCACCGGTATCGGGCCTGATCCCCTGCTCAGGCCCTGGCGCCTCGGCCCTTGTCGGGCCCCTTGCCCTCGGGGCCGTCGTCGTCGTCCGACGCGACGACGGGCCTGCTGACCACGACTTCGTCGATCAGGCCGAAGTCCTTGGCCTCGTCCGGCGTGTAGAAGCGATCCCGCTCCATGGCCTCTTCGATGGCGTCCATGGGCTGGCCGGTATGCTGGACATAGGTGTCGTTGAGCCGCTCTCGCACCGCCAGGATCTCCTTGGCATGGATCTCGATATCCGTCGCCTGTCCCTGAAAACCGCCGGACGGCTGGTGAACCATGATCCGCGAGTTCGGCAGCGCATAGCGCTTGCCCTTGGTCCCGGCGCAGAGCAACAGCGAACCCATCGACGCCGCTTGGCCGACGCAGACGGTGGAGACATCGCTGCGGATGTACTGCATGGTGTCGTAGATCGCCAGACCCGAGGTCACGATGCCGCCCGGCGAATTGATATAGAACGCGATGTCCTTGTTCGGATTCTCCGACTCCAGATAGAGCAGCTGGGCGCACAGCAGGCTGGCGACGTGATCGTCAACCCCGCCGGTCAGGAAGATGATCCGCTCCTTGAGCAGGCGGGAATAGATGTCATAGGCCCGCTCGCCGCGGTTGGTCTGCTCGACCACCATAGGAACGAGGTTGCTCATGTAAGTGTTCCGAAAATCGGTCATCGCCTTCCGTTTCGCCGTAACAGTGACGCGTTCTGCACGCTCAGGACGACTCCTCCGCCTCGGCCGACTTCTTCTTGGCGGAGGTTTTGGCGCCGGTCTTGCGGGCGCCGCTCTTGCGTGCGGTGGACTTGCCGCCGGACTTGCCAGCGGCCTTCTTCTTGGTTTTCGGCGGAGTCTCCGCCGCCTCCGTCTCGGCGACCAGCTCTTCGACGGAGATGCGCCGATCCGTGAGCTTGACTTGCTCAAGCAGGAAATCAACCACCTTGTTCTCGAACACCGGCGCCCTGAGCGCGGCGCTTGCCTCGGGGCTGTTGTGATAATGCTCGAGCACCTCGCGCTCGTGCCCGGGATGCTTCTGGGCCTCTTCCATGACCGCGCGCGAGACCTCGTCCTGGGAGACCTGGATGCCGTTGCGCTCGCCGATGTCCGACAGCAACAGGCCCAGCCGGATGCGGCGCTCGGCGATCCCCCGGTACTCCTCCTTGAGCTCGTCGTCGCCCTTGTCGATATCCTCCTCGGGCAGCGTACCCTGGGCCTTGTCCTTCTCGACCTGCTTCCAGATGCTGTCGAACTCGGTCGCCAGCATCCCCTGGGGCACACTGAAGGTGCAGCGGTCGGCGAGCGCGTCGAACAGCTCCCGCTTCACCTTGTCGCGCGCGACGCCGGCATACTGCTCTTCGATCCTCTGGCGGAGATCCGACCGCAACGACGCCAGGTCCGCCGCTCCCGCCTTGCGGGCGAACTCGTCGTCCAGCGCGGGCACGGCAGTCTCCATCAGGTCCTTGACGGTCACGTCAAAGACCGCCTCCTTGCCGGCGATTTCGGGGTTCGGATAGTCGTCCGGGAACTTGATCTTGACGTCGACCTGGTCGCCCACCTTGGCGCCGACCAACTGGTCCTCGAAGCCCGGGACGAACGATCTCGATCCCAGTTCCAGGCGGTAGGCCTCGGCCGCGCTGCCCGGGAATTCCTTGCCGTCGATCCGGCCGACGAAATCGATATGCACGATGTCGCCCGTCTTGGCGGGGCGCGCGGCGGTCACGGGGGCCGCGTCCTTGCTGTGCTCGGCCAGGTGGTTCAGGGCCGAATCGACCTCCTTGTCGCTGACATCGATGACCAGCCGTTCGAGCTCGAGCTCGCCGAACGCGATGGGCTCGATCTCGGGCAGGACCTCGACCTCGATGGTGAACTCCAGGTCCGCGCCTTCCTCGAAGGCGGTGATCTCGACCTTCGGCTGCACGGCCGGCCTGAGGCCGCGCTCCATCATGGCTTGGCTCGAGCCGTCCGCCACCGCGCCCTGCACGATCTCGCTGAGGACCGATTTGCCGAACCGCTGCTTGAGCATGGCCATGGGTGCGCGCCCGGGTCGAAAGCCCGGGACGGTGACGCTGCGCCCCAGCTCCTTGAGCCGGAACTCGAGCTTTTCTTCGATCTCGCTGTTTGAGAGGACGACCTTCAGCTCGCGCTTGAGGCCGTCGCTCGTGGTCTCTGTTACCTGCATGAGAGCTCAGGAAGTGGCTCGGATCCTCGAATATGGCTGCGTTCGCCGGGGGCCGCCGCCTGGTGCGGGCGGAGGGACTCGAACCCCCACGGCTTGCGCCACAGGTACCTAAAACCTGCGTGTCTACCAGTTCCACCACGCCCGCCCGGCGCGGTGCCTCCATATACGTGCCCGCTCCGCCGGTTGCAAGTCCGCAGCCTAGACCGTGTCCCAGAATTCCGCCATACGCCGCCGCGCCGCCGCATCCGGGAGCCGGCCCATGCCGGCCTGGGCGTTGTCGATCATATGGCGGGGCTTGCTGGTGCCGGGGATGACGCAGGTCACCGCCGGGTGGCCCAGCAGGTACTTCAAGAAGAACTGGCCCCAGCTGCGGCAGTCCAGGTCGGCCGCCCAGCCCGGCAATTCGCGGCCCTTGACCGCACGGAACAGCGAGCCCTTGGCGTAGGGGATGTTGATCAGCGTGGCCACGCCCAGCTCGGCGGCCCGGGGCAGGATGCGGCTCTCCGCCTCGCGCAGCGCGATCGAATAGGGAATCTGCAGGAAGTCGATCGGCTCGCGCGCCATGACCGCCTCGAGGTCGTCGAAGGCGCGCGGCGTGTAGTGGGTGATCCCGATGTACTGGATGCGCCCCTGCTCCTTCCAGGTCTTGAGCGTCTTGAGATGGGTCGCCGTGTCGACCAGGTTGTGCACCTGCATGAGCTCGATGCGCTGATCCCTGAGCCGGCGCTCGGAGGTCGACATCTGGGCGATGCCCGATTCGCGGCCCTTGGTCCAGACCTTGGTGGCGACGAAAGCCCGGTCCACCGCGCCCATCTCGGAAAGCAGGTTACCGACCACCGACTCCGAGCGGCCGTACATCGGCGACGAATCGATGACGGTGCCGCCGGCCGCGAACAGCCGCTCGAGCACCTCGGTCAGCCGACGACGCTCTTCGTCGTCGAGACCCACGTCGAAGGTCTTGTAGGTGCCCAGGCCGACCACGGGCAGGGCCTCGCCGGTCTTGGGGATGGGCCTGGTGGCCATCTTGCCGGCCGTCGCCGCACCTGCCGCACCCGGGCCGATCGCGGACGCGGCCGCGGCGCCCGCCGCGAGCCGCAGGAACTGGGCCCGGTTCATGCTGGGACCTGAGAATGCCTTGCCTTGCGCCATCGGTTCCTCCTCCTAGCCTGCCTTCGCCTGCGTCTCCGCTAACCGGTCCTGGCGGCGGCCGAGGGCCAATGCCAGGGCCAGCCACAGCGCGGCCACCGGCACCATGATCGCGGCCATGCCGGCGAGCCCGATGCCGGTTCCGGCGATCCAGCGGTAGAGCCAGCCGCTGACCGCGTCGCCGCCCCGGTAGACCAGTGTATCGATCACGTTCTTGGCCTTGTACTTCTCTTCCCGCGGGACGACGGTGAACAGGATCTCCCGCGCCGGCCGCGAGATCGCGTAGTTGGTCGCGCGGCGGACCGCCTGGACCACCGCGATCAGCACCACGACGGGCAGCGCCAGCCAGCTTCCGGCGGCCAGCGCCACGAACGCCGCGGCCACCACCGCCGGCAGCAGCGCGGCCGCAGCCGCAACGCCGAAGGTCCGGATGAAGCGCCCGGTGACGAAGAGCTGGAGCAGGATGGTCAGGGCGTTGGCGGCGATGTCGATGACCGCGAAGATCCGCGTGCGCTCACCGGCATCCTCGGACGCGGCGGCGACGATCTCGGCCTGCAGGAAGTAGAGCACCGTGGCGGCAAAGGTCATCAGCACGATATAGCCGCCGATGCCCGACAGATAGGTCGAGCGGAGGGTGTGCGTGAGCCCCGCCAGCACCCCGCCGCCGATCGCGGGCGCGGGCGGTGTGGCGCCCGCCCCTGCCGGCTCGCGTGCTGACGCGCCGGCCGCTCCGGCCGCGCCGCGCATGCACCGGACCGCCGCCTCCAGCAAGACCGCCGAGACCAGCATCAGGTTGACCGGCCCCAGGGGCACCGCGAGGGTCGCCGTGATCGTGGGCCCCAAGAGCGCGCCGGCGCTGCCGCCCGCGGCGATGAAGCCGAAGAGCCGCCGGCCCTGGGCGTTGGTGAACACATCCGCCATCACGCTCCAGAACACCGAGACCACGAACAGGTTGAAGACGCTCACCCAGATGAAGAAGGCCCGGCCGACATGGACGGTGCCGATGTCCAGGCTCATCAACGCGAAGAAGACCAGCAGGCAGAGAATAAAGACGCGGTAGACCAGCGGCACGAAGCGCCGGCGCGGCAGCCGGGCGACGATCCAGCCGAACAGCGGCACGGCGGCCAGCATGACGACGAAGGTGCCGGTGAACAGCCATTGCAGGTTCTCGACGCCGCCGGCCACGCCCATCTCGTCGCGGATCGGGCGCAGCACGTAGTAGCTGCTCAAGAGAAAGAAGAAGTAGGCGAAGGACCAGAGCAACGCCCGGAGCTCGTCGTCGCGCGCGTTTACGGTGCGCGAGATCAGCGCTGTGACGGCCGCGGTCACGGGTGCGTCGTCCTCGGCAAAGGCATAAAGAGTGAGGTACCGAAATCGCGCGGCAGGTCAACTCACGATCGGTTGACGACCGAGTCTTGCGTTCACCCCAAACAGGCCTGCGCGCAGGCGTCGAGGATGGCGTCCGCGTCGATCCGGTACTGGCGGTAGAGGTCGGGGATGTCGCCGGTCTGACCGAAATGCTCAACGCCGAGCGGATAGACACGGTGCCCGCGCACGCCGCCGAGCCAGGCGAGCGTGGCCGGGTGGCCGTCGAGCACGGTGACCAGCGCCGCCTTGGGCGCAAGCGGCGCCAAGAGCTGCTCGATCTGGGAGGGACCGTGCGCCGTGCCCGCCTGGCGGGCCCGGTCGACGGCGGTCCAGCCGGCGTTGAGCCGATCCGCCGAAGTGACCGCCAGGAGCCCGGCACCGGGGATGTCCTCGAGCACTTGCGCATGGGCCTCGATGGCCTCGGGCGCAATCGCGCCGGTGTAGACGATGGCGAGCTCGGCGCCGGGCGCCGGCGGTTTGAGCCAATAGCCGCCGGCGATGGTGGCGTCACGCAGGTCGTCCGTCATCGGGCGCCCGGGCTGTTCGAGCGGCCGCGTTGAAAGCCGCAGATAGACCGAGCCGCCCTCCACGTCCCGGAGCCAGTCGGCGTCGCCCGCGCCGCTGCCGTCCCGCTGCATGTAGTCGAAGGACCAGGCCATGATCGCCGCGAGCTCGTCGGCGAAGGCCGGCTCGAAGCCGGCGATGCCGTCCTGGGCCATGCCGATCAAGGGGGTCGAGACCGACTGGTGCGCGCCGCCCTCGGGCGCGAGCGTGATGCCGGACGGCGTCGCCACCAGCATGAACCGGGCCCCCTGGTAGCAGGCGTAGTTGAGCGCATCGAGCCCGCGCTGGATGAAGGGGTCGTAGAGGGTACCGATGGGCAGGAGCCGCGTGCCGAACAGCGAGTGCGACAGCCCGAGGGCGGCGAGCAGGATGAACAGGTTGTTCTCGGCGATGCCGAGCTCGATATGCTGGCCCTTGGGCGACATGTTCCATTGCTGGGCCGAGACCACCTTCTCGTCGCGGAAGGCGTCGCCCCGGTCGCGCCGGTCGAAGATGCCGCGCCGGTTCACCCAGGGGCCCAGATTGGTGGAGACGGTCACGTCCGGCGAGGTGGTGACGATGCGCGCCGCGAGATCGCTGTCGCCGCGCGCCAGATCGTTCAAGATCTTGCCGAAGGCCTCCTGGGTCGAGAGGCGTCCGCCGCCCGGCGCCGGGACCAGTGAGGGCACCGGCAGCCGCGCGGCCGCGTAGCGCCGCGGGTATTCCCGGGCGAAGGGCATCCGGTCGAGAAAGGCGCGCAGATCCTCGGCCGAAACGTCGAGTCCCGCGAACGGCTCCCATTCCTGACCCTCCGGCACGCCCATCTCCTTTTGGAAGGCGGCCATCTGGTCCGGGTTCATGAGCCCCGCATGGTTGTCCTTGTGGCCCGCGAAGGGCAGGCCGTGGCCCTTGATGGTGTAGGCGATGATGCAGGTCGGCTGGTCGTCCGGGATGCCGTGAAAAATCTCACGCATCGCCGCCATGTCGTGGCCCGCGAGATTGGTCATCAGCCGGTGCAGCGCCGCGTCGTCATGGGCGTCCAAGAGCGCGGCGATGCCGGGCACGGCGCCAATGTCCGCCGTGAGGTGGTCGCGCCAGCCCTTGATCGCCTGGTCGCCGGCCTCGCCCCGGGCCAGCGCCGCGCCCTTGTAGCAGAGCGCGGCGTAGAGGGAGTTGGGACAGTCGTCGATCCACTGGCGGAGCGCGTCGCCGCCCTTTTGAGCGAAGGCGGCCTCCAAGAGCTTGCCGTATTTCGCCGTGATCACCCGCCAGCCCATGGCCTCGAACAGTTCGTCGAAGCGGCCGTAGAGGTGGTCGGTGATGGTGCTGTCGAGGCTCTGACGGTTGTAGTCGATCACCCACCAGACATTGCGCAGGCCGTGCTTCCAGCCCTCCAGCAGCGCCTCGTAGACATTGCCCTCGTCGAGCTCGGCGTCGCCCACGATCGCGACCATGCGGCCGGGCGCGCGGCCCTCGGGCAAGAGGTCCTTGAGGTCTAGATAGTCCTGCACCAGCGCGGCGAAGCTGGTCATGGCCACGCCGAGGCCAACCGAGCCGGTGGAGAAATCCACGTCGTCCGCGTCCTTGGTGCGGGACGGATAGGATTGCGCGCCGCCGAGCGCGCGGAACGCCTCGAGATGCGCGCGGGACTGCCGGCCCAAGAGATACTGGATCGCGTGAAACACCGGGCTCGCATGGGGCTTCACGGCCACCCGGTCTTCGGGCCGCAGCACGTCGAAATAGAGCGCTGTCATGATGGTCGCGACCGAGGCCGAGGACGCCTGGTGGCCGCCGACCTTGAGGCCGTCCTTGGACGGACGCAGATGGTTGGCGTTGTGGATCATCCAGGAGGACAGCCACAACAGCTTGCGCTCGATCTGCGACAAAAGGAACACGGGATCGGGCGACGTGCTGGCGTCCGGGCGTTCGGCGATCGCGCTCATGCCAATCCTTTCAGGGACATCTGCGGGCGGCTCGCGGGATCACGTTGGACCGCGAGGTCCTAACGAATTGATAGCATCTCGGCCGCCTTTGTCGAGCCGCTAGCCACCCCTTGACTCCGGCGACCAATACGCTTAGCTTGTTTCATATCACTTGCTATGAAAAGAGCGTGCGGTGGGCAGACCGAAGGAATTCGAGCCCGAAGAGGCCCTGGACAAGGCGATGCGCCAGTTCTGGGCCAAGGGCTATCACGACACCTCGATCCGCGACCTGGTCGAGCGGACCGGCGTCAACTACTACGGCCTCTATAGCGAGTTCGAGAACAAGCGGGGCCTGTTCCTAGCGGCGCTCGACCGCTACCGCGACACGATCGCGGCAGAGCTCATCGGCGAGCTGAAACGCCCCGGTCCCCTCACCGAGGGCCTGCGCCGGGCCTTCGACCGCCTGCTGGAACTGATGAAGACGTCCGACGGCCGCGTCGGCTGCCTGATGTGCAACACAGCCGTCGAGCTGGCGCCCTATGATGCGGAGGCGGCGGCCAAGGTGCGGGCGCATATGAAGCTCGTGCGGGACGCCTTCCGGTCGAGACTGTCCGAGGCGCAGACGGACGGCGAACTGGACAAGGAGAAAGATATCGATGCGCTGGCCGAATTCCTGACCACCACGGCCTACAGCACGGGCTTCCTGCTGCGCTCGGGCTGCAGCGACGCCTATCTGCGGCGGCACATCCGCACCGCGCTGTCGGCGCTCGGTTAAATTTTTTTGGCCTATTTCATATCGTTCGATATGAAATCCAACACGGGAGACCCGAAATGCCCTATCTGAGCCACGCGAAGAATTTTAAGGGCGTCGCCGACGTTTTCCTGCGCGACCCCGCTCTCTATGCCCCGCTGCTCCAGTTCATCGAGGGCGTGATGACCCGTCCCTCTGAGCTGAGCAAGGCCGAGCGCGAGATGATCGCGGCCCACGTCTCGAAGCGGAACGGCTGCGACTTCTGTCTCGGCGCCCATCGCTGGACGCTCGCGGCGATGGAGATCGGCTGGGCGACCATCGAGGCCCTCGAGGACGGGCCGGACGGCGACGGCATCGACGCGCGGCTCCGCGCCATGCTGCGCTTCGCGGACAAGCTGACGGCGACGCCGGAGCGCATGGGGCAAAAGGACGTGGACGCCCTCCTCGCCGCCGGTTGGTCGGAACAGGCCGTCGAGGACGCGATCAACGTCATCGCCCTGTTCAACTACGTGAACCGTCTGGTCGACGCGATCGGGATCGAAGGCGAGGAAGGTTACTTCCGCCAAATCGGCAAGGCGCTGGCCAGCCAGGGCTACGCCCCGCTGATCGACAACGCGCTCAAGCGGGCGAGCTGAGGCCCGTTCCGCGTCTCGCTATCCAAGAAACCCAGCCAGAAAGGAGTACGACCATGACCAGCCCGAATTACGACTTCAACGCCCACGCGTTTTCGGCCCAGCCGGGCTACGACGAAGCGACAGTGCGCAAGGAATTCGCCAAGCTGATGCCCCTGCGGACGGTCATCATCTACTGCTTCGACCCGCGCGCCGCCGGGATCCCGGAGGCGGTCGCCAAAGAGTTCGGCGACGTCTATCCGGGCGAGGTCGTCACCGACGCGGACGGCAACGGGATCGGCACGACGACCACGGTCTTGAACGTGGTGGTCGCGGGCGGACGGGCGATGGACGCGCTGCGCTCGATCACGGTTGCCCAGCACCTGCTCGGCGTGGAGAACGTGGTGGTCGTGCACCACACCCATTGCGGCGCGAGCTCCTACACCGCCGACGGCATCATCGCGGCCTTCAAGCACGAGCACGGCCGCGACATCTCCGATCTCTACCCCCGGGAGAGCGTCTGCATCACCGACTACGCCGCCTCGCTCGAGCACGACACGCGCCTGATCCGGACCTCGCCGGGCACGCCCGCGCACGTCAACGTCTACGGCTATGTCTACGACATCGAAACAGGCGAACTGACCCGCGTGACCGCGGACCTCGGCACCGCGCGCTCGTCGGCCGCGTAGAACGGCCACCGGCGTTCAGCCTCTTCGTGACGGGCACGCTTCCGGCGGACGCGTGGCTTCGGCCGTGGCGCCGGCGGGGCACAGCCGTTCAATGGGCGGCGAGCTGGTCCTCGACGGCACCCTCGAAGCGTTCGAAGAAGCTGTGCGCGGCCAGCACGTGGGACCCTTCCCGCGTCGGCAGATGGTACGGCTTCTCGAAGGTCACCTCGTAGCGGAAATGCGGGATGCCGGCGGGATCCCGATAGATCTCGACGATCTCGGCAGTCTCCGCCGTGCCGTCCGCCTGATCCCGGCGATAGCGGCTGCCAGGGCGAACATAGTGCAGCGCCTGGCCATGGCGGCAGAGGACGCTCGTCAGTCTGCGGTTCGGCTCCGGCTTGGCCAGAGTTCCGTTTTTAGTTGAAGGACGGAATACAATTGCCTGATTCATATCTTAATACTCGCGCTCTCTCACCCTGGGATACCGGGCGCAAGTATTAACGGCTATGGTTAATTTTCTGTTATCGCCCGGCGGCGTTGCCGTGCGCTTGCCGCTTGAGGTCGGCCAGGACCGGCGGCACCCCGTCCGCCAGATCGTCCGCGATCAGGCCCGGCCCGAACGCGGCCGCCGCGGCGCCGTGGATCCAGACCGCAGCACAGGCGGCCGCGTAGGCATCCATGTCCTGCGCCAAGAGACCCAGGGTCAAACCGGCCAGCACGTCGCCCGCCCCAGCAGTCGCGAGCTCGGCCGGCGCGTTGGTGTTGATCGCCGCGCGCCCGTCGGGCGCGGCGACGACCGTGTCGCCGCCCTTGAGTACGACGACGGCTCCGCTCTCCCCAGCCGCCGCGCGGGCCTTCGACAGCCGGTCGCCCTCATGGTCGAACAGCCGCGCATACTCTCCGTCATGGGGCGTGAGCACGCAGCGCTCCCCGATCGCATCGAACAACGCCGCACGGTCGTCCTGGAATACGGTCAGCGCGTCGGCGTCCAGCACGCAGGCCTTGCCCGAAGCAAGCGCGGCGAGCGCGTTCGACCGGGTCCGGTCGTCGACGCCATTGCCCGGTCCGATCAGGACGGCGGTCTTGCGCCGGTCCGCCAGAAAGTCGGCCAGGTCCGCGGGCGCGTCCCCCGCATGGGTCAAGATACCGCCGATCAAGGCGCGGTAGACCGGCATGGCAGCAGCCGGCGCCGCGATCGTCACCAGCCCGGCACCGGCGCGCAAGGTTGCGCGCGCGGCCAAGCGGGCGGCGCCAGTCATCTCCGCACCGCCGCACACGACCGCGTGCCCCCGGTCGTATTTGTGCCCGGCGAGCCGCGGCCAGGGATAGCCGTCCAGCCAGAGCTCGGGCGTGTTCTCCCGGGTCTGCGGCGCGATCTCCGTGACCACCGCGGGCGGTATGCCGATATCGGCGGTGACCACCTCGCCGCAGTAGAGCCGGCCGGGCAGCAGCAGATGGCCGGGCTTGCGGCAGCAGAAGGTGACCGTCAGTTCGGCCGCGGCCACGCCCTCCGCGTCTCCGCCAAGCACGGCGCCGCTGTCGCCGTGCACGCCGCTGGGCACGTCTACGGCCACCACCGGCAGGCCCGAGCGGCGGACGGCCTGGATGGTCTCTTTGGCGACGCCCTCCAGCGGGCGGGCGAGACCGGCGCCGAACAGCGCATCGACCACCAGCTCGGCGTCCTTTACCAGGTCCGGCGTCAGGGCGTGGATTTCGCCGCCGCAGGCCTCGCGCCAGCGCGACGCATTGAGCGCCGCGTCGCCCTTGAGCCGGTCGGCGTCTCCGAGCAGGCCGAGCCGAACCTCCCAGCCCTCGGCCCGCAGGAGCCGCGCAATCACGAAGCCGTCACCGCCGTTGTTGCCCGGCCCGCAGAGAATCGAGATCGGCCCGTTGCTCCAGCGGCGCCCGATCTCGCGCGCGATCGCCAGGCCCGCGGCCTCCATCAGCGCCTCACCGGACACGCCGCCGGCCATGGCCGCGGCGTCCGCGCGATACATCTCTTCCACCGTCAACAATACGGGTGAGGCTGGCAACGCTCGGATCCTCCTGTGGGTGTCGCGATGGTGAGGGGAGAATACCGCCCGGTGCCGCGGTGGCGCAAAGCGGTTCTCACGGGTTTGCGCTTTTGACGCACGAGTCGGGAGACAGTAAGGTCCCGCCGAATTCATCCGGGCCGGCCCGGCCCGCAGTAGCTGGAGACTGTCAGCCATGCGCGCGTCCTCACACACCTTTCCCACGCTCGCCGACACCCTTTGGCCGACCGGCGCCCGAGCCGATCTCATTCGCGCGGCGATCCTCGCCATCGTCGGCTCCGGGCTGATTGCGATATCGGCCAAGATCCAGGTGCCGTTCTGGCCGGTGCCGATGACCATGCAGACCTTTGCCGTCCTGGTCGTCGGCATGACCTACGGCTGGAAGCTGGGCGCGGCGACGGTGTTGCTTTACCTGGCCGAGGGCGCGGTCGGACTGCCGGTCTTCGCGGCCGGCGGCGGCATCGCCTATTTCGCGGGACCCACGACCGGCTATCTGGTCGGCTTCCTGGTCGCCGCCACGTTGGTCGGCTGGCTGGGCGAGCGCGGCTGGGACCGGTCCGTGCTGCGCACGCTGGCAGCCAACACCCTGGGAACCATCTGCATCTTCGTCCTCGGTGTCGCGTGGCTCTCCCTTTTCCTCGCCAACGCCAAAGCGCTGGCCTTCGATGCGGCGCTCGGCGCGGCGATTGCCAACGGACTGACCCCGTTCATCGCCGGTGCGGCGGCCAAGATCGCCCTGGCGGCGGCCGTGCTGCCCTTCGCCTGGAAGCTCGTCTCCCGCTGGCGCGGGTAAGGTCGTCGGTCTGAGGCGGGGCGGAGCATTCCCTGATTGCGGCCTGGCCCGCGCAGGCGCACACTTGCCTCATGGTTTTCGGTCCAGCGGCCCGCAATCAAGCCGGGGCGGCGTTCGTCGTCGCTTGTGCCGCCCTGCTGGCCGGTTGCGCCGCGCCGGTGCCACCGCCCGTTTATGTCCCCATCGCTGAGGCGCAAAGCTACGGCTATGCGGACCGGCAGCTTGGCGAGACATCCTACGAGGTGAGCTACGTCACGGCCGAGCGCCGGGTGAGCTCCAACTCGATCGGACGCGAGGCGGAACTCGATGCGCTCGCGACGCAGGCTCAGGAGGTTGCCCAACTCAGGGCCGCGGACATCGCCATCGAGACCGAGCACCCGGCCTTCAAGGTGATCGACCGGCGCACGGACGCGGAGGTGACGGTGCGCGACCACCGCTACTACGGGCACGGCCATTTCCACCCCTTCGGCTTCGCCAGCTCGCATCACCTGCACCACCACCCCGTTGCCTTTGCGCCGATCATTTCCAGGGTGGCCTTCGCCCAGGTGCGCACAACGCTGACCGTCGAATTGCTGCAAACGACCGATGACGACAGCGCCGACGCGGCCGTCGTGCGAAACCGGCTGCAAGAGAAGTATCTCGCCACGCCGTCCGACATGACCGGACCCGCGCAAGGCGAGTGACCGATGTTCGATGCGGACGGATCCCGCATAGGTGTTGGCGGGTCGACCGGCAGTATGAAATGATGCCCGCCACGGAATTGTCGCCATTCTGTCCCCATTAGCGAACCAATGAAGCGCCGAATCTGCCAGAGCCTGAGTCTCGCCCTCTTGCTGTCCAGTTGCGCGACCCCGGAAACGCCGGAGGCCGCCAGCCTGTGCACGTTCAACCTCGATCCGCCGGAGAACGTCCGGGTCGCCCATGTGCTCAAGAACGGGACCTTCGTTCCGGGCGAGATCAATGTGCGCGTGTATCGGGAATGGACCAGCGAGGTGCCGTCGGCGATCGCCCGGCCGAACCTCGACGTGCTGCGGCGCGAGGTGCGGACCGACTGTTTCAACAAGGAGGGAAACTACTGGTATCCGTGCCTGAAGGTCGCGGAAGCGGATTTCTCCGACATCCGCGGCATCGGCCGCTCGATGACCCTGGAGCAGTCCGAGAAGCTCGCCAAGCGGATGTGCGAACGGCTGACCCGCAAGCGGGCGCCGCGCGTCCGGGGCCTGTCGCAGGACTCCACCGATCTGAGCTGCTTTGTAGCCCTCCGGACCAAGTGTCCCTTGCCGGAAGGTTGATCGGCCGGCGGCGGTTGGTCCGCCCTACCAGTCCGACATGGTGGCGGTCTCTTTCTTGCTGGCGTGCACCTGCAAGACCCGAAGATCCCCCGATTTCATGAGCTGGATGCGCCGCTGCCACAGCTCCGCCTCGACCAGCATGGCATTCGCGAAAGCCCGGTTCACTCCGGCTTTGCCCAGCTCCTGCTTGAAGGAATCCCAGGCACTCAAGGCAAGACGGATGAACTGCGGCGTGATGTCCTCGAAGGTCTGCACCTCGAGGCTGAGTTCGCCCATGACCATCAGATAACGATCCGTCGTCCAGGGCTGGACTTTGCGGGGTTCCGCCTCGCGCCACTGGGCCAGTTCGCGCCCCGAGTTGGCGTCGTCCGTGACCACATAGTCGGTAAACGTGAGCTGCCCTCTGACCTTGAGTGCGTCCCGCAGCATGCGCAGGAAATCCAGCTTGTCATTGATCAGAAAAAGCACCTCGCGCGCCAAGATGCAGTCATAGGCCCCCCGTGGAAGCTTCAACTCCTCGGGGTCATAGGGCTCGATCGCTGCGGCTTCGGCAAGATCCGCCTGTTCCGACAGGGCCATGCCCACCTTCGCGAGCTCCGAATCCAATTCCTTGCCCGCGACCGTCACCCCCAGTTTGCTCGCGATGTCGCGCGCGGCGGCGCCCATGCCGGCGTTCAGGTCGAGCACTTTCATGTCCGGTTCAAGCTGGCAGGCCTGCGCCAGCGACAAGGTGAAATCGGCCCCGCCTGGGATATGACAGCCCTCGCCCCAGATTCGCTGCAGGACATCCGTGCGCCGCGCGGCGCCTTCAGCGGTCCCTTTCCCGGCGCTACCGTCGATTACCAGCGCCTTGGGCGACGGCTTGGCGGCCGCCTCATCGTCCTGATCCATTCTGGTCAGGATGTCGGCCGGCTCGAGACCCTCCCACCAGGCCAGAAATCGAACCTTGAACGGGATATAGCCGTCCGCCTGGTCGTGCTCATCCTTCTCGGCACGGCCGCGGGCCTTCCGTCCCAGGCCGCCCAGAACCTGATCGAGGACGGCATAAGTCCGACTGTTCGAATGGCGCAGCATGTCTGCTCGCTTTGCTGGCGCAACCGGGTCGGATTCTGCGCGGGGCGGTCTTAATTTTGGCTTTACGATAACCTTGCCGGGGCGAACGGCGCCTCGCCCACCGGCACCCGCACGCGGCCCATCGGTCCGTGAGCCAAGTCAGGGACAATAAAGCCGCCAAGAGCTCGTAGAGCTCCCGCGGGACTACTTTTTCGTTTGCTTCGAAAACCGGATGGCGGCGTTAACCTTTTGTTAACTATTTCTGCTTACCATACTTTCTCACAGACGGTTCGTATCCCCCCTCGCGAACCTCCCCTACTGCGGTCCGCCTTCTCAAGGCGGACCGCATTCTATTTGGGCCTGCGCTCTTCTTGCTGATCCTCGTCCTCGTCGAACAGGATGCGGTGTGCGGCCCCGTCCAGATCGTCGAACTGCCCCGATTTGAGCGCCCACAGAAAGGCCGCCAGGCCGACCAGGCCGAGCAGCAAGGCGACAGGAATAAGGTAGAGAAGCCCGCTCATCGCTCACCTGCCCGACCGGCCCGAACCGCGTTCACCACCACCAGAAGAGACGAGGCCGACATGGCGACCGCCGCAAGCAGCGGCGTGACCAGCCCGGCCACGGCCAGCGGGATGGTCAGAGCGTTGTAGCCGAAGGCGAGCGCCAGATTCTGGCGCACGATTCGCTCGGCCCGCCGCGCCGTCGCCAGCAGTTCGCACAGCGGCGCCAGGCGATCGCCCTGAAAGACCGCGTCGGCGGCGATCTGGCTCACGTCCGCCGCGCTCGCCGGCGAGACAGATACCGTCGCCGCCGCCAGGGCCGGCGCATCGTTCAGGCCATCGCCGACCATCAGCACGCGCCGCCCGGCCGAGACCAGATCCTCGAGAAAGCGCATTTTGTCTTCTGGGCGGCAGTCTGAGCGGAAATCGTCGATCCCGAGCGCATCGGCCGCCGCGGCGACCACAGGCGCACGATCGCCGGAGAGCAGCCTGATCTGATAGCCGGCTTGACGCAGGCGCCGGACCACTTGCTGCGCGTCCGGCCGCAACGCGTCCTCGAAGGCGAAGCGGACCGGCGCCCGGTCCGGTCGGGAAAGCCACAACTCCGGTCCCACCCCCTCGTCCAACGCATCGATGCCGCACCACGCGCGCCGACCCAGGCGAACCTCGCCGGCGGCCGTCGTCTGCGCCAGCCCGCAGCCCGGCACCTCCCGCACCCCCTGCGCGACCGGCACCAGCGGCGCGGCCCGTACGAGCGCGCGGGCCAGCGGATGGCTGCTGGTCGCCGCCATCGAGGCCGCGTGCGCCAGGTCCTCCGCGTCGATCTCGGCGGCATCGGCCAGTTCGGCCCGTCCTTTGGTCAGCGTTCCGGTCTTGTCGAAGACGACGGTGTCGATGCCCGCCAGCCGCTCCAGCGCGGTCGCCGACTTGAGCAGCACGCCCCTCGCGAACAGCCGGCCGCTGGCGATCACCTGCACGGCCGGCACCGCGATCGCCAGCGCGCAGGGGCAGGTGACGATCAGGACGGCAATCGCGTAGAGCAGCGCCTGCTGCCAAGACACGCCCATCAGGGCGATCCAGGCGAGGAAGGTGGCGAGCGCCAGGCCGTGCACGGCGGGCGCGTAGAGGCGCGCAACCCGGTCGGCCAGCGCCACGTATTCCGCGCGCCCGCGTTCCGCAGCCTCCATCAGGCGCACGATCTCGGCCAGGAGCGTGTCCTCGCCCGCCGCCGTGACCGCCACGCGGATCGGCGCGCCCAGGTTCACCATGCCGGCGAACACGGGGTCGCCCGGGGCAACCCGGCGCGGCACCGACTCGCCGTCGATCAGGCCAGTCTCGACCTCCGAGACCCCATCGCTGACCCGCCCGTCGACGCCGACCCGTTCGCCCGCCGCCACCAGCACGCACTCGCCCGGGCGCACGCCGGCGGGCGGGCGCAGACCGCGCACGCCGTCGGCGCCAATCACCGTGACCGCGGACGCCTGCAACGCCAAGAGATGCTCGGCCGCGCCGCGCGCCCGGCGGCGGGCCCGGCGATCGAGATAGCGGCCGATCAGCAGGAAGAACAGCAGGGTCACGGCGGAGTCGAAATACACATGTACGCCGCCGTTCGCAGTCTCGAACAGGCTCATGCCCAGGGCCAGCAGGACGGCCAGCGAAATCGGCACGTCCATGTTCATCCGCCGAGCCGACACCGCGGTCCAGGCGGAGGCGAAGAACGGGCGCCCGGCATAGCCGACCGCCGGGATGGCGATCAGGGCCGAGATCCAGTGCAGCAAGTCCCGCGTCGCCGCGCCCATGTCCTGGGCATACCCAGCCCAGACCGAGATCGACAACAGCATGATGTTGCCCGCAGCGAATCCGGCCACGGCCAGCGACCGCAAGAGCGCCTTCTCCTCGCGCAGCGCCGCCTGGTCCAGCTGCGCCGGATCGAACGGCAACAAGCGGTAACCGAGCGCGGTTACCCGGTCCACCAGCGCATTCGCGTCCGCCTCGCCGGGCCGCCACTTCACCACCAGCCGCCGGGTCGACATGTTGACCCGCGCCCAGCGCACGCCCGGCACCCGGCTCAGCACCGCTTCGATCAGCCAGACGCAGGCGGCACAGTGCAACCCGTCGACCATCAAGTGCAGCGCGGCCAGGCCGTCGCGTCCGACCGCGACATGGGCGCCAAAGTCGCGGGCCGGCCCATCCTCGTCGGGCTTGAGGGCGCGAAGATCCGGATCCAAGGACCGGCGCGCATAGTACTGGTCGAGGCCAAGGTCGGAGATGATGGCATGGGCGCCGGCACAGCCGGCGCAGCAGAACTCGGCGCCACCCGGGCTCGCCGGCGGGACCGGCTGGCCGCAATGGGCGCAGGCTCGGTCGGCGGCGGCAGATAGGGCGCTGACCATGATGCGTCCCGTCACGGGCGCTCGACCCGGCGAACCCAGCGCATCGCCCGTCCGTGCACGTCGGCGTCGAGCCGAACCTCCCACTGGCCCGGCAGCGGCAGCACCACCTCGCCGACATAGCGGCCGTCGCGGTCCGCGCTCAGCGGCAGGTCGACATCGTGGCCCGCCTGCGTCGGCCGAATGAAATGCGCCACCACCTGGGCGCCCTGGAGGCGCTGCCCGTCCCGTCCCCTGAGCTCGACCGTGACCTTGGTTCGCCCGCCATCCGACGGCGCCAGGCCGACGGCCGCTGTCCATCCGGTCCTGCGCTGATCTTCCGCGGTCTGGACGGTACGGTTGTGATCCAGGCCTTTTTCATAGGCGCCCTTGGTCGTGAGACCGGTCCAAGTGTCGAATGCGAGATAGGCGAGCACGCCGTTGGCCGCGAACACCACCCCGAAGAAGCCGATGAAGGTCCACGGCACCCACCAATCCCGGCCCTGACGGCGCAGCAGCGGGATCATGGCTCCGGCCCCCGAAAGACGGTCTCGTAATGCTGTGCCTCGCCGCTGGCGGGGTCCATCAGCAGGAAGACCAGGGGCATGGCGCTGTCGGTCACGCTGGTCCCCGGGGCGGTCACGAACAACCGGAAGGTGCCCACGGTATCCTGTCCAACGTCCAGCAAAGCGATGGTGACGTCCTTTCGCTCCTGGCCGACGACGGTCATGGTCGCGCCGGGCACGCGATCGATGGTCAGCGTCAGGGTGCGCGCGTCGCGGCGCATGTTGGAGATCTTGATGGTATAGCCGTTCCGGATACTGCCGTCGGACAACGGCACGTAGAGCGGCGCGCGATCGTGCAGCACGTTGATATGCATGCTGGACCGGGTGGTTAGCCCCCAGATCATCACCGCGGCGACCGCCGCCATCGCCAGCGTGTAGATCACGGTGCGGGGCCGCAGGAAGCGGAGCCGCGGGCTCTCGCCTTTGGCCCGCCTGAGCTGATTGGCGTTGGTGTCCAGCTTGATCAGCCCGCGTGGCCGGCCGATTTTGTCCATCACCGTGTCGCAGGCGTCGATGCACAGGCCGCAGCCGATGCATTCGAGCTGATTGCCGTCGCGGATGTCGATCCCGGTCGGGCACACCGCGACGCACTGGTTGCAGGCGACGCAGTCGCCCCGCTCCTCCCAGGACTGTCCCTTGTGGTGCTTGCCGCGGGGCTCGCCGCGCCAGGCCTGGTAGGTGACGATCAGCGTGTCCTCGTCGAACATCGCCGCCTGAAACCGGGGCCAGGGGCACATATAGGTGCAGACCTGCTCGCGCGCCCAGCCCGCCAGCGTATAGGTGGTGGCCGTGAACAGACCGACGAAGAAATAGACCTTGCTCGATGCCTGGCCGGTGAAGATCTCCCTGGTGACGGTGGGCGCGTCGTTGAAATAGAGAATCCAGGCACCCCCGGTGAGCAGCGCGATCAGCAGCCAGATGCCGTGCTTGAGCGCCTTCTTGACCACCTTGCCGCCGGACAGCGACTGTTTGTCCAGCTTCATGCGCGCGTTGCGGTCGCCCTCGATCTTGCGTTCGACCCACATAAAGAGGTCGGTCCACACGGTCTGCGGACAGGCGTATCCGCACCACACGCGGCCGCCGAGCGCCGTCACCAGGAACAAGCCGACGGCGGCCAGGATCAACACCCCGGTCAGGTAGTAGACCTCCTGCGCCCAGATCTCGATGAACAGGAAATAGGCCCGCTCGTTGGGCATATCGACGAGAAACGCCTGGTCCGGAATGCCCGGTCCGCGGTCCCAGCGCAGCCAAGGCGCGATGTAATAGATGCCCAGCAGGACCACCAGCGCGATCCATTTGAGACGCCG
The DNA here is from genome assembly GCA_030066595.1 of Alphaproteobacteria bacterium. Taxonomy (GTDB): domain Bacteria; phylum Pseudomonadota; class Alphaproteobacteria; order JAJFFI01; family JAJFFI01; genus JASJBI01. The sequence continues at coordinate 57,185 of JASJBI010000027.1, read as the reverse complement.
GTACAGCCCCTCGACCCGCTTCGGATAGACCCGGTTGCGCGCGGCATAGAGGGAGGGCTTGCCACCTGCCTTGAAGGAGGTGGCGTCCTCGACCTGAACCATTGCCTCCGGTGCTGCCATAGCCGGTTCTCGTTCTCGCAGAACGCCGTCCCCAACCGGCGCACTCTCTGCCCTCAGTCCGCGATACTCCCTTGTCAGGTGGCGCGGGGCCGGCAATCGCTGTGCGCGGCGCTCATTGACCTCCGCCCAGCGAATGGACGTAAACGGTCAGCATCTTGATCGTAGACGCGTCCAGCCGATGGCTCCAGGCCGGCATCACGCCCGCCCGGGAATAGGCCACCGACTCGGTAATCTCCGCACGCTCGCCACCGTAGAGCCAGACCTCGTCGCGCAGGCTGGGCGCGCCGAGCTCCATGTTGCCCTCGCCCTGTTCGCCATGGCAGGAGGCACACTGCTCCGTATAGATTTCGGCCCCGCGCGCCGCCGCCGCCGCGTCCTCCGAACGCCCCGTGTAGCTGAGTACGTGCTCGACCACGTCGTCGATCTGGTCTGAGGTCAAGAGCTCGTCGACGCCGAAGCGGGGCATCTCGTTCTGCCGGGTCTCCTCGTTCTGGGCGTAGCGGATACCGTGCAGCAGCGTGATGTGAATGCTCTCGAGCGTGCCGCCCCAGAGCCAGTCGTCGTCCGCAAGGCTCGGGTACCCCTTGCCGCCGAGCGCGGCGGTGCCGTGGCACGGCGCGCAGTTGTCGGCGAAGGCCGCCCGTCCGCCCGCGAGGGCGAAGTTCAAGAGATCCGGATCCTGCCGGATCTCGGCCAGCGATCGCTCCTCGATGGCCGACCGGAACTGCGCCTGGTCGGCCCTGGCCGCCGCCAGATCGTCGCGGATCTGCTCCCGCATGGTCCAGCCCAGCACCCCCGGCGTGTGCCCGGTGATCCCCGGAATCGACGGATAGGCCACGTAGTAGCCGAAGGACCAGATGATCGTCGCGTAGAGGACGTAAAGCCACCACCTGGGCAGGGGCCGGTTCAGCTCGGTGATGCCGTCCCATTCGTGACCCGTTGTATCTATGCCCGTATAGGCGTCCTTCTCGATCTTGGTCGGCATGGCTCAGCTCTCCGGATCGTCGTCGCGCAAGGGGATCTGTCCGTGGGCCTCCAGCTCGCGCTTGCGCTTGGGCCAGAACGCCCAGACCACGATGCCAATGAACACCGCCATCAGCCAAAGCAGCCACAGCGAACGGATGAATTCGTAGAACCCGTCCATCTCCGCCCCCTATTGCCTGAGATCTTCGGCCGTGAGCTCGCCGAACTCGACCAGGGTGCCGAGCACCTGGAGATAGGCGATCAACGCGTCCAATTCGGTCACCCGCGCGGGATCGCCGTCGAAATCGCCGATCGCCGCCTTGGGATAGCGTTCCTGGAGCGCATCCGGATCGCCGTTTTCCGGGTCCGCCTGATTGACGATATCGTCCGCGGCGTTCGAGATCATGTCGTCGCTGTACGGCACGCCGATCGCCTTGTTCGTCTTCAGATGCTCTGCGATGTCGTCCGCATCCAGCGCATGCTCGCGCAGGAAGGGATAGGCCGGCATGATCGATTCCGGAACCACGCTGCGCGGGTCGGTCATGTGCGCGGCGTGCCATTCGTGCGAGTACTTGCCGCCGACCCGCGCGAGATCCGGACCGGTGCGCTTGGACCCCCATTGGAACGGATGGTCGTACATGCTTTCGGCCGCCAGGCTGTAGTGCCCGTAGCGTTCAACCTCGTCCCGGAACGGCCGCACCATCTGGCTGTGGCACAGATAACAGCCTTCGCGGATGTAGATGTTCCGCCCCATCAGTTCGAGCGGCGTGTAGGGGCGCATGCCCTTGACCCGCTCGATGGTGCTTTCGATCGTGTACAAGGGGACGATTTCCACCAGACCGCCGATCGACACCGTGAGCAGGGTCAGCACGGACATCAGGATCACGTTGGTTTCGATCTTTTCGTGACTGAACATTGCCGCCCCCCTACTCGGCCGGCGCGGCCTGCGCCGCGGTCGGCGAGACATACGGCGCCTCGTCGCGCAGATCGCCGCGAGCCGTGCGGATCAGGTTGTAGACCATGACGAAGGAGCCGAGTAGGAACAGGACCCCGCCCAGCGCCCGGATCACATAGTAGGGATGCATGGCCTCGACGGTCTCGGCGAAGGAGTACTGCAGGAAGCCGAGCTCGTCATAGGCGCGCCACATCAGCCCCTGGGTGATTCCGCCCACCCACATGGCCGTGATGTACAGCACGATGCCGATGGTCGAGATCCAGAAGTGGTAGCTGACCATGCGGATGGAGTAGAGCCGCTCGCGCTTCCAAAGTTTCGGAACAAGGTAGTAGACGGCGCCGAAGCTGATGAAGGCGACCCAACCGAGCGCGCCGGAATGGACGTGCCCGATGGTCCAATCGGTGTAGTGGCTTAGCGCGTTGACCGGCTTGATCGACATCATCGGCCCTTCGAACGTGCTCATGCCGTAGAAGGCGATGGATGCGACCAGCATGCGCAGGATCGGGTCGGTACGCAGTTTGTCCCACGCCCCGGACAGAGTCATGATGCCGTTGATCATGCCGCCCCAGGACGGCATCCAGAGCATGACCGAGAAGGTCATGCCGAGGGTCTGCGCCCAGTCGGGCAGGGCCGTGTAGTGCAGATGGTGCGGGCCGGCCCAGATGTAGAGGAAGATCAAGGACCAGAAGTGGACGATGGACAGGCGGTAGGAATAGACCGGCCGCTCCGCCTGCTTGGGCACGAAGTAGTACATCATGCCCAGAAAGCCCGCGGTCAGGAAGAAGCCCACCGCGTTGTGGCCGTACCACCACTGGGTCAGCGCATCCTGCACGCCGGACCACAGTATGTAGCTCTTGGTTCCGAAGAAGGAGACCGGCAAAGCCATGTTGTTGACCAGGTGCAACATGGCGATGGTGATGATGTAGGCCAGGTAGAACCAGTTCGCGACGTAGATATGCGGCTCCTTGCGCCGCATGATGGTGCCGACGAAGACGAACAGATAGACGACCCAAACGATGGTCAGCCAGAGGTCCACATACCATTCGGGCTCGGCATATTCCTTGGACTGGGTGACCCCGAGGACATAGCCGCTGGCGGCCAGCACGATGAACGCCTGATAGCCCCAGAACAGGAAGCTGGCGGTGGCCGGCCCGCCCCAGAGCGTCGCCCGGCAGGTCCGCTGCACCACATAGAGGGAGGTCGCGAACAGCGCGTTGCCGCCGAAGGCGAAGATCACCGCGGAGGTGTGCACGGGCCTGAGCCGCCCGAAGGTGGTCCATTCCAGGCCCAGGTTGAGCACCGGAAAGGCCAACTGCAGGGCGATCACGACACCCACGAGAAATCCGATCACGCCCCAGAAGACGGTCGCGATCGTGAACTGGCGCACCACCTCCTCGTTGTAGGGCTGCGTGGCGACGGCTTCGCTCATGCCTTGGTCCCCCATGTGCTATGCACTGCGACGCGCGGCAGCATACGGCGCGTCGGGTGTCTCGGGAATTGCCCATTTTGCCGCGCCTGCGGCGCGATTGATACAGCGTCTCCTCGGGCCGGAAATGCCGGCGGACCCTGCCCCGCCGCACCCGCACCATCTTTGATCTGTGTCAACGTGGCCGACAGGAAGCGATAGCTGTGCCACGACCGCAACACCGACTGGGGTATTAGGCCAGAACGCCTAGCAGGCACCGAAGCGGGTCGAGGCTGACACGGTGGCTCGCACGGAACATCGGGATCTCGCAAAGCGATTGATCTATAGTTCGATTTTCGATCGCGACCGCAAGGTGAAATGATCGAGCTCGCGACGCTGACGGATCTGCTGGCCGCGCTTGCGGCACAATGCCGCATCGCGGTGACCGGCAACATGGCTTTGCTGTCCACGATGCTGCTCGCCGGATTCGTGGGCGGGGCGAGCCACTGTGCCGGCATGTGCGGCCCGTTCGTACTGGCCCAGGTCACCGCGCGGGCCGAGCGGACGCGGGCCGAGCCATTGACCGAGCTGCACCGCCTGCGCGGCGGACTGCTCGTTCCCTATCATCTCGGCCGCCTGACCACATACGCCGGTCTGGGCGCGCTGAGTGCGGGTCTGGTCGGCGGGCTCGCGGACATCACCCAGTTCCAGTGGATCGCGGCGGTCTTCTTGCTGCTTGCCGCGGCCCTGTTCCTGGTGAGCACGTTCGGCGCGCTCAGGCGGTTCCTGCCGAACATCCGCCGCGGCGGTACGACGCAGTCGACCGCCGCCCTCTCACGGATGGCTGGGCCGCTGATGGCCGATCCACGGGGCGCGCGGGGTTACGCGCTGGGTCTGCTGCTCGGCTTCCTGCCCTGCGGGCTGCTTTACGGCGCACTGGCGGCGGCCGCGGCGGCAGGCGGTGGGCCGCTTGGCGGGGCGTTCGCGATGATGGCCTTCACCTTGGGTACCGTGCCCGCGCTCTTGGGTGTCGGCTTCGCGGGACATTTCTTTGCCCGGCGCTGGATGCCCCAGGCGCGCGCCTTCGCCAGCGTCCTCATGCTGGTCAATGCCGGCACACTAACGGTGCTGGCCTGGCGGACGGTGGCGTGACGGAGAAGAACGGCCGTCAGTCTTTTTTCTTGCCGACGTTCTTGTTGATCAGGCCGAAGCAGAACAGCACGCAGAACAGGAACAGGCCAAGGCCCGTCCAATACGCGATCGCGTCCGTCGCGCCCGATGCAAAGACCAGCGCCAGCAGCCCCAGCACGGCCATCAAGCCGCCCGTGACCCAGGTCGACGTGTAGCTCAACAGATCCCCCAAAAGCCTGTCATCGGTTCCCCCGTTTTGCGCGACAGCTTACGCGCCCGGCAGGACGGCATCAATCCCCGCCGACCGCGAAGCTCGCCACCACCGGCGCATGATAGGAGACGGGCGAGCCGGGTGCGGCAGCGGCGTCGCGGATCTCGTCCTTGAGCTCCGCATTATGGATCTCGGCCCCGCGATAGGCCGACCACATCGCGGCCGAGACCAAGACGTGATCCAGCATGACCGCCCGTCCGTCATGGATCACCGAGTACCGGCGAGCGGCCGGTACCTGTTGTTCCAGGGGCACAAGCGCACGGCCCGCCAGATCATGGCTGCCGGTGTCGTCCTCATGTCCCATCACGATGCGCACCGGCACCTCCCGGGCGGAGGCGTTGAAATCGCCCGTGGCCACGATCAGCGCGCGCGGGTCCTCGTCAAACAGCCGATCGATCGCGAGCCGTGCCTCCAGCGCCTGACCGCTCCGCTTCAAGGCCGCCAGGTAAAAGCCCTCGGCCCAGCCGGACACCGACTTCCAAGAAAAGGCACCGGTCTTTTGGCCGGCGATGACCGCGGCAAGCGGCGACCGAAGGTGCAGATTGAACACATGCAGCGGCCGGGGCGCGCCCACGTCGACGGCCGCGTGCAGGACTGGCCGATCCCAGGTCACCGACAAGGGGTCGTCCGCCGCCGGCTCCGCGGTGACCGGCGCGTAGGCCGGCGGCGGCACCAGATCGTGCCAGTACTGGCTGTGCGAGCGGATCGGGTAGCGCGACAGGATCACGAGGTTGTGGATATCGAGCGCCCCTTTGCCGGAACGGCGATGGGTCTCGACGCGGACATAGTCCGCATAGGGCGTGCCGGCGAGCAAGTCGTCCAACGCCAGCAGCCGCCAGGCCTTCTCCCCCTTGGCGCGCTGGCCGTTGACCTCCTGCAGACATAAGATGTCCGCGTCGAGTTGGCGCATTTGCGGACGCAGCACCGCGATGCGCTCCTCCAAGGTGGGACGCACACCCGGACGCGTGCGGTCCAGGTTCTCCAGGTTGAAGGTGGCGATGCGCAGCGTTGTCGTCATTCGCGCGCTGGCCTTTCCGACAGATCGCGTGGAAGGCCCACCCTAGAGTGACGGCAGGCGCCGCCGGTTGACGCAGGTCATGCGCCGGGACAGCGGGACATGCCCTCATGCCGATCCTGCAGGACCCGGATTTGGATAGGCAGGTGCCCCATTCGCTCATGAGCCCGGATAGGCTGCGCGGCGTCGAGTTGTACGCCCAGTCGATCGATGACGCGCTCGCCCGTCTCGACACCGGTCGGGATGGCCTGTCGGATGCCGAAGCGGAGCGGCGCCTGCACAGTTTCGGCGCCAACCGGCTTCCGGAACGCCGACGCACGCCGATGCTGGTGGTCTACCTACGCCAGTTCAAGAGCCCCCTGATCTACCTGCTGCTGGCGGCCGCCGCGGTTTCCGTGGGCATCGGTCAGCTGACCGACGCTTCGTTCATATTTGCCGTCCTGCAGATCAATGCGGTGATCGGTGCCGTGCAGGAGTGGCGCGCGGAATCCAGCGCACTTGCTCTGGATCGTCTTGTGCAGAGCGTGACGGTCGTTCATCGCGACGGCCAGCGTCAGCGGCTGGACAGCGTCGAACTCGTCCCGGGGGACATCGTCGAGATCGAATCCGGCGATCGCATTCCAGCGGACATCCGCCTCATGCGCGAGCGGGAGTTGGTGCTGGACGAGTCCCTGCTGACCGGGGAGTCGACCCCGGTCGTCAAAGACGCGTATGCGCACCTGTCCGGGCGGGTCGGCATCGCCGACCGGGCCAATATGCTGCATGCCGGCACCACCGCTTTGAGGGGTCGGGCCATGGGCGTCATCGTCGCCACGGGCAGTGCCACCGAGATCGGTGCGATCGCGGACGCACTGGCCGTCGCCCATCCCGCCCCGCCGCCTTTAATCATCCGGCTCAAGCGCCTGGCGCGTCAGATCGGAATCCTGATGACCGGAGCCATTGCGCTGATTGCAGCCGCGCAGCTGCTTCAGGGCGCGCCCCTCGCCCAGGTTTTCCTGGTCGCTGTGGCCCTCGCCGTGGCCGCGATTCCCGAAGGATTGCCCGTCGCCATTACCGTAGCCCTTTCGATCGCGACGGCCCGCATGGCGGCGCGCCGCGTCATTGTCCGGGCCCTGCCGGCCGTAGAGGGATTGGGGGCGTGCACCCTGATCGCCTCCGACAAGACCGGCACGCTGACCTGCAACGAGTTGACCATCAAGCGGATCCAGATTCCCGGTTTTGGGGCGATCGACGTCAGCGGCGAAGGCTATGCACCGGAAGGCGGGTTGCGGGTGGCCGCGGGCGACCAAGACGGGCGCGCGCTCGAGCGCGCCTGGGAACTGGCGGTGACTGGTGCGCTCTGCAACGAAGCAAGCCTGGAAGTCACGACAGATGGCGTTCAGCATCTCGGCGACACGGTGGATGTCGCGTTTCTTGCGCTTGCCGGCAAGGTGGGCCTGAACCGCAAGGCCTTGACCGCGGAACGGCCGCAAACTGGGATCATCCCCTATGAACCTGACCGCCGATATGCCGCGAGCTTCCGTCGGGAGCCCGACGGCGGCCATGCCGTGCACGTCAAAGGGGCCGCCGAAACAGTCATCCCGATGTGCGCGTTTCCAAAGCCGAGCGACGCGGCGGCGGCGCTTGCCCAAGCCGAAGCACTCGCTACCGACGGCTACCGGGTGCTGGCGGTCGCGCGCGGCGCGGTCACGGCGGAACAGGCGGTGGCGTCGAGCCCAAAGGCGCTTTGCGATCTGAACTTCTTGGGGTTCGTCGGCTTGATCGATCCCTTGCGGCCCGGCGTCGTGGACGCCATTCAGCAATGCCGCAGGTCGGGCATTGCCGTCCGCATGGTGACCGGTGACCATCCGGCCACAGCACTGGCGATCGGCCGCTTACTCGGGCTCGCCGAGACCAAGGAGCAGGTCGTGACGGGTGCCGAGTTGGCGGATAGCGATGATGCCCCTGCCGGCCGCATGGCGACTATCCGTGTCTTTGCCCGCGTCGAGCCGATGCAAAAATATGACATTGTGCGGACGCTTCAGGCGCAGGGCCATTTCGTCGCTGTGACCGGTGACGGGGCCAATGACGCGCCGGCGCTGAATGCGGCCCATATCGGCGTGGCCATGGGCAAGGGCGGGACCGATATCGCTCGCGGCGCCTCGGATCTGATTGTGGCCGACGACAATTTCACGTCCATCGTGGCCGGAGTCGAAGAAGGCCGTATCGCATACGACAATGTGAGAAAAGTCTCGCTTTTGCTGATCGGTACCGGCGTCGGCGAGATCGTCCTGTTCTTGTTCGCGCTGTTGGCGGCGCTACCGCTTCCGCTGTTCGCGGTGCAACTACTGTGGCTCAACCTGGTCACCAACGGGATCCAACACGTGGCCCTGGCTTTCGAGCGGGGCGAGCCCGGGATTTTGGATCGACAGCCCCGCCCGCCCGACCAGCCGCTGTTCGACCGGCGCATGGTCGAGCAGGTGGCCCTTTCGGGCACGTTCATCGGGGCCGCGGCCTTTGCCTTTTACTATTGGGCACTGAGCGCGGGTATGCCCGAGGGAGAGGCGCGAACGGCTCTCCTCCTGCTGATGGTGGTGTTCGAGAACGTGCATGTCTTCAACTGCCGTTCCGAGCGCCGCTCGACCTTCCGGATCCCGGTCGCCGCCAATCCTCTCGTGGTGATCGCGGTCGTGGCCGCCCTGGGCCTGCACGTGGCCGCCATGTATCTGCCGGTGATCAACGACGTGCTGCGCATCGCGCCGCTGGATTGGCACTCCATCACCGCCATCGCGCCCATCGCGCTCGGCCTGTTGCTGGTCATGGAGATCTACAAGATCGTCCGACGTTGACGGCAGAAACGGGCCGGTGCGCCGGCAATTCCGACCCCGCTTGACCTATCGCAATGCAGCATGGACCGTGATGGGCATACATCTGGCTTGTGCTGCGGTAGCGTGGGAGTTGCGCAAGGAGAAACAAAGGCCAAGGAGTACCCTTCTGCCGCACGGAATTCTGCCCGGCGGAACACGTGTGCCGGCGACCGGTCCGCACCTCGGCACCGCGGATTGGGGCAGTACCGCAGCCGATTTCCTTCCCTTCAGCCAAGTTCACGACCGATCGGTTCGGCTGTCCGTCGCCGGTCAGGAGCACTAGACTTGCCGCGCCATGTCCCAGGATGATCCCGAACAGGAGCGTTCAGGCGCCGTGCCGCGCGGTCACCCGATCATCGCCGCGGCCGAGTTCGACGCTTTGCTGTTCGATCTCGACGGGGTCGTCACGCGGACCGCGGACGTGCATGCGCACTGCTGGAAACGGGTCTTCGACGCGTTCCTGACGCGTTGCGCCGCGCGCAGCGGCCAACCGGCCGCACCGTTCGATATCGAGCGCGACTACCGTGCCTATGTGGACGGCAAGCCGCGGCACGACGGGATCCGCTCCTTCCTCGCATCCCGTGGCATCGAGCTGCCTCTCGGATCGCCCGGCGATGATCCTGACCTGGACACGGTCAGCGCGCTCGCGGACCGCAAGAACGCGTGCTTTCGTTCCCGACTGAAGAGCCACGGCATCGGCGTCTACGAGACGTCGGTGGCCTTGATTCGCCGCGCCCGGTCGCTTGGCCTCCGGACCGCCGTCGTCTCGGCCAGCAAGAACTGCGCGGACGTGCTGGAGGCGGCCGGGCTTGCGGACCTGTTCGACGCGCGAGTGGACGGCTGCGAGCTGGCACGGCTCCAGCTCTCTGGCAAGCCTGCGCCGGACAGCTTTGTCGAGGCCGCCCAGCGTCTTGGCAGCGCCCCCGAGCGGACGGTCGTGTTCGAGGATGCCGTGGCCGGCGTCGAGGCCGGGAAGCGGGGCGGCATGGGCCTGGTTGTTGGCGTCGACCGGGGCCAAGAGTCCGACGCTCTGCGCCGGCATGGCGCGGATCTGGTCGTTGCGGATCTGGGTGAGATTGCGCTATCGGAACGCACGGTCGGCAGCGCGCAGGCGGTGGGGATGGACTCTGCCTTGGACGACTTCGAACGGATCACCGACCGGATCGGCGACAAGACGCTCGCCGTCTTCTTGGATTATGACGGCACGCTGACACCGATCGTCGAGCGTCCGGAGAACGCCCTGCTGCCGACCGCGACCAAGGTGGTCCTGGATCGGCTGGCCAGGCTTTGCCCCGTCGCGGTGATCAGTGGCCGCAAGCGGCCCGACGTCGAGCGGCTGGTGGGCTTGCCCGCCGTGACCTTCGCCGGCAGCCATGGCTTCGATATCGTGAGCCCGCGGGTCGGCCATATCGAGCCGCCCGAAGCACGCAGCTTCGTCCCGGATATCGAGAGCGCGGTGCTGGATCTGCGCACCCGCTTGGCCGACATCCCCGGCGTGATCGTCGAGGACAAGACATTTGCGGCCGCCGTTCACTATCGCCTGGTGGCAAAAGCTGAGATCCCTGCCGTGGAGGAGGCGGTCGCGGCCGTTGCCGCCGACCGCCCGCGCCTGCGGCGGACCGAGGGCAAGAAGGTTCACGAGCTGCGCCCGCGCCTGGATTGGGACAAGGGCAAGGCGGTCCTCTGGCTGCTGGAGGCGCTGCCGATCGACACCGCCAAGGTGCTGCCGCTCTTCATCGGCGACGACGAGACCGATGAGGACGCATTTGCAGCACTGCGGGATCAGGGAATTACGATCCTGGTCGCCGAGCAACCGGGCGAGAGCGCCGCACAGTACCGGCTGGGCTCGCCCGACCAGGTGCGCACCTTCCTGACCCGGCTGGCCGACCATCTCGAGGCAGGTCCGGCATGAAGGGCTGGTCCCTCGTCTACACGGACCACGATCCGGGGCAGGAGGGTATACGCGAGGCGCTCTGCACCCTTGGCAATGGGCGGTTCGCCACCCGCGGCGCCGCTTCCGAGGCGGTCGCCGACAGCGTCCACTACCCGGGCACTTATGTCGCCGGATGCTACAATCGTCTGGTCAGCGAGATCGGCGGCCAGAGGCTCGAAAACGAGGATCTGATCAACGCGCCGAACTGGCTGCCCCTCTCCTTTCGCATTGCCGACGACGACTGGTTCGATCTCGCTGCCGTCGAGATCCTGTCCTATCGCCAGGAACTCGACCTCAAGGCCGGCCTGTTGCACAGGACTTGCCGCTTCCGCGACGCCCGGGGCCGCGAGACCGAGCTGGCGAGCTGCCGGCTTGTGCACATGAGCCAGCCGGAACTCGCGGCGCAGGAGCTGGTCCTCCTACCGCTGAACTGGGACGGCCGGATCCAGATCCGTTCCGCCTTGGACGGACGCGTGCGCAACGCCGGCATCGAGCGCTACCGGGCGCTCGAGAACCGCCATCTGGAGCCGCTGGAAACCGGCCAGGCGGGGCCGGAGACCATCCATCTCAAGGCGCGCACGACCGCTTCCGAGATCACGCTGGCGCTGGCCGCACGCACACGGCTGAAGCGTGACGGCAGCGATCTTTCGATCGAGGCGCGGGTCACACAAGAACCCGGATACATCGCGCAGGACTTCACCGTGAACGTGCAGAAGGGAGAGCGGGTGTCGGCCGAAAAGGTCGCGGCCTTGTACACCTCGCGCGACCGCGCCTTGGCCGAACCGGGGCTGGCCGCAAGACAGGCGGCCGCGTCGGCAACCAGCTTCGCGGAGCTCGCCGCCAGTCACAAGTTGGCCTGGGACCATCTCTGGCGGCATTTCGACATCGATATCCAAGACCACGAAGTCGTGGAGAAGAGCTTCGTGCCACTGGTGCTGCGGCTGCATATCTTTCACCTCTTGCAGACCACCTCACTGAACAGCCTCGGGATCGACGCCGGCGTCCCGGCGCGCGGGCTGCACGGCGAGGCCTATCGCGGGCACATCTTCTGGGACGAGCTCTTCATCTTCCCGTTCCTGAACTATCGCATGCCCGAGATCACGCGGGCTTTGCTGATGTATCGCTACCGCCGGCTGGACGCCGCGCGCGAGGCGGCGGCCAAGGCGGGCTACCGCGGCGCCATGTACCCCTGGCAGAGCGGCAGCGACGGGCGCGAGGAGAGCCAGCGGCTGCACCTGAACCCGAAATCGGGCCGCTGGATCCCCGACAACAGCAGCCTGCAAAGGCATGTCAACGTGGCCATCGCCTACAACGTCTACCGCTATTACGAAGTGACCGGCGATCTGGAGTTCATGTCCTTCTACGGCGCTGAGATGGTGCTGGAAATCGCCCGCTTCTGGGCCAGCATCGCCACCTACAACAATGAACTCGACCGCTACGAGATCCTCGGCGTGATGGGTCCGGACGAATACCACGACGCCTATCCGGACGCCGGCAGTCCGGGCATCAACAACAATGCCTACACAAACATGATGGCGGTGTGGAATTTGGCCTGGGCGCTCGACCTGCTCGAGTTGCTGCCCGCCGATCGCAGCACCGAGTTGCGGGAGCAGATGAACGTCGGCCCGGACGAGATCGCCCATTGGGACGCGATCAGCCGCAAGATGCGGATCGCGTTCCACGACGGCGACATCATCAGCCAGTTCGAGGGCTACGACCGGCTCGCAGAGCTGGACTGGGAGGGCTACCGAGAAAAGTACGGGGATATCCACCGCCTGGACCGCATCCTCGAATCCGAGGACGACACGCCGAACCGCTACAAGCTTTCGAAGCAGGCCGACGTGTTGATGCTGTTCTATCTGTTTTCGGCGGAGCAGCTTGCCGACCTGTTCGACCGCCTCGGCTACGCCTTCGACCCGCAGGCCATTCCGCGCAACATCGACTATTACACGGCGCGCACCGCGCATGGCTCGACGTTGAGCCGGATCGTCGATGCCTGGGTGCTGGCCCGATCGGACCGGGCCGGGTCCTGGCAACTCTTTTGCGAGGCCTTGAAGAGCGACGTGAGCGACACCCAGGGCGGCACCACCAAGGAAGGCATCCATCTCGGCGCGATGGCCGGCACGATCGACCTGCTGCAGCGCTGCTATACCGGCATGGAAGCGCGCGGCGACGTGCTCTGGCTGAACCCCAGCCTGCCAGACGAACTCGGCCGCTTGCGGTTGCGCATCCGCTATCGCGGCCGGGCGCTGCGCCTCGACATCTCGCACCATGCCATCGAAGTCACGGCCATGGCGGGGCCGGTGGACGGCGTTAAGGTCGGGTTAAAGGACAAGGTGTACGACATCGCGGGTGGAGAAAGCAGGCTTCTCGACCTATGAACGACTTATCGAAACCCAAGCCTCAATCCAAGCGTCGACGCCCGAAGGGCGGGCCGAAGGATCAAGCGAGCCTGGATCTCGCCCTGATCGGCAACTGTAGCTTCGCCGGGCTGTTGAACCGCCAGGCGCGGATCGTCTGGTCCTGCGTACCGCGGTTCGACGGCGATCCGGTGTTCTGCGACCTGCTGGCGGGCGGTGCTGATCGCGAGGCCGGGTTCTTCGAGATCGAGCTTCAGGGCCTGGCGCGGGCCGAGCAGTCCTATCGCCGCAACTCGGCCGTGGTCGACACCCGGCTCTACGACGGGAACGGCGGGGCCATCGAGATCACCGACTTCGCGCCGCGCTTCAAGCTGTTCGGACGTCCCTTCCGTCCGACCATGCTGGTCCGCCAGATCCGGCCGATTTCGGGCACGCCCTGCATCCGCATCCGGCTGCGCCCGGCGCACGGATACGGCGCCGGTCAGCCCAGCACGACCCGCGGCTCGAACCACATCCGCTATGTCATGCCGGACCTGACGTTGCGGCTGACGACGGATGCGCCGGTCGCCTACGTGCTCGAAGAGGTGCCCTTCGTCCTGGAGTGGCCGCTGACGCTGATCCTCGGCCCGGACGAGAGCCTCACCCAGCCGGTCGCCGAGACCGGTCGCGAGTTCTGCGAGAAGACCGACGAATACTGGCGCGAATGGTGCCGCTATCTGTCGTTGCCGTTCGAGTGGCAGGAAGCGGTGATCCGCGCCGCGATCACCCTGAAGCTGTCGAATTTCGAGGAAAGCGGCGCGATGATCGCCGCCATGACCACCTCGATCCCGGAGGCACCGGACTCCGGCCGCAACTGGGACTACCGCTATTGCTGGTTGCGGGACTCCTATTTCATGGTGCACGCACTGAACCGCCTCGGCGTGACCCGCACCATGGAGGGTTTCCTCGGCTACATCATCAACATCGTCGCCGGCGCGCCGGACGGATATCTGCAGCCGATGTACGGGATCACCCTGGAGAACAAGCTGCCCGAGCGCGAGGTCGAGACGCTGCCCGGCTACCGGGGCATGGGCCCGGTGCGGGTCGGCAACGATGCCTATACCCAGGTCCAGAACGACGGCTACGGCAACGTCGTCCTGGCCTGTACCCAGAGCTTCTTCGACCATAGAGTCACGCGGATGGGCGATGCCAACCTGTTCCGGCTTCTGGAGCGGTTGGGCGAACAAGCCGTGGCACGCTGGGACCAGCCGGATTCGGGTCTCTGGGAGCTGCGCAAACGGCAGACCGTCCACACCTTCTCGAGCGTCATGTGCTGGGCGGCCTGCGACCGGCTGGCGCGAATCGCCGCCCAGCTGAGGCTGGACGACCGCAGGAGCTACTGGTCGGCACACGCCGCGCGCGTCCGAGACGGGATCCTGACCCAGGCTTGGAATTCGAAACTTGACAGTCTAACCTCAAGCTTCGGCGGCAAGGATGTGGACGCCAGCCTGCTGCAGTTGCCCGAACTGGGCTTCATTGCGCCGGACGATCCGCGCTTCACCGGCACCTTTGCCTTGATCGAGAAGGAATTGCGCCGCAGCGACTACATCTTCCGCTATGCTGCGCCCGACGATCATGGCACGCCGGAGACCGCCTTCAATATCTGTACGTTCTGGTACATCGATGCGCTGGCCCTGATGGGCCGGATCGACGAGGCGCGGGAGTTGTTCGAAAACATGCTGGGCCGGCGCAATCATCTGGGGCTCTTGTCTGAGGACTTGGATCCGCACAACAACGAATTGTGGGGTAACTTCCCCCAGACCTATTCCATGGTCGGCCTGATCAATTCGGCAATGCGGCTGTCCAAGCCCTGGGAGGAAGCCTTGTGAAGCGGCTCGTCATCGTTTCGAACCGCGTCCCCACCCCGAGCAAGGCCGGCACGGCGGCGGCCGGAGGACTGGCCGTAGCCGTCCACGCCGCGATGCGCGATCGCGGCGGCGTGTGGTTCGGCTGGAGCGGCAATGTGGTCGAGGATCGGGAGCACCAGCCCAAGATCGCGAAGGCCGGCAAGATCACCTATGCGACCATCGACCTCACCCAGGAGGAATACGAGCAGTATTACAACGGTTTTGCCAACCGCACCCTTTGGCCCCTGTTTCACTATCGGATGGACCTGACCGAGTTCAACCGGCGGAACATGGCGAGCTATTTCGAGGTCAACGACCTGTTCGCCAACACCCTCGTCGCCTTGCTGAAGCCGGACGACGTCATCTGGGTGCACGACTACCACCTCATCCCGCTGGCCGAACTGCTGCGGGCAAAGGGCTGCAAGCACAGGATCGGCTTCTTTCTCCATATCCCCTGGCCGGCGCTCGAAGTCTTGTTGGCGCTGCCCAATCACAGCGCCATCGTGCGCGCGCTCTGCGCCTATGATCAGGTCGGCTTTCAGACCAAGGACGACCTCTACGCCTTCCGGCAGTACATCATGCGCGAGGCGGGCGGGCGCGCCGACCATGACGGCAACGTCAGCGCCTTCAACAGGAACCTGCGGGCGGAGGCCTTCCCGATCGGGATCGACGCGGACCGGATCGCGGACTACGCCCGCAAGTCACAGCACTCGCGCCAGACCAAGCGCATGTTGGACAGCCTGCGGGGCCGCCAGCTCGCGGTCGGCGTCGACCGTCTCGACTATTCCAAGGGTCTGGTCGAGCGTTTCCAAGCCTTCGAACAACTGCTCGACAGCTATCCCGAACACCGGGGCCACGTCGTCCTGTTGCAGATCGCGCCGCCCTCGCGGGAGGACGTCCCGGAATACATGGAGATCCGGCAAC
Organism: Alphaproteobacteria bacterium; assembly: GCA_030066595.1. GTDB lineage: Bacteria > Pseudomonadota > Alphaproteobacteria > JAJFFI01 > JAJFFI01 > JASJBI01. The sequence continues at coordinate 41,376 of JASJBI010000027.1, read as the reverse complement.
AGCTCGAGACCACGGCCGGACATGTGAACGGCCGCTATGCCGAATTCGACTGGGTGCCGATCCGCTATCTCAATCGGGGATACGGACGCCAGGCGCTGGCGGGCTTCTTCCGGATCAGCAGCATCGGGCTGGTCACCCCGCTGCGCGACGGTATGAACCTGGTGGCCAAGGAATATGTCGCGGCGCAGAACCCCCAGGATCCGGGCGTGCTGGTGCTGTCCCGCTTTGCCGGCGCGGCCCGCGAGCTGGAGGGTGCCATCATCGTCAACCCCTACAACGCCGAGGCCATCGCCGATGCGCTGCACCAGGCATTGACGATCCCGCTCGAGGAACGGCGCGAACGCTGGTCGTCGATGTATCAGCAGGTCCGCAAGAACGACGTGGTGGCGTGGCAGCAGCGCTATCTCGACGCGCTGGCGGACGTGGCCGTGGCCGCATGAGATATGGGGCGACGCCCGAGCATCTGTCTGTTGGGGGATATCGGCGGCACCAACGCCCGCTTCGCGCTCTGGTCAAAGGACGCGCCGAGGCAAAGCGGCCGGGTGGCGCGGCGTGAGGTTGCGGACTTCAAGGGCCCGGTCCCGGCCATCCGCTCCGCCGTTGCTGAACTAAACAACGGGCGCATGCCGCGCCGGGCGATCCTGGCGGTGGCCGGTCCGGTCGCGGCCCGGCGCGCAGCGCTCACCAACGGCGCCTGGACCATCGAGGCCGGCCGATTGGAGTCCGCCCTCGGCCTGGACGGCGTCACGCTGATCAACGACTTCGCGGCCCAGGCGCACGCGCTGGCGCACTACGGCGGCCGCGACGTGCGGAAGCTCGGTGACGGCCGGCCCCGGGCCGGCGCCCCGAAAGTGGTGCTCGGTCCGGGAACCGGTCTCGGCGTCGCCGCGGCGATCCCCGGAGAAAAGGGCTCCACGGTGATCACCGGCGAAGGCGGCCACGTCACCCTGCCCGCGCGCAGCGCCCGCGAGGCGGAGCTGCTAGCGCTCTTGCGCGTCTGGTTCGATCACGTCTCGGCCGAGCGGGTGCTCTCGGGCGACGGTCTGGTCCATCTTCAGCGCGCCATCGGCGCGCTCGACGGCCGGGAGCCTTCGGCGCAGACCCCGGAAGAGATCACCGCGCGGGCGCTCGCCGGCGCCTGTTCCCTGTGCGTCGAGACCCTCGAGACCTTTTGCGCCATGCTGGGCACGGTAGCCGGAGACATGGCGCTGGCATTCGGCGCGCATGGCGGCGTGTACGTGTCGGGCGGCATCGTGCCGGACGTGGCGGACGCCTTCGCCCGCTCCCGCTTCCGGGCGCGCTTCGAGGACAAGGGTCGGTTCCGCGACTATCTCGCCGCCATCCCGACCTATGTCGTGACCCATCCCGACCCGGCACTGGTCGGCCTGCGGGCGCTGGCGCAAACGAAATGAGCCGGCCTTGTCTCTAGACGGCCGGCTCGCATGAAAATGGGGCGAGTGATGGGATTTGAACCCACGACCCCCAGATCCACAATCTGGTGCTCTAACCAACTGAGCTACACCCGCCGCAAGACCTGATATGGGGTGCCGTGGTGTAAACCCAAGGAGGCCGAAGGGTCAAGCGCCCCCTCGCCCGGCCACGCGCCCGACACGTGCTTAACGGTCGAAATGCCGCGCCAGGCGGCCGAGCGCATCGTCCAGCACCGCCGGCTGCTTGCAGAAAGCGAAGCGTGCGAAGTGGCGCGGCGGGTCGGCCTGATAGAAGGCGCTCATCGGCACCGCCGTCACCTTGGCCTCGGTGGTGATGTGGCGGCAGAAGTCCTCGTCGTCGCCGTTGAAGCCCAAGGGCCGGAAGTCGGCGGTGATGAAGTACGTGCCCTGGCAGTCCAGAACGTCGAAACCAATCTCCGCGAGCCCGGCCCCGAACCGGTCCCGCTTGGCCTGCATGTCGGCCGTGAACCCTTCGAAGTAGGCATCGTCCTTGGCCAGGCCGAAGGCGACCGCCTTCTGCAGGTTGGGCGGCGTCGTGAACACCAGGAACTGGTGGCACTTGGCGATCGGCTGCAAGAGGTCCGGCGCGGCCGTGACGTAGCCCACCTTCCAGCCGGTCAGGGAGAAAGTCTTGCCCGCCGAGCCGATGCGCACGCAGCGGTCGCGCATGCCCGGGAGCGTCATCAGCGGAACGTGCCCGCGGCCGTCGAAGACCAGATGCTCATAGACCTCGTCGCACACCGCATAGGCGTCGTGGGCGTCCAAGAGCGCCGCCAGCATGGCCAGCTCGTCCCGGTCGAACACCTTGGCCGCCGGGTTCATCGGACTGTTCAGCAGCAAGAGCTTGGTGCGTTCGGTGAAGGCGTCCTCCAGCGCCGCGCGCGACAGGCGCCAGTCCGGCGGCTCGACCCGGACCAGCTTGGGCACGCCCCCGGCGCGGCGCACGATCGGCAGGTAGCAATCGTAAAGGGGCTCGATCAGCACCACCTCGTCGCCGGGCTCGATCAGCCCGAACAGGCAGGCGGCCAGGGCCTCGGTCGCGCCCGAGGTGACCAGCACCTCGCGCTGCCAGTCCACGTCGAGGCCGTAGAAGCGCGCGTTGTGGGCGGCCACCGCCTGGCGCAGCTCGGGGATGCCCATCATCGGCGGGTATTGGTTGGGGCCGGCCTCCAGGGCCTGTTCCGCGATCCCGCGCACGTCGTCCGGTCCGTTGTCGTCGGGGAAGCCCTGGCCCAGATTGATGGAGCCGTGCTCGATGGCCAGGCGCGACATGACCTCGAACACGGTGGTGCCGTAGCTCGACAGGATGGCGTTTGCGGCTTTCATCCGATGCGACGTCCGTTTCCCTGTGTGCGAGCCCCTGTCCCAGGCGCCCGGCCATAGCATACTGTAGCGGACAAGTTGAGCTTTGCAGCGGCGGTTTTAGCTATTATTCACCAATGCTGGCCACTCTGCCGCGATGGCGGGCCGGCCTTCGGAACGGGGACGGCAGACCGGCACAAGGGCGATCCGGGCAACCACATGGACGACGGCTTTCTCCGGGATTTCGAGGAACGCGCGGCACGGCGCGCCGTCTGGCGCATCCGGCGCGAGGCCATCGAGGCCGAGCTCGCCGTGCGGCGCGGGGTCCCGAACCCGGTCTCAACGGTGGTGCGGGCCGCCATGCGCGCCTTTCGCGCGTCGGCCCTGCACGGGTATTTCGCCGCCCGGGCCGTTGCGCTCGACCTGACCCGCCTCACATTCATCTTCCCCGATCTCCCGGCGGCCTTCGACGGCTACCGCATCCTGCATCTGACCGACCTGCACGTCGATCATCTGGACGGCACCGCCGAAGCCACGGCCGCCGCGATCGCGGGGACCGAGGCGGATCTTTGCGTGCTGACCGGTGACATCCGGGACAGCGTGCACGCCCCGGTCGCGCCCGTGGTCGAGCGGGTCGGCTATGTGCTGGGTCACGTCCGGGCCATCGACGGCATGATCGGCATCCTCGGCAATCACGACAGCGCCGCCATGGTCGATCCCCTGGAAGCCCTGGGCGTCCGCATGCTGTGCAACGAGGTGGTTCACCTGACCCGGGGCGGCCAACAGATCCACGTCACGGGCCTCGACGACGTGCACAAGTTCCACACCGAGGCGGCGCACGTCACCTTGGACACCGCCCCGGACGGGTTCGGCATCGCGCTCGTGCACTCGCCCGAGATCGCCGACCGCGCGGCCGCCCGGCACAATCTCTATCTCACCGGGCACACCCATGGGGGGCAGATCTGCCTGCCCGGCGGCCGGCCGCTGATCACCGGGCTCAAGCGCCACCGGGAGCTGGTCTCGGGCCTCTGGCGGCATGGCGACATGCTCGGCTACACCAATCGGGGCACGGGCGCCACGGTGCTGCCCTTGCGCGTCAACTGCCCCGGCGAAGTGGCGCTGATCACGCTCAAGCGCGGGCCCGGCCCGGCCGCCTGTTAGACAAAGAGCAGCCCATTCGCGCGTAGCGCTGGCGGCAGCGGGCGTCCTCGGGCATAGTCCCGCCTCCGCCCGCAACGCCGCGCGCCCGCGATGCCACATCTCGCCGACCGCATGTCCGATCTGGGCACCGAGACCGCTTTCGAGGTGCTGGCGCGCGCCAACGCGCTCGCGGCCCAGGGCCAGGACATCATCAATCTCGGCATCGGCCAGCCGGACTTCAAAACCCCGCCCCATATCGTCGAGGCCGCGGCCAAGGCGCTCAGAGACGGGCACCACGGCTATACCCCGGCGCGCGGCATTCCAGAGCTGCGCGCGGCGGTCGCGGCGGACATCGCCAAGTACCGCAAGGTCGAGATCGACCCGGACCAGGTGCTGATCGTACCCGGCGGCAAGGTCACCATGTTCTTCGCGATCCTGATGTTCGGACAGGCCGGCGTGGAGATCCTGCACCCCAATCCCGGCTTTCCGATCTACGAGTCGGTGATCCGCTTCTCCGGCGCCAAGCCGGTGCCGATCCCCTTGCACGAAGAGACCGGCTTCTCCTTTGAGGCCGAGGAAGTTCTTTCACGCGTCACGGAAAGAACGCGTCTTATCATATTGAACAGCCCGGCAAATCCGACCGGCGGCGTGGTGCCGCGCGAGCAGTATGACGCGCTGGTCGCCGGGCTCGAGCGGTATCCGGACGCCGTCGTGTTGTCGGACGAGATCTATGCCCGGATGCTCTATGACGGCCGCGAGCATGTCAGCCTGCTGGGCTATCCCGGGCTGCGCGACCGGCTGATCCTCTTGGACGGCTGGTCCAAGACCTATGCCATGACCGGCTGGCGTCTGGGCTATTCGGTCTGGCCCAGGGATCTGATCGATCACGCCGAGCGGCTGGCCATCAACTGCCACTCCTGCGTCAACGCCGCGACCCAGTGGGCCGGGATCGCGGCGCTGGAGGGGCCGCAGGACATGGTGGACGAAATGGTCCGCGCGTTCGACACGCGGCGGCGGGTGATCGTTCCGGAACTGAACCAGATCGAGGGCTTCCGCTGCGTGGAGCCTGGCGGCGCCTTCTACGCCTTCCCGAACATCGAGGGCACCGGCATGGACGCCCGCGCGCTGCAGGACAAACTGCTGACGCAGGCCGGTGTGGCGGTCATCGCCGGCACCAGCTTCGGCGCCTTTGGCGAGGGCTATCTGCGCTTTTCCTACGCCAACTCCACGGAGAACATTCGCGCCGCTATCCGACGCATCAAGGCCTGTCTATGATGCTCATGAATCGGTCATTTGCCTACGATTTGAGCAGAGAATCGCAGCCACTACGGTTATGGTCCCGGAAGAGCGCCGGAAGACACGCGCTTTGGCCGCCCACAGGACTTGGCACGGCGCGTGCTTGGCGATCGGGGCGGAGGGCCCCTGCCGAATGAACCGCACGCTGCCCTAGGGCCTGCGGGTGCAAAGCTGGACTGCGTTCGGAGCAAGCGAGGACGGAGATGAAAAAGATCGAGGCTGTTATCAAGCCGTTCAAGCTGGACGAGGTGAAGGAGGCGTTGCACGAGATCGGCTTGAAGGGCATCACGGTGACCGAGGCCAAGGGGTTCGGCCGCCAGAAGGGGCACACGGAACTCTACCGGGGCGCGGAGTATGTCGTCGACTTCTTGCCCAAGGTGAAGATCGAGCTGGTGCTCGAAGACAACCTGGTGGACCGGGCCATCGAGGCGATCCAGAACGCCGCCAAGACGGGCCGCATCGGCGACGGCAAGATCTTCATTACGCCGGTCGAGGAGGCCATCCGCATCCGCACCGGCGAACGGGGCCCGGACGCCATTTGACCGAGCGGTCGGGCGGCGGGAGACAGTCGAGAGGGAGGGCACACGGAAACCATGAGACGGGAGCGGCGCGGCGCGATTTGGCTCCGCGAAACTCCTTGGCGGTGCCACGCCCGGATCCGGGCGGGCCCCCTGATCCGATCCGCCCGAAAGGCGCCCCGCTCCGGTGGGATGCCCGGTGGCGGCTCGCTATTTTTTATGTCAATGCAGCAACTTAAGACAGGGAATTAAAGCGATGTCTGCACAAAGAGTTCTGGAGATGATCAAGGAGAACGACGTCCAGTACGTCGATTTCCGCTTCACCGACCCGCGCGGCAAGTGGCAGCACACCGCGCAGCATGTGTCGACCATCTCGGAAGACACGTTCACCGACGGCATCATGTTCGACGGCTCGTCGATCGCCGGTTGGAAGGGCATTCACGAATCCGACATGGCGCTGATCCCGGACGCGGAGAGCGCGGTGATGGATCCGTTCTCGGCCCAGCCGTCCTTGATTCTGTTCTGCACCGTGCACGAGCCCTCGACCGGCCAGCCCTATGTGCGCTGCCCGCGGGCCACGGCCGAGAAGGCGGAGGCCTATCTCAAGGCGAGCGGTATCGGCGACCAGGCGTTCTTCGGCCCCGAGGCCGAGTTCTTCGTGTTCGACGACGTGAAGTTCCAGGTCTCGATGGACCGCACCTTCTACGAGCTTTACTCGGCCGAGAGCCCGACGGTCAGCGGCGCCGAGCTGGAAGGCGGCAACATCGGCCACCGGCCCTCGGTCAAGGGCGGCTACTTCCCGGTCCCACCGGTCGACAGCGGCTCGGACCTTCGCGCGGCCATGGTCACCGAGATGACCAAGATGGGTCTCGAGATGGAGAAGCACCATCACGAGGTGGCGCCGTCGCAGCACGAGCTGGGTCTGAAGTTCACCACCCTGCTGCGCCAGGCGGACGCCATGCAGGTCTACAAATGGGTGGTCGCCATGGTCGCGCACGACTACGGCAAGACCGCCACCTTCATGCCCAAGCCGGTGCTCGAGGACAACGGCTCGGGCATGCACACCCACCAGTCCATCTGGAAGGACGAGCAGCCGCTGTTCGCGGGCTCGGGCTATGCCGACCTGTCGGAGACCGCGCTGCACTACATCGGCGGAATCATCAAGCACGCCAAGGCGATCAACGCCTTCTCCAACTCGACCACCAACAGCTACAAGCGGCTGATCCCGGGCTTCGAGGCGCCGGTGCTGCTGGCCTACTCGGCGCGCAACCGCTCGGCCGCCTGCCGCATCCCGCACGTCTCGAGCCCCAAGGGCAAGCGCGTCGAGATCCGCTTCCCGGACCCGGCGGGCAACCCCTACCTGACCTTCTCGTCCATGCTGATGGCCGGGCTGGACGGCATCGAGAACAAGATCCATCCGGGCGACCCGATGGACAAGGACCTCTACGACCTGCCGCCGGAAGAGCTCGAGGGCGTGCCCACCGTGTGCGGCTCGCTGCGCCAGGCGCTCGAATGCCTGGACGCGGATCGCGCCTTCCTCAAGAAGGGCGACGTGTTCACCGACGATCTGATCGACGGCTACATCGAGCTCAAGATGGAGGAGGTGCACAACATGGAGCACACTCCCCATCCGGTCGAGTTCGCCATGTACTACAGCGTCTGACCTAGGCGCCCATCGTCACGAACTGCGTCGGGCCGCCCTCCGGGGCGGCCCTTTCTTTTCTCGGTACTCCCGACCCGCTCAGTCCCAAGCCCGCATGCGGCTCACGAACGCTGATCGGCCGCGTTCGGGAAGAAGGCCTGCTGTCCCTTGATCCTGTAAGCGGCGATTGCGGCCTGTCCCTCCGGTGAGATCAGCCAGTCGATGAAGGCCTGCCCATCCTTCGCCTTCACGTGCGAATGCCGCTGCGGACTGACCAGGATGACGCCGTACGGGTTGAACAGACGGGCGTCGCCCTCGACCAGGATCTCGAGGGATCCCTTGTTCCCGAACTTGAGCCAGGTCCCCCGGTCGGTCAGCGCATAAGCGTCCATGGCGCTCGCCGTGTTCAGGGTCGCGCCCATGCCCGAGCCGGTCTCCCGATACCACTTTCCGCTCGCCTCGGTCGGGTCGAAGCCAGCGTTCCGCCAGAGGGCGCGTTCCTTCTTGTGCGTGCCGCTGTCGTCGCCGCGGGAGGTGAAAACCGCTTCGGCGCGGGCGATCTTGGAGAGCGCCGCCGCGACATCCTTGGCTCCGCGGATGTCGGCCGGGTCGGCCTGCGGTCCGACGATCACGAAGTCGTTGTACATGACGGCGTGGCGCTTCACTCCGAAGCCGTCAGCCACGAACCTCTCCTCCGAGGCTTTGTGATGCACGAACAGCACGTCCGCATCGCCGTTGCGTGCGGTGCGGACTGCCTGCCCTGTGCCCTGCGCCAGAACGCGGACCTGAATGCCGGTCTTGGCTTCGAAGACCGGCAGAACGGCGTCGAACAGCCCGGAGTTCACGGTCGAGGTCGTTGAGGCGACCGTGATGAACCGGTCGCCGGCCAAGACGGGCGCGCCGAGCACGATCGCGAGGCCCGCCGCGGCGAAGGCAGCAAACAGAGTCCGTCGACTGGGCATGGTCGTTTGATTCTCCTGGCAGGTCCCCAATCGAACCCCGTTATGGGTCGCGCCAAGCCGCATGACAAGTGCCGCGGAGCAGACAAACGAAACCGTCGCCCGCAAGAACACTGCGACTTGGACGCAACAGGGCGCGGCAAAAGACCGCACCAGTATGGTGCGTGGCTGGATCGAAAGCGCGAATTGTGCTAGCGTTTGATCAGTAGACGGGAGGTTAAAAAGATGACACCGCCCGACAGTTTGCACTCATGATCGACAATTTGACGTTTTATCGTCGAAGCTAAGACATGAGGCCCGGTTTTGGACCGGGCGATGAGCATTGAGCCATCCATACGCAACCCCGCCGGCACCATGGGCGGGGTTGCTGCGTTGAGGGCAGATGCGGATCGCTACGCCACCGCCTCGACCGGACGCGGCCGGCGATTCTCATCGATCGCGACATAAGTGAAGACGCCCTCGGTCACCAAGACCCGATCGCCCGAGTTTCGGCGCAACACCCAGGCTTCAACGCGCACCCCAATCGAAGTGGTGCCCAGCTTGATGATCTCGCCATAACAGCAGAGCACGTCGCCGACGAAGACCGGCAGGTGGAACTTCATCGCCTCGACCGCGATGGTGGCGGTCCGGCCGCCGGCCCGCCCGCTCGCAACCAGGCCGCCGGCGATGTCCATCTGCGACAACAGCCAGCCGCCGAAGATGTCTCCGGCCGGGTTGGTGTCCGCCGGCATGGCCAGCGTTCGGATAGAGAGCTCGCCGCGCGGCGCGCGCGTATCTGTGTCCAAGGGAGCCTCCGTTGTTAGGAACCGTGGATCTATTAGCGGCCGACGGAGCCCGGCGCCAGGGCGGGAAAACGCACCAGGTGGAAGGGCGGTTTCGAGATGTCCTTGCCGCGGTTCAGAGGGGCCGACCGGTGCAGCTGGTTGACGGTGACGTAGATTCGATGAAAGGCATCGAAAGCCATCCCGTCGGGCCAACTCAGACGCTCGGGATGTTGATAGAGAATCTGGTACCTGCCGTCCGCACCGGTCACCCCGATCGCATTGTTGGTGATGTCGGTGATGTAGATATTGCCCGCTCCGTCCGCGGTGATGCCGTCGCTGATCGGCTTGTCACCGTATCGCTCCACCCGGTTGCCGAGTTGCGTATCGCTGAGCGACAGGTTCAGGAGGTCTGCCGTCCTTATGCGGTACAGCGAGGTCCCGCTCATCGGTCCGAAATAGACCCACTGGTTCGACGGGTCGACGGTGATCGAGTCGACCGAGATCCGCGCCTCCTCACCGCCCAACGTGACGGTTCGGCCGTCGATCACCATGGGGATATCCTCGGGCACCACCGAGACGTGGCCCTGCAAGCGGCGCACGGCCAAGCCCGTCGTCAGGTCGACCACGATCAAGGCACCCTTCTTGCCCGGCGCGGTGTCGGCGATATAGATGGCGTTGTTGACCAAGTCGACCGCGAGATCATTGAGGAAGCTCTCGGGCAGGGTCGCGGGCGGCGGCAGATAGATCACCCGGTGCAGCCGATCGCTGCGCGTGTCCCAGGCAACCAGCTTACCCGACTGCCCCTCGCCGGCCGTATCCAGCATCCAGACGATGCCGCGCCCGTCCGAGCGCAGGCCCAAAACGCCGTTCAATCCGACGCCGTTGGCCCCCGGCTTGCCGCTCCAGACCGCATTCGGAAACGGCTTGGTCGTGCCGTCCTTGAGCACCTCGACGACCCGATGCGCGGGGACGTAGAACGGGTGCAGGCTCATGATCAGACGCCCGTCAGGGGTCACCGCGATATTGCCCGGCGGATTGGCCGGCTCGAAGCGCGCCACCACCTCGAGACCTTCGGCACGGAGCACGCCTGCCGCGCTCAAGAACAGGGCCAAGCCCGCCAATGTGATCGCCGTTCTGCGGATCGTCATATTCACGCCCAGGTCTCCTGTCTCTGTGCCGCGCCTGGCCTGGATATACACCGTGGGCGGACGACGGCAAGGCGATTGCGCGGCCGCGGGCGCCGGCCGGGAGATCAGGGCCATCGAGCGCCGCCGGAAGACCTGCCCCAGATGTCGCGTTGACAGCGCGAAGCCCCTACCCTATTTGGCGAATCGCGGGTAGGTCTTAGGCGTCTTTCGGGCTCGATCCGGGAGCTGGGCGTGCGACCCCCTGTGAGCAAGGAGATCCGTGCATGTCGGCCGTGAGAGACCTGTTCGACGACGGGCCGAAATCCGGACGCAAGCGCAAGACCGCCAAAAGCGCGCGCGGCAAGGCCGAAGCTCGGGACCCCGGCGGCGGCGAAGCGGCGTCCGCCGCCTACACGGCCAAGGACATCGAGGTGCTCGAGGGGCTGGAGCCGGTCCGGCGGCGGCCCGGCATGTATGTCGGCGGGACCGACGAGCGCGCGCTGCATCATCTCGCGGCCGAGGTGCTGGACAACGCCATGGACGAGGTCGTGGCCGGCCACGCCAACTGGGTCGAGTTCGAGCTGGCAGCGGACGGCGGCGTCACCGTGCGCGACAACGGCCGCGGCATCCCGGTCGACCGCCATCCCAAGATCAAGGACAAGTCCGCCCTCGAAGTCATCATGACCACGCTGCACTCAGGCGGAAAGTTCGGTGGCAGCGCCTACAAGATCTCGGGCGGTCTGCACGGCGTTGGGATCTCGGTGGTCAACGCGCTCTCGGACCGGATGTCGGTCGAGGTGGCGCGCGACCGCCAGCTCTGGCGCCAGGACTACAGCCGCGGCATGGCCAAGACCAAGCTCAAGAAAGCGGGCACGGTACAGAACCGGCGCGGCACGACCATCACCTTCCACCCGGACCCGGAGATCTTTGGCAAGTCGGCGGCGTTCAAACCCGACCGGCTCTACCGCATGGTGCGCTCGAAGGCCTATCTGATCCGGGACGTGGAGATCCGCTGGGCCTGCGACAAGTCGCTGCTGGCCGAGGGATCGGAGGTGCCGGCCAAGGAGACCTTGCATTTTCCGGGCGGGCTGCAGGACTATCTCGCGGCGTCGGTCGGCGACCGGCCCTGCTACACGCCCGAGCCGTTCGCCGGGGCGAGCGAGATCAACGGCGAAGGCCGGGTCGAGTGGGCGGTCTGCTGGCCCGGCGACGAGAACGGCTTCCTTGGCTCCTATGTCAACACGGTGCCGACGCCGCAGGGCGGCAGCCACGAGGCCGGCCTGCGCACGGCGCTGGCGCGCGGCCTGCGCGCCTATGGCGAGCTGGTCGGTACCAAGCGGGCCGGTCAGATCACCACCGAGGACGTCACCGATGGCGCCTGCATCCTGCTGTCGCTGTTCATTCGCGAGCCCGAATTCCAGGGTCAGACCAAGGAACGGCTGGGCATGCCCTCGGCCCAGAAGGCGGTCGAGAACGCCATCCGCGACCACTTCGACCATTGGCTGTCGGGCGATCCCAAGGGATCGAAGGCGCTGTTGGATCGGGTCGCGGAGCGCGCCGAGGAACGCCAGCGCCGGCGCCAAGAGCGGGAGATGGCGCGCAAGTCCGCCACCCGCAAGCTGCGCCTGCCGGGCAAGCTGGCCGATTGCGCCAAGAACGCCGCGGACGGCACCGAGATCTTCCTGGTCGAAGGGGATTCCGCCGGCGGCTCGGCCAAGCAGGCGCGCCGCCGCGACACCCAGGCGGTGCTGCCGCTGCGCGGCAAGATCCTGAACGTGGCCAGCGCCTCGGCTGACAAGCTGCGCGCGAACCAGGAGCTGCACGATCTCATCCAGGCGCTGGGCTGCGGCACCGGGCCGGACTACCGGGACGACCGGCTGCGCTACGACCGGGTCATCATCATGACCGACGCGGACGTGGACGGCGCCCATATCGCGTCCCTGCTGCTGACCTTCTTCTATCGGGAGATGACCGGGCTGATCGAGAACGGCCATTTGTACTTGGCGATGCCGCCGCTCTATCGCCTGAGCCAGGGGGCGAACGTGGCCTACGCGCGGGACGACCACCACAAGGACGCGCTCTTGAAGGACGTCTTCACTGGTCGGGGCAAGATCGAGATCAGCCGCTTCAAGGGTCTCGGCGAAATGCCGCCGGCCCAGCTCCGGGAGACGACGATGGATCCGGCGACCCGGACGCTCTTGCGCGTGGTCATTCCCGACGAAGGGAACCCGGAGGACGTGGACGACGCAAGAGACACCGCCCGCCTGGTCGACAGCCTGATGGGCAAGAAGCCGGAACTGCGCTTCCGCTACATCCAGGAAAACGCCAAGTTCGTCGAGAAGCTGGACGTTTGATCGGCAACGCCATGCCAAGCGCCAGCCTCCGATCTGTCCCGCCGGTCCGCGACTGGGCCGGTCCGCCCACGCTTGTCTACCGGGCGCGAACCGTCTAACGCTATCGGCATGGAGAACTTCACGCCCGTCTCGGCCCTGATCGGCGGCCTGTTGATCGGTGTGGCGGCTTCGATGCTCTTGTTGCTGAACGGCCGCATCGCCGGCATCAGCGGAATCGCCGGCGGCCTCCTGAGCCCGGCCCGCGGCGACGTCGCCTGGCGGCTCCTGTTCCTCGCCGGGCTGGCTCTGGGTGCGGCCTTGTGGCGCCTGGTCGGACCCGAGCCCCAGGCGATTGCGCTCACCGGTTCGCTGCCGACCCTAATCGCGGGCGGCCTGCTGGTCGGGTTCGGAACACGCCTCGGCGGCGGCTGCACCAGCGGCCATGGCGTGTGCGGCATCGCTCGGCTGTCCAAGCGCTCGATCACCGCGACCGCGGTCTTCATGGCGAGCGCCTTCGTCACCGTCTTCGTTGTCCGGCATGTCTTCGGAGGCTGAGCAGATCCCATGATGCGGCTCGTCGTCGCACTCTCCGCCGGCGTGATCTTCGGCCTCGGCCTGGGCGTCTCGCAGATGGTCGATCCCGCCAAGGTGTTGGGCTTTCTCGATCTCGCCGGGTCCTGGGACCCGAGCCTCGCCCTGGTGATGGGCGGCGCGCTCGCCGTCACGTTGGTGGCCTTCCGTAAGCGCCTGCGGCCCGAACGGCCGGTCCTTGCCGGCCGCTTCGAGCTGCCGACCGCAACCGCGCTCGACGCCCGTCTCCTGCTCGGATCGGCGCTGTTCGGGGTCGGCTGGGGTCTGGTCGGGCTCTGTCCCGGACCGGCCGTCGCCGGGCTCGCGTACGGCCTGCCCGCGACGATGGTGTTCCTGGCGGCGATGGTGGCCGGCATGGCTTTGGCGCGGCTGATTCCGAAGCTGCCGAAACCAGCCGCGCGCAAGCCGGCCTGAGGCGCTGGGCAAAACACCCGTCGCACAGCGCCCTGTTCGGCGCGATGACCGCCCCTGAGCAACCGCGCCGTTGCCTCCGCCGAAGCATCCCGGATATCTACAACCGGGCAAAACAATAACGGAAAGGGGCAGGCACCATGGAAGACCAGGTTTCGCAGGTGGCCGAGGAGATCGTCACCCTGCTCGCCACCTATGGGCTCGACGTGGTCGGGGCCATCGTCATCCTGATCATCGGCATCTGGGTCGCCGGCTGGACCCGCCGCTGGCTCGGCCGCGCGCTCGCCCGTACGGGGCGGGTCGACCAGACCTTGCAGAGCTTTCTCTCGAGCCTCGCGCGCTATCTCATCCTGGCCATCACGGTGCTGGCGGTGCTGTCCCAGTTCGGCGTCCAGACCGCAAGCCTGATCGCGGTTCTGGGCACGATCGGCCTGGCCATCGGCCTCGCGTTACAGGGCACGCTCAGCAATGTGGCGGCCGGCGTGATGTTGCTGGTCTTTCGGCCGTTCCGGGTGGGCGACTATGTCGAGGCGGGCGGCGTCGCCGGCTCGGTCAAGGCCCTGAACCTGTTCACGACCGAACTTGCGACGCCCGACAACGTGCAGATTCTGGTGCCCAACGGCCAGATCTGGGGTGCGGCGGTCAAGAACTACAGCTTCCATGAGACCCGGCGCGTGGACCTGATGATCGGCATCGACTACGGCGATGACATGGACAAGGCGATCGAAGCGGTCCGGGCGGTCATCGGCGCCGACGATCGCGTGCTCGCGGAGCCGGATGCCTTGGTCGTGATCGGCGAGCTTGCCGACAGCTCGGTCAACCTCGTCGTCCGGGTCTGGTGCCTGGCGGAGAACTACTGGCCGCTCAAGTTCGACCTGACCAAGGCGCTCAAGGAACGGTTCGACCGCGAAGGCCTGTCGATCCCCTTCCCGCAAAGCACGGTGCACATGGTGCCGGCCACGCCCTGACGGAAAGGCAGCCCGGTCTCGCGGAACCGACTACGCGGCCAGCCAGGCCCTGAGCGCCGCGTTCACCTGGTCCGGCCTTTCCATGGTCGCGAGGTGGCCGCAATCTTCGATCGCTTCCAGGCAGGCGCCGGGGATGCCGGTCGCGATCTCTTCGCTCCAGGCCAGCGGGGTCAGGCCGTCCTGCCGCCCGCACAGGACCAGGGTGGGGCAGCCGATCCTGGCCAGACCCGGCCGGCTGTCCGGCCGGTCCATGATCGCCTTTTGCTGGCGCAGGAAGGCGTCCGGGCCGACCCGCTTTGCCATCGCGCTGACCTCTCCGACCAGGCTTGCATCCGCGAGGCGGTCGGGATGCAGAAACAGCGGCAGGAGCCGCGGCGTAACACCCTTGAAATTGCCCTTCTCGGCCAGCGCGACGAGGTCGCGGCGACGGCGCAACTGCGCGTCGCTGTCGGCCCGCGCTGAAGTGGCCAATAGGGCAAGCTTCGCGACCCGGTCCGGCGCCCGCCGCATGACCTCGAGCGCGACATAGCCGCCCATCGACAGGCCGGCCAGGCAGAAGCGGCCCGGCACCAGCGACAGCGCTGTCTCCGCCATGGCCGCCATCGACTCCTGGGTGGTGAGATCGGCCACGCGAATCTCGGCGGCATCGGCCAGACCTTCGGACTGAGCCCGCCACAGGGCCGCGTCACACAACAGTCCGGGCAGGAGAACGAGCGCCGGCCGCGCATGCCTGGTTGGGGCGGGAGCGCTTCGCCCCGGCCCAGGGGGGATGTCTGTCAATTGCTGCTGGCTCCCTGATTCCCTTGATTTCGCCGGGATCGTGCGCTCGGACCGCCGTCCGCACCTCGGATTTCTCGCGGGAAAAGCGCCCGTTTGACGATGGTGTTGGAATTCTTGTGATTCGTCACCAAATATACGATCAAGTTGGTCTAGAGTGATACTGAGCCGCTGTGAGAGCGGCTCTATTTGCAGCAAGAAGAGATAATCAGCCAATATGCCATTCACAGACCTCGGTCTCAGCGAAGACGTCCTGCGGGCCGTCGCTGACGCCGGATACACGGAACCTACCCCAATTCAAGATCAGGCAATTCCGGTCGTCCTTATGGGGCGCGACGTTCTGGGCCTCGCCCAGACGGGCACCGGCAAGACAGCCAGCTTCACCTTGCCAATGATCGATATCCTGGCCGCGGGACGGGCGCGCGCCCGCATGCCGCGGTCCCTGATCCTCGAGCCGACCCGGGAGCTTGCCACCCAGGTGGCCGAGAACTTCGAGACCTATGGCAAGTACAACAAGCTCTCCAAGGCGCTGCTCATCGGCGGCGAGGCGATCGCCGATCAACAGCAGGTGCTGGACCGTGGCGTCGACGTCCTGATCGCCACCCCCGGCCGCCTGCTGGATCTGTTCGAGCGCGGCAACATTCTGCTGACGGATGTGAAGATCCTGGTCATCGACGAGTCGGACCGGATGCTCGACATGGGCTTCATTCCCGACATCGAACGGATCGTCAAGCTGCTGCCAAAGATTCGCCAGACCTTGTTCTTCTCCGCCACCTTCCCGCCCGAAATCCGGCGCCTGGCGGATGATTTCCTCATCAACCCGAAGGAAATCCGCGTCGCACCGCCGGCGACCACCGCCGAGACCGTGGATGATTTCCTGGCCGTCGTCTCTGGCGACCCGAAGGAGAAGCGAGCGGCTTTGCGCGCCCTCTTGGCCAGCGAACCGGTGCGCAACGCGCTCATTTTCTGCAATCGCAAGCGCGACGTGGACATCCTGGCCCGCTCGCTCAAAAGGTATGACTTCAACGTCGCGGGTCTCCATGGCGACATGGTCCAGGCCGTTCGGACCGAGACACTGGACGCGTTTCGCGACGGACAGATCTCCCTCCTGGTGTGCAGCGACGTGGCGGCCAGAGGGCTGGATATCAGCGACCTGTCCCACGTCTTCAATTTCGATGTGCCAGCGAACGCCGAGGACTACGTCCATCGGGTCGGCCGCACGGGTCGCGCCGGCCGCCGCGGGCGCGCCTTCACCCTGGCCGGGCCGGAAGACGGCAAGTTCGTCGCCGCGATCAGCAGACTCATCGGCCGCAAGATTGATCGGATCGACGTGCCCGGTTTCGACGCCGGGGAGTTGGAAAGCGACGGCGGCAGGCGGCGACGGGGCCGCCAGCGACCGAAAGGCCGCGAGTCGCGCGGAAAGATCCGTGACACGGAGCGACAGGGCGGCCGCCGGCGCCGCGCCTCCGAAAAGCCCGAGCCGGCCAAGGCCGAAACCGGCGCTCAAACCGCCAAGCCGGGCTCGAAGGACAAGAAGAGCAAGCGCGATAAGCCGCGCCGGACCTCGGACAAGCACGCCGCCTTCGGCGACGCGGTGCCGAACTTCCTGACCCGACCGTTGGGCGCCAAGGGCAACTGACCCCGGCTTTCCGGCAACGCGACCGGGCCGAGCCATTGCCGATCCCGCCTGGGTGGCCAGTCGGTCGTCCGCCACCAAGGGCGAATCTCGGGCCCGGCGTGTCCGGCAAATACAGGATCTCTTTGACAAATCGGCGAAAGCCGCGCCACGCCCCCGCAACCACCTCTGCAGGATTTCTCCGGGCCGAAATGGCCGGTTTTTATGTATGTGCAAATACTGTTTGGAGTGGCCTGTTCACACCTCACGCCAGGCCCTTGTTAACCAAAGTAGATATCCAAATGTTTCAGTTATTTCAGGTGAGATTTTCAACTAACGATCGCGCCAACTTTTGAATTGACCTTTACCACACTTTCCTTGATGCTAGCTTCCATTAGGGGAGCATCCGGGGAGCGGTATTAGATGTTCCATGGGCAAGCCAGGAAGGCTGTGGTCGCGCTCGTCGTGGGTCTCGCGCTGGCCGCTGGCGGCGCAACGGCGGCGACCAAACGGTCAGTGGGCAAGGTCTGGCTGATCAAAGAGAAAGCCTTCGAGCGTTTGGAGCAAGCCTCCAACTGGGAAGACCTGTTCATCGACGACACGATCATCCTGGACCAGTGGGTGCGAACTCCGTCCGATGCGGCGCTGCACGTCCGCTTCGTGGACGGGACCGAGCTTCGCCTCGGCGCCAATGCCGAGCTTCTGATCAACCGATACGTCTTTGACCCCAGCGGCAAGTCGGCCAGCGAATTGAGCTTTACCTTCGTCTCGGGCATGAGTCGCGTCATCACCGACCAGGTCAAGAAGGTCGACATTCAGACGCCGACCGCGACCATCGGCATCCGGGGCAGCGACGTGATCGTGGCGCAACTCCAGGATCTGGGGACCGTCATCCAGGTCAACCAGGGCCAGGTCAGCTTGACCGCCTGCAGCATCCTCGGCACGCAGATGAGCTTTGCGGCCCGCTGCGGCGGCGCGCGCCGAGTGATGGTGCTGGCCGGACAGTCGGCCGGCGTGACGCCAGGCTTCGCGTTGGCGATGGGGACAGAACTGCCCTTTGAGGACCCCGGTCTGAGACCCGATGGCGGCCTGCTGGATATCGAGCCGGCAAGCGGTCGGGGCGGACCGCCGATACCTGGATCGAGTCGCAGCAACGAGCCCGAGAACCCCAACCTGAACCGAGAGTTCCTCGACCTGACTGTCGAGACGACGGGGGTCTTGAGCACGGCCGAGCCGGACTTCGAATAGACAGGACAGGCGGGCCGGCGCGGCCAGAAATCCAAGACCGGACGGGGCGCTTTACAGGCCAACAGACCTGCGCAAATATGGCGCTCCATCCGCCGCGGCGGACCGATCTCGGGATTGGGCCTCATGCAAACCATCTTCATCATGGTCAAGTGCGACCTCGGCAAGGCGTATGACGTGGCCGATGAGGCCGTCATGAACGTGGAACAGGTCTCCGAGGTTCATTCGATCTCCGGCCAGTACGACCTGCTCATGAAGTGCTATCTGGATGACAGCGTCGACATTGGCCACTTCGTGACCGAGCGAATCCAGACCCTGCCCCACATCAAGGACACCTTCACGGTCATCACATTCAAAGCTTTCACGTGACCAAATCCGGCGGTTCGAGCCCCGACACCACACAGGCAATTTATCGCTACTCATGCCAACTGATATGCAGTATATTGCATGCTGATGGACGCGCGGCGGCACGCGTTTGGGGACCGTGCAGCCGGGCGCACTCGGCTCCGATTCGAGCGGGATCAATGGGTTAAGGACGCTGGTGACAGCATGGTCAAGTGGCACAAATCCCGCTTCAACGTTGCGTTCGTTTACAGGGAGGATCCTCTATGAAATCCAAGATTATCCTGCTGGCGACTGCGGCGGCCATGATGGCCGGCCCGGCGTTGGCGGCGGAGAAAATCAAAATCGGCTTCGTGACGACCCTGTCCAAGGGTCCCGTGGTCATCGGCAAGGACATGCAGAACTCGGTCGAGTTGGCGCTCGACCATATCGGCCGCAAGATGGCCGGCAAGGATGTCGAGGTCGTCTACGGCGACGACAAGTTCAACCCGCAGGACGGCAAGCAGGAGACCGAACGCCTGTTGCAGCGGGACAAGGTCGACATCATCGCCGGATACATCTGGTCCAACGTGCTGCTGGCGTCCTGGCCGGTCGCCCGGGACGCGGGCAAGATCATGATCAGCTCCAACGCCGGCCCGTCCCAGCTCGCCGGCAAGGGCTGCCACAAGAACTTCTTCAATATCTCCTGGCAGAACGATCAGACGCCCATGGCGCTGGGCGAGCTGTTGAACCGCCAGGGGGTCAAGTCGCTCTACATCATCGCGCCCAACTACGCGGCCGGTAAGAACATGGTCTCGGGCGTCGAGCGCACCTTCAAGGGCAAGGTGGTCGGCAAGGACATGACCAAGTGGCCGGCCCAGAAGGAATGGGCGGCCGAGCTCACCAAGGTCAAGGCGGCCAATCCCGAGGGCGTCTTCGTGTTCTATCCCGGCGGGCACGGCCCCGCCTTCGTCAAGGAGTTCACGCTGGCCGGCCTGAACGGGAAGATCCCGCTCTACTCCGTCTACACGCTCGACTCCATCAGCCTGCCGCTCTTCCAGAAGGCCAATATGAACGGCGTGATGGGCACGGTCATGACCCAGCAGTGGGTGCCGGATCTGGACAACGAGCAGAACAAGCGCTTCGTGGCCGACTTCAAGAAGAAGCACGGCAAGTACCCGTCCTTCTATGGCTCGCAGGCCTATGACACGATCTTCTTCATCAAGGACGCGGTCGAGGCCGTGAACGGCGACATGAGCAACATCGACGGACTGCGCGCCCGGATGCAGGACACCCAGTTCAAGTCGGTCCGCGGCAAGTTCAAGATGGGCGCTAACCACTTCCCGGTGCAGGATTTCTGGTCGCGGAAAGTGGTGGCCGATGCCGACGGCAACTGGACCACGTCGGCCGGTGAGGTGGTGCTCAAGGACCATCAGGACGTCTACGCCAAAGACTGCAAGATGTAGCGCTGCGGCGTTCGAAGTGAGAGCGGGGGCGCCAGTCGCCCCCGCTTCGCTATTCGGCGCTATAGTATGCAGTCACGGAGACGGGCGCCCGAGCAGCCATGAGTTGGGTTTTCTTCACCGAGCAGTTCCTCAACGGCTTCCAGCTGGGAATCCTGCTGTTCCTGCTGGCCGCCGGCTTGACGCTCGTGTTCGGGATCATGGACCTGGTGAATCTGGCGCACGGGTCCCTCTACATGATGGGCGCCTTCTTTTGCGCCCAGTTCTACGACTGGACCGATTCCTTCCTGTTCGCCATCGTCTTGGCGGTGCCGGCCACCTTCCTGCTCGGCATCCTGGTCGAGGTGGTGACGCTCAGAACGCTCTATACCCGTAACCACCTGGATCAGGTGCTCGCGACCTTCGGGCTGATCCTGATCTTCAACGAGATCGTGCTGCTGGTCTGGCCGCTCGAGGGCCTCTCGATGCCGGTGCCGACCTACCTGTTGGGCAGCGTCAACCTGCTGTTCGGCATCGAGTACCCGATCTACCGCCTGCTCATCATCCTGGTCGGGCTCGCGGTCGCGGTGGCGCTCTACTTCCTCGTCGGCCGCACCCGCATGGGCATGCTGATCCGGGCCGGGGCCTCGAACCGGCGCATGCTCGGCGCGCTGGGCATCGACGTGAAGCGGCTCTACACCCTGGTCTTCGGGCTCGGCGCGCTCTTGGCCGGCCTCGGCGGCATGATGATGGCGCCGATCCTCTCGGCCAGCAGCGGCATGGGCGAATCGGTGCTGATCCTGGCCTTCGTCGTGATCGTGATCGGCGGCATCGGCTCGATCCGCGGGGCCTTCATCGGCGCGATCATCGCCGGTGTGATCGACACCATGGGCCGGTCCTTCCTGGACGTGTTCCTGCTGTTGTTCCTGCCCGCCAACGCGGCCGAGGCGGCCGGCCCGGCGCTGTCGTCGATGCTGATCTACGTGCTCATGGCGGCGGTGCTGACCTTCCGCCCGCAGGGCCTGTTCCCGGCGAAGACCGGCTAGATGGGCGAGCTCGCATCCCTCCGCACCCCGCGCGGGATCTTCGCCACCGTCATCCTGGGGCTCTGCGCCTTCATGCCGGTGCTCGCGCCGGCGCTCGACGAGCCCTTCTACATCACCGTGTTCGCCCGCATCATGATCTGGGCGATCGCGGCGGTGAGCCTCAACCTGATTCTCGGCTATGGCGGCATGGTGAGCTTCGGGCACGCCTGCTATCTCGGCATCGGCGGTTATGTCGTGGGCATCATGGCCTTTCACGGGGTCACCAACGGCTTCATCCAGTGGCCGCTCGCGCTGCTGGCCAGCGGGCTCGCGGCCCTGGTCTTCGGCGCCATCTGCCTGCGCACCCGCGGCGTCTACTTCATCATGATCACGCTCGCCTTCGCCCAGATGATCTATTACCTCAGCATCAGCGTCGAGAAATACGGCAGCGACGACGGGCTCACCATCGACTTCCGCAGCGAGTTCGGCGGGCTGATCGACCTGGAGGAGCGCACGGTCATCTACTACGTGATCTTTTTCTGCCTCGTCGGCAGCCTCTACCTGGTGCACCGCGTCGTGAATTCGCGCTTCGGCATGGTGGTGCGCGGCTCCAAGTCGAACGACGCGCGCATGCACGCCATCGGCCATCCCACCTACCGCTATCGCCTAGCCTGCTTCGTCATCGCCGGCATGATTTGCGGGCTCGCGGGCATCCTGCAGGCCAACCTGGAGAAGTTCGTGAGCCCCGACATGATGTATTGGCCGCGCTCGGGCGAGCTTATCTTCATGGTCGTGCTCGGCGGCATGGGCACCTTGTTCGGCCCGGTTGCCGGCGCGCTGGTGTTCCTGCTGCTGGCCGACACGCTCTCGGGCTTTACCGAGCACTGGCACATCATCTTCGGGCCGTTCCTCATTCTGGTCGTGCTGTTCGTGCATGGCGGCATCGACGGGCTCTTGGGACGGCGGGAGGCGGCCGGTGGCTGAGCCGTTGCTCAAGGTCGAGGGCCTGAACAAGAGCTTCGGCGGCATCCTGGCCACGGACAATCTGTTCCTCGACGTCCTGCCGGGCGAGATCCACGCGGTGATCGGCCCGAACGGCGCCGGCAAGACCACCATGATCGCCCAGCTCACCGGAGCCCTGAAAACGGATTCCGGCAAGATCATCTTCGACGGCCGGAACATCACGCGCGAGCCGTCGCATGTCCGCTCCCATCTCGGGCTGGCCCGCTCGTTCCAGATCACCAGCGTGTTTCTGGACATGACCAACCTGGACAACACCGCGCTCGCGGTGCAGGCCCATGACGGCCATTCCTTCCGCTTCTGGCGGCCCGCCCGCCGGGACCCGGCGCTGCGCGAGCCGGCCCTGCGCGCGCTCGAGCGGGTCGGGCTCGACCACCGCGCCGACGTGGTCGCGGCGAACTGCTCCCACGGCGAGCACCGGCAGCTCGAGATCGCCATGGCGCTCGCCACCAAGCCCCGCATGCTGCTCTTGGACGAGCCCATGGCGGGCATGGGCCCGGAGGAATCCGCCCAGATGGTCGAGATCATCCGCGGCCTCAAGGACGAGCACTCGATCCTCCTGGTCGAGCACGACATGGACGCGGTGTTCAGCCTGGCGGACCGGATCACGGTGCTGGTCTACGGCCGCGCCATCGCCTCGGGCGCGCCCGACGAGATCCGCGCCAACCCGGACGTGCGGGAGGCCTATCTCGGCGAGGAGACCGCGGCCGCGCCGGACGCGCCAACGCCGGAAGGAGCGGACAGCCGTGCTCGAGGTTGAGGGAATCGAGACCTGCTACGGCCGGAGCCAGGTGCTGTTCGGCATGACCCTGGAGGTCGGCGCCGGCGAGGTGGTCACGCTGATGGGCCGCAACGGCATGGGCAAGACCACCACGGTGCACTCGATCATGGGCATCACGCCGGTGCGCGCCGGGCGCATCACCATGAACGGCGACGACATCCACGCCCTGCCCTCCTATCAGGTGGCCAAGACCGGCCTGGGACTGGTGCCGGAGGGCCGGCAGGTCTTCCCCAACCTGTCGGTGCGCGAGAACCTGGTGGCCACGGCGGCGAACCGGCTCGACAACCCGGATCCCTGGACGCTCGACAAGATCTTCGAGCTGTTCCCGGGGCTGGCCGCCCGGCGCACCAGCATGGGGGACGAGCTCTCGGGCGGCGAGCAGCAGATGCTGGCGGTCGGCCGGGCGCTGATGACCAACCCGCGGCTCCTGATCCTGGACGAGGCGACCGAGGGCCTGGCGCCCCTGATCCGGGAGGAGATCTGGGGCTGCCTCGCCAACCTCAAGGCGGCGGGCCAGTCGATCCTGGTGATCGACAAGAACGTGGACGCGCTGACCCGCATCGCCGACCGGCACTACATCATCGAGAAGGGCGTGGTGGTCTGGTCCGGCACCTCGGCCGCGCTGCGCGCCGACGACACCGTGCTGCACCGTTATCTGGGGGTTTGAGGCGGGCTCGGATTACGGTGCCTACTGTCGTGCTTGAGGTCGATCTAGCCACATCCATACCGCGGCCAACGGTCGAGCAACGATAACGCTTCGGGCTGCGATCCTGGCATCATCTAAGAGATAGCAGTATAATAATGTAATGAAATTTTTAGTTGTAATTTTTTGGGCTCTCCTCTTGGCCGTGCCGGCCAGAGCGGATCTGGCTGCGGGGGAAGCCGCGTTTGATCGGGGTGACTTCGAGGCAGCCTATCGGGAATTCCTACCGCTTGCCCAAGCGGGCAACCGGAAAGCGCAGTTCTGGATCGGCAGGCTGTATTTCGAAGGCAAGGGCGTTCCCGAGGATGGCAGGAAGGCGGCCAAGTGGCTAACGCGCTCGGCGCGCCAGGGCGACGCCTTTGCGATCTTCCTCCTCGCGTACCACTACAGCGATGGATGGGGAGTTCCCAAGAACAAGAAGAAAGGGGACTGCCTCTACGTCTTGGCTGCGTATGCGGGCATGAGCGATGCGCAGTGGGAATTTGGACAGATCGTAACAAAGAAGTCTGATCCTAAAGCCGCGCCTGATCCCCGTGCCAAGTATGCCATGGAGATGCTGGAGCGGGCCGCTCGGCAAGGGCACCGCGAAGCTTTGCGGGAAGTTGGGATTATGAAGGCGAGTCGCGAGCCGATTGAACTCGAGGAAGCGATAGAGGGTTTCACGTATCTGATGATTGCCGCTGAACGTGGCGACGCGTTCGCCGTTGAATTCCTCAAGAAGTTTCGCAAGAATGAACAGCGCATTGCGAAGCACGTGGTCAACGCGGCAGAACAGCGCGCAGCAAACTGGCAGCCGGTGCAAGAGCCTCTTCTTCGTGTTCGGCCGAAAGATGTGCGGCTCTGCCTGCCAGAGTGAAATAACCTATTCCGGTTCTGCTCTGCCGAGGTCCTTAAAGAGTTCTTCGACCACGTCCTCGACGATCTCTTTCTGAAGCTTCTCGCTCAATTCAAGCGGCAGTTGGGCAAGCGAAGAGCTGAGCTCGTTGAAGATGAGACGGCGCAGGGAGGCGCGTCGGGCGTCGGTCAAGGCCTCGAATGTCTCCCCGCCGATCTTCCTGAGCCCGCCGCCAATCAGGGTCTTGCGAATGCTCCCGGCCGCTGCGGCAACCGTTGCGGCGGCCAATGCTCCTTGCGGGGTGTATCCCTTGACGAAGGCCCGCTCCAGAGCGCTGGTGAGGAGCTTGCGCGAAAAGGAATCGTCGGCACCGACAAGTTTGCTCACCCAGGCGCCGGTCCCTTCCGTGATCTTGGCGTTGAGGATCCGCTTGGCGACACCCTTGTCCGAATCCTTGACAGCCTTGATCAAGGCCCGCACCGATCTGGCCCCGGCCACGTCCGCCGCCGATTCAACAACCGTGACGCCAAGAATGGTGGCCGCCTCTATCACATCGCCGGAGTCGAGCGCCTTCTTGGCGTCGATGAAGTTCACCATCACATCCGCAAAGGTTCCGGCGGGCGTGAACTCAAACAGGGTCTCAAGAGCCTTCGGCAGTTCGACAAGACGCTCATCGGCGGGGTCGAGGGACTCGCTTCCAAGCATGTTCACAGGCAGACGCACCTCTCGCTTTTCTTCGATTCTGTTCATGATCCTGCGTCTCCGCTTGCGCCGTTCCTTTCGATCCCTGTCCGGCAAGACGTTTTCTCCGGCCGCGCCCGGACCGAGACCCGGAGGCGGTTGATCTTTCTCCTGCTCTACCTTCAGCGCCTTGCCCACCTTGATGAGGATTCTAAGAGTCGCGTCTGCGAAGAGGGTCTCAAAGACTCTCAAATCCTGATCCCGGAAGTCTTTGCCTGACTTCGCGTCTTCACGCAGCGGTTCGGCCGATGGTGGCGCTTCGGGAGACGGTCTCGGCTTGGGGTCGGGCACCGGGCTCAGGCCGTCGTCGATGCTGCCAAGACTGGATTTCGCGCTTCCCGCCGTCGCTTCGGGCTTGGCAGTCGTCCGGCCGCTCGCTGCCTTGCGTTCGGCCGCGGCCCGGGCGCGCCGGGCGGCACGGTTTTGCGTTACCCTCGCGCGCGCCGCCTTCTCTTCATCCAGTTGCCGGGCGCGCTTGTCGAAGGACTCTTTCACCAGCCGGATGACGAGCTCGACCTCCTCCGGTGTGGTGCCCGGCGGGATGTCCGGAGCGGCCTCCTCGGATGGGTCGCCCTTCACCACCCGGCGGGCCATCGTGACCGCCGACTCCAGGTCGTAGCCGTCCCTGAGGTACATCAGGGCCATCAGCTCCATAGCGGCCCGGTCCTTGGCGAACCCCATGCGGATCCGGTGGATCTCCTCCCGCCGCTGGCGCCGCTTGCTCTCCTCGAACATGCGGTCCAGCCGCGCCATCTCCTGCTCGAACACGGCCTGGTCCATGGCTGGCGGGTCCGATTCCGGTGCGGCCGGCGGCGGATCGCCGGCACGCGCCGTCCTGGACGGCCGCGCGTCCGTGTACTGGATCGGGTCCGGCCGCGCGGTCCGCGGCGTGCCGAGCCCCAATGGCTCCCGGTCTCGGCCCAACCGCCCGCCCGGGCCTTCGGGATCGTCCGGCCTGTCCGCCATGTCGCGTCTCCTGTTGGCTGCGCCGGGCGCGGGACGCCCGGCGTCGATCTCCAAAGGCTATGAACAATATTTGCATTTTTCGCAAGAAAATTGTCGATGTATACCTCTAGTTCATCTTTTCTTGCGAAAATCAGTATGTTGGGGACACATATGGTGGTACGGGGGTAGCCCGCTGGCGGCGGGAGGGATTCAAAGCCCTCCGCCGAGACGGGTTTGCGTCAGTCAGGCTAGCCAGGGATGTTTTTGAGGCGCCGCCTGCAAGAAGAGGCCCGGCCCTCGCCCTTCGTCCTTCGACAGGCTCAGGATTAAGGGCTCGGAGTCGATGCCCTCATGTTGAGCTTGTCGAAGTATGGGGGCCTTGCCCCTTTCGGCGCTGATCGGATGCGCCGCTCGTGGGGCGCCCGGGGACTGCGGCTCAGCGCCCGCCGCTGGCGGCGGCGAGCGGCGCGTGGATGCCGCATTCGGTCTTGTCGCGCCCGGCCCAGCGGCCGGCGCGGCGGTCCTGTGTCTCGCCGGGGGCCACCCGGTCGGTGCAGGGCATGCAGCCGATCGAGAGGAAGCCGTCCGCCTCGAGCGGATGGCGCGGCAGGCCGCGGGCCGCGAACTCGGTTTCGATGCGGTCGGCCGTCCACTTGGCCAGCGGGTTGACCTTGATGCCGCCGTCCTCGGCCTCGAGCGTCGACAGGTCCCGCCTGAGCCCGCCCTGGTACTGCTTGCGGCCGGTGATCCAGGCGTCGAAGCCTTCGAGCGCCCGGCGGAGCGGCAGCACCTTCCGCAGGAAACAGCAGGCGTCCGGGTCGCGGCTCCAGAGCATGCCGTCTTGGTCCTCGCGCCGAACCCCCAGCGGGTCCGGCCCGACCGAGCGCACGTCGGTCAGGCCGAGCTGTTGCGTCAGTTGGTCGCGATAGCGGAGCGTCTCGCCGAAATGTTTGCCGGTATCCAGGAAGATGATCGGCAGGGCCGGGTCGACCTCGGCGGCGAGCGCCAGGAGCACCGCCGCCTCGGTGCCGAAGGAGGAGACCAGCGCGATCCGCCCCGGGAACTCGTGCTTGATCATGCCCTCGAGCAGCGCCAGCCCGTCTTGCCCGGCATAGCGCTGCCGCAGCTCCGGCAGGCTCGGGACGGAGGCTAGCGGGGCGTCGAGCATCGGCCGGCTCCGATCACTCCGCCGCCGCCACGCGCCGGTGGCGCAAGGCGATGATCGAGGCGTACCCGTCGGCCGCCGGTTGGTAGAAGTTGTGGAACTCGGCCATGGCGGCGCGCCAGGCCTCGGGCGCGCGGGCGTCGGACACCTCGAAGGCGTCGAAGCCGCAGCGGGCCAGGAACAGGTACTGGTCGCGCAGGATGTTGCCGACCGCGCGCAGCTCGCCGGTGAAGCCGTACCGCTCGCGCAGCAGCCGGGCCGTGGAATAGCCGCGGCCGTCGGCGAAGGCCGGGAAGTCCACCGCCACCAGCGCGACGTCCGCGAGATCGTCGGCGAGGGCCTCGGCGGAATCGTCGCTGGCGAGCCGGACGCCCACCGGTGCCGGGCGCACCCGCAAAATCTCACGCTCGGCCTGCCAGCGCGCGAGGCTCACGAGCACCGGGCCGTCCTTTGGCACCGGATCCTCGTCCGCGAGCGGGACCCAGGGATCTTCGACCAGTCGGCCGTCCTTAAGCAGCGGCATAGAGCACCTCCTTGAACGGCTCGGCGCCGACCCGGCCATAGGTGTCGATGAACCGTTCTCCCTCCCGCCGGACCCGCAGATAGGTCTCGACGATGGCTTCGAGCGCGTCGACCACCTCGGCGCTCGAGAAGGCCGGGCCGATGATCTTGCCGATCGCCGCGTCCTCGTCGGCGCTGCCGCCGAGGGTGATCTGGTAGTATTCCTCGCCCTTCCGGTCGACGCCCAGGATGCCGATGTGGCCCACATGGTGGTGGCCGCAGGCGTTGATGCAGCCCGAGATCTTGATGCGCAGCTCGCCGATGTCGTGCTGGCGCTTGAGGTCGGCGAAGCGGCGCGAGAGGCGCTGGGCGATCGGGATCGAGCGCGCGTTGGCCAGCGAGCAGTAGTCGAGCCCCGGGCAGGCGATGATGTCGGTCACCAAATTGAGGTTCGGCGTGGCCAGCCCCTGGGCGTCGAGCGCCTGCCAGAGCTCGTAGAGCGCGTCCTGGCGCACGTCGGGCAGCACCAGGTTCTGCTCGTGCGTGACGCGGATCTCCGAGAAGCTGTACTGCTCGGCCAGATCGGCGACCGCGTCCATCTGCTCGGCCGTGGCGTCGCCCGGCACGCCGCCCTCGGGCTTCAGCGAGATGTTGGCGATGGCGTAGCCCGGCTGCTTGTGCGCGACCGCGTTGCTGCGCACCCAGGCGTTGAAGGCCGGGTCGGACAGACGCTGGCGGGCGAGCGTGGCGGCCGCCTCGCCCTCCGGCTCGTAAGCCGGCGGCGCGAAGTAGGCGTGGATGCGGGCGACCTCGTCCGCGGGCAGGTCCAGGACGCCGTCCCTGATCTCGGCCCACTCGGCTTCCACACGCCGGGTAAATTCTTCAATACCAATCTCGTGCACCAGGATCTTGATGCGCGCTTTGAACTTGTTGTCGCGCCGGCCGAACTGGTTGTAGACCCGCATGATCGCCTCGAGATAGGACAGCAGGTGGCGCTTCTCGACGAAGCTGCGCACCGTCTTGGCGATCATCGGCGTGCGCCCCTGGCCGCCGCCCACGACGACCTCGAAGCCCACCTCGCCGGCCGCGTTGCGGCGGATGAACAGGCCGATGTCGTGCACCTTGACCGCGGCCCGGTCCCGCGTCGCGCCGGTCACCGCGACCTTGAACTTGCGCGGCAGGAACGAGAACTCCGGGTGCAGCGACGACCATTGCCGGATGATCTCGGCATAGATCCGCGGGTCCTCGATCTCGTCGGCGGCGACGCCGGCGAACTGGTCCGCGGTGACGTTGCGGATGCAGTTGCCGCTGGTCTGGATGGCGTGCATCTCGACTTCGGCCAGCTCGTCGAGGAGGTCCGGCGTCTCGGAGAGCTTGGGCCAGTTGTACTGGATGTTCTGGCGGGTGGTGAAATGGCCGTAGCCCCGGTCATAGCGCCGGGCGATGTGGGCCAGCTTGCGCATCTGCGCGGCCGAGAGCGTGCCATAGGGCACGGCGACCCGCAGCATGTAGGCGTGCAGCTGGAGATAGAGCCCGTTCATCAGCCGGAGCGGCCGGAACTCGTCCTCGCTCAGCTCGCCTTCGAGCCGCCGGCGGACCTGGTCGCGGAACTGGGCGACCCGCTGGTCGACGAAGGTGCGGTCGAATTCGTCATAACGGTACATGGCGTCAGGCTCCTGCGCCGGGGCGCGCGAACTGGGGATGGACCGGCGGGCCGAAGGCCCGGATGTGCTCCCGGAAGCGCACCGGCCGCACGGCGCCGTCCTCTTCGCGGACGTCGATCAGATAGGGGGCGACCACGACGCGGTCGGCCTCCGCCTGCTCGGCAATGCCGAGGAGCCGGCGGCTCGCCTCTTCGCTGCGGCTCACCGCGGCCAGATCGAACCGCTCGGACCAGCCGCCGTCGGCCGCGAGAAACACCACGATCCCGTCCACCAGCCGGTTGGCGGTCACCACCTGTGTGATCATGTCTGCGCTCTCCTCCCTCAGGCCGCGTCGGCCGCGATGCCGGCCCGCGCGGCGTCCCGCGCTTGATCCGCCGCCCGCACCACGTCCCCGATGATGATGATCGCCGGCCCGATGAGGCCCTCCGCCGCGACCATCGCGGCCAGATCGGCGACGCTGCCGACGGCGAGCCTCTGGTCCGGCCGGGTGCCGTTCTCGATGACGGCGGCGGGCGTGCCCGGCGCCATGCCGTGCGCGATCAGCCGCGCCGCGATGTGCGCCGCGGCGGACAGGCCCATGTAGACCACCAGGGTCTGGCGTCCGCGCACCAGCCCCTGCCAGTCCAGATCCGGCTCGCCGTCCTTGCCGTGGCCGGTCAGGAAGGTCACCGCGTTGGCGTGGTCCCGGTGGGTCAGGGGGATGCCGGCGGCCGCGGCGCAGCCGGTGGCGGCGGTGATGCCCGGCACCACCTCGACCGCGATGCCTTCGGCGGCCAGATAGTCCTGCTCCTCCCCGCCCCGGCCGAAGACGAACGGATCGCCGCCCTTGAGCCGCACCACCCGCCGGCCGGCGCGGGCGCGGGCCGCGATCAGGGCGTTGATCTCGGCCTGGCTGCGGCTATGGCAGCCCTTTCCCTTGCCGACATAGATGGTCTCGGCCTCGGACGGCACCAGCGCCAGGATGTCCGGGTCCACCAGCCGGTCATAGACGACCACCTCGGCCGCTTGGATCCGCCGGTAGGCGCGCAGGGTCAGGAGCTCGGGGTCGCCGGGACCGGCGCCCACCAGGGCCACGGATCCGACCCACCGCTTCGCCGGAGCGAAATTCGGCGTGGAACGTCCCAGCCCGCGGTGCAGGCGCGCCGACGCCCGGCGCGCGGCCTCGGCGGTGCTGCGCGCCAAGACCAGCAGCCTGGCGAGGCTCCAATCCTGTAAATTGTGAAATGCGGGCGCGTGGTTCATGTGTCGGTCCTGTGGAATAGTGATCCCAATTAACGCGCTTTCCGCATTCTACATGCAAAAACTGCAGTATTAACGCAAGATGAATGGAGATATTTGCACAGTTTGATCCCAAGTCAATGTGAAAAAATCTCATTATACAAGAATTTTCTGTTTAATGCGGTCAGACATCAGCCGTCGTCAGCGGGGTGCCGTTACAGGAGTTCGTTTCGGGATGGCCGCCGGACGGGGCTCAGGCGCTCTTCGACGCCGTCTTGTGGCCGATCGCCCAGAGATCGAAATTCTTGCCGCGGCTGACCCGGACCGGCCCGCAGCCCATGTGCAGGACCAGCTTGTGGGACTGTTCCGCTGTTTCCTCAGACATCCTGCGGACCCGCCTTCGGCCTGCGCCCGTTGGCCACGTCCTCGAGCACGGCGAGGTGTTTCGGCAAGAGGTCCTTCAGCGCGTAGCGCTCCAGCACCGTCTGCCGCGCGTGCTCGCGGATCTCGGCCATGCGCGTGGGGTGATCCAGCACCTCCTCCACCCGGTCGGCGATCCCCTCGATGTCGAAGAAGCCGACCAACAGCCCGTTCTTGCCGTCCTCGATGACTTCCCGTACCGGCGGCGTGTCCGAGCCGATGAC
The DNA here is from genome assembly GCA_030066595.1 of Alphaproteobacteria bacterium. GTDB lineage: Bacteria > Pseudomonadota > Alphaproteobacteria > JAJFFI01 > JAJFFI01 > JASJBI01. The sequence continues at coordinate 10,232 of JASJBI010000027.1, read as the reverse complement.
GACACAACCCGCACACATGGCCTCGATCATCGACCAGGACAGGACGAAGGGCACGGTCAGATAGACATGCGCCGAAGACGCCTGCAGCACCTTGAGATACTGCCCGTATGGCAGCGGTCCGGTGAAGTGCAGGCGCGTCTCGTCGACCTCGACCTCGGCCAGCATCCGCTTCTTCCAGCTGTCGCCCTCGGGCAGCTTGGCACCGTAGGCCACTCGGTCCTCGCCGACGATCACCACGTGCACCTTCGGCCGGCGCTGCTGCAGCTCGCGCGCCAGCTTGATCATCTCGGGAAAGCCGCGCGTCGGCTCCATACCCCGGGCCACATAGGTGACAATCTCGTCGGCGTGGCTGAGGTCCAGCTCCGGCAGGATCAGCTTGGCGCCCGGCTTGGGCACGAAATAGTCGACCGGGACGCCGTCGTGCAGGACGGTCAGGCGGTCCTGGAACCGCTCGGGGAACTGCTGGTACTGCCACGTGGTCGGCGTCAGACCCCAGTCGCACATTGCGAGATCCAGGAGGATCGGCGCGTTGCGCCCGCGGATCAGCAGAACGTCGTCCTCGGTGAAGGACTGGTCGGGGCGAAACCCGGCGCCCTGCCCCCGCGAATGGAAGTACCATTCGAAGTAGCACATGATGCGCGCGTCCGGGAACGCGTCCCGCACATACATGGTCGGGCCGAAGCCGGAATGGCCGTAAACGATATCCGGCACGAAGCCGCGCTGCTTGAGCGCCCGGCACATGCGATAGGCGGCCTGGCCGTGCAGCACCGCCTTCTCATAGGGCCGGACATAGGGGTGCACTTCCTTGCGCGGCTCCCGGTGCGGCTTGTAATGCACCCGGCGCACGCCCTTGAAGTTGGCCCGGCCGGTGACCGTACCGTAGACCACCTGGTTCTTCGGGCTGGACCCGATGGCCGTCGCCAGGTGCCGAAACTGAGCCGGGAAGTTGATATGCAGGAACAGGATGCGCATGTTGGGTGTTCTCAATCCGGCCCTGGTTCTACCGTGCCGGTTGAGACCCGAGCAATAGCCGCGGGGGAGGTCCCGCACCGGAGGGCTTGCGCGACCGGCGTCACGGCCGATCATGCACAGGATGCTGCAACCAGTCTTGGAGGTCGTCCGTTGATCGAGAGTGTATTGACGGGAACGGATGAGGGATGGGCACCCGCCCCCATTTTGGACTGGCTCTTTCGCGAGGGCCGATTCCTGACCGATCCGAACGAGCTCACTCGCGAGCTTGGGATCCGTATGCACGAGGCGGGCGCCCCGATCGTCCGCCTGCGTCTTGCGATGCGTACCCTGCACCCGCTGCTGGCCGGTTGGTCGGCGGTTTGGCAAGCCAGCGGAGAACTCGAGCGCGACCGGGTGGCCACGCACGGGCTCGAGCGAAAGGCCAGCTACGTCGGCAGCCCGCTGGCCCATGTCAGACGTACCCGCACGAGCTTCAGACGCCGTCTCGATGCGAGCCTCGGGGCGACGGACCATGCGCTGCTGCACGATCTCGCCGCGCAGGGGGCAACGGACTATCTGGCCATGCCCTTGGTCTTCACCACGGGTCAGTCCGCGGCCATGGTCGTGGTGACCGATCGAGCCGGCGGCTTCACCGAGACGGATTTGAGCAAGTTCGAGGCGCTCGCGGTGATCGTCAGCCCGATCCTCGAGGTCGCGTCCGCACACACCCTCGCGCGCACCGTGGCGACCGCCTATATCGGCCCGCGCAGCGGCGCCCGTGTGCTGCAGGGGCGTATCAAGCGCGGCGACGTGGAGACCCAGCAGGCGGCGATCTGGTTCAGCGATCTGCGTGACTGGAGCCGGCTGGCGAACGAGCTGCCCGCGAGCGAGGCCGTCGCCCTGGCCAACAGCTATTTCGAAGTCGTCGACGCGGCCGTCACCGAAGCGGATGGCGAGGTCTTGAAGCTGATCGGGGATGCGGTGCTGGCGATCTTCCCAGTGGACGAGGACCCGCAGACCGCCTGTCGCGCGGCGATCGGGGCGGCCCATAACGCGCAGGAGCGCGCCCAAGCGTACCGTGACCGGTTCGCCTTCGGGATCGGTCTGCACCTCGGCGAGATCGTCTATGGCAACGTCGGCTCGCCGACCCGCCTCGACTTCACGGTCATGGGCCGGGCGGTGAACCTGGCGGCGCGGATCGAGAAGCTCACGCGGCCGCTCAGCGCGCCGGTCGTCCTGTCCGAGGATCTGGCAAAGGCCTGCGACCTTCCGTGCGCCGATCTCGGCGCCCATGCGGTCGCGGGTTGGGACAGGCCGGTGCGTGTCTTCGCGCCGATCGCGCCCGCCTAAATCGGCGTCCCGCCGCGCGCCTTGAGATTGGCCAGGAACTCCCGCCGGGTCCGGGGCCCGAAGGTCATGAAATGCGGATCCGGCCTTTCCCGGTAGTCCGCGCGCCGGCGCTCCACCTCGTCCGACCGCGCCCGCTTGAGCACCTCGTCCACATCGATGCCGTAGGGCCTGGCGGCGTTGAGCCCGAAGATCTGCGCCCTCAGCTTGGGCGTCATCTTCGGATAGCCGTGTTTCTCTTGCAGCGCGCCCGAGATCTGGAAGCTGCGGAAGGCCTGGATCTGATCCTGGGGCGAGCCGTACCAGATGCAGTCCGAGCCGTAGAGGACGTTCCGCTCGCCGATGTGCTTGACCAGCTTGCCGACGATGTGCGCCGCCATCTCGGGGTCGCGCATGGCAAAACGCCAGGTGCTGCCGAGCTCGGCATAGACGTTGCTGTTGCGCGGCACGCCGTTCTCCTCGACCGAGCGGATCAGCTCGTCGACGCCCTCCTTGCGCTTGGGATCGTAGGGGCCCTCCCGCTCGCCGCTGATGAAGCCCGAGTGGTAGACCAGGAAGTTCACGTCCGGAAACATCTTGGCGACGATGCCGATATCGCTCGACAGGCTGTGCTCGTAGGAGCGCCGGCCGAAGGGCAGCCCCTTGTGCACGCAGATGTTCTTGACGCCCAGCGCCCGCGCCTTCTCGATCAGCCTGAGGCCCAGGTCTTCATGCAGAAAGAACCCGCGCCCGTCGGGCCCCCACTGGGTGTAGCACTTCCAAGCCACCACACCCCAGCGCTCGGCCAGCTCGTCCATGTCCTCGAGATCGCCCTTCTGGTTCGGATTGACCCGGCCGTGGATCAAGAGCCGTTGGGTGCCTTCCATCCGGTCGATGATCTTGCGGGTCTCGTCCGCCTCCTGGATGGTCAAGAGCTCCTTCTCGCGGCGCGAGGGGATGAAGGACAGCACCATCATGTCCGTGTCCGAGTCCAAAAAGATGTCCTTGACGAACTGGTCCGCATCGCCGAGCCCGGTGCGGCCGATGCCGTGCTGGCCGACGAAATGGCCTTGCACGTCGAACACGAACTCGCGCCGACCCAGGCTTTCGAGCGCCGCGTCCGGATCCACCGCGGCGATCTGGTCCACTTCGAAGAAGCCTCCGGTCCGGCCGGCCGCCGCATTGGCGGCGTTGAAGGCAAGCAGCGTGCTGGCCGCGCCGCATGCCGAGACCATGAACTCCCGGCGGCCGACGCCCCGCCGCCGGGCGTTTTCGCTCGCCCAGGCCTGGGCCAGCCGGTTGGCCCGCCGGTTGCCCGCATCCAGCGGGACCGGCACGAACTCGCCGTTCGAGGTGGAATCCAGCTTGATCGGGAGGCGTGTTCCGTCGGGATCGAACGTCTGAGGCATGGCGGGCCCTCCTGCAAGTACAGCCAGCCCTCCGGCCCGTCCGAGGCGGGCATCGGAGATAGGCCCCCTGTCTTCAGAGATATATGGAGGCTTTACCGGCGGTCGAGTCGCGAGACCGACCATGAAACGGCACAATTTTGGCTAGATCGCGGCGATCGCGGCCCTCAGGTCGTCCTTGAGGTCCTCCACGTCCTCGAGCCCGACCGACATGCGCACCAGCCCCTCGGTGATGCCGACCGCCTCCCGCTCCTCCGGCGGGAAGCGCTGATGGGTGGTGGTGGCCGGGTGGGTGATCAGGCTCTTGGCATCGCCCAGATTGTTGGAGATGTCGATGGTCTCGAGCGCGTTCAGCAGTCGGAAAGCCGCCTCCCGGCCGCCCTCGACCTCGAAGGAGACCAATGTGCTGCCGCGCGACATCTGTCGCCGGTAGAGCTCCGCCTGGGGAAAGTCGGGCCGCTCGGGGTAGAGCGTCTTGAGCACGCCCGGCGTCTCGGCCAGCATGCGTGCCACCTCGGCCGCGTTGTCGCACATGCGGGCCACGCGCAGCTCCAAGGTCTCGAGCCCCTTCAACAGCACCCAGGCGTTGAACGGGCTCATGGACGGCCCGGTGTGGCGGTAGAGCGGGATCAGCTCCTCGTCGCAGAACTTCTGGTCGGACAGGATCGCGCCGCCGAGCACGCGGCCCTGGCCGTCGATGTGCTTGGTGGCGGAATAGACGACGATGTCGGCGCCCAGCTCCATGGGCTTCTGCAGCAACGGCGTGGCAAACACGTTGTCGACGATGACCCGGGCGCCGGCCTCGTGGGCGATCTCGCAGACCGCTTGAATGTCGATCAGCTCGAGTGTCGGATTGGCCGGCGTCTCGAAGAACACGCACCGGGTGTTCGGACGCATGGCGGCGCGCCACTGGTCCAGATCCGGCCCGTCGACCAGCGTGGTCTCGATGCCGTAGCGCGGCAAGAGCTCGGCGACGATCACATGGCACGAACCGAACAGCACCCGGGAGGCGACCACATGGTCGCCGGCATTGAGCTGGCACATCAGCGAGGCGAACACGGCCGACATGCCCGACGCGGTCGCTCGGCACGCCTCGGCGCCCTCCAGCGCGGCGAGGCGGTCCTCGAACATGGTCACGGTCGGGTTGCCGTAGCGCGAGTAGATGTAGCCGTCGGCATCGCCCTTGAACCGATCGCGCGCCTGCTCCGCCGACTCGTAGACATAGCCCGAGGTGAGATACATGGCCTCGGCCGTCTCGCCGTGCGGCGAGCGGACCTGGCCGTCGCGCACCATCCGCGTCTGCTGCCGCCAGCGGCGGCGGCGTTCGCCCGACCTCCTGTCGTCCTCGCTCATCTCATCTACCGTTTTCTGGACTTTATTGTTGGACCCAGGGCAGCCCGGCCGCCTTCCAGCCCTCGGCGACTCCGCGATGGCGCCGCTGGTCGAGGCCGCCCTCGAAGCCCTCGCTCACATTGTAGGCCGCGGCGTAGCCGATCTCGGTCATGGCGATGGCGGCCGCCTTGGAGCGCATCCCCGAGCGGCAGAGGAACAGGAGCTTCGCGTCCTTGCCGACGCCGGCGGAAGCGATCTGGTCGGCGAAGGCCGGGTTGCCCTGCATGGCCGGATAGATCTGCCACGGCACGAATAGGACCTCCTTGCCCAGGCCGCTCAGGTCGGGCACGCCGACGAAGCCCCATTCCGGCTGGGTCCGGCAGTCGATCAGGACCGCGTCCGGGTCCTCGGATAGAATCTTCCAGGCTTCCTGCGGGGTCACGTCGCCCGCATAGCTGTCGGCAGACATAGCACACCTCCTCCTGTATGGTCCGGCCCGCGCGGGCCGGTTGCATACCCCCTCGTCACCGCGCGGTCAAACACCGAAGGTGAACGGAAACAGCAACCGGGGCAAGGTTGAGGGAATTGACACGCATGGTTTTTTTCCGCTCGGCGGTCTTCAACCTGCTGTTCTACGGCCTCACGGCGCTGATGGCGATCGGTGGCCTACCCTTGCTGCTGGGCTCCTGGCGCGTCGTCGCGGCCTATTCCCGCCTCTGGGTGGACGCGAGCCTGGCCCTGCTCCGCTGGACCGTCGGGATCGACTACCAGGTGGTCGGGCGGGAGAGGCTGCCGCCCGGCCCGGCGATCTTCGCGATCAAGCATCAATCCGCCTGGGACACCCTCGCCTTCAACCGGATCCTGCCAAACGCCGCCTACGTGCTGAAGCAGGAGCTCACCTACATCCCGTTCTATGGCTGGTATCTCTGGGGCGCCGGCATGATCGGCATCGACCGGGCGGCGGGGCCCAAGGCGCTCCGGCGGATCGTCCGCCGCTCGCAGGCCGTGCTCGACACGGGCCGCTCCGTGATCATCTTCCCGGAGGGCACGCGCACGGCGCCCGGAACCTCCGTGCCCTATCATCCGGGAGTGGCGGCGCTCTATCGGCACCTGGATGCGCCGGTCGTGCCGGTGGCGCTGAACTCCGGGCTGTTCTGGGGCCGGCGCCGGTTCCTCAAGCGGCCGGGGCGGATCACCGTGTCCTTCCTCGAGCCGATCCCGCCGGGCCTCGACCGTGACGCCTTCATGGCCGAGCTACAATCCCGGATCGAGGGAGAATGCGCCCGGATCAATGCCGCGGCGATGGCGGAAATCGAAAACCCTACATGACCTGGCGGCGCGCCGGTCCGCTGGCTTATCGGCTCGCCTCGGCCTCTTCCGCGAAGTCGCCGCCGATGATCTCGCGGCCCTCGGCCCAGCCATAGGTCGCGCGCATCGCCGCCTTTATCTCCTCGCAGGGCACGTCCGCCGTGGCGTTCCGATAGCGCACATACTCCATGTGCTTGCGCCCGGCCTTGTCGTAGGGGTGGAAGAGCGCGTCGTTGCGCCCGTCGAAGTCGAGCGGGTGAACCCCGAACTTCTCACACAGCTGGATGTTGAAGGTGGGCGTGGCCTTGACCCATCTGCCGTCGAGAAAGAGCTCGGCGATGCCGTGATAGATGAACACGTCCGTGCCCATGAGCTCCCGGAGCCGCGGCGTGCACAGATGGTTGCGCACGTCGGCAAAGGAGACCCGCGCCGGGATGCCGACCGCCCGGGCCGCGGCGGCCAAGAGCGCCGCCTTGGCCACGCAGTAGCCGCGGCCAGCGCGCAGGCACGAACTGGCCCGGTAGGTCTCGTCCTCGCCATAGTGGACATAGGGATCGTAGCGAATCTCGTCCCTGACGGCGGTGTAAAGGCGCACGGCCTTCTCGATCTCGGTCCCGGACCCGGCCGTCGCCCGCTTGGCGAAGGCGACGATCCCTGGATCGCCGCTGTCCACGAAGGCGCCCGGCGCGAGGTAGTCCTGGGGGTTGTCCGAGCTCGCCTGCTCCGCCACCACTGCGTCCCTCCCCTGCAAATTCGACCGGCGTCTCGCGCGGCGCCGCAACTCAACAGCATCGGGCGCGGCGGCGCAAGGCAGCTGGACAACCCCTTTGCGGCGTGGGAGGTCCCAAGCGGACCGGCAGGAATCGAATTCTCTTGAAACGTCGATTTATTAATGTAAGACGATAATTGCTAACCCCGTTCGTGTCATTCTCACGGAGAGCTCCATGACCCCGACGGACCGACTGCGACGGCTGAGCACGGTGATGCGGCACCTGTGCACCCTGGCCATGATCGCCATCCCGGCGCTCCTGGCGACGTTCTGGTTGGTCTTTGGAGGATGCTGGCCGTTCCAGGGTGCCGGCGCCGATCCCGGTATGGTCGGCTGCACCGCCCATGTGGACGGCGGGCTCGCCCGGCATCTCGCGCTCTTCTGGCCCCTGCCCGCCTGGAAGCAGCTTGGCGCGTTTGGCATCTCGATGCTCCCGGCCGCTGCGGTCCTGTTCGGACTGTGGCAGCTGCGGCGCCTGTTCACCCTCTACGGGGACGGGCGCATCTTCACGGCGGCCAACACCCGCGCCTTTCGCCGCTTCGCCTCGGCCGTATTCGTCTATGCGCTGTTGCGGCCGCTGTCGCAGACGGCCTTGATCGCCTTCCTCACCTTCGACGGCCCGCCGGGCAGCGGCCGGCTCGCGATCCAGCTCGGCTCGCCGGAGCTGACGACGTTTTTCCTCGGCGGACTGTTTCTGCTGATCGCCTGGGTCATGGACCGGGGGCGCGAGATCGCCGAGGACCAGGCCCAGTTCGTGTGATGCCGATCGTCGTCACCCTCGACGTCATGCTGGCCCGGCGCAAGATGCGCTCGAAGGAGCTGGCGGCGCGCATCGGCATCAGCGAGCAGAACCTCTCGCTCCTGAAATCCGGCAAGGTCAAGGGCGTGCGCTTCGCGACCATCGAGAAGATCTGCCAGGTGCTGGACTGCCAGCCGGGCGACATCCTGGCCTACCGGCGCGGGGACGGCGGGAGCTGAGCCTTTGGCCGCGCGGGGCCGCCGCCCGGCGGCATCGCTTGCTTGTGCGGGGCGCACAGTTGTCCGACAATCCGAGTCTGGGGATTTCCGGCGGCGGTGAGACCATAACGGCGGCGCGCCGGGACGGAACGGGGGACCGTGGCGCATGGCCGAACCGCTCAAGATCGACTCGCACATTCATATCTACCAGACCGCGGAAGAGGGCATCGGGGCCAAGGAAGGCTACGAGATCTGGGAATACGGGGCGCAGGAGGAGGTCGCGCTGAGCCGCCTCGCCGGCACCGTCGACGAGGTCCTGGCCGCGATGGAGGAGGCCGACATCGCCAAGGCCGTGGCGGTCAATCTGTTCATCGCCGACGAGCAGCGGAAGAAGTACGCGGAGGCTCTACCGCCGGACCAGGCAGAGGCGGTTCGGGCGGGCGCGCACGCCGAAGTCGAGGCCCGGTTGCGTGACGACTGCGTGGCGTTCAACCGCTGGGCCTGCCAGGTCGCCCGCGACCATCCGACCATCGTGCCGTTCGTGAGCGCCGACGCCAACCTGTTCCCGGGCGAGGAGGGCGCGGCCCAGGTGCGAGACCTGGCGGAGAACGCGGGCGCCCGGGGCGTCAAGCTGCACGGGCCCGCCCAGGGCTTTTCCATGGGCGACGAACGGCTCTGGCCCACCTATGCCGTCTGTCAGGAGCTCGGGCTTCCGGTGGTCGGCCATTCCGGGCCCGATCAGGAGGGCAAGGGGTTGGCCGAGCCCCGCGCCTTCGGTGCGGTGCTGGCGGCCTTCCCGAAGCTCTCGATTGTGCTGGCCCATATGGGCGGGGCCACCTGGCAGCAGGTGAAGGAGATCGCGGACAGCTATCCCAACGCCTTTTTCGACTGCTGCGAGATCATCGAGTGGACGCACAGCGACAACGGCCCGAGCGACGAGGCGCTCGCCCAGCTCATCCGGGACATCGGGACCGAGCGGGTCATGATGGGCTCGGACTACCCGTGGTACGATCTCGACCACACGGTCGAACGGGTCATGGAACTGCCTTTGCTGTCGCCGGAGGAGAAGGCCGGCATCCTGGGGGCCAATGCGGAGCGCATCCTGGGACTCTGAGCCCGGCGTGCAACGAGAAACAGAAACGAAGAACGGGGAGGACCGGACCATGGCAGCGGATCGCGACGGCGACGAGGTCAGTCTCAAATGGCCGTTCGTCGGCATCCCCTCCTTCCTGCGCGCGCCCATTGTCACGGATATCGACCAGCTCGACGCCGCCATTGCCGTCATGGGCGTGCCGACCGACGAGGGCTCACCCTTCATGGCCGGCTCGCGCTTCGGGCCGCGGGCGCTCAGGGAGCATTCGTTGCGCTTCGCCATGGGCGACGGCTACTACGACCCCGAGACCCGCAAGGAGTATCTCGTCCCGGAGGTCAGCAAGGGCATGATCGCCGACGTGGGCGACGCCGAGGTCTGGCCGACCGACGTCCATCGGACCTTCGAGAATATCAGCGCGATGATGCGCAAGATCCTCGAGCGCGGCGCCTTCCCGGTGGTGATCGGCGGCGACCACGCGATCACCTACCCGGTGGCGCGGGTCTTCACGGAGCCCATGTACATCGTCCATTTCGACGCGCACACGGACTACGCGCCCTTCATCCATGACCTGCGCTTCACCAACGGGCACGCCTTCCGCCACCTCGCGCCCATGCCGCACGTCAAGGGCCTGATCCAGGCGGGCATCCGCAGCCTGCGCCACACCCGCGAGTGGGTCGAGGACTCGATCGTCGACGGCAACCGCGTGGTCACCATGAGCGAGTTCCACGCGCTCGGCCCCGAGGGGCTGGCGGCGCTCGTGCCGCAAGGCGAGAACTGCTACGTCAGCATCGACGTGGACGTACTCGACATCTCGCTGGTGCCGGGCTGCGTCTCGGCCGAGCCCAACGGCATGACCTATGCCGAGCTGCGCGACACGCTGACGGCGATTGCCGAACGCACCACCATCGTCGGCTTCGACTTCGTCGAAGTGAACCCCCAGCTCGACGTGGGCACGGGCGTGACCGCCTATCTCGGCGCGCACACCGTCGTCGAGTTCCTGGGCCGCATCTGCGAGCAGCCCTGGTGGGTCGAACGGCGCGAGAAATGGCTGAGCGCCCATCCCGAGGCGCGCTGACCGCGCCGCCGTCCG
>JASJBI010000026.1 GCA_030066595.1 Alphaproteobacteria bacterium | reverse complement strand
CGCCACGGCCATGGCCGCGACTACAGTTGCGATGCGGGGGCGGCCGCCTGTCTGCATGGGATCACCTTTGGGAGGGAACGGCGGGAGGAGAGCGGCTGTATCGGGTCCCGCGCCGGTCTCGACGCCGCCTTAGGGGCTAGATACTATACGCAAAAGGGAAGAGTAACGACCGATAAGCTGCGAGAAAATGAGAGTTTTTGTCGCACTGCTGCTGCTTGTGACCGCCGTGGCCGGAGCGGCCTGGGCGCAGACCAGCCTGCTCGGCGGACCGGCGATCATCGAGAGCGCCAAGATCGGCGATACGGACGGCGTCCGGAGCGCGATCGCGCGCGGCGCTCCGGTGAACGAGACGGACACCTACCGGACGACCGCCCTGATGCACGCTGCGAAGAACGGCTATGCGGATATCGCAAACATGCTGCTCGAGGCCAATGCATCGCACCAGCGCAGAAACCAAGACGGCGCGACCGCTCTCAATCTGGCGGCCGCCAACGGGCATCTGGAGCTCGTGCGTATCCTGCTGGCGGCGGGCGCCAATCCGGACATTCCCGACAAGCAAGGATTCACGCCTTTGATCCGGGCTGTCCGGCGGGGCCATGTCAGCGTCGTGGAGACCCTGATCGAGCACAAAGCAGATGTCGCCTGGACCGACTATACCGGCTTGAGCGCGCTCGATTGGGCGGAGCGCAGCCGGCAGAGCTATATCGCCGATATGCTCAGACGCGCAGGCGCGGGTTGATTTCCGGGGCAGCGTCCGTCACGCCCAGAATCCAGGCCTCCTCCTGTTCCACCAAGACCCGTGCATCGGTGCTCAAGGCCGGGTCTCCGGCGAACCAGGCGCCAAGCCCGCCACAGCCGTCCAGCCTCGCCAGATAGCGCGCCGCACCCAGCACCTGGCCGGCATCCTTGGGATAGCCGGGCAGCCGGGCGGAGGGCAGGATCGACGGATAGACCTCGGCAAACAGGATTTGTGCCGACGCGTCGTGCCGAAGGCCGGTCTCCATGGGCCAGACCGCGCTGAGCATGGCGATGCGCGGGTCGCTGCGCAGCGCAAGAAGACGCGGCAGGCCCGTCAGCACCTGGCCGCCGACGCTGCCGTTGCCGGCCAGCTGCCAGACCGGCTTGGCGGTCGGCACCCGGCGCTCGATCAACCGGCGCTCGGGCAAGCCTGCCCCGCCATAGCCGGGCGGTTTGGTCGGGCTGAGGCCGTCATAGCGATGCTGGTGCGGATGCCCCCAGAACGGAAAAGCGGCCCCCGAGATGGCCCGGTTGAGGGCCGCCGCCACACGAAATCGGTTGTTGGCGTTGTCCGGTCCATCCTCGACCCGATCCGACAGCAACTGCCACATATGGCGCCAATAAGGGGTCTTGAGATCCAATCGGGCACCCGTGCCAGCGGGATAGCCGAAGGGGAAATCGAAGCCGACCAGAACCCTGCGGCCATCCCCAGCCAGCCGGGCGAGCCGCCGGCCCAGCTCGTCTGTCGCCGCGGCGCGGGTCGCCGGGTTGGCGAGCGCCGCCCGTCGGACGCCATGCGGACCGCGCAGGACCAGCGCGTACCAGATGCTGTCCCGGCCGCGCCGGGGCAACGCGGCGGCGCTCCAGTCCACGATGAGATAGGCGTCGAACAGGGAGCCGGGCGGGTCGGCGGTCATTCGGGAACAATGATGGACCGCAGACCGGCGGGTCAACGCCCGCGCGACAGCACCTGCAGGATTGACGGCCCCGCCGACTCGGACTCATGGTGCAGCGATGGACGGGGTGCACATGACCGGCATCTTTGCCGAGCGGCCGACAATCCTTCTCCTGCTGCTGGCGGCGCTGGTGCTCGACGGCCTGCTGCCGAACATGCCCTGGCTGTTCCGCGCGGTTCCCCATCCGGTCACGATGATACGCAGCTTCACGGCACTGCTGGACCGCAAGCTCAACCGGGAACGACGCGGCGAGGACACCCGCCTGGTGCGCGGGCTTCTCTTGGTTGTGCTGGTCATCGCGTTGGCCGGTGTGCTCGGCTGGATGCTGGACACGTTGTTCGGCCGCATTCCCTATGGCTGGGTGGCGGAGGTCGCGCTCCTGGTCATGCTGATCGCCCAGCGCGGCGTGTTCGACCGCACCGGCCGGATCAGCCGCGCGCTCAAGGCGGACCGGGTGGCGGAGGCCCGGGCGGAGGTTCGCGCGCTGGTCGGGCGGGATGCGGACGCGCTCGATTCCTACGGTGTGGCCCGCGCGGCGATCGAAGCCTGCGCCGACACCTTCGCCAAGAGCGTCGTGGGGCCCGCCTTCTGGTATGTCTTGCTCGGCCTGCCCGGGTTGCTGATGTATGTCAGCGTCAAGAGCATGGACCGGGAGATCGGCTTTCGCTCGCCACGCCACGCGGCCTTCGGACTGGCCGCGGCACGGATCGATGACGCCGCAGGCTACATCCCGGCGCGCATCGCCGGCGTCCTGCTGTCCCTGGCCGCCGCCGCCGTGCCGACGGCGAACCCGGCTGCGGCAATCCGCGCCATCTTGCGGGACGCCGGCAAGCATCCATCGCCCAACGACGGATGGCCCGAGGGCGCGCTGGCCGGGGCGCTGGACCTGGCCCTGGCCGGGCCGCGCAGCTACGGCGGTCGCAAGATCGATGAACCCTGGCTCGGCACCGGCCGCGCCCGTACCACGGCGGCCGACGTGACACGGGCTCGCTACCTGTTCGCCGTGGCCTGCCTGCTGCACGCGGGGATGATCGGAGGTCTGGCCTTGGCGCTGGATGCGATTTAGAGCGCGTTCTCGATAGCCTCAGGCAGAACCTCAGTACTGGGCCACGGCCTGTCGCAGCTCTTCTGCGCCGCCATTCATCCACTTGCTGTAGATGACGATGTCGCGCGCGGTCGCGCCGGGCTGATAGTAGGCCCCGTTCAGGGATTCGCGCTCGTGCACCACGGCACCCTCGAAGGCCAGTCCGGCGAAGGCTCCTTTCGACAGCGAATAGGCGACGATATCCGCACCCACCGCCGTGGTCGTCGAACCTTCGATGCCGGCACCGACCGGACCAAGGGCGACGCTGACGTCGCCGCCGAGCTTGACCTCCGCCGCGATCAGGGCGTTGACCGCCTTGTCGGTCATCACCAAAGCCACGATCTCCTTCTTCTCGCCGCCGGCCTGCAGTCCGAAGCTGGCAGCGCCGATGGTGAAGAAAGCCGGATAGCTCCACCCGCCGTTCTGCAGGCGGACCATCATTACGCCCGTGCCGCCTTCCGCGCCGAATAGAAACGCGGCCTTCAGGACGGAGGGAAAGATGATGACGGCTTTGGCTTCCGGAAGGGTACGGCGCAAGCTGCCCATTTGCGCGTGCTGCGACAGGCGCTCAAAGGTCCACTTGGCCTGAGTGACGAGCTGCTGCGTTTCGCTTGCAGCAACCGCCTCGGTCTTTTGACCGACCAGTCCAAATGTGAGCACCAGAATGAAAGACAGAAGGGGTAGAGCGGAACGAAGTTGGCCCATTTTGTTGCCCTCTCAGAGCAGTCGAACAGATTCTCCCTCTTACCCGCGATTCCCCCGGCGGATATTGCAGAAGGCGCACGCGTTCGTCCAGAGCCTTGTCCGAATTCCCCAGGACAGCTCTTGTCCTATGCGGCGCGATGGCGGATCAGGAGACGGTGACGGTAAACCGGTACGGCGAATCAAGCCCGCCGGCAACGACCAAATTCTCACCCCGAACCAAGCCGGCCGAGTTGACCCGTTCAAAGCCGGAAACGCGCACACCGTTGACCAACGTGCCCAAGAGGCTCCCCAAATCGGCGACCACCAGATTGCCGTCTTCGATCTCGACCGCGAAATGGCTCGGCGAGAGCTGGAATTTCTCGTGCACGTGCAGCGCAAGCCGGGACTCACTCGCATGCGGGGCCATGGCGTCCCCGTGCACCGCGCCGACGCGGAACGGCAAGGTTGCCAACACCAGGCCGTCGGCGCCGATCTGCTTCTCCACCGTCTCGGAGGCCGGGCGCAGGCGGATCTCCTTATAAGCGCCCTCATGCACGGTCTCGGGCGGCGTCCAGCGGTGAACGATCTGCTCATCGGCGTTGGCGAGCCGTTCGCAAAGCGCATTCAAGACCCTGAGCGCCAGCTCGTTCGCGTTGCCAAAGGCGGCCAGAAACACCGCTTTCGGAATCACCAAGAGGCGGCAATCGCCCTTTGCGCGCGTCGTCGTGCCGCGCCGCCGGTTCCGGATGACGCCGACCTCGCCGAAGATATCGCCCCGCTTCAGTACCGCGATGGCGACCTGCTCATCGTGCGCCGCCTTGAAGACCTCGACTTCGCCGCGCTCGACCATGAAGACCGCGTCGCTGGGTCCGCCCTCGCGATAGATGTTCGTCCCGTCCGCAAAAGCACGCGTCTTCATTCTGGCCCATCTTTCGGCGACGGCGCCGCTCAGGAAGTCGAGACGGCCCCGATCCGGGTGTCGACGTTGACGGCCGAGACCCGCCAGCGGACGCCGTGCGGACCGCCATCCAATTGGTCGATCCGGGTCAACGACAGATTGTCGATCGAGAAGGATAGCGCTGCTTCGGGGTCCAGGTCGAGGGCCACGCACAGCGCCGCGCGTATCGTCCCGCCATGGGCAACGGCCACGATGTCGCGCCCCGCGTGCAGCCCTGTCAAACGGTCGATCGCGTCGCGGGCCCGGCCGACCAGGTCCGAGAAGCTCTCGCCGCCGGGCGGCCGCGTCGTCGCCGGGGCCAGCCAGAATTCGTGCCAAGGCGCATTGTCTCGAAAGACCTCCCTTCGATTGATGCCCTGCCAGTCACCGAAATGCTGCTCGGCGAACGCGCGCTCGACGATCGCCTCCGGCAGCTCCAGCCCTGCCGCCCCGATCGCCGCGGCCGTCTCGGTGGTACGGCGCAGATGGCTGGTGACCAGCACCGGGTTTCTGGGCAGAATCGCGGCCAGGGCCGAGAACGCCACCCTGTCCGAGCAATTGCTCGGGACATCGATCTGGCCGTAGACGCAGCCGCCATCCTCGGTCACCGGCGCGTGCCGGATCCACCACCACCGTGTCTCTCCGTTCGAACCCGTCATCGCTACCGCCTTACAACACCGCCGCCGCGACCAGAAGCACGGTGATCTCGCTCACCTGCTGAACGGCACCGAGCACGTCGCCGGTCAGGCCGCCGACCTTGCGCCGGGCCAGGGACGCCACGCAGATGGCCGCGAGGGTCCCGACCGCGATGGCCAGCAACCCGCCCAGCGGGCCCAGGAACAACAGGACGAACAATGCGCCCAACAGCGCCGCAATATTGCCCGCCTCCCGGGGCGGGCGGCCCATGGCGGCAGCCATGCCGTCCCGGCGCGCCAGCGGAAAGGCGCGCATGACCGCGGGCAGGATGCCCCTGGAGCCGGCCGCGGCCGCGACCAGGGCACCGGCCGCGGCGCCGGCGTCCGAGATCCCGCCGACGGCCGCGACCCTGAGACCGATGCTGAAGATCAACGCCAGGGCGGCAAATGTGCCGATCCGGCTGTCGCGCATGATGGCGAGACGCCGGACCGCGTCGCTGCCGCCGGCGAATGCATCGGCGACGTCGGCCAGGCCATCCTCGTGCAGGGCGCCGGTCAGGGCGCAGATCACCGCGATCGCCGCCAGCGCGGCCGCCAGCGAGGGGAGCCCCAGGGACAGGGCGAGGCCGAGCGCGATCGCACCCACCGCGCCGATGCCCGCGCCGACCACCGGAAACGCGCGCGATGCCTGCGCCAGGGCGGCGATGTCCGGCGGTCCCCCGAACGGCAGCCGGGTCAGGAACGCCGCCACCACTCGGATATCACGCCACAGGCCGCTCACCGTCTCATCGGACGCCGTCCCTTGGCCGGGATCGAACCGCTCGCCTGAGCCGGGACCGGAGGAATGCTCTGCCATGCCGATTGCGTCTGGTCTATAAACCGGGTCCGGCCGGCTCGGGAGGAGCAGGGCCGGACCCCGCACGGTTATAAGGGAGGGCCCCGATGACGCCAACCGGCGAGCTTGCCAGGCACCACCGACCCGCGTCGCGGTCGTGAGCGGCGGAGCGAGCGGCTCGGCCTCCAGCCTGGACGAGATCCGGGCGCTGCTGAACGATCTTCCGGAGGGCGATGGCGAGGCGGCCGATCGGGCCGGCGCGCGCGAGGCGCAGCTGACCAAGCCGGCCGGCGCGCTCGGCCTGCTCGAGGCGATCACGCCCTGGCTTGCCAGATGGCAAGGCCGCTATCCGCCACGCCTGGACCGGCCCCGGGTCGCGGTGTTCGCCGGCAACCATGGGGTGACGGTGCATGGCGTCTCGGCATTTCCCTCCGAAGTCACGGCGCAGATGGTGCAGAACTTCATTGCCGGTGGTGCCGCGATCAACCAGATCTGCAGCGCCATGGATGCCGAATTGCGGGTCTACGAGCTGGCCCTCGAGACCCCGAGCGCGGACTTCACCGTCGAACCGGCGCTCTCCGAAGACGCCTGCGCCCAGGCCATGGCCTACGGCATGACGGCGGTGGAGGATGGGCTGGATCTGATTTGCCTGGGAGAGATGGGAATCGGCAATACCACGGCCGCGGCGGCGCTGTGCCATGCCCTGTTCGGCGGCGAGGCCAAGGACTGGACGGGGCCGGGGACCGGTGTCGCCGGCGCCGAGCTCGAGAACAAACGCCGGGTCGTCGCCGACGGGGTGGCCCGGCACAAAGCCGAGGCTCAGGATGCGCTGGAGCTGCTGAGCCGATTGGGCGGGCACGAGATCGCCGCCATGACCGGCGCCGTGATAGCCGCCCGCAAGGGACGGGTGCCGGTGCTGCTGGACGGCTATGTCTCGACGGCCGCGGCGGCCGTTCTGCATGCCATGGATCCGGGCCTACTGGATCATTGCCTGGTGGCCCATCAGTCCGCGGAGCCGGGCCACCTGCGCCTGCTGGACCGGATGGACCGGACCGCCCTGCTGGACTTGAACATGCGTCTGGGAGAGGCCACCGGTGCGGCCCTGGCGATCGGCATCCTGCGCGCCGCGCTGGCCTGCCACACCGGCATGGCGACCTTCGCGGATGCCGGGGTCAGCGAGCGCAGCTGAGGGTCTGCAGATAAAGATCGCGGGAGCGCCCCGATGAGGCATCTCCCGCGATTTTCGGTAGTTTGGTGGCGCGGTTTGATCGCGAACGGATCTCCAGGATCGAACGTCCTGCGCGCCTTGCGTAGAATGGCCGTTAGGCGGCCTTCTTGACGCGACGAATGGTCTTCCGACGCGCGGCCGGACGACGACGAACGCTCTTGCGAGCGGTCGACTTGCGCACGCCCTTCCGACGAGCGGTCGAACGACGCGCGGTCGAACGACGCACGGTCTTCCGACGAGCGGTCGAACGACGAGCAGTCGACTTGCGCGCGGTCTTCCGACGAGCGGTCGAACGACGAACGCTCTTGCGCGCGGTCTTCCGACGAGCAGTCGTCTTCCGACGAGCCGCCGTGCGACGACGCGCGGTCGAACGACGAGCAGTCGTCTTCCGGCGAGCGGTCGAACGACGAGCGGTCGACTTCTTCTTCGCGGCCTTGGCGGCAGCGGCCTTGAGCTTCCTGATCTTGGCCTGCTCCATCTTGGCCTTACGCTGCAGCATCTTCACCTGGCGCTCGATGGACTTGAGCTGCGTGGTGAGCTTCTTCGCCGCAGACATCAGGCTCGCCACCCGACGGGCCGGCGTAACCTTGATCCTCTTCTTCGCGGCCATGACTTACTCCTTTGCTGTTTGACATGATGCGGCGTCGAAAGCACGAAGCGCGCTTCAAGTTCGCATCGATTCGCGTGCAACGGATAACTTGTCACTATTAAATCTCGGTTAATTTGAAATATGATTTTTTAACTAAAATTTTATTTTTTGAGATACGCCCAAGCACTGCCGAGACACGCCCAAGCGCTGCCCGACTAGCTTCGGTAGGCCGTTACTTGGAGAGGCCGAGGCTATAATGAGTCGATACTAAGAGGGGCGGCACGACTGCTGGCGATCGCTCGCAAGCGTCGGCCGGTGACTTGGATCTGGTCGGGCTCGTCGCTTACTCGCCGATCTGGAGCAGAAGCCCGCGCCGGCGCGCCACTCGAAACACGTAGAGGAAGACGGCCGTCCCGATCACGAGGTAGAGCACATTCAGCCCCACCGCGTTCCAGAACAGATCGGCCCGGAAGACGCCGTCGATGAGAACCGCCCGCATGCCCTCGAACACATGCGAGGTGGGCAGCGCCCAGGCGATCGGCTGCAGCCAGCCTGGCAGCACGTCGACCGGATAGTAGATGCCGCTGATCGGGGCGACGGCGAAGATCAGCAGCCAGGCCAGGCTCTCCGCACCCAAGCCGTTGCGCAGGATCAGCGAGATCACGATCAGCCCGACCACCCAGCCCGAGACCATCAGGTTGACGAAGAAGGTGATCAGAGGCAGGCCCAGCTCGAAGATCGAGAAGTGGTAGAGCGGAATGGCCAGCAGCATGGCCGGCAGCACGCCGATCAGCGTGCGGATCATGCTCATGCCCATGAGCGCGAGGACCAGCTCGTAGGGCCTGAGCGGGGTGACGAAGAGCTGGCCCAGATTGCGCGACCACATCTCCTCAAGGAAGGAGACCGAGAACCCCAGTTCGGCCCGGAACAGGGTGTCCCACAACAGCACCGCGGCCAGCAGGACGCCGAACGCCTGCACGACCCAGGACGAGTGGGTATAGAAGAACTGGGAGATGAACCCCCAGAGGATCATTTGCACGGTGGGCCAGTACGCGAGCTCGACGAAGCGGGGCCAGGAGCCGAGCAGGAGATACCAGTAGCGCAGGATCAGGGCGCCGATCCGCCGCAGCGACAGGATCGAGGTCCGCTGTCGTGGTGTCATGGCGCGGCCCCGTCGATCTCGCCGCCATGAGTGGGGTCTTCCGGCAGCCGGGCCGCCTCGGGCTCGTGCCCGCCGTTGCGCCCCCGGGCGATGTCCAGAAAGACCTCCTCGAGGTTGCGGCGGCCGTAGCGGCGGATCAAAGCCCCCGGCGTGCCCCGGTCGACGATCCGGCCGGCGCGCATCATCATCACCTGGTCGCACAGACGCTCGACCTCGGCCATGTTGTGGGACGCCAGCAGGACGGTCGCCCCCATGCGCCGGCAGTATTCTTCGAGATAGCTGCGCACCCAGTCGGCCGTGTCCGGATCGAGCGAGGCCGTGGGTTCGTCCAGCAGCAAGAGCTCGGGCTCGTTGACCAGGGCCTTAGCCAGCGCAACCCGGGTCTTCTGGCCCGACGACAGGCTGCCGGTGCGTCGGCCGAGCAGGGCGCCGAAATCGAGCTCCCGGGCCAGCTGGCGGACCCGCGCGCGCGCCTGCGGCACGCCGTAGAGCCGGGCGTAGACCAGCAGGTTCTGCTCCACGCTGAGCCGGTAGGGCAGCTCCACATAGGGCGAAGAGAAATTGATCCGGCCCAGCACGGCATAGCGGTCCTGCAGCATGTCCTGGCCGAGAACCTCGATGCTGCCGTCGGTCGGCAACAGCAGGCCCAAGAGCATGGACAGCGTGGTCGTCTTGCCGGCGCCGTTGCCGCCCAACAGCGCCACGACCGAGCCATAGGCGACGTCGAAATCGATGCCGTCGACCGCCTTGACCTCGTCGAACCTTTTGTGGAGGCCGCGCACGCGAATGGCTGGCCGCCTGCCGCTGGAGTGCGTCATGGCCTCCAATATGGCCTCCCAATCGCAGCTCGCCAACCGGAGCGCGCGCTTTGCCTCTTTCCGGCAGGTCCGCCATATTTGCGACTAGCATGCCCCGGAAGCCAAGGAGGAGTGAAATGGCCACCGATCTGACCGCGCGGACACTTGCCGTCGCGAAGGATGGTGTCGATCCGGCGGGGCGTATTCGTCTCAGGACACTGGTGCTGATCCGTTGGGTTGCGATACTGGGTCAGGGCGGGACGCTGCTGGGAGTCCACTATGGCCTCGGGTTGTCGCTGCCGATCCTGCCGGCCCTGGCCACGGTGGCGGCCTCCGCGGCGTTGAACCTTGCGGTCAGCATCGGCAAGCCGCCGGGCACCCGGCTGAGCGTCGCCGCAGCCGGGCTGCATCTGGCCTACGACATTCTCCAGCTCACCGTTCTGCTGGTCCTCACCGGCGGACTGGAGAACCCCTTCGCCATCATGATCCTGGCGCCGGTGATCGTCTCCGCCACGGTGCTGCCCCGCGGCAGCACCATCACGCTCGGCGTTCTCACAGCCGGCTGCCTGACCTTCATGTCGTTCATCCACCTGCCGGTGCCCTTGGGCGAACCGTTCCGGCCCCCGGTGCTCTACCTGGCCGGGATCTGGGAGGCGCTCATCCTGGCGATCCTTTTCATCAGCATTTATGTCGGCAGCGTCTCGGAGGAAGCGCGCCAGATGTCGGACGCCCTGGCCGCGACGCAGATGGCGCTGGCCCGGGAGCAGCGCCTGTCGGCGGTCGGTGCGTTGGCCGCCGCGGCGGCGCACGAACTGGGCAGCCCGCTCAGCACCATCGCGGTCACCGCGCGGGAGTTGAAACGCGACCTGCCCGACGGCAGTCCGTGGATCGAGGATGTCGAGCTGATCCTGAGCCAGAACGATCGCTGCCGCGACATCCTGGCTGAACTGGCGCAGCACTCGGACTCGCCGGAGGGGGCGGGCTTCGGACGCTTGCCCGTGACCGGCCTTATCGAGGCTGCAGCGGAACCGCACCGGGACGGCCAGATCTCCTTGGTCATCGATTGCGCGCCGGAACTTGGCCCCACCGAGGGGGAGGACAAGCCGGCAGCCGAGCCCATCCTCGGTCCCGGACCCGAGATTATCCACGGGCTGGGGAATTTGATCCAGAATGCGGTTCAGCACGCGCGCCGGCAAGCGGTCGTCACGGGCCGATGGAGCGTTGAGCAGATCTCGGTCCGGATCACCGATGACGGCCCGGGTTTCGCAAATGCGGTGCGCGACCGGCTGGGGGAGCCCTATGTCTCCCACGATGCGGGCCGCCGCGACCGCGAGGGACAGCATATGGGGCTCGGCATCTTCATCGCCCAGACCTTGCTCCGACGGAGCGGGGCACGGGTGGAGTTCGGCGACAATGCGGGTGGCGGCGCCGAAGTGACGGTGGTCTGGGACCGGGAGGCGTTGGAAAACGCGGACTGAGTATTATGTTAGGGCTGGAAGTGGGTTTTGAAATGGAAGACCGTCAGCCATCCGGGGGCATATCCGCGACGGAGCGAAGCGATGTCGTTGCCGATGCGGACATGACGCTCCTAATCGTCGATGACGATGCCCCCCTACGCAACCGCCTGGGCCGGGCGATGGAAGGTCGCGGCTTCAAGGTTACGACCGCAGACGGCGTGGCCGCGGGGATCGCCAGCGCCCGCGCGGCTCCTCCCGCCTATGCGGTGGTGGATCTTCGTCTGGGAGACGGCAGCGGCCTAGAGGTGGTCTCCGCCCTGCAAGACGTGCGGCCCGATGCACGCGTGGTGATCCTGACGGGATATGGCAACATCGCCACCGCGGTGGCAGCCGTGAAAGCCGGCGCGGTCGACTACCTGCCCAAGCCGGCGGATGCAGACATGGTGGCGGCGGCGCTCATGGCGCGATGCCGGCCCCTGCCGCCGCCGCCCGAACAACCCATGTCCGCCGACCGGGTCCGCTGGGAGCACATACAGCGGGTGTTCGAGCAGTGCGACCGGAATGTCTCGGAAACGGCCCGGCGGCTGAACATGCACCGACGCACCCTCCAGCGCATCCTCAACAAATACGCACCCAGGGAGTAGCTCAGGCGGTGTGCAGCCACCAGGCCTGTTCGTTGATCGAATAGATGGGCTTGTAGTGGCGGATACGGTCGTGCGTCACGACCTGCTGAATCTGGTTGTCCAAAATGTAGATCTGACCGCCGTGGTACACCGCCAGGACCGCGTGGGCCAGGCGCAGGTTCAGATCCTGCAGGACGACGATGCGCATCCGTTCCTTGGGGAAGCCCAGATCCCTGAGCGACAGGTATTTGGCGATGGCGTAGTCCTCGCAATCGCCGTTCTTCACGAAGAACTGCCGCGGCGTCGCCCAGTAGTCCGGCACGCCGTAGTTGACCGGATCGAGGATATAGGGCGCCCGGTTCATATAGGCGTTGACCGCCTCGATCTGAGCCATCGGCGCCTTGTTCCGGACGGAGGACAGGAAGTCCTTCCAATCCTTCAGGTGGCATCGGTTGAAGAGGCCCGTTTCGCAGGGCGCGTCCTCGAGCTGGCGTTCCGAGAAGTAGCGGTCCAGCGTCCCGGTCCATTTCACGAACGGCCGGATGACCTCGCGCCGCCGCTCGGCATAGCCGAACAACCGCGGCGCCAGGGAGGCGGCGGCAGCATCAGGAATCTGGGACGGAACGCCGAAGGCAGCCAGGGCCAGCGCGGCGCCGGCGCCCGCCAAGAGCCCGCGCCGGGAGGGCTCTGAAGCCGAGGATTTCCGCCGGGATGCCGTCACGGCCTACCCCTTCGTATCGATCCGAGTGGGGAATCGAGCCTAGGCAGGCCTGCTGAACGGCGGGTTAAGGGCGATCCTTAAAGCGACATTAACCACGGAGCACGACAATGCCGCCGCCCATGCGGACTATGCCGTATGGCGGAGTGCGGCAAGGAGAGGCCCTGTGGCAGACATCACGATCACCGATCCGATCTCCGGCACCCCAGGCGGCGCCCCCGACGAGAAGGCAGGCCTGGCCGCGAACGGCCAAAAGATCATCATTGGGCTTGCGCTGATGGCCGCCGTGGCTGTCTGCATAACCCTGGTATTCCGCTTCGTGGGCCAGGAGCGCGAGCGCGACATGCTGGCCTGGCAGACCCGGCTCGGAATCGTCGCCGCAAGCCGCGCCGCCGCGGTTGACGACTGGCTGGCCCGTCAGTTCGAGGAGGTTCAGGCGCTGGCCGCGAATCCGACGCTCGCCGTCTATCTCGGGCAGATCGAGCCCGGCCGCGATGCCGGCGCCGCGGAACGCGGCTATCTGGGCAACCTGCTCAAGGTCACGGCCGCGCGGACGGGGTTCGAGTCCCGCGCCAAGGGGCCGGACGTGCGCGCCAATGTCCAGCGCATCGGGGTCGGCGGTCTGATGCTCCTAGACATGCAAGGGCGCCTGATCGTGAGCACCCCAAACCCGCCGCCCAACGAAGGCGCGCTGCGCACCTTCATCGGCGCCCTGTCGCGGGGCAAAGCGCCGGCCGAACCGCGGATGATGCTGGATATCCACCGCGGTCCCGCAGGCGAGCTGGTCGCCGGCTTCGCCGCTCCGATCTATGCCGTGCAGAGCGATCCCAGGCCGGAAAACCGGATCGGCTACGTTCTCGGCATCAAGCCGCTGGCCGCCGAACTGCACCCGCTCATGAAACAACCCGGCGCGGTCGAGCAAAGCGCCGAGGCCATCCTCATTCGCCGCGCGCAGGATGTCATCGAGTACCTCACGCCGTTGATCGACGGCGCCGAGCCGCTCGCGCGCAAGCTGGCCGTCAATACGCCGTCGCTGGCGGCGGCGCACGCGCTCGCCCATCCCGGCGCCTTTGCACAAAGCCGGGACTACCGGGGCCGGGACGTTCTGATGACTTCGGTCCGCATCGCCGACTCGCCCTGGACGCTCTTGTACAAGGTCGACAGGGCGGAAGCGCTGGGCGCGAGCGAGGCGCGGCTGCAGCGCCTGCTGGCGATCTTCCTTCTTGTCATCGCCCTGGCCGCCGCGACGATCGTCGCGGTCTGGTACAAGGGCGCCTCGCACCGCGCATCTGTCGCGGCCGACCGATTTCAGGACCTCGCCAACCGCTTCGGCCAGCAGCGCAACTTCCTCCGTCTGTTGACGGACAACCAGCCGAGCGCAAATGCCATCATCGATGCCAATGGCGTGTATCGGTTCGCCAACGAACGGGCCGCCCGGCGGGCCGGAATGTCCAAGGACGACATGCTCGGCAAGACGGTGCACAGCGTGCTCGGCGCCGACGTGGCCAAGCAGTACGAGAAGCTCAACCAGGGGGCAATCGAACACAAGCGGCCGGCGGCTGCGCTGCACCGGTTCGAGGCCGACGGCCTGGTCTCCTATTTCCAGTCCAAGCACGTCCCCATGCCGGCAGCCGAGGATCTAGTCGACACCGTGCTGCTCGTCGAAGACGACATCACCGACGTGATGAAGGAGCGCGAGCGCCGCGAGCGGACGCTGTACGAGCTCGTCGACACGTTGGTCACCGTGGTCGACCGGCGCGATCCCTATGCGGCCCATCACTCCCAGCGGGTGGCCATGGTGGCGGAGGCCATCGCCGAGGAGATGGATCTGGGCGAGGTCCTGGTCGAGACCTCCGAGGTGGCCGGTAAGCTCCTGAATATTGGGAAAATTTTGGTACCAACGGAGCTGCTGACCAAGACCGGCCGGCTGACCGAGGAAGAGATCGCGATGGTGCGGGACAGCATCCAAACCAGCGCCGAGCTGATCCAGAGGATCGAATTCGACGGGCCGGTCTACGAAACCCTCCGCCAGTGTCAGGAACGCTGGGACGGGAGCGGAACGCCGGCCGGCCGGCGCGAGGGCGACATCCTTGTCACCGCCAGGGTGGTGGCGGTGGCCAACGCTTTTGTCGCCATGGTCAGCCCGCGCGCCCACCGTGACGGCGTCGATCTCGACGCGGCGACCGAAGCACTGCTTACCGAGGTCGGCAAGGCCTATGACCGGCGGGTCGTCGCGGCGTTGATCAACTTCCTCGAAAACAAGGGCGGGCGGGCGCAGTGGGCCAAGCTGCTTGCGGAGGATGAGACCCGGCAAGACGGCTGAGCCACGCCGCCCCTTTCCGAATCCTTTGGCAATCCGGGTCCGGCCGCTTATGTAAGGCGGCGATGACCGCACACAGTCCAGAACAACAGGCCGGCGCCGCGATGGCCCGGATTCCGGAGAATGCCCGCGTCTATGCGATCGGCGACGTGCACGGCCGCTTCGATCTGCTGAACGCCTTGCACGCCCGCATCCTGAAGGACGCAGAGGGGCGCTCGGCCGGGCGCAGGGTCCTGGTCTATCTGGGCGATTACATCGACCGAGGTCCGGACTCGCGGCAGGTCGTGGAGTCCCTGATCCGTGAGCCGCTGCCGGGCTTCGAGACGGTCTACCTCAAGGGGAACCACGAGGACTATCTGCTCAAGTTCCTCGAGCGGCCGAACAAGGGACCGAACTGGTTCTGGAACGGCGGCCTGCAAACGCTCCGAAGCTATGGCATCGAGCTGCGCGGCGATCCCGCCGACCTCGCTTTCCTGGAGGACGTAAGGATCAGCCTTCAACGGGCATTGCCGGAGAGCCATCTCCGCTTCTATCGGAGCCTGGCGCTGCATCATCGCGAAGGCGACTATCTCTTCGTGCATGCCGGCATCCGGCCCGGGCTGCCGCTCGCCCGACAGGACGAGCACGACCTTATGTGGATTCGCGACACCTTCCTGAATTCACGGACCGACCACGGCGCCGTCGTGGTGCACGGCCACAGCATAAGCTGGGAGCCGGACGTGCAGGACAACCGCATCGGCATCGACACGGGCGCCTTCACCTCGGACGTGCTGACCTGTCTCGTGCTGGACGGCGCGGAGAGGAGCTTCTTGGCGACTTAGAGGTTCGGACCCGGCGCGCTCAGCGGGTCGCCACAGGCTTTTCGCCGCTGTAGTCGTAGAAGCCTCGCTTGGCCTTGCGACCGACCCAACCGGCCTCGACATACTTCACCAGCAGCGGACAGGGCCGATACTTGCTGTCGGCCAACCCTTCGTACAGCACCTGCATGACGGAGAGGCAGACGTCGAGACCGATGAAATCGGCCAGCTCCAACGGCCCCATCGGGTGATTGGCGCCCAGGCGCATCGCCGTATCGATCGATTCGACCGAGCCGACGCCCTCGTACAGCGTGTAGACCGCCTCGTTGATCATCGGCAACAGGATCCGGTTGACGATGAAGGCCGGGAAATCCTCGGCCATGGCCACGGTCTTGCCGAGCCGCTCGGCCAGGTTGCACACCGCCTTGTAGGTCTCGTCATCCGTCGCCAGACCGCGGATCACCTCGATCAGCTTCATCATCGGCACGGGGTTCATGAAATGCATGCCGATGAAGCGCTGCGGCCGATCGGTCACCGAGGCCAGGCGGGTAATCGAGATCGACGACGTGTTTGACGCGATGATGGCGTCGTCCGGCAGGACGTCGCAGACATTCTTGAAGATCTCGCGCTTGACGCCCTCGTTCTCGCTGGCCGCCTCGATGACGATGTCCACGTCGCCGAATATCGAGTAGTCCTTGCCCGTCTTGATCCGGTCGAGCGCGGCCAGCTTGTCGTCATCGCTGATCAATCCGCGCTTGACCTGGCGGCTCATATTGTGGGCGATCGCGGTAACCGCGCTGTCCAGCTGGTGATCGTCGATGTCCTGCAGGCGTATCTCCATGCCCGCAAGGGCGCAGACATGGGCGATGCCGTTGCCCATCTGCCCCGCTCCGATCACTCCGACTTTTTCAATCATGTTCCTTGTCCCGGGGGTGCGGCCGTCCAGCGCCGCAGTGTGGCTATTTTTCGAGTTCCGCGTCGAGCTCCGGCAGGGCCTTGAAGAGATCGGCGACCAGGCCGTAATCGGCGACTTGGAAGATGGGCGCCTCCTCGTCCTTGTTGATCGCGACGATCACCTTGCTGTCCTTCATGCCGGCCAAATGCTGGATCGCGCCCGAGATCCCGACCGCGACGTACAGCTCCGGCGCGACGATCTTGCCGGTCTGGCCCACCTGATAGTCGTTGGGCACGAAGCCCGCGTCGACCGCCGCACGCGACGCGCCGACCGCGGCGCCCAGCTTGTCCGCAATCGCCTCAAGCATGGCGAAGTTCTCGCCGCTCTGCATACCCCGCCCGCCGGAGACCACGATCCCAGCGGTGGTCAGCTCCGGGCGTTCCGACTTCGAGAGTTCCTGGCCGACAAAGTTCGACAGCCCGGCGTCCGCACCGGTATCAACGTCCACCACCTCGGCCGAGCCGCCCTCCGCGGCCACCGGATCGAAAGCCGTGGTGCGCACCGTGATCACCTTGATGGCGTCCTTGCAGCGGACTTTGGCGAGCGCGTTGCCGGCATAGATGGGTCTGACAAAGGTGTCGTCCGATTCCACGCTGCTGATATCGGAGATCTGCTGCACGTCGAGCAGCGCCGCGACCCGCGGCATCAGGTTCTTGCCGAAGGTCGAGGCCGCGGCCAGGACATGGCCATAGTCCTTCGCCAGGCCGGCAACCACCGGGGCGAGGTTTTCCGCCAAGCCATGATCCAGATGCGGCGCATCCGCATGCAACACGCGCGACAGGCCCACGATGCCCGCAGCCGCCTGCGCCGCCTGACTACAGTCGGATCCCGCGACCAGGACATGCACCTCGCCGCCGATCGCGGTGGCGGCCGCCACGACGTTCAGAGTCGCCGGACGGACCGACGCATTGTCGTGCTCGGCGATGACCAGGACGCTCATCAGATCACCTTCGCTTCGTTGCGGAGTTTGTCCACCAGCTCGCCAACGCTCTCGACCTTGATCCCGGCCTGACGCGAGGGCGGTTCGGTCACTTCGAGAATTTCAACACGGGGCGCCACATCGACTCCGAGCGCGTCGGGCGAGATCGTCTCGATCGGCTTCTTTTTGGCCTTCATGATGTTAGGCAGAGAGGCATAGCGCGGCTCGTTCAAGCGCAAATCCACGGTCACCACGGCGGGCAGCTTGATCTCGAGCATTTCCAGCCCGCCGTCGACCTCGCGGGTGATCGCCGACCCGCTGTCCTTGATCTCGATCTTCGAGATGAAAGTACCCTGCGGCCATCCCAGAAGCGCGGCCAGCATCTGCCCCGTCTGATTGTTGTCCCCATCGACCGACTGCTTGCCGAGGATTATCAGGTCCGGAGATTCCTTGTCGACGACCGCCTTGAGCAGCTTGGCGACCGCCAGTGGCTCCAGCTCCGCGTCGGTCTCCACCAAGATGCCCCTGTCCGCCCCCATGGCCAATCCCGTGCGCAAGGTTTCCTGGCACTGGGTCACACCGCAGGAGATGACGATCAGCTCTTCGGCGAGTCCGGCTTCCTTGAGCCGCACCGCCTCCTCGACGGCGATCTCGCAGAACGGGTTCATGGCCATCTTGACGTTCTGGGTCTCGACGCCGGATCCGTCACCGCGCACGCGGACCTTCACGTTGGCATCGATGACCCGCTTGATGGGGATGAGGACTTTCATCGGGCACCTTAGGATACGACAGCGCCTGCCATGCCCGGACTCCATTGTCCCGGGTCAAGGCAGACGACCAAGCCGATAGCACACCACCGGCCTCTTTTCGCGTTGCAACATAGGGCTGTGACATTTTCATGTCAACGCCGCGCCGAGCGCCACTCCTGCCCGGATGAGCGGCGCGGATTTGAGCGCAAGAACGGCCGATTCGGCGTCCCGGCGCGGCCCCATTGAAAACCCGCTAGCGATTGGCTCCCGGCACCCAGAGCACGTCCTCCGTCCCCTTGCCGTTCAGGTGCCGCGCCAGCACGAAGAGATGGTCCGACAGCCGGTTGATGTACTGAATGGCGTGCGGATTGACCGTCTCGCCCGCCGCCAAGTCGGTGATCAACCGTTCGGCCCGACGCGCCACGGTCCGCGCCAGGTGCAGCCAGGCCGAGGCCTGCGATCCGCCGGGCAGGATGAACGAACTGAGCGGCGGGATGTCTGCATTGAGCCGGTCGATTTCGGCCTCGAGCCGTTCCACCTGCGCGGCGGCGATGCGCAGCGGCGGGTATTTGGGGTCTTCCACCTCTGGCGTGCACAGATCGGCGCCGAGATCGAACAGGTCGTTCTGGACACGGCCCAGTATCTCGTCAACCTGCCCCTCGGTGTGCAGCCGGGCCAGCCCAATGACGGCGTTGGCTTCGTCGACCGTGCCGTAGGCGGCGACGCGCCGGTCATGCTTGGCGACGCGGTTTCCGTCGCCCAGCGACGTCTCGCCCGTGTCGCCGCCCCGGGTATAGATCTTGTCGAGCTTGACCATGCGCCCCTGTCCCCTCAGCCAGCGAAGAACAACAGCGCCAGAACCAGCAACGCGGCCCCCTGCAGCAGGACCCGCATGCGCATCAGCTTGTTGCCGTACTTGCGGTTGAACTCTCCACCCTTCAGCATGGCCGCGACACCCACCACCAGCACGGCCAGAACCGCGCCCAGCACGACGATCAGTAGGATGTTGGCCGTCCCGTCCATGGGCGCAGGTATAAACCTGGGGACCGGCCACGCCCAAACGGAAAACGCTACCCTTTGGCTGCCTGAACGATTCCGCGATAGGGCGATACCGGGATCACCGTCAGATCGAGAAAGCCCATGCGGGCGAAGGGCAAGATGCTCAGCCGTTCGCGGGCCTCGGCCTCGTCCGCCGCCTCCAGCACCAGGATGGCGCCTTGGCCGTCCGCCCGGCTGTAGATCTCGCGCACGAAATCGTCGGCCATGAGCGAGAGCGCGGTCCGCGCCTCCTCGTCCAGATGGGGTGCGACCGCATCCCGGGTCGCCTTTGCGGTCCGCGTGGCGATGACAATGATCTTCATGGTCTTCTTCCCCCTTCGGCCCGCCTTGCGCGACGGTTGCGGCATCCTGCCGCACAAAGCCGACCGAGGCCATACACGAATGCGTTGGCGCGGGCGCGACGAAAAGCTTGGAAGTGGGGCCGCCCTAGGCGGTCTTGTAGCGGCGCGAGCCCTTGATCGCGGTCGAGATATTGACCGCATAGTTGGCCATGCGGGAGTCCGACTGGTAAGCCATCTGGATGGCGTGGGCCAGGTTCTCGAGCAGCTCGATGTCCTGGGGGTCGCGCCGGGACAAGTCGCCCCGGATCTTGTCGATCACCGTCAAGAGCGAGCTGCACAGCGCGGTGAGATCGGATTCGCCGACATTGGAGAGGCGCCGGGTGATGTCCTGGGCGGCCTCGTGCAGCTGGGTCAATCGTGCGCTCAGTGGAAAGCGCTGCGCTTGCTGGCGCACCGCGGCTGCGATCTGGGAAACCAGAGTGCCGATGGTAATCGCGTCATAGGACGCCTTTTGTTCGTCGACCTCGTTCCTCGCCGCGATGATCTGCCAGCGGACCTGATCGCGGTCGTAGGTGCCCTCGACCTTGTATTTCAGCGTGTTCGGCGCGTCGATGCGCGGATGGGAGTTCTCCTCCCGCTGGGCGAGACGCCGGCAGGGGCCGATGTAGTCCCGGGTCACGACGAACGGTTTGCGAAACAGGGCCACCGTCTGAATCCGATCGATCACCTCCTGCATACAGAACGGCTTGCGAATGAGGCCGTCGGTTCCGGAGTTGATCGCAGCCTTGACCAGGTCCAGCGTCGGCCCCTCGGCCGTGGTCATGATGGAAACGAACGGGTTCTCGCCGAGGTAGCCATGCCGCACGGCGCGGGTCAGCTCCATCGGCGCGTTTTCGGCCGCCACGGCATCGGAGATCACAAGGTCGGGGGTCAGCTTCTGCAGGCCCCATTCCAGGTCGGGCACCGTGCTGACTGCCGTGATATTGCGGATGCCCATCACGGCCAGGGAATCCCGGATCGCCCGTCGCAGCACGGGATTGGGCTCCAGCAACAAGACATCGACCTTCTCGAAACGCATGCGCGCCGGCTCCGGCTCCCCTACTGCGATGCCAGCCCAATCGGAGCCTTGACCATGCGACGGCGATCTCGACTTCATCATGAGCTTTCTCATGGGCCATTAGACAACGAGTATCCTGAACAATTGGTTGATCCGGCGCATTAAGCTATTGAAATACATTAGATAAATTCGAGTAAAATGTGACCGGTTTCGCCCGGTCCGGCCTTCTTGCCTGGCTTGGTCGGGTAACGATCCGAACGTCGAAGGCATCCCGGGCAGCGAGCGACCCGCTGGTCGCGCAGGGCCGGGCGCTCCCCTCAGGGTGACGTCAGTTCCGCCGTTCGATCAGGCCGCGGGCGATGACCTGGGCCTGGATCTCGGCCGCGCCCTCGAAGATGTTGAGGATGCGGGCGTCGCACAAGACGCGGCTGATCTCGTACTCCTGGGCATAGCCGTTGCCGCCGTGGATCTGCACCGCGTTGTCGGCATTCGCCCAGGCGACCCGCGCCGCCAGGAGCTTGGCCATGCCCGCCTCGATGTCGCAGCGACGGTCCGAGTCCTTCTCCCGGGCGGCGAAATAGGTGAGCTGGCGGGCGAGCATGGTCTCGACAGCCATCCAGGCGAGCTTGCCGGCGACACGCGGGAATTTGACGATCGGCTTGCCGAACTGGTTGCGGTCCATCGCGTAGCCCAGGCCCAGCTCCATGGCGTTCTGGGCCACGCCCACGGCGCGCGCCGCAGTCTGGATGCGGGCGGATTCGAAGGTCGCCATGAGCTGCTTGAAGCCCTCGCCCTCGACCTCGCCCAAGAGGTTCTCGGCCTTGACCTCGAAGCCATCGAAGCCGAGTTCGTATTCCTTCATGCCGCGATAGCCGAGCACCTCGATCTCGCCGCCGGTCATTCCCTCGGCCGGAAACGGATCGTCGTCCGTGCCCCGGGGTTTGTCCGCGAGGAACATGGAGAGCCCCCGGTAGCCGGGCTCGTCGGGATCGGTGCGCGCCAGCAAGGTCATCATGTCGGTGCGCGCCGCATGGGTGATCCAGGTCTTGTTGCCGGTCACCCGGTAGACGTCGCCGTCCTTGACCGCGCGGGTGCGCAGGCTGCCGAGATCGGAGCCCACATTGGGCTCGGTGAAGACGGCGGTCGGCAGGATCTCGCCCGAGGCGATCTTGGGCAGCCAGTGCTGTTTCTGCGCCTCGGTGCCGCCCAGACGGATGAGCTCGGCGGCGATCTCGGACCGGGTGCCCAGCGAGCCCACGCCGATATAGGCGCGCGAGAGCTCCTCGGTGACCACGCACATGGCCATCTTGCCCATGCCGAGCCCGCCCCAGTCCTCGGGCACGGTCAGCCCGAAGACGCCCAGCTCGGCGAGATGCTCGACCACCGACAAGGGGATCAGCTCGTCCCGGAGATGCCAGCCATGGGCGTCGGGCTTGACCTCCTCCTCGGCGAAGCGGCGGAACTGATCGCGCACCAGCTCGAGGGTCTCGTCGTCGAGGCCCTGCGCACCGAACTGTCCGTCGGTCATCAGTTCGGCGATGCGCATGCGCACGGCGTTGCTGTTGCCGCGTTCGGTGAGCGTCCTGACCGCCGGCGTGTAGAGGGCGTGCACGTCCTCGTCGGACACGCCCATGTCGGCGGGACGCAGGATCTCGCCCTGGCTGAGCGCGATGCCGCCCCAGAGCTGCGAGAGATATTCGCCGAAGCCCGCCTGCAGGATGAGCGAGTCCAGCTCGCTCAGCGTGCCGGCCGCGTCTAGCCTCTGGGCCCAGCCGAGCGCCTGGCGCAGCGCCTCGACATAGGTGGTGGTCCAGGCGTAGCCATGGGCCGCGAACTGCTCCGCCTCGAGCCGGGCACCGTCCACTTTGCCCGCCGGCGCGATCAGTGCGGTCACCGCCCGCTGTGCTGCAGCCCGATAGGCATCCGCCGCCTCCAGCGCCTGGCCGCAGGTGGCGAGCAGGTCGGGGATCATGAGCCCCTCGGCGGAGGACAAAGCGGTGGCGGTTTCGTTCATGATCGCAATCCCGGTTACATCAGGGCGAGGTCGAGAGCACAGAGAGGGACGCTACCTCCGTAGCCTCTGCGTCAGTTCAGGCCATAGGCAACGGCCAAGTAGCCCAGAAAGGCCACGGACGCCAAGAGCAAGAGCCGGGGGAGCCAGCCGAATCCGATCGGCATCTTCGGCTTCCAGTCGCCGCCGGCGTGTTTGACGCGAAGCGCGTCGGCCTCGCCATCGGCCGCGTCGCTGGCGTATCTGCCACGGGCGCCTCCGCCCCGCGCGGCGCGCACTAGATCCACGCGCGCCCGGGCCTGCCTTTCCCGCTCGAAGTCCTCGCGCGTCTTGCGGGCCACGACGAGCCGCTACGCCTCGATGGCGTCCTCGAGGGTGCGCAGCCCGGGCCGTTTGGCCTGGACCAGGACCGCCATGTTGCCGGGCTTGTGCTCGTTGCGCATCATCTTCATGTGCGCCAGCGGGATGTTGTCCCAGGACAGCACCTCGGACATGCACGGGTCGATGCGGCGCTCGATCACCAGCGTGTTGGCCTGGGCCGCCTGCTTGAGGTGGGCGAAGTGGCTGCCCTGGATGCGCTTCTGCCGCATCCATACGAAGCGCGCGTCGAAGGTGATGTTGTAGCCGGTGGTGCCGGCGCAGAACACGACCATGCCGCCGCGCTTGACCACGACGCAGGAGACCGGGAAGGTCTGCTCGCCCGGATGCTCAAACACGAAGTCGACGTCGTTGCCCTTGCCGGTGAACGACCAGATCGCCTTGCCGAATTCGCGGACCTTTTTCATGTACGGCCCAAACTCGGGCGAGCCCACGTCGGGCAGCCGGCCCCAGCAGTCGAAGTCCTTGCGGTTGATCACGCCCTTGGCGCCGAGGGACATCACGAACTCGCGCTTTTCGTCCTCCGAGATCACCGCGATGGCATTGGCGCCGGCGGTGGCGCAAAGCTGGATCGCCATGGTGCCGAGCCCGCCCGAGCCGCCCCACACCAGGACATTGTGGCCGGGCCTCAGAATATGCGGGCGGTGGCCGAACAGCATCCGATAGGCGGTGGCCAGCGTCAGCATATAACAGCCGCTTTCCTCCCAGGTCAGGTGCTTGGGCCGGGGTACAACCTGCTGGGCCTGGACGCGGGTGAACTGGGCGAAGGAGCCGTCCGGCGTCTCGTAGCCCCAGATCCGCTGCGACGGCGAGAACATGGGGTCGCCGCCGTTGCATTCCTCGTCGTCGCCGTCGTCCTGGTTGCAGTGGATGACGACCTCGTCGCCGACCTTGCAGCGGGTGACCTTGTCGCCGACCGCCCAGACGATGCCGGAGGCGTCCGAGCCGGCCACGTGATAGTCGGCCTTGTGCACGTCGAACATGGAAATCGGCTTGCCGAGCGAGGCCCAGACGCCGTTGTAGTTGATGCCCGCGGCCATCACCATGACCAGCACATCGTGGCTGTCGAGCTGCGGCACGTCCACCACCTCGACCTGCATGGCGGTGTCGGGCTCGCCCTGACGCTCGCGCCGGATCGCCCAGGCGTACATCTGCTTGGGCACGTGGCCCAAAGGCGGGATCTCGCCGACCTCGTAGAGGTCCTTCTTCGGCAGGTTCGCCGTGATATCGATGACTTCCGCCGCCTCAGCCATTCCCCAGACTCCCGTAATGACCCCTCACTGCGGGCCGGCCTCGGTTAAGACCGGACCATCCGGCTGCCTTCTAGCCCGAAACCAATTATTTTGCAATGCACAATGATTTCGCTTTATGTCGCCTGGGCTAACCAAAAAGAATGAATCTGTCTTGGTATGGTCTGCAGACGAAATTTTATGTCTGACCGAATTCGGAAGCGGGCGGCCGACCTGGCCTTACGGGCGCAGAGACCCTTGGGGCAGGGCGCGGAACGCGCTTGCGAACAGGCGCGCCGCGTCGCTCAGAGCCAGAGTGTCCGGGTCTCGCGGAATGCGGCCGGACACCCGCAGCAGCCCCTGCCCGTCCGGCGCGACCTGTCCGCCGAGATCCCGGAGCAGTTTGAGCATGGGGCGGTTGTCCGCCAACACGGTCGCTTCCATGGCGGCGATGCCGTTGGCCGTGGCCGAGCGTGCCAAGGCGCCCAGGAGCAGCGGGCCGAGACCGAGACGCTGATGGGAATCGACCACGGCAATGGCCGGTTCCGCGACGTCCGGCCGGTTCGAAACGCGCACACAGCGGGCGACACCGATGCCCGGCCGGCCCGGCGCAGACAGATCGAGGGCGACCCAGGCCATGTGATCGCGAAAGTCGATTTCCGTGAGGTAGCACAAGTCTGACTCGGTCAGGCGGCGGACCGGGGCGAGGAACCGCATCAGGCGGGAGCGCATGCTCATGCGCGCGAGGCCGTCGACCAGGCCGTCCTTGTCGTTCGGCCAGATCGGCCGCAGCAGTACCGCGGTGCCGTCCCGCAGGCGGTTGCGGATCGCAACTTGCGGCGGGTCCGCTGTCATGATCGCCCCCAGCCGAAAGGTTTCGTAACGCAACCATCGCACAAATGGTTGCGTAATGCAACTTATTTCGGGACAATGGGGCATGACCAGATCCCATTTCGCCAGCATGAACTGCGCGGTCGCCCACACCCTCGATGTGATCGGCGAATGGTGGACCCTCTTGATCATCCGCGAGGCCTTCTACGGCGCCCGCCGCTTCGCCCAGTTCCAGCGCAACCTCGGCATCGCCCGCAATATCCTGACGGTGCGCCTGCGCAAGCTGGTCGAGACCGGCGTCTTGGAGCGGGTACCGGTGCGTCCCGGCGCCAAGCGCTACGAATACCGGCTTACCGAGATGGGCCTGGAGGTGCTGCCGATCCTGGTGGCCCTGATGCAGTGGGGTGACCGCTGGATGCTGGGGACCGACAAGGCGCCGGTCAGGGTGATCGACCGTGCGACCGGCAATGAGGTGCCGCAGGTGCGGCTCCTGGCCGAGGACGGGCGGCCGCTCGGGCCCGAGGACCTCTCGGTGGTGCCCGGACCAGGAGCGGACCGGGCCAGCCGTCTGCGCTTTCGGGCCGCAGGGCGGGCGGCCGCGCGGGCGGCCCGCGCGGGCTGATCCGGCCGGGCCCACCGTTCCTTTTGCAGCGCAGCATTCTTTGCGCTACCCTTTGCCCGATCCATGCAGCGTTTGTGAAGGGGCAGTGGCATGGCCGGGCCAAAGGACGCAGGCGGACGAGACACAGGAGCAGCGCCGGAGGCGCCGGCGCGGGATCGGCCTTGGCTGATCCGCACTTATTCGGGGCACAGCTCGGCCAAGGCCTCGAACGCGCTCTACCGCACCAACCTGGCGCGCGGGCAGACCGGTCTCTCGGTCGCCTTCGACCTGCCGACCCAGACCGGCTATGACGCCGACCACCCGCTGGCCCAGGGCGAGGTCGGCAAGGTGGGCGTGCCGATCGGCCATCTCGGCGACATGGAGGCGCTGTTCGAGGGCATCCCGCTCGTCCAGATGAACACGTCCATGACTATCAACGCGCCGGCCGCCTGGCTGTTGGCGCTCTACATCGCCACCGCCGAGAAGCAGGGCGCCGACCGCAAGGCGCTCGCCGGCACCACCCAGAACGACGTGCTCAAGGAGTATCTCTCGCGCGGCACCTACATGTTCCCGCCGGCCCCGTCGATGCGGCTGACCGCGGACGTGATCGCCTTCACCGTCTCGGAAGTGCCCAAGTGGAACCCGATCAACGTCTGCTCCTACCACCTGCAGGAGGCGGGCGCGACGCCGGTCCAGGAGCTCGCCTTCGCGCTCGCCAACGCGGTCGCCATCCTGGACGCGGTCAAGGCCGCGGGCCAGATGCCAGCCGACGAGTTCCCCAAGGTGGTCGGGCGCATGAGCTTCTTCGTCAACGCCGGCATCCGCTTCCTGACCGAAATGTGCAAGATGCGGGCGTTCACCGCGCTCTGGGACGAGATCTGCCGGACGCGCTATCGGGTCGACGACCCGAAGCTGCGCCGCTTCCGCTATGGCGTGCAGGTCAACTCGCTGGGCCTGACCGAGCAGCAGCCCGAGAACAACGTCTACCGGATCCTCCTGGAGATGCTCGCCGTGGTGCTGTCCAAGGACGCCCGCGCCCGGGCGGTGCAGCTGCCGGCCTGGAACGAGGCCATGGGCCTGCCCCGTCCCTGGGACCAGCAGTGGAGCCTCAGGCTGCAGCAGATCGTCGCCCACGAGACGGATCTCCTGGAGTTCGGCGATATCTTCACCGGCAACCCGGCGATCGAGGCCAAGGTGGCGGCGCTGGCCGATGCGGCGCGCGAAGAGATGGCCCGGATCGAGCAGATGGGCGGCGCCATCGCCGCGATCGAGTCGGGTTACATGAAACAGCGCCTGGTCGAGTCGTCGAGCGAGCGGCTGGCGGCGATCGAATCCGGCGAACAGGTGGTGGTGGGCGTGAACGCCTTCTCCGAGTCCGCGCCCTCGCCGCTGACCACCGGCGCCGAAGACGCGGGCTTCCTCGCGGTGGACGCCAGCGCCGAGCAGGACCAGATCGCCTCCTTGAACGCCTGGCGCGCTGCCCGCGACCAGGCGGCCGCGGACGCGGCGCTGGCCGCGCTGGCCGCCGCCGCCCGCGCGGACCGCAACCTCATGGAACCCTCAATCGCCTGCGCCCATGCGGGCGTGACCACCGGCGAATGGGGCGGCACGCTGCGCGAGATCTTCGGCGACTACCGGGCACCGACGGGGGTGAGCGCCGCCGCCGCGGCCGTCACCACGGACGGGCTCGCCCAGGTGCGCGGACGGGTCGAGGAGGTCTCCAAGCGGATCGGCCGGCGGATCAAGATCCTGGTCGGCAAGCCCGGGCTCGACGGCCACTCCAACGGCGCCGAGCAGATCGCGGTGCGCGCCCGGGACGCGGGCATGGAGGTGGTCTACGAAGGCATCCGCCTGACCCCCGCCCGCATCGCCGCCGCCGCACTCGAGGAAGGCGTGCATGTGGTGGGCCTCTCGGTGCTCTCGGGTTCGCATGTCACGCTGATCGAGGACGTCATGCAGCGGCTCGCCGAGGAAGGGCTCGGCGAGGTGCCGGTGGTGGCCGGCGGCATCATCCCGCCTCAGGACGCGGACGTTCTACAGCAAGCGGGCGTGGCCCGGGTCTACACGCCCAAGGACCACGACCTCACCGCGATCATGGCCGACATCGTCGACCTGGTTGACCAGGCGCACAAAGAGGCGGCGTAGGCCCACCTTCGACCCTTCCATCCCCATCACGATTCTGCCTTGGCCGTCTGCTAGGTTGCTTGCTAGCGATCGCGCGCAGACAGTTCATAGAGGGGACGACCATGGAGCCGAGGATCATTGAGCGGGGCGACATCCGCGCTGTCGGCCTGCGCGGCGAATTCGACCAGGAGACCGGATCCGAGATCCCGGAGCTGTGGCGTACGTTCTGGCCCCAGGCCGACGGGATCCCCGACAGGGTGCCAGGCGTCGCCCTCGGGGTGATCGAGATGCTGGATAAGGAAACCGGCCGGTTCGCCTACACCGCCGCCTGTGAGGTGACGGAGATCGGGGCGATTCCTGAGGGCCTCAGCGCCACGACGCTCGCCGGCGGGCGCTTCGCGGTGTTCACCCGCAAGCTCAGCTCCCCCGACATCCACGCCGAGCTGAGCCAGGCGTTCCAATACATTCACGGGACCTGGATGGCGCAGAACCGCGACAGGCTCCGGGGCTACTACGAGCTCGAGGTTTACGACGACCGCTTCGATCCCCAAGAGCTCTCCGGCGAGATCGACATCTACGTGCCGATCCGCTGATCGGGCCCGCCGACGCACCGCATCCGGAAAGAGAGGCAGGGGGGACCGGGTGGATCCCCCCTGCATGCGCCAGGCTCATAGACGTTTCGGGGCTCAAAAGGATGAACCTGGCAATCCCGAGAACGGCGCGCAAAGCGGATCGAGCGGACCGTCAACCGGCGCGTACTGGACGGGCGGTATGAGGCTCTGGGTCTGGTCTCGGCCCTCAGCGTTCCCATTCGCGACGGTTAGAGTGAACCAGAAAACCGTGACGGTCCGGTGACAGGCGGGAAAACCTTTCGTGACGGGCGGGTCCGCCGCAATCCGGCCGATACGTCGTTCGCAGCCGAAGCCCAGAAGGCTTGCATGACCAGCTCTTGACATATCGGGAATTTGCAATATATCGAACACATGGAATTGACCGACGCATTGAAGGCGCTCTCCAACGACACCCGTCTGCAGATCCTGCAGTGGCTCAAGGACCCCGACCGCAACTTCACGGCACAGGAGGTGGGTGATTTCCATCGAGAGGGCGTTTGCGTCACCAAGATCCAGGAAAAGGCCCGGATGTCCCAGTCGACGGTCTCGCAGTATCTTGCGATCCTGCAGAAGGCCGGCCTGGTCAAGGCCCAGCGGATCGGCCAGTGGACCTTCTACAAGCGCGACGATGCGAACATCCGCAAGCTGCTCAAGGCGATGAAGCAGGAGATCTGAGTTTTTTCGAAGGGTATATCGATGATTCTCGATATTACGATTTATCGATCATGGGTATTGGGTGCAGGCCGGTCTTGTCGGGCCGGCGCTGTGCAACCGCGCCCGGCCCGTCCGGCGTACGGCCGGGTCACCTCCGCAAACGCCGAACCGCAAGGAGACGAACCATGAAAGCTGCCACCATCCGCACCTTCGGCGATGTCGACGTCTTGAACCTCGAACAGCTGGACGTGCCCGAACCCGCGGACGGCGAGGTCCTGGTCAAGGTCCTGGCCGTGGGCGTCAATTATTACGACACGTTGGTGCGATCGGGCGCCGTGAACGACCAGCTACCCCTGCCCCATGTCATGGGATCCGACGTGGTCGGCGAGGTGGCGGCGCTGGGCGCGGGCGTCGACGGCTTCGAAATTGGCCAGCGGGTCATCGTCGCGCCGGGCTTCCCGGGCGATCCGAAGGAATGGGACATCGACCCGGAGAACCTGGCCCCCAGCTATTTCCCGACCGGCACAATCGGCTGGGGCGGCTACGCCCAGTACATGCGGGTCAACGCCCGCTGGCTGGTGGCGGACCCGACCGGGCTGCCGGCCGAGTCCCTGGCGGCCCTGCCGCTGGTGCTGACCACGGCGATGCGCGCGGTCAAGGTCAACGGCGAGGTCAAGCCCGGACAGAAGGTGCTGGTGCATGCCGGCGCCTCCGGCAGCGGCAGCATGGCGATCCAGGTGGCCAAGGCGCTGGGCGCCGAGGTCATCACCACGGTCGGCTCGGAGGCCAAGGCGGAGCTCGCCCGCACGCTCGGCGCCGACGCCACCGTCCTCTACAAGGAGGAGCGCTTTGCCGACGCCGTCGCGCGCT
Organism: Alphaproteobacteria bacterium; assembly: GCA_030066595.1. GTDB lineage: Bacteria > Pseudomonadota > Alphaproteobacteria > JAJFFI01 > JAJFFI01 > JASJBI01. The sequence continues at coordinate 71,054 of JASJBI010000026.1, read as the reverse complement.
GGACCGGCGGCGCGGGCGTCGACGCGGTGCTCGACAATCTCGGCGGCAGCGCCATGCCGGACAATCTGGAGAGCCTCAGGAACGGCGGCATCGTCGTCAACTACGGCCTCTTGTCCGGCGCCCGCGCCGAGATCCCGGCCTTGTTCCCGTTCTTCAAGAACCAGCGCCAGATCCGCGGCTCCTGGATGGGCACGGTGTCCGACCTGGAGGCCGGCCTGGATCTGGTCAAAGCCAGAAAGGTGCGACCGGTGCTCGACGCGGCCCTGCCCCTCGACGACGTGCGCGAGGCGCACCGGCGCATCGCGGCCAACGCCGTCCGGGGCAAGCTGGTGCTGCTGCCCTGGGCGGCCTAGCAACCTGTCATGTCTGCTTCTGCCGGCGCACGGCCTCCTGCTTGGGGGGCCGTGCGCCTGGATCACCAACCGGCAATTCGGGCGGATCGCGCTCTAGCCAAACAACCGTTCGGTGCTTGAACTTGGGCGTGGTACATACAATTTGGCATACAATAGGGTGGGTACACCACCGGACGTGCAGCGAGACTAGGAGAAAGCCTTGGATCACTCGGAAGTTACGCGGGTTCAGGCATACCTGCGACAGACCTTTGGCACGGATCGAATCAAGCTTGCTTTGGCCGGAAGACGGGGGGATTCGGTCGAAGTCAGCTTGGGCGACGAGTTCATCGGCGTCATTCATCGCGACGACGAGGACGGCGGCGTGTCCTATTGCTTCAACATGGCGATCCTGGAAGAGGACCTGCCCACGGTGGCCGAGCTGACCTGAGGCCAGCGCCCGGGCAACGCCAAAGGGCGGCGCCTGGTCTCATGCAGAGCGACTTCCTTCCCCTCGACGAGGTCGAACGCCTGCAGCGCGCGCGTTGGCCCGTTCAGGTTGCGTGGGTGGCGGGGCGGTCGACGCTGTTTCAAGAGCTCTGGCGCGGTCAGGCGCCGTCCGACCGGTTCGAAGCGCTGTCCGAGCTGCCGTTCTCGGACAAGGCGATGCTGCGCAAGAGCCAAGCGGCGGACCCGCCCTTCGGCGACTATCTGGCCGTCGATCCGGACCAGGTCATCCGCCTGCATCGCACCTCCGGCACCACCGGCCAGGCCATGAACCTGGCGCTCACCGCGCGGGATGCCCGTGACACGGCCATGGCCGGCGCCCGCGCCCAGTCCGCGGCCGGCTTGGGTCCCGGCCACCGGGTGGTCCATTGCCTCAACTACCAGCTCTGGATGGGCGGCTTCACCGACCACACCACGCTCGAGGCCACCGGCGCCATGGTCATCCCCTACGGCGTGGGCGGCAGCGCGGGCTTGATCCGGCTCATCCGCGAGGTCGGCGCCACGGCGATCTCCTGCACGCCTTCCTATCCGGCCGTGTTGGAGCGGGTCCTCGCGGACGACTTCCCGGGGCTGGCCCCCCGCGACCTGGGCCTGACGCTGGGCCTGTTCGGCGGCGAGGCGGGGCTCGACGACCCGGCGTTTCGGGGGCGGCTCGAATCCGTATGGGGCTTCGCCGCACGCAACGCCAACTACGGGGTCTCCGATGTGCTCTGCAACTTCGCCGGACAGTGCGTCCTGAACCCGGACCTGCATTTCGTCGCCCTCGACCTGCTCTATCCGGAACTCATCGAGCCGGAGACGGGCGCGCCGCTCCCCTGGCAGGAGGGGGAGAGCGGCGAGCTGGTGCTGACCCATCTGCAGAAGGAAGCCCAGCCGCTGGTTCGCTTCCGCACCGGCGACATCGTCGTCTTGACCGGCCTCGACCCCTGCGCCTGCGGGCGGACCGCGCCCCGGTTCCGGGTTATCGGACGGGCGGACGACATGGTGGTGATACGCGGCATCAACGTGTTCCCGACGATGCTGGCGGCGGTGCTGAACCGATACGCCGCGCTCAGCGGCGAATATCGCATCGTGCTCGCCGGTCCCGGCCCCTATGATCGGCTTCCGGTCGAGGCGGAGCTCGCCGAGGGCGGCGCGCTGACCGCCGCAGAGCTCGAAGCCGCGATCAAGGACGCGTTGGGCGTGACCGCCACGGTCACGCTGCTGGCCCCGGGCAGCCTGCCGCGCACGGCCGGCAAGACCCGTCGCGTGATCCACGAGGAGGAGAGATGACCGCAACCGTGCTGACCGAACGTCGGGACGGCGTCCGCACCGTCACTTTGAACCGGCCCGACCGGCTCAACGCGATCAACCCGACCTTGCTGGCGGATCTGGCCGCCGCGCTGACCGAGGCCGCGGCGGACCCGGAGACCCGTGTGGTGATTCTGACCGGCGCGGGCCGCGCCTTTTGCGCCGGGGACGATCTCAAGGAGTTCGACGACCAAGCGGGCAGCGAGGCCGAGACCCGTGCCTATGTGGACTCGATCCAGGAGATCACCCGCCTGCTGGTGCTCGGTGACAAGATCGTGATCGGGGCGATCCACGGCTGGGCCGTGGGCGGCGGGCTCGAATGGGTGCTGAACTGCGATTTCGCGATCTTCGCCGAGGACACGCGCTGTTTCTTTCCGGAGATCCTGCTCGGCGTGTTCGTCACCGGCGGCGTCACGGCCTTGCTGCCGCGGCTGGTCGGGCTGCCGAAGGCCAAGGAAATGATCCTGTTCGGAGACCGCTTCGACGCCCGGACGGCACATGAGATAGGCATCGCCTGGAAGGTCGTGCCGGAGGCGGAGCTCAGGGCCGAGGCGGACGCACTGGCCCAGCGCGTCGCGGCGCTACCCGCCGCCCGCGTCCGCGACCTCAAGCGCATCCTGAACCGCGCTTGCGCCATGTCGGTCGCGGAAGCGATGGCGCTCGAAACCGACGCGACGGTCGCGGGGTTTCTCGACCCGGCGACCGCGACGCGTGTTTCGGCGTTCGGCCGTTGATGCGGACATTCACGCGATTGTGATCCCAGGTTCCCCGCAAACGCCGTCACTCTTGCCGCCACGGATGCGCACGACGCTGTCCGGCTGACGGGAGGGGGCGCGCGCCATGCGCGATGAACTGCTGCTGCAGACCGTCGGGCTTCCCCTGGCGGCGACGCTGGTCCTGTTCTGGCTGGCGCTCGCCCTGTTCAGGACCTCGCGGCCGTCGCTGCTGCCGATTGCCAGCGCCGCCGTCGCGATCGCCTTTCTGCTCGTCTATCTCTGGGTTTTGGGGGCGCCGCCCCTGCCGCCCCGCGCGTCGACGCAGAAGCTCGCCTATGTCTGCCTGGCAGGGCTCATCATCGGCATCGCTGTCGACGTGCTGGGCGAGAGGCTTTCCAGCAGGGCGCTGCGCCTGGGCGCGGTGGTCGCTATCGGAGCCGTCGCCCTTTGGCTGGGCTGGCCCAAGATCCGCACGGGCCAGACCGCGGACCTGTTGGCGCTGGCTGGGCTGTGGGCCGGCGGCGCATTCGCGTTCGACCGCCTGACCACCCTGTCTACCGACGGCGATCGCCCGCTCGCGCCGGGCATTCTGCTGTTGTCCTCGTGCCTGGCCGTGGCCGCACTGGGATTTCACTTCGCCTCGGCCTCGGTCATGCAGCTCGCCAGCGCGCTGGCCGTCGCCATCGGCGCCTATCTCTTGTGGAACTGGCTCGCGCTTCTGCTGCGCCCGGCCCTGGCGGCGCGCTTCGGTTTTGGCGCGCTCTGCGGCGCCGGCGGCGCGCTCTTCGCCCTCGCCTGCATCCTCGCCTTCTTCACGAAGACGGCGGGCTGGGCGCTCGCCATCATGCTGCTGGTCTTCCTGGCGCCGACCGTCTCCGGCAACAGGCCCGCCGGGACCGGGATTGTCGCGCGCGCCTCCAGGCCCGCCCTGCTGTTCGCCGTGAGCCTGGTTCCCGTCGTCGTGGCGGTCGCCGCCATCACCCTGTTCTCGACCAGCTCGGGGCCCTGACCGTCTTGGCAGCGCGCCGCGGCCCATGTTCCCATTCGAACAAACAACGAAAGGAGAATATTGATGCACTCTCAGACGATATCCGCCCTCGCCGTTGCCACCGCCTTGTGCGTCGCCGGGCTTTCGGCGCAAGCCGCGGACACATTCAAGGTCGACCCGGACCACACCAACATCATCTTCTCGGTCAATCACCTGGGCTACTCGGACATGTTCGGGCAGTTCAACAAGTTCGAGGGCGAGTTCGTGTTCGACGATCAGGACGTCTCCAAGAGCAAGGTCAGCATTGTCGTCGACACCGCCAGCGTGGATACCGATCATCAGAAACGCGACGACCATCTCCGCTCGCCGGACTTCTTCAACGCCTCCGAGTTCCCTGAGATGACCTTCACCAGCAAGTCGATCGAGAAGACCGGCGACAACACGGGCAAGATCAACGGCGAGCTCACCATGCTCGGCGTGACCCGCCCGATCAGCCTCGACGTCACCTTCAACAAGAAGGCGCCGCACCCCCTGCCCCAGTACAACGGCGTGCTGGTCGCGGGCTTTTCCGCCCGCGGCAGCGTGAAGCGCAGTGATTTCGGGATGAAGTACGGCGTCCCCAACCTGGGCGACGAAATCACCTTCTTCATCGAGGTCGAAGGGCACAAGAAATAGCCTCAGGTCGGCGAGGCCTAGGGCGCGGCGCCGGGATGGCCCGGCGCCGCCCGCCTTTTTGATGGTTCGGCGCGCGAATATGTTTCATCCTGTGCGATCTTCGGAAGCGTGCACCCTCAGCCGATGTTCGCCGATCCCATCACCCAAAGCGTTATCGTTCCTGCCGTCGCCGCGCTCGTCCTCATGGCCGCCATTCGACTGGCGCTCGGCGACAAGGGCGACGAAACGCCGCCGCTCGCCACCGCCGCCATTCCGATCGCCTTCCTCACCGCCTATGTGGTGACCCTGGGTCTGCCGCCGTACCCGCCCCGGGCGTCGAGCCAGAAGCTCGCCTATGTCGCCCTGATCGGCCTGACCCTCGGCATCGCGCTGGATCTGATCCGGCCGAAGGGGCCGGCCTGGCTGGTGCCACTGGCCGGCGTGGCCTGGCCCGCCGTGATCGCGATCTGGCTGGCCTGGCCCAAGCTCAAGGGGTTCGACCTGTTCGCGGTCTTCACGGTGGCCATGTTGTGGATTGGCGGCGCGCTCGCCTTCCTGCGCCTCTCCCGTCTGCGCGCCAAAGAGCCCTACAGCCTCGCCCCCGGGATCTTGCTGCTGATCGGGAGCGTGGGCGCCGCGGGTCTCGGCTTTCACTTCGCCTCGATCGCGATGGCCCAGCTCGCCGGTGCCCTCGCCGCGGCCGTGAGCGCGGCTTTGCTGTGGAACTGGATCGCTGTCATCCTTCGTCCGGACGGCCCCCTGCCCTTCGGCCGCGGCGCGGTCTTCGGTTCGACCAGCGCGCTGTTCGCGATCGTCACCATTCTCGGGCTCTATACCGAAACCAGCCTCTGGGTGCTCCTGTTCCTGGTGCCCATCTTCTTCGCCCACCTGGTGTTCGGCGAGCGGCCGGGCGGCGACGGCCTGTTCGCGCGCGCGTTCCGGCCGGTGCTCCTCTTGGTCGTGGGCTCGGTACCCCTGCTGCTGCTCGGCTCGGTGGTGATGGTGTTGTCGATCCTGACCGCGACGTGAGCTTTCTGGACCGCATCCGCGAGTGCCACAACCACGACCCCGCGGGCTTTCGGCCCTGGATCGTGGCGGGCGAGATCGTGGGCCACCTGCGGGACGGTATCGCCGCGCGGCTAACCGCGTTTCCCTCCGTCTTTTCGGTTGAGACCGACCGGATCCTCCTGGCTCCCGAGCTGACCGACTACGCCGCGCGTTCGGAAGCCGTGGCCGAGGTGGCCGCCGCCCTGGCTGAGGATGGCGCGATCTCGGGCTTGCGTGGCGAGCTCTACCCCGTCGGCACCGGCTTCTCGGTCCCGCCGCTCTTGCAGCTGGACCGGGCCGCCGTGCCGGCCTTCGGGGTTCGCGCCTACGGCGTGCATCTGAGCGGCTATGTGCGGGAGGGCGACGCGCTCAAGATGTGGATCGGCCGGCGGTCCCCGAACAAGCGCACCTATCCGGGCTTGCTCGACAACATGGTCGCCGGCGGCCAGCCCATCGGCATCGGCCTGATGGACAATCTGGTCAAGGAATGCGCCGAGGAGGCGGCGATTCCCGAAGCGCTCGCCCGCAAGGCTGTGCCGGTGGGCGCGATCACCTACGTCCACGAGGCGCCCGAAGGCCTCAAGCCGGACGTGCAGTTCTGCTTCGAGCTGGAGCTGCCGGCCGATTTCGTGCCGCGCAACACGGACGGCGAGATTACCGAGTTCTATCTCTGGCCCATCGAGCAGGTCGCCGAGACCGTGCGCGACACCAACGAGTTCAAGTTCAACTGCAACCTGGTGATCATCGATTTTCTCGTCCGCCACGGCCTGATCGCGCCCGAGCACCCGGACTACGTCGCGATCGCGCGGGGGCTCAGGAGCTAGGGCCCTGTCCGATCGTCGGGCAACCATAATGCTGGGCGGATGAAGGTCCTGATCCTCGCCTTCGGCTCGCGCGGCGATGTGCAGCCCTATGTGGCACTGGGCGCGGCGTTGCGCGCACGGGGCCACGCCGTGACGCTCGCGACGGGAAAGGGCTTCGAGGCGATGATCGAGCGCCACGGCCTGACGCCCGCACCCTTCTCGGTCGATGTGCGCGCGCTCATCCGGTCGCCGGAGATGCAGCGGGCGCTGCGCTCCGTCTCGGCCAGGATTAAGGTCTGGCGCGACTCCAAGGACATGTTGCGCCGCCTGCTCCACGAGATGTGGACCGCCGCGCGGGAGGCGGAGCCCGACATCATCGTCTATCACATCAAGGCGCATTCCGCCCCGCACATCGCCGAAGCGCTGCAAACGGTCGCGGTGCCGTCTTTTCAGATCCCGGCGGTGGTGCCGACCGGCGCCTTCCCGACGCCGTTGCTGCCGATCCCCGGCCTGGGACGGGTCGGCAACCGGCTGAGCCACAAGGCGATGATCTGGCTGATGTCGGTGTTTTCCTCGGCCACGATCAAGGCGTGGCGCCGCCGGGATCTGGGGCTCGTTCACGCCGGCCCGCGCGATCCGTTCCACGGCTATGCGCCCGACGGCCGCACCGTCCCTCGCCTGCATGGCTACAGCCGCCATCTGGTGCCGGTGACGGATGAGTGGGGCGCGCAGGACCGCGTCACCGGCTATTGGCACCTCGAGCAAGGCGGCGGCTGGGAACCGCCCCCGGCGTTGGCGCGCTTTCTCGATGCGGGACCGCCACCGGTCTATGTCGGGTTCGGCAGCATGCCGGCGGAAGACAGCGCACGAATGACGCAAACCGTGCTCGAAGCGCTGAACGCGACCGGCCACCGCGGCATCCTGGCGACCGGCTGGGGCGGGCTTGCGGAGGGCGCCCACCCGAACAGCATTCATGTGCTGGACGCAGCCCCCCATGACTGGCTGTTTCCCCGCTGCGCGGCGCTGGTCCATCACGGCGGTGCCGGCACGACCCACGAAGGGCTGCGCTGGGGTCGTCCCAGCGTCGTCTGCCCGGTGTTCGGCGACCAACCCTTCTGGGGGCGCCGTGTGCTGGACCTGGGCGCGGGCCCCGCGCCGATGCCGCAGAAGCGCCTGACGGCGGCGGCTTTGGCCGAAGCGATCAGGACGGCCGAGCGCCCAGCCGTCGTTGCCCGCGCCGCCGAGATCGGCGCCGCCATGCGCACAGAACCGGGTGCCGACGGCGCGGCCTCGGCGCTCGAGGCGATGGTGCGGGAGCCGGGAGGTTAGGCAGGATCGCCTCGCCATCGGTTTGTGACGGGACGAAGACGGGCTCTTGCATCGCGGACGGAACTCGCCGATGATTCCCGAACCCTCAAGCAAACATGAGAACGTGGAGGCCGGCCATGCAACCGGATGCGCAATCGCCTCCGATCACACATTTGTCGTGGGGGCGTCTGGAGGTGCCGGGCAAGTCCTTCAAGGACGCCAAACTGTACCCCGGCGGGGCCCGCGAATGGGATTGGCGCGAGACCGGCACCCATCACGTCCCCGGGATCCAGCCGGCGGACGTCGCGGAGCTGCTCGAGCACGGCGCCGATGTCGTCGTCCTGTCCAAGGGCGTTTGGGAACGCCTGCAGGTGTGCCCCGAAACGCTGAGCATGCTCGAGCAAAAAGGCGTGGCGGTGGAGGTGCTCCAGACCGAAGCTGCCGCAACCCGGTACAACGAGCTGCGGCAGACGGCCCGTGTCGGCGGGTTGTTCCATTCCACCTGTTGAGGGTCGGTAGGGAGCCTGCCGAAGACGGCAGTAAGGGTGGAGCGCAGCCCCTGGCCACGGGGAGGATGGAATGCGCGCCATACCGACGATCCTTGTTGGCGCAATCGCGCTGACCGTGTCTGCGGCGGGCCTCGCGAGCAAGACCGCGGCGGCGGAGCGCGTCCTTCGTCTGACCTTGCAGCTGCCGATCACCAACGTGCTCGGGCAGAACGTCTCGGCGTTCAAGGAGATCGTCGAGCGCGAGAGCGGCGGCGGCATCAAGATCGAGCTCTACCCCTCGGCCAAGCTCTACAAGGACAATGAGGTGCCTGAGGCGGTCGCTTCCGGCGCCATCGAGATGGGCGTTGCTTCCGTCACGCGCTTTGCGAGCCCGATACCGGCCGCCAACCTGTTCGGCTTGCCGTTCCTGTTCCGGACCTACGAGGACGTCGCCCAGGCCACGTCGCCGGGCCATCCCATTCGCGATGGGCTGGATCGGGAGCTCCGAAGCATCGGCGTACGGCCGCTGTGGTGGCAGCCATTCGGCCTGACCGTCATGCTCGGCAGGACCAAAGCGCCGCTGCGTCCGGCCGACTTGCAAGGCAGGAAGGTTCGGGTCTTCGGCGAAACGATGGGCGCGTTCGTGAACGCCATGGGCGGCGAACCCGTTCCGCTGTCGGGGTCTCAGCAGCGTGACGCCTACAAAGAGGGCGCGGTCGATTTCGGCATGACCGGCGTGACGTCGGTTGAGAGCCGAAAGCTTCACGAGGTCATGGGCTATCTCGTCAACACCAAGCATACGGCGGCCGAATTCGTCGTCGTGATCAACGATGCGCTGTGGCGCAGCCTGCCGCGCACCGACCGTGCCATCCTCTCCGAGGCGGCAGTCCGGGTCGAAAAGGATCTTCGCCAGTCCTATCGCCGAACCCATCAGCGGACGCTCGAGTGGATCTCCGCCAACACATCCATGAAGGTTCACGAACTGAATGCCGAGCAGCGCGCCGCTTGGCGCGAAGCATCCAAGCCGGTCTACGACTGGTATGTCCGGCGGGCAGGCGGTATCGGAGAATCGCTATTGGCCGAGGCGCAGAAGCTGCACTGATCAGGGGAATCTGAACCGGTTCCCGCGTTGCTCTTGCATCAGCGGTCTGCAGGATCCCACAGCGCAGTCGCGGAAGCGGTCATCGGACATCATCGACGCAGCATGAAGATCTGCCGGCCGGCGCACCCTTTGGCGAAGAAATCCGCGCTCCCTTGTCACAAACGGCCCGGCTGTCTCGTCTAGGGTGGCAGACGGGCGCGTCAGGGATACGGCCGGATCCAAGCCGGGTCTCCGGCGCCGGCCCTCCTGCCGCGGACAGTTTGAAAGACGGAGAACCCCATGCGGAAATCATTTGCAAAGCGTCAGCTCAAGGCGTTCAGCGATCGCTACGACTATGACGTGACTTACATGGAACACATGTTGGACGTGTCCCCGGACGCGTTCTTCAAGTTCGCCGGGCTGACCGAGCTCGCCCAGCATCGCGAGGCCGCGCCCACGGAAGCCTTCTACGCGGCCAAGCTGGTCGGCGCGTTGGCCGAGGATTGCGGGCCCTGCGTGCAGCTGGTCGTCGATATGGCGCGGGAGGCTGGCCTTTCGCCCGGATCCATCGAAGGGGTGCTGACGCGCAATTTCGCCAAAATGGATGTGGACACGGCGTTGGGCTTTCGCTTTGCCGAGGCGCTCGTGGGGCGGACACCGGACCTGGATGACGCGCGCGATGTGGTCCGCGCGCAATGGGGCGAGGCGGCCGTGATCGACCTGACTCTCGGGACGCAGATCGGCCGGGTCTTCCCCATGGTCAAGGCGGGGCTGGGATTTGCCAAGTCCTGCCAGCGCGTCCAGATCGACGATCATCCGGTCGATGTCGTCAAGGAGGCCGCGTGACCGACCTCGAGACCACCTTCGCGGCCTGCCACGGCCGGCTCCAGGGGCTTGCCTACCGCATGCTGGGGAGCCGCGCCGACGCAGAGGACGTGCTGCAGGACGCCTATCTGCGGGTCACCGAGGCCGACCAACGCGCCATTCGGAACCCGGAAGCGTTCCTGTTCACCACCGTGACCCGGCTGTGCCTCGACCAGCTCAAGAGCGCCAGGGCCCGGCGCGAGGTCTATGTGGGCCCCTGGCTGCCGGAACCCGTCCTCGATACGGAGGGATTGTCCCCGGACAGCGCCGCCGAGATCGCCGACGACCTGTCCTTCGCGCTCTTGCTCACCTTGGAAAAGCTCTCGGCGCCGGAGCGCGCGGCGTTCCTGCTGCACGACGTGTTCGACGCGCCCTATGCGCAGGTGGCGGACGCGCTCGGCAAGAGCGAAGCGGCCTGCCGCCAGCTTGCGGCACGGGCGCGCAAAGCCGTGCGGAGTGAGCGGCCGGCCCGCCCGGCACCACCCGAGGCCCATGAGACGCTGCTTGCAAAGTTCGCGGAGGCCATCACCACCGGCGACCCAAGCCGTCTGGAGGCGTTGTTGGCCGCGGATGTGGTCGCCTACTCGGACGGCGGCGGCGTCAAGATCGCGGCGCGCAAGCCGATCCGAGGTGCCGAAAACGTGGCGCGGTTCTTCATCGGCCTGGTCCGCAAGCACCGGGCCCGTGGTGGCACCAGCAGTTTCGCCCTCGCCAAGATCAACGGCGCGCCGGGGTTCATCGTGCATGTCGACGGCGCGCTCGACCAGACCTTGAGCATCGACGTCCAGAACGGTCGCATCGCCGCCTTCTATATCGTGCGCAATCCCGAAAAGCTGCGCTCAATCGCCGCAGGTCCCACAGAGCATTCATCGACCTAAGTCCCCTGGGGGAGAGGGGCGTCCGTCGGCCAGAGCAGGAGGATCAGAGATGGACCGGTTTACGCTTTCCCAGGCACGCGACGCGGTGACACAGGCGCTCGAAGCCGGGACCGCCCCCATGGGCCTGCCCGCTGCGCAACCGTTCGCGCACGGAACGATGAAACTCTACTTCTATCGGCCGCGCGGCGAAGACAAGCAGCCCCCGCACGAGCAGGACGAGGTCTATGTCGTGGTTCGCGGCACCGGCGCCTTCGCCGTCGGTCCCAGCGAGGAGGCGCTGAAGCGCATCCCATTCGGTCCGGGCGACGCGATCTTCGCGCCGGCTGGCGCAGTACATCGCTTCGAGGACTTCAGCGACGACTTCGAAACCTGGGTGATCATGTATGGCCCGGAGGGTGGCGAGACGCCGGGCTAAATCATGATCTGGTCATATCGACCCATTCTGCCTTAAGGAGTCGGCGCAGACACCAGCTTCAGGCCGATGATCCCGACCAGGATGAAGGCGACGAAAACGTAGCGTCCGAGCGTCGACGGATCGCCGAAGAACAGGATACCGAGAAGAAAGGTTCCGACGGCGCCGATGCCGGTCCAGACCGCGTATGCGGTTCCGATCGGGATCTCGCGCAGCGAAAGCAACAGCAATGCCCCGCTCGCGGCCATGGAGATGACGGCAAGAGCCAGCGGGCCGGCCTTGAGCCCGGCCTCGGTCCAGCCGAATTTGAGGCCCACCGGCCAGCCCCACTCGAAGATGCCCGCCAAGATCAGATAGACCCACGCCATTCGTCCCTCCGTGTCGGTGTCTCGCTTGATCGATCCGGCGCCGCCAGCTTGTCACGCTGCCGGCGCGCGCCCATGATCTCAAAGAGAACGCGGCAACAGAAGGGGGATGACGATGGTCGAGAAGAAGGAGCCCGCCAAGACGGAAAGGACGTGGACGGAAGAGATCGAAGTCGCCTCCGACGATCTCGTGGGCCTTATCAAGGAATATATCGAGGACGCCTCGGTGACGCGGGTGATCGTGCGCAATGCCGAAGGCCAGACGCTGCTCGAAGTCCCCGTCATGCACAGCGCCGCGGTGGCGGGCGCGCTGGTGCTGTTCACCCCGGTTCTGGCCGCCCTCGGCGCCATGGCGGCGCTGGTCGCCAACTTCAGGGTCGAGATCGTCCGAACCGAAGCGGGCGACGAAGACGCCGAGAGGGCAAACGGAGACGACGGCGGCAAGGCCTCTTGAGCCGAGCGAGGCTGGACTTGTTGCGCCGCGCGGTCAGCCTTCCGGCGGTCCCTTGAGCTCGACCACATTGCCCTCGGGATCGGCGAGGTAGATCGAGGGCCCGTAGCCGTCGGCGCCATAGCGGCGCGAGACATCGCCCGGCTCGGCCCCTTGCGACCGCAGATAGTCCTGGATCGCGGCCCCGTCGAACGGCGCCACGCGCAGGCAAAGATGATCCATGTTGCGGCCCTCGGCGCCGGGCGCGGCGCCTCCCGTGCGTCCGATCTTGCCGGCGACGTCGACCAGGTCGATCAGCGCCGTTCCGGCGCGGAGCTGAACCAGCCCCAGATCATTCTGCACCTTCTCGACCGTGCAGCCGAGCGTGTCGCAATAAAACCGCTGCACGGCGTCCACGTCCCGCACGCGCAACACCACATGGTCCAGATGGTTCAGTTGGAACGGTCGGGTCTCGGTCATGCGTTACCTCCTCGCCACAGTCTTCGCTAAACTGAGGCGGCGGATGCAGCGCGTCAATGCCGCGCGGTGGCCATGGCGCGGACGTCCGCGACCGTGCGGCCGGCCTCGCGCAACGCGCGGATGGTCAACGCGTCGGCCCGCTTGGCCAGCCGTTGGCCCTCCGCATCCCGCACCAGCGGATGGTGGTGGTAGTCCGGCACGTCGAGGCAGAGCAGCGCCTGCAACAGCCGGTGCACATGGGTCGCATCGAACAGATCCTCGCCGCGGGTGACCAGGCTCACCCCCTGCAGGTGATCGTCCACGGTCACGGCCAGATGATAGCTGGTCGGCACGTCCTTGCGCGCCAGTACCACGTCACCGTGCCGCTCGGGCCGGGCGGTGGTCTCGCCCCGGCCCCGGTCCCGCCAGACCAGGGTCCCCGCGATCGCGCTGGCCGCCGCCATGTCCAGACGCAGGGCATGGGGCGCGCCCGCTGCAAGGCGGTCCGCGCGTTGGCCCGGATCCAGCTGTCTGCAGGTGCCGGGATAGAGCGGACCGTCGGGGCCATGGGGGGCGCGGCCGGAGGCGGAGATCTCCGCCTGGATCTCCTTGCGGCTGCAGAAGCAGGGGTAGAGCAGCTCCATCTCGGCGAGCCGCGCCAACGCGCCCTGGTAGTCCGCCATATACGCGGACTGCCGTCGCACTTCGGGCGCCCAGTCGAGGCCGAGCCAGGCGAGATCCTCGAGGATGGCGTCCTCGAAGGCGGGGCGACAGCGGCCCCGGTCGATATCCTCGATACGCAGTAGGAACCGGCCGCCCGCGCGCGCGGCCGCCCGCCAGGCAAAGAGCGCCGAAAAGGCGTGCCCGACATGCAACAGCCCTGTCGGGCTGGGCGCAAAGCGGGTCACCATGACGGCGGGTTCGCGATCGGACATGGCCGAAACATAGGGCCGGCGCTCGACGTCCGCCAGACGTTGCCGCGCGCGCGGCGGGCGTGCTTTACTCCGCCCCGCCATGACGCTCCTGAGCACCAAGGCCGATCTGAGCCGCGCCTGCGAGGCGCTGGCGGCCGTGGACGCGGACATGGCCCGGGCGCTCGAGATCGCCGGTTCGCCGCCCCTGCGCCGTCGTCCCGGCGGCTTTGCCGCGCTCTTGCAGACCATCATGGGCCAGCAGCTCTCGATCGCCTCGGCGCGGGCGATCTGGGACCGGCTCGCGGCCGCGGTCGACCCGCTGACGCCGGAAGGCGTGCTGGCGCTGGACGATGCGGCCTGCCGGACGATCGGGTTGAGCCGGCAGAAGCAGCGCTACGCCAAGGAGCTGGCGATGGCGGTCGCCGAAGGGCGGCTCGACTTTCGGGCGCTCCCCAGGATGGACGACGAGGCGGCGATCGACTCCCTGGTCCAGGTCACCGGCATCGGCCGGTGGACGGCCGAGATCTATCTTCTGTTTGCCTTGCGCCGGGCGGACATCTGGCCGGTGGACGACCTCGCCGTGGTGGTCGCGACGCAACGACTAAAGCGCCTGCCGGAGCGGCCGGACCGCAAGGCGATGGCCGAGATCGCGGCACCCTGGCGGCCCTGGCGCAGCGCGGCTGCGCTGATGATGTGGCATTTCTATCGCAAGGTGCCGCCGGGCACCTGGCAGTGAACATCTGATCCGGTGCCGACCAACCGGACAAAGGGGACGAAACCAGATGAGCGACAGCCAGGAGATTACCGGACCAATCTTTGGGCCGGCCGCGGGCGGCAGTCCCGGCCGGCTGGTGGTTCTGCTGCATGGCTGGGGCGCAGACGGCAACGACCTGATCGGCCTGGCGCCGATCTGGGCGGACCTCCTGCCCGACGCGCTGTTCCTGTCGCCGCACGCGCCCTTTGTCTGCGACATCGGCATGGGCCGGCAGTGGTTCAGCCTGGAGGACCGCCGCCCCCATGTCATGCGCGCCGGCGTCGAGACCGCGGCGCCGATCCTGAACCGATTCTTGGACGGGGCGCTGGCGCAGCACGGATTGGACGCCGACCGGCTCGCGCTCGTAGGCTTTTCCCAGGGGACCATGATGTCCCTGTTCGTGGCGCCGCGGCGTGACCGGGCCTGCGCCTGCGTGCTGGGCTATTCCGGCGCGTTGTTCGGTGGCGAAGAGCTGCCCCAGGAGATCAAGTCCCGTCCGCCCGTGATGCTGATCCACGGCGAGGCCGACCCGATCGTCGCGGCCTCGGCCCTGCCCCATGCCGCCGATGGTCTGGCCGCCGCCGGCATCCAGGTGGACTCCCATCTGCGTCCCGGCCTCGGCCACGGCATCGACGAGGAGGGCCTGCGGCTCGGCGGCGCGTTCCTCACCAGCTCGTTCGGGCTGACGCCCGCAGCCGCGCAAAACACGTCGTCTTGAGCCGGGTCGGGCTGCCGCGATTGCCCGTAGCCCCGTCAAAGTCGAGCCGCTATAGTGGCGGCGCTTGCGGCCCGGACCGCAACATATAGATAACAGTGGGTTAACAGTTTCGTCACGAATCGAGGCTAGAACGGCGACCCCATGGCACCGGAGAACGCACCGGCTCTTGTCCTGAACGCGGATTTCCGGCCCCTGAGCTACTTTCCGCTGTCGCTCTGGGCCTGGCAGGATGCGATCAAGGCGGTCTTTCTCGGCCGAGTGAACATCGTCTCGGAGTATGACGAGGTCGTCCGCTCGCCCAGCCTGGAGATGCGTCTGCCCAGCGTCATCTCCCTCAAGCAGTACGTCCCGATCGCTCGCCGGCCGGCCTTCACCCGGTTCAACGTGTTCCTGCGGGACTCCTTCGTCTGCCAGTATTGCGCCGACCGGCTGGCGGCCGAGCTCTTGACCTTCGACCATGTGGTGCCCCGCTCGCGCGGCGGCCGGACGACCTGGACCAATGTGGTCACCGCCTGCAGCACCTGCAATCTGCACAAGGGCCAGAAGCTGTTGCGGGAATGCGGCTTCCGTCTGCTGCACGCGCCGGTCGAGCCGACCACCGCGCTGCTTCAGCGTAACGGCCGGGCCTTCCCGCCGAACTATCTGCACGAAAGCTGGCGCGACTTTCTCTACTGGGACAGCGAACTGGAAACCTCCTAGTTCGCTACGGCCTCACTGCCGCTCCTCCAACAGCTCGCACAGCATAACCGCATGGTTGTGGCGCGCGTTCCGGGCGCCGAACAGCAACGTGACGGTGCCGTGCTCGCGCTGGGCCCGTCTCAGGCGGTCAAGCGCCGCGGCGCGCTCCGGCGCCTCGAGCTCGTCCCGATAGCGGCGCTGGAACTCGGGCCAACGGTCCGGGTCATGCCCGAACCAGGTGCGCAGCTCGGCCGAGGGCGCGATCTCCTTGAGCCAGAGATCGACGGCGGCGGCCTCCTTGGAGAGCCCCCGCGGCCACAGACGGTCGACCAGGATACGGAACCCGTCATCGACCGCGGGCGGATCGTATACGCGTTTGATGCGCAGCATCCGGCCTACCTAAGTCTCGACAAACGGATCTTCAATCCTTATCTCATCGTCTGATGAAATAGGACGATCTGCAATATGGATGTGTTGAGCGACATTCTCGACCTCTTGCAGCTACGCGGCACCCTGTACTTCCGCACGGCGTTCTCGCCGCCTTGGTCGGTGGCGGTCCCCGCCTATGGCCGGGCCGCGCGCTTTCATCTGGCTGTCCAGGGGCGCTGCCATGTGCGGGTCGCGGACAAGCATGACGTGCTGCTCAACGCGGGCGACCTGATCGTCATTCCGAATGGCGCCGCGCACGTCCTGTGCGACCAGCCCGAGACGAGGGCCGCGCCGCTCGAGGACGTGCTGGAGCGGTCCGGCTATACCGGCGAGGGGGTGCTGGCCTATGGCGGCGCGCCCAATCCCCAAGCCGACACCAAACTCATCTGCGGCCACCTCAACTTCGCGGACGGCGCGGACCATCCCCTGTTGCGGGCGCTGCCGGACTATCTCCTGGTAAGCGCCGAGCTGCGGGCGCGCGCACCCTGGCTCGACGAGCTGATGCGGCTGATCACGCGCCAGATGTTCGCCGAGGCGCCGGGGATGAAGGCCTCGGTCATCCGCCTCTCGGAGGCGCTGTTCATCGAGGTGGTGCGGACCTGCGCCGACCAGGACGAGACCCTGGCCAAGGTCATCTCGGCGATGGGCGACCCGCGGATCGGTCGGGCCCTCAGCCTGATGCATCGCGGCTACGAACAGGACTGGACGCTCGACCGCGTCGCCCGGGAGGTGGGCATGTCGCGCAGCCGGTTCGCGGATCAGTTCCAGGCGCTGATCGGCAGCGCCCCGATGAGCTATTTGTCGGATCTGCGGCTGCAGACGGCGATGACGCTTCTGGCCGAGACCAGCGAGCCGATCCAGTCGGTTGCCGCGCGCGTCGGTTATCGCTCGCCGGCCGCCTTCTCGCGCGCCTTCGCCAGCCGCTACGGCCGCAGCCCGCGGGAGGTCCGTCGCGCCGCCGCGTAAGGCCATACATTGCAGATCGTCCAGAACACTGTGCTAAGAATACGAGATTCTGGCCATATTCTTGTTTGATCGACCTGCAATCCCAAGATGACATGCTGTCCGGCGCATCCTGCCCGGGCACAACTGGAAACCTCTTGGGAGAGCGACCATGACTGTCTCAAAGCTCCTGTTGGCCGCGCTGATGTCCTCCGCCCTGTTGAGCGCGGTGGTGCCGGCGCAGGCCGCAGACGAAATCAACGCCGTGCCCGGCTTCTCGATTGCCGGCGCGCCCCTCGCACTCCACGGCTACGATCCGGTGGCCTACTTCACCAAGGGCGGGCCGGTCCGCGGTTCGGACACGCTGGTGCACGTCCACCAGGGCGTCGCCTATCGTTTCAGCAGCCAGGCGCACCTGGACAGCTTCAAGCAGAACCCGGAGCGCTATCTGCCCGAGTATGGCGGCTTCTGTGCCTTCGGCGTGTCTGTGGGCAAGAAGTTCGATGGCGACCCGCTGCTCTGGAAGATCGACGGTGGCAGGCTCTATCTGAACCTGAACGAGGAGATCTATCAGACCTTCCTCAAGGACATTGACGGCAATGTGCTCAAGGCCGACAAGAACTGGCAGAAGATCGAGCACACCGCCGCACGCGAGCTGTAGTCCGAGAAGTCGGCAAGGAAGCGAAGGCCGGGGGGTGTGCGCTCCCCGGCCTCTCGCCTTTTCTGACTCATAAAGGACGGCCCCCAGCCCGTATGCCCGAATTTCCTGAGGCCGGCATTTGGAACGACTGGAACGAAGCGCTTAGGCTCACCCGGCGTATTTGAACACCGCGAACACGCCCATCATGGCGAGCGCCCAGAAGGCCGCGAGGTAGAGACCCGCCCGGATCTGGTCGCGAACGAAGGTGATCAGGAAGCTGACCAACAGCATGACCGCCGAAATCTCGATGAATAGGTAGGCGACCGGCTCCATCCGCGGTCCGATGCCGAACGCGCCCGCCGCCGCGCAGACAGCCACCAGGGCCGAAATGGCGACGACGCCGATCAGGATGGCGAGCCCGACCTTGAGGTCGGACTGCCCGCCGCCGAAAAAACCGTTTTCAGCCGGGGGTTTGCCGCCAAGGGACTGGATCATCGGAGCTCCTCCCCTCCGTGCCGCACGCCTGCGACCCGGCCGGACCGCAGCCATCCAAAGTATACCCCAAAACCGTCCACGCGCCATCAGCGCGGGTCTGGCGTGGTCCCGCGCGACCTGCGAAGCCGATCAGAGGAAATAGGAAGACCATGCACCCGGCCGCACCTCTCCAGGGGATGATTTCTGCCGGTCATCTTCGCGTGTCGCCGACCGAAATGCCTTCCTTTCGGAGCACGCTTGCTCATGTGGGTCGCCGGGGACGCGCCGATCCGGTAGCCTTCTTGAGCGAGTTGGGAGTGGGACCCGGAATACATCGCGTCCACGGAGGAGAAGGTTCGTGACCAGCACCTGCGCGCCATTTGCGCTTGACGAGGACATCGATCGACGTGCGGTTCCGGCCCTGAAGGTTCATCCCAACGTGCTGGGGCCCGATGGCGGCGACCTGTTTGCCGGCGGTGTGGCAGACATGGATTTCAAAGCGCCGACCGCCGTCCTCGAAGCCATGCAGCGGCGGCTCGACCATGGTGTTTTCGGTTACGAAACGGTGCCCGATGGTTTAATGCCCGCGCTGCGCCGATGGCTGGAGTCTCGTCATGGCTGGCGCGTTGCCGAGCGGCACATCCTTCGCGCTCCGAACATCCTGAATGCGCTCGCCATCGCCGCCTCGCTGTTCACGAGGGATGGTGAGGGCGTCATCGTCCAGCCGCCGGTGTTCTTCGACTTCTTCGATATTCTGCGCGAGAACAACCGCTCTCTGATCGCCAATCCGCTGATCCTCGAAAACGGCCATTACCGCATGGACTTCAGCGACCTTGAACGAAAGGCCTCCGATCCCCGCACCAAAATGATCTATTTGTGCAATCCCCATAATCCGGTGGGCAGGGTCTGGCGCGAGGAAGAACTCCGGAGCTTGGGTGATATCTGTGCGCGTCACGACGTGCTGGTCGTGTCAGACGAGATGCATGGCGATCTCGTGTTCACCGGCAGCAAATACACACCGTTCTCCTCGCTCGGACCGGACTATGATGCGAACTGCATCACCTGTCTGTCCCCGGCCAAGAGCTTCAACATCGCCTCCTGTTGCTCGGCCTTCACCGTCATCTCGGACGATGACAGACGCAACGCCTTTCAGGCTGAGAACAGCCGGCTCACGGTCAACAAGAACAACGCGTTCGCCAATGTCGCCATGGAAGCGGCCTACAGAAACGGCGCGTCCTGGCTGGATGCCGTTCTCGCCTATCTCGAGGGCAACGTTGATCTGGTCAGAGATCGTCTGGGGCGCGTTCCCGGTGTCGAGATGATCGAGCCGGAAGGAACCTTCTTGCTGTGGTTGGATTTCCGGGAGCTGGGCCTGGAGCCCGAAGATCTGACCGCGTTCCTCAGAGAAAAGGCCAAGTGGGCGGTAACCTCTGGGATTGCGTTCGGGCAGGAGGGCGCGGGCTTTGCCAGGCTCAACATCGGCTGCACGCGCGCCAAGCTGGACGCGGCAGTCAATCAACTCGCCGACGCCATCATCAGGTCATAGGGACGTTTGCGGCAGAACCGGCGACTGTCGCCAGCTTGGCCTGAGATTCGTCAAACCCGCGTCGAGAGCCAGATGGCCAGCCGCGAGCCCGTCTTGACCGCCGCCGTGAGCAGCGGGTAGGCCGGCGCCGCTTCGGCCTCGTGGGCGATGGCGGTGTCCCGGTGCGCGCCCTCGTCGGCGCGGAACTCCTCGATCATCGCGCGCAGCTCGGCCTCGTCGTCGCCCAGACGCTCGGCCTGGGCGGCGTAATGCTCGTCGATCACCTCCTCGACCGCGACGGTGCAGGCCATGGCCGCGCGCTCGCCCAGCATCGCCGTCGCCGCGCCGAGCGCATAGCCGGCCGCATGCCAGATAGGCGACAGCACCGTTGGGCGCACCCGGCGCTCGACGAGCAGCTGGTCGAACGCATCGAGATGGCGCTGCTCCTGCTCCGCCATCTCCTTGATCGCCGCAACCGCTGGCGTGCCGCGCATGGTGCCATAGCGGCCCGGCCCCGGCTTGCGGTTGAGCACCGCGAGCTGCCCCTCGTAGATCCGCACCGCGCCGTACTCGCCGGCATGGTCGACCCGGATCATGCGGGCGATCAGCTCCTCCCGCGAGGGATCGCCGGGCAAGAGATCTTCGCCGGTCCGCTTGGGGCGCGCCTTCTTTTTGGCGCCCATCACTTGCCTCCCCTAAGCAGCCGCCGGCCGGCGTAGAGCGAGCCCGCCGCGAGGGCTAGCGACAGGATGAGATTGTATCCCGCCATGGAGATGCCGAAGACCGACCAGGGCACCTCGTCGCAGCGCACGACCGGCGCGGCAAGCAGCGCCTTGCCCAGCTCCTCGGCGCTGGCATCCAGGTCGATGGCGCCGGTGCAGCCCGCGGTGCCCTCCCACCAGTGCTGCTCGACCCCGACATGGAAGCCCGCGATGCCCGCGCCCGCGAGAAAGACCAGCCCCGAGGCCAGGATCGCCCAGCCGGCCGCACGGCGCCCGGCCAGCGCCAGCGCGAGGGCTGCCAAGGCTATGGTCACGACGTAGGGCCAGCGCTGCCAGATGCACAGCACGCAGGGCTGCAGGCCGCCGATGTATTGAAAGGCGAAGGCCGTGCCGAGGACGGCGATACTGGCCGCCAGGATGACGGCCGGAACGGTGCGCTGGTCGATGGTCATGATGTTAATCTAGTTCGCAAAGCTCAAAAGACGAAACGTATGACCGCGAAGCCGCCGACCAAAAGGATGAAGAACACCGCGGTGACCAGCCCGAGGCGCTGCTCGACGAAGCTGCGCACCGGCGGGCCGATATAATAGAGCAGCGCCGCCTCGACGAAGAACCGCAGCCCGCGGGACAGCGCGGAGGCGATCATGAAGGTCGCGAGGTCGAGCTGGGTCACGCCGCTGGCGATGGTGATCACCTTGTAGGGGAAGGGCGTCAGCCCCGCGCCGGCGACGATCCAGGCCCCCCAGGCGTTGTACATTTCCTGGAAATCGCCGAAGCGCTCCATCATGCCATAGAGCTCGAGCACGGGCCGGCCGACCGCCTCGAACAGGAACAGGCCGATGGCATAGCCCGCGAGCCCGCCCAGCACCGACGACACGGTCGCGACCGCCGCGATCAGCCAGGCCCGCGCTCGGTCGGCCAGCACCATGGGCACGATCAGCACGTCCGGCGGGATCGGGAAGACAGAGCTTTCCACGAAAGAGACCGCCGCCAGCACCCAGACGGCGTTCTTCCGCGCCGCCAGATCCATGGTCCAATCGTAGAGGGCGCGCAGCATCGCGGGGGTGTAACAGCCAGCAGCGCGGGCGACAACGGCGAAGTCCAGGCGGACGGCCCGCCAGCGGGGCTAAAGCGGTTCGCCCAGCCGCTTGAGGTAGGCGAGCCCCTGCCGGGCCGGCTCGTATTGCGGGTCGTAGGAGAGCGAGCGCTCGAAGCTGCGCTTGGCCTCGGCCTCCCGCCCCTGCATCAGCAGGACCCGCCCCATGTTGAAATGCGGGAACTGGTAGCAGCAGTAGCGCCGCGCCTTCATCGCCTTCTTCAGCCAGGGGACCGCCTCCTCCGGCCGGCCCAGGTCGATGAGGTAGACGCCGATATCGTTGTAGGGATTGCCGTAGTCCGCATCGAGCGCGATGGCCTTCTTGCACTCGGCGATGGCCTCCTCATGGCGATCGAGATGGCTCAACGACCAGCCCAAAAATGTGTGCCCCTCTGGGGTGGCGTGCGCCGCGATCGACTTGCGGAACAGCTCGGCGGCCAGTTCGTACTGGCCGAGCAGGTGGAGGGCCGTGCCCTGCCGCCACAGCAGATAGGCGCGGGCGACCGGGTCTTGCGGCTCGGCCTCCGCGGCGCCGACCGGCGGCGCCGCACAGAGCCACAGCACCGGCAGCAAGACGAGAAGGCGTTTCCAGCAAAATCGTCGATGCAGGTCCATGCCTGGATGTCCCGCCGTCCGACCGCCATGAGTGTCGCATGTTTTGCGCCCGGGCGCAGCGCCGCAATCGCGCCGCCGCGGGCGTCAGGGGAGCCGATCGCACCGACTCCCAACGCCAAATCTGCCCGGCAAACGCATGGCCGCCTGCTCGGTTGACCGGCCAGGGGCCGCGACTATGATGCGGACGATCCTGCCGCCTGTTCAGGCGGCCGCCGCAGATCTCGGCGCATGCGGGTGTGGCGGAATTGGTAGACGCGCCAGACTCAAAATCTGGTTTCCGCAAGGAAGTGGGAGTTCGAGTCTCCCCACCCGCACCACGCTGCTTCGCCAAGGCTTCGCAGGCTTGCGGGCGGGGACCACGGGATGGCGAGACCATCCATGACCGGCGGTGCCAACCCTACCGCCAAATGGTGTGTGTCCCCGAATTCGAGCTCTCCCCAATCTCTCACGTGAGAACATCCACGAGGGGCGCACGCGAGACGGAGCGCCGCAGTGGCGGCCGATCGATGAGCCCGGACGAACGGGATAGGGGTGGGTCGCGCTTCACTTGCACAATTGAAACAAGGATCCCCGCGAGGAAATCCCAAGCTTTTCGTAGGCGCGACGCCGGTACGTCGTGACGCTGGACGGAGCGATGTCCATGTCGCCCGCGATCGTCTCGGTCTTCTTGCCTTCGAGAACGCCCAGGCAGACCGCTCTTTCCTGTTGGGAAAGGACGGTGAGCGGCGGCGGATAGTTGAAACTCGGCGTCCGGTCGAAATGCAGATGAGCGAGCCGACCCAGCAGCGGAAGCAGTCCTTCGTCGGCAACCAGTCGATCTTCCGGTCCCTGATAGAGATTGACCACGAGGCGACACCGGCTGCCGCGGCTCAGAATCGCTGATTTTCGCCGCAATCCGGGCTCGTCGAAGAAGATGCGGCGATAATCCTCCGGCATCCGGTCGATCAGCTCTTCCATATCGCGCACGATCACCTCGCCTTCCTGCATCGCCTGGACCTCCGCCAGCAGCGGGTCCTTGCGGAACCAACCGTCGAGATACAGGGCGGCAAGCTGTTTTCCCAACCGGTCCCGCGCGAAATTGCGCGACGCGAGACAGGTTGCCTTCGTGTCCGAGTAGGAGAAGATCATCACCTGCGCTGCACCAAGTCGCTGTGCCAGCGTCAGGAACGGATGAATGAATTCGTCCGTTCCGAGCAGCGAAAGGCATTGGTCGATCTGCTTCAACATGGCGTTCACGCAGCAACTCCTTGTCCCCTCAAGGAGTGGACAGACGGCGGTAGCCTGCAAGACTAGCCTGAGACAGAAGAGAACGAGTGGATTTTGGAGGAACCCGCCAATGAGACCCGCCGGGCGTGGAGAGACGGATTCTCTGTATTTCGATTATCCCTGTTTCGATGCGCCAGAGAAGGCGCGGGGTGCCACTTTGTCCGAACCGACGCCTGTCGCGATTGTCGGTGCCGGCCCGGTCGGAATGACGGCGGCGCTGGCCCTGGCGAGGGAGGGCATCAGGTCGGTCCTGTTCGACAACAAATCCACATTCAACGATGGCAGCCGCGCCATCTGCGTCGCACGCGAGAGCTTCTACATCCTGGAGCGCCTTGGGGCCGTCGCGCCCTTTGTGGAGAAAGCGTTGGGCTGGACAACAGGACGCTCGTTCTATCGCGGGCAGCAGATCCTCGAATTCAATATGCCCGACGGCCCGTCCGAGAAGTTTCGGCCGATGTACAACATACAACAGCAGTACATAGAGCTGTACCTCTGGCAGGCCGTCTCAGACAGCGATCTGATCGAAACGCGCTGGCAAAGCGAAGTCATCGGCGTCCGCAACACGAGCGACGGCGCCATCCTGACGATCCGCGATACGAACGGCACGTATACGATTGCGGCCGACTGGCTGCTGGCCGCCGACGGCGCGCGCAGCCCGGTTCGCGGAATGCTCGGCCGGCGGCTTGCCGGCGAGAACCACGAAGGCCGCTACGTGATCGCGGATGTTCAGATGAACCACGACTACCCGACGATCCGCCGCGCGCTCTTCGATCCGGCCTGCCGGCCGGGCGGCACGGTGTTGATCCACCGGCAGCCCGACAACATCTGGCGCATCGACTACCAGCTGACGGAGAACGAGGACGCCGACGAGGCAACCCGCGAGGACGTCGTGCGAAGGAACGTCGAAGCCGTCCTGTCCGAGATCGGCCACGACGGGCCTTGGGAACTGGAATGGTGGAGCATCTATTCGGCAAACACCCTGGCACTGGACGACTACCGCGACGGGCGGGTGTTTTTCATCGGCGACAGCGCGCACATCGTGCCGATCTTCGGCGTTCGCGGGCTCAATAACGGCCTGGCGGATGCGCAGAACATTGCCTGGAAGCTGGGCTGGGTCATGCGGGGCAAGGCCGGGACGGACCTCCTGGACAGCTACAGCCCCGAGCGGCGCGGCGCAACGCTGGATGTCTTCGAGAACGCAACCAAGAGCGCGCGCTTCATGACGCCACCCAGTCATGGCTGGCGGGTGATGCGCGATGCGGCTCTTTCCCTGGCGTTGGATCACGATTTCGCGGGGAAGTTGGCCAATCCGCGGCAGATGACCCCCTATACCTATGGCGAAAGCCCGGTCGTGTGCCCCGACGATCCCGCATTCGAGAATGGTCCGGAACCAGGCAAGGTCATCCCAGAGGCCCGGCTCCAGCAAGGCTACCTGTCTGACCACCTCGGCCCGGGGTTCAACGTGATCTGCTTTGGTGCCGATCTCGCGCAGGAACTCGAAGATCGGTTGGCTGCCGAGGACGACATTCGGGTCCTCTCCCTTCCGGCACGGTCGGAGGCGGCGCACGTCTTCGGGGCGGCAAGAACCGCCGCTTACCTGGTCCGGCCCGACCGCCATGTCGCGGCACGGTGGCATCAGGCCCGTGCGACGTCCGTGATAACAGCGTATCGGAAGGCGACCTGCAACAACGGAGCGGAAGCATGACGCCCACAGAACTTGAATCAGTCTATGAGGCCCTGGCCACGACCATCGATCAGGTCGGCGAGAGCAAGACCGAGCTCTTCCTGGCCAAGCTGACGCTCTTGCTTGCGGAACGGGTAGGCGATACCCCGACCGTGTTGAGAAGCATCCGGGACTCCGCACGCTCGCTCTAGGCCTAAACACCGCGGGCGATCGCCAACGCAGAGCTCCGGAGACTCCCGTTTCACACAGCTCGGGCAATGCGCCGGCGCCGAGGAACGGACAACCACCCATGATGAGCCTGTTGCAAATTCCCATTGAGACCTTGACGGTCTTCGCCGCAGCTTCGATTGCCTTGGCGTTCGCGCCGGGACCCGACAACATCTTTGTCCTGACCCAGTCTGCCCTGCACGGCCGGCTCGCCGGGCTGTTCGTGACGATCGGCCTCGCCACGGGACTGCTGGTTCACACGATCGCCGTCGCCTTCGGTGTCGCGGCAATATTCGCGACATCCGCCCTGGCGTTCACCGCGCTGAAGATCGTAGGCGCCGCCTACCTGTTGTATCTGGCTTGGCAGGCATTCCGGGCAGGAACGACGTCAATTCCAGAAGAGGGCGGCGCCGGAATCCACAGCGGAAAGCTCTATGCGCGTGGCGTGATTATGAACATCACCAACCCGAAGGTTGCGATCTTCTTTCTCGCTTTCCTGCCGCAGTTTGCTGATCCGTCACGCGGCTCCTTGACTGTGCAGCTCATTGCTTTCGGCGCCGTGTTTATCGTCGTCACCCTGCTGGTGTTCGGATCAATCGCGTGGTTCTCGGGCCTTCTGGGCGAAAAGCTAAGAGCATCGTCCCGGGCCCAGCTCATCCTGAACCGGATGGCGGGGCTCGTGTTCACCGGCCTCGCGCTCAGACTGGCGATAGCAGAACGATAACCTGATTGCGATGAGCGTCTGCTTGGGCGCGCCTTATGTCGGCTCAAGGTCAGAGGCTGCCGTGAAGACATGGCCGGCACCGAGTCGGAGATACAGCCCCAGGCGAACGGTCCTGGGCTCTGGCGCCAACGGCGTCCCCTCGGCTGAAGCCGAGCGCCCGCTGCAAGAGGGCGAGCCGCGTCTGTTGATCCAAATATAGTTGAGGACCGCAGGAAGGACTGCGCCTAACGCGCCTCAGCCCTTGCAACACTGTCAAAGAGCCGATCGATGTCTTTTGGCCATCGCTTTTGAGTTACCGGGCGGAATCGTGAGAAAACGCACATTAACGTTGCAAGAATTGCGTAAGTTGGATTGAATCTTATTGCAGGGTAGATTGGGCATAAGTCTGAGAGCGACCGCCCAATCAAGAGGAGTAGCGACCAACCCGCTTGCGTGCGTGAATACACGCTTCGACCGGACGTCCCTACGTTCCGGTCGCCTGCGGAACCAAGCGCGAAGCAGGCCTGGCTCGAATGGCGAAGATCTACATTTCGTCCACGTATAGCGATCTCCAAGAGTATCGCCAGGCCGCCTATGACTTTCTCAGGAGCATGCGACACGACGTCGTAGCGATGGAAGACTACCCCGCCAAGGATGGGCGGCCGCTCGACGTATGTCTCGCCGACGTCGCCGCCTGCCAAGTCTATATCGGGATCGTTGCCTGGCATTACGGACACATTCCGACCGACCAAGAACGCTCCATCACCGAGCTTGAATACCAGCAGGCATGCCGATCCGGACTCGCGCGGTTCATCTTCATGCTTGATCAGAAAGTGCGTTGGGATCCCGAATGTGTGGATCGTGGTTCGGAGCACGAGAAGATTGCGGCGTGGCGCCATGAGCTCTGCAATTCGCATGTCGTTCATTTCTTCAAGGATGAAAAGGATTTCGCGGAACAGGTGGTCGCGTCGATCGCGCAGTGGACGCAGGAGCAGTTGGACTGCTCCTTGGATGCCTTCAAGGAAAGCAAGATCCGCTTCGGGACCCAGGGTGGGCGCCAACATCACAGCCATGGCGTTGTGAATGTCCGGCCGCTGGATGTTGTGGACACGTTCAAGGGCCGCGAAAGGGAACAAGAGGAACTCCGAGACTATCTGTTGGATGGCGGCGTGCACATGGTGAGCGTTCTGGGCCGAGGGGGTATGGGCAAGACGGCCCTGGCCACGCGCCTCCTGGCCGAACTGGAACAGGGCGAGATGTCAGTCCGCGGCAACGGCGCCAGCCTCCCGATCAACGGCATTGTCTATCTGAGCGCCCAGAACACGCGGATAACCCTGGAGCGGCTTTATTCGGACCTCGCCAAGATCCTGGAAAGACCGGTCGCCGACAGCCTCGCCGCCCGCTGGGTCAACACGACCATGTCATTGGCCGCCAAGGCCGAATACCTGATCGAGGTCATGGCGGATGGCACATACGTCTTTCTCATGGACAATTTCGAGGACGAGCTGGAGGCGGACGGCACGATCCGGGACAAAGGCCTTCGGGCCTTTGTCGAGCAGTGCGTGACCAAGCCGAGCGGCGCGAAGCTGATCGTGACGTCGCAGGAGAAGCTGAGGCTGCCCGCCGCCGCCTTGCGAACCACGCGGACGATCTCGTTGAGCGAGGGGCTCGGCGAGGACGAGGCGGTCGAGCTGTTGCGTGACCTGGATCCGCAGGGATTGCTTGGCCTGCGCAGCGCCAAGGAGGCCGACCTGCGACGTGCGGCCAAACTGACGCAGGGCATACCCCGGGCGCTCGAGATCCTCGCGGGTCTGTTGTACGAGGATCCGACGACCGATCTGTCTGAAGTCTTGGCGGACAGAGCCGTATTCAGCGCCGGGGTTATGGAACCTCTGGTCGCCGCCGGGTACCGACGCCTCGAAGAACCCGAGAAACGCGTCATGGAGGCGCTCGCCGTCTTTAACGATCAGGTTGACGAAACGGCGATCGCCTATCTGACCCAGCCCTTCTTGCCCGCTCTGGACGTTCGCGCGTCTCTGCGGCGGCTGGTCAACGGCCATTTCGTGCAAATGAACGCGGCCACGCGCCAATACAGCCTGCACGCGCTCGACCGGGAGTATGCCTATGGCCAAATCCCCCAGAGAGCGTAGGACGATGGGAACGACCGATGCCTAACTACAATCAGCCGACCTTGGAGAGCCTTGCCGCGGAATACTTCTTGAGACTGCGCACCAGTCCCGAGACGTGGAACAGCATCGACGATGTCGAGCCTCAGCTTAGTGAGTTCCAACATCGGATGTCCGCTGGCGATTGCCGAAGCGCTTGCCAGGCGCTCGAAGACATCGCAAGCCATCTGCTTTCCTGGGGCTATCTCCAGGCACTGATCGAAATGCGAACCCAGCTTGTGGAGAGACTCGCGGACGAGACGTGCTCGCAACCAGTCTCGTCATCCGCCGAGGTTGCCAATCAGGGCGGGCTTGGCCTCGCCTACCTGTTTGTTGGGCGGCCTAAGAAGGCGTCAGAGTACCTCAAGATCGCACGCAAGAGGTCCAAGGCAAACGGGCAAGAGGACCCCGACTTGATAAGCTGGAGAGAACAGGAGAGCACGTGGTGCGGCTACCTGGGATGGAGCAGGGCTTATCAAGGCGATATTGCCAGCGGAAGACAGGACCTGGAGGAAGCGCTCAAGATCGCTAAAGGTGTCAGGAACGAGCGCAAGAGAGCCAACTGGCAGGAAGCTCTCTGGCAAAACGAAATCGGATGGCTGAAGCTCGATTACTACTATGACACCAAGGGTGCTTTCGATGATTTTTGCTCCGGTGTAGAGAAATTCGAAGAGTGGAACAAACAGCAAGAGGATGGGGATCCGCGAGAGCAGATCAGCATTCGGCCGAATTGGGGCTTGGCCTATGCAGACCTGGCGCGGGCGTCCGGCAAGCTGGGTCAGTGGGACGACGCGCGGAAGAACTTCTCAAGAGCCTTAGAGATCTTCAGCGAGTTCAGGCATGGGCGCTGGGGCAGAGGGTTGCTGCCCGGAAACATCGCAAGCTTTTTGCGCGACCGTGGTTTTGCCCAGAAGGCCGACCGTATCTACAGGTTGGCTTTGGAAAGCCAGCGGGAAATAGGCAATCGAAGGGGCGAGCAGATCACTCTGGCGCGCCTCGGCAATGCCAGTCGCGATCTCGGATGGGATTCATTCCTCGCGGACGATTGCGCCGCCGCCGCAATGCATTTCCAGTCTGCGATCAACTTCTATGACAGAGCAGCTTCACTGGCTGAACGCGGTAACGATCACAAGAGACGGGCAACTTCTCTCAGGCGCCTGGGGAACGTGCATCGAGAGCTGTCGCGTGTCTATTCCTGCCTCGACAAGCGAGTCGAGCGAAAGAACTCGCTTGAGCTCGCTGAGACGTACCATCGCAGCGCCCATGAGACTGCGCCGAAAGGCTATATCAAGGACGAGCGCAGCGGTGACGGTCTCTGGGAAGACTATTATCACTGGCTCGAGTGCACACGACTCGTGCTCGAACAGGACGCTCCTGCAGCCGAGTTTCCAAAACCTCCCAAGGCATTGCTCGATGCAACAAGAAAGGACGCGCTTGCTGTTGCCTGGCCACCGGAACTGCTGATGGGAATCGTGTTGCTCAGGGAGAGCGAGGCCTATGGCGCGGCTGCGTACGGCCTTACGAACGCGAAGAAAGCCTTCAAAGCGGCGGCGGATTACTGTCGAAAAGGGTTGAAGGAGGCCGGTTCAAACGACCGGCATCGGACCATTGAGCTGCGCTACGCGCAGGCGACCGCGCTGGTGGGACTGGCCATTTGCCAGGGAGAACGTGAACGGAAGAAGCTGGCAGACAGGGCCCTTGCCGAATTCCAGAGTCTCGTTCAAGAGCGGCACTTTCCGAGCCTGCTTCGTGACAGCGTGACCGCTCTGCTGATGATGCAAGACGCATTTCAGGAGCCCAGCCACGACCAGGAGCTCATTCAGTCGGTCCTCGAAGGTATCAAGGGCCAGGCTTCGCGGCGGCCATCCCTGGATCGTCACGACGAGCATCTGTTTGACGCCTGCCTCGCGATATTCGAATAGCTGCCGGCGTGCCCTGAAATCCGCGGCGTCGCGGCTTGCCAGTTGACCGGCCCGGAGGCGGCAGCGCGTCCGCTACGGGCTCACGAAGCTAGCCGGCCGGGCCGGTGATCCGGCATCCCAAGGCCAGCAAGGCTTTCAACGTTTCTCTCGCCGATTCCCGGTCGTACTCTTTTTCGCTTTCCGGCAGCGCCGAGTACGGTTTGATGCACGGATGGGTCATACGGTCGTCATTCCGCTGCTTGCCAGGTCCCCATCCTTCAGCCACGCGTCGCTCGAGCCAATTGTGGTGGATATGGGCGGCGAGCACCTCGACGTATCCCAGGAATTGCTGGTTGAGTTCGACCGCATTGGTATCGAGGCGGTCTTTGCTTTTGGGAGCCATGTATCCATCCAGTCGGCACTGTTGAGACGTGGGACATGGTTGCAATCCTAGTCATTGGAAATCCAATGAATGTGTTGAAAGTCACACGTCTCTGCCAGCGAGCCGTTTCTTGCGGCAATCAACGGAGAGACGTATAGGCCAGATTCCACATGATTTGGAAAATTTTCCTAGATTCGGGACCCGGACGGACATTGGCTTGGTTTCGCCCCCATAAGTGCTGCCACTCCGGGATATATTTCGCCGGATGTGAGACGCCAGGCCGGTCGCCGTCGACGACGCAGCAGCTCGCCTGTTCCGGCTGCCCGCTCGCCTTTGGGGATCTGCTATGCTGCTCCCCCTGCTCGAAGGATCTCGCACATGGGTTATCGTCCGACACCGATAGACACGTCGGAGATTGAGCTCGATGAATCCCTGGAGCGGCGGCTTGCGGAGCTGGCGCGCCATTTGCACGACGTTTGGGCCGCCAGACGGCTTGCCGAGGGTTGGCGTCACGGTACGGATCGCAACCAAGACCAAAAGACACACCCAAACCTGATCGAGTTCAGCGAACTGCCGGACTCCGAGAAGGAATACGATCTGCAAAGCGCGTCAGAGACACTCAAGGCGGTTCTCGCGTTGGGCTTCGAGATCAACCCTGGCCAAGGCAACCGGCTACCAGCTGCCGGCGCCGAACCGCAAGACATCACTGAGATCCTGAGTGATCCTCGCCGCGCCACGTCGGCGAACCTGCGAAGTGTATGGCTGCATCGTGACCACGATCTTTGGTCCAGCCATCCCCGTCTGTACCGAGACCTGACCGAGCGGGCCGTGCGGATCGATCCATTGTTCGCATATGACGTCGCCGCCGAGGGGCTGGCCCACTTTCCGGCAGGTGCGAGACTGGATCAGCTCGCCAAAGACGAACGGGACCTTGCGCTCCGGCTCAATCAGTTGATGGGCCTTGCGCTCATCCAGTGCGGTGCCCTGATGCCCGCGCATGCGATCCTGACGGGTCTGCACCAACAAGGGCTGCGGGACGGAGAGACCCTTGGGCTGCTCGGTCGCACGTTCAAGGAGCTCGCACTCAGCGCGCAGGATCAGGACCAACGTACCGGCCAGATGAGAAAGGCGCATAGCGCCTATCTCGGCGCCTACAAGAACGCCCGAAAGGAAGGTCGGCTGGACCACGCCTCCTACAACGGCATCAACGCCGCTATGACAGCTCTCCTAAGCGCAGACGCAGATCTGGCTCAGCGTCTTGCTCGGGAGGTGGAGGTTATTTGTGAAGAGCAACTCAACGCGGAGGATGCTCATCAGGACCACTACTGGCCGCTGGCGACACTGGGGGAGGCAGCGCTGATCCAGCGGGATGAAGCACGAAGCAGGAAGTACTACGGGCTCGCGGCGCGCGCGGCGCGTGGTCAACGGCGGGACCGTGACCTTGGCGCTAGCCGTCGCCAAGCCGCGCTTGTCCTGGATCACACCGGCGACATCGACTTGCGTGTTGAGGAACTCATACCCGCGCCGTCCTGCGTGGTCTTTGGCTCGTGGAGAGCAGAACAAGAGGGCGAGATCACTCAGTCGGACATGTCGGAAAGCGCCTTGGCTGATGAGATCGCCAGGTGTCTGGACGGACTCGGCGCGTCCGTCGGATATGCTTCGGCGGCAAGCGTCGCCGAACTTCTTTTTCTTGAGGAACTGAACCGCCAGGACGCGGAGATCAATGTGGTGCTCCCCTATCCGGCAGAGGTCTTCAAGGAGTCCTGGATTCGCCGAGCGCTCGGCAATCAGTGGGCCGAGCGCTTCGATCGACTTGTCTCAGATGCGGCACGCGTTCTGGCCCTGTGTGATTTCGAACCGCAGGGCCTGGTCGAGGCTCAGTACTTTGCCGACCTCCACGCGGACGGCCTAGCGGCTCTGCGGGCTCGGTCGCTCTCGACTGTCGTAGAAAGGATCTCGCTTGCCGGTGAAATCCGTCCTGGTCCCGCCGCGTCGTTGCCAGATCTGTGGCATCGTGAAGGCCGCAAAGTCCACCCGATCGGCAACCGCTCGAACGCAACCAAGACAGACGTCTCGCAATCTGCCACGTCGGGCCTCGAACCCGAAAGCGACCTGGCAAGCGCACGGCGAATCCGGGCAATGCTGTTCGCTGACACGAGCGGTTACAGCGATCTCCCGGATCATCTTCTGCCGGACTTCATGACTCACTTCTTGCGGCCCGTGGCTGAAGTCGCACAGAAATACGATGCTTCGGTTCTTCATCGTCGTACGACTGGGGACGGTCTTTTCTTTGTGCTGGCCGATGTGCGGTCGGCTTGTCGGTTCGGGTTGGATTTGCGCGATCGCTTCGATGCGCTTGACTGGGCAGCCGTGGGGCTCGCCCGTCATCTCGGTCTGCGGCTGTCCATAGATTGTGGGCCGGTGCACGCGCAGCCGGATCCCGTTACCGGCGGCGTCACGTACTGCGGCGCTTACGTCAACCGGGCGGCTCGGATCGAACCCGTGACTCCGCCTGGAAATGTCTATGTCAGCGAGTCTTTTGCGGCGGTTGCCACGGCGGAGAACGTAGGCGGGATTGCACTCGAATATGTCGGGAACCTCACCTTGCCCAAGGCGTTCGGCACGACGCCTGCCTATCATCTGCGGCGCGCCTAGACGCCCGCCAGCTTGATCGTCGAGACATTCACGACTGCCGCCACTGGCGCCACCCCCGTCTCAGCCGTTCACGATTTCGGCGACAACGTAGAATGCCAAGGCCAGCAGCATGAGGACGACGATCACATAGCTCGACATCCGCCGCCAGGTTTCGAAGTCTTTCCAGAGGTTCTTGTTCGGCACGCGCAAGGCTGCTCTCCCGTCCGGCCGCGTGAGGGTGGCCACAGCCGCGTCGGGCGGCAATGACGCGGATCAACGATCTGTGAAACGGATCTCTCGATTCCCGGAGGCGCCTAATGCATTTTCCGACCATATGGATCCATTCTGCCGGAGGCTTTTTTCGCCATGACTAGGAAGTTGCCGCAGAGCGTATCCGTCATACGGGCAAGGCGATCGACGACGTCATGGCGAAAAAGGCCCCGGCCCGACTGGGTTGCGTTTGGGCGGGCATCCGCGGCGTTCCCGCCCTCACCCGATGCGCTGCATCGCGTTTCGGACGGCGCCTGGCGGGCTGCCGCGCCCAAACCGCAACAGAATTGACGCCATATGGTCGGAAAGTGCTCTAGATCAGGCAGCTGAGCGACGATCCGGGCTCACCCCCGCACTTTCGACAGGCTCAGTGTGAGGGTGAGCGTATCCTGAAGAACGGGCCTCAACCTAACCTCATCCTGAGCTTGTCGAAGGGTGAGGTCGCTGCCGCTCTCAGACGCATTTCCAGAGCCCGCTAGGCGGTGACCGGCAGGGTCTCGTTCTCGGACTTCGCGCCGCTTTGCGGCTTGCAGGGCAGCAGCACCGTGGCTGTCGTGCCGACGCCCACCTCGCTGGTCAGCTTGATCGTGCCGCCGTGCAGCTCGACCAACCGTTTGGTGAGCGCCAGGCCCAGGCCGCTGCCCTCGGCCAGCTTTTTGGTCCAGGCGTTCTCCACCTGGTTGAAGGCCGCGAACGCCTTGGGGATCTGATCCCTCGGCATGCCGATCCCGGTGTCTATCACCTGGATCTCGATCTGATTGTCGCGGCCGCAGGCGACCGAAACCCGCACCTCGCCGCCCTCGGGCGTGAACTTCACGGCATTCGACAACAGATTGAGCATGATCTGCCGGATCTTGAGCCGGTCGGCCATCACCCGGAAGGGCTCGTCTTGCAGCTCCGTGCGCAGACGGACCTTGCCGCGGCGGGCGCGGGCCTCCATGACCTCGACCGTGCCGCGGATCACCGTGCCGAGATCGAACTCCTCGCGACGCAGTTCGAGCTTGCCCGCCTCCGCCTTCGAGAGATCCAGGAGCCCGTTGATCAGCTCCAAAAGGTGCCCGCCGCTTTGGGTGATGTGGCGGGCGTATTCGAGATACTTCTTGTGCCCAAGCGGACCGAACGCCTGCGCTTCCATGAGCTCGGCAAAGCCGATGATGGCGTTCAACGGCGTGCGCAGCTCGTGGCTCATATTGGCGAGGAACAGGGATTTCATCTTGCTCGCCCGCTCGGCGGTCTGCTTGGCGGCCCGCATGGCCCGCTCGAGACGCTTGCGTTCGGTGATGTCGTGCAGGGTGACGATGTAGGCGTCCTCGCCCTCCCAAACCGTGTCCATGATGCGCATGGCCGCGACCAGCACCGAGCCGTCGGCACGCGGCACCTCGATCTCGGTCTCTTCATCGATATCGGAGAGGTTGGCAAACCGGCTGCCGATCAGGTCGCCGCTCTGGTCGCGCAGCAGCGTCTCCGCGGCCGGGTTGATGAAGCAGGTGTTGCCGCCCTTGTCGAGCACCAGCATGGCGTCGGCGTTGTCCATGACCAGGCTGCGGAACCGGTCGCTGATCAGGCTGCGGAACCGCTGGTTGGCGACCTCCAGATGATGGCGGCGGGTGGCCTGCTCGACCATCTGGCGCTGGCGATCGACGGCGTTCCGGATACGGGCGACCAGGTCCGGGGAGTCGAGCGCGGCGGCGGCGATGACGTCCTGGGCCCCGGCTTGGACCAGCTGGCGGTCTAGGTCCTCGTCCTCGACCTCGGTCAGCACGATAACCGCCGTCTCGGGCACCAGCACGCAGACCCGTTCGATGTCCATGACGCCGGTCTTGTCGGCGGACGCCAAGGCGACGACCATGGCGTCGACCTGTTTCTCGGTCGTTTCGACCAAGACCTGGCTGGCCCGGCTGCAGCTCCGCAGCCGGATCCGCGTCGGGTCCTGGCGTTCGAGAAGGGCCTGAAATCGCTCGGCTTGGCCGGTATGCGATGCGACGACAAGAACCGTCAGGGGCGCCCGCGCCATCGGCTATGCGTGTCCAAGCAGACACATGGACCCGGGAGAACTCGCGATCGGTCTGTTCGTCATGCGCAACGCGAGCTGGTCTCCCGGATGCCGAGCCCGGCCGGCCGGCCGAGCCGCAATGCCACAATAGTTAACAGCTAGCTAATTCGGATTGGTTAACGAAATCTTAACGGCGGTTTCGATTCCGAAACGAGCGCCGAACGGGCAGCCGATGGGCCCGTTCGGGCGGACGATCGGCGGCCCTCTCAGTTGGCGTCGGCGCGCCGTCCGGGGCTTGATTCGGGGTACGGCAGATCCGTCGTCCGCTCGGGCGGCAACATCACCGTGACTTTGCTGCCCCGGCCTTCTTCGCTCTCCATGGCGATGGTTCCGCCATGTATTTCGGTCAGCCGCCTGGCCAGCGCCAGGCCCAGGCCAACGCCCTCGGCTTTCCTGCGCGTGGTATAGGCGTTGCCGGCCCGGGAGAAGGCGGCGAAGGCCTTGGGGATCATGCTGGCGGGCATGCCGACGCCGGTGTCGCTAACCGTGAACCGGACCTCGCCGCTGGTCATGCGGATGGCGGCGATCGTGACTTCCCCGCCCTCATCCGTGAATTTGACCGCGTTTGAGGCCAGGTTCAGGAGAACCTGCCCGATCTTGATCTTGTCGGCCATGACCGCGAGGCCGCGGGCCACGGGCTGTCTCTGAATCCGGATGGACTTGGCCGCGGCTTGCGTCTCGAGCGCGCGGACCGTGACATCCAAGAGCTCCCGCACGTCGCATTTCTCGACCGCCAACTCGAGCTGGCCCGCTTCCGCCTTGGACAGATCCAAAATACCGTTGATCAGCTCGAGCAGATGCGCGCCGCTTGAGCGGATGTACCGCAGATACTCGCGCTGCTCGTCGTCCCGAACGTCGCTGCGCAGGCCGGCCAGCATGAGATCGGAGAAGCCGATGATCGAGTTGAGCGGCGTCCGCAATTCGTGGCTCACATTGGCCAGGAACTGAGACGCGATCTGACTCGACTGATCTGCGGCCTGCCTCGCGATGCGCGCGCCGCGCTCAAGATGGACGCAGGCGGTGATTTTCCCGAGGGCCACCAGATAAGGCGTCGCGCCAGACCATCCGGTCTCCGTGATGCGGATATCGGAGGCCATCCGGGATGCGTCCTCGAACCCTGAGTCGGCGTGCGCCACACCGCCAAGGTCCCCGGACTTTTGCTCCAGCCGTGATCCGACATCGCCCGCCTGCTCCTCTTTGCCTTCGACAAGGAGCACTTTGTGCCGCTGGTTTAGCATCTGATATCGCCTCTGCAACAAGCAGTCCAATATGGTTTACAAGAAGTAAACAGGGCTGGTTAAGAAAAGATGAACGCATAGGTGGGGCCGGTGCAGGATTTAAGCACCGGTCAAGGTTCACAACTTGAATGATGCTCAGCCTGTCTTGGCGATCTATTCAGGGAACAAAGGACAAGTCGCATTAGCCGGTGATGAGATTTCCGACCGAGCCATCTATTCCTGCGCGGGCTTCAATCGAGACTCCGTCTTCGTGCCTTGGGTCGCGCGGAGACGGCTCGAAAGGACTCCACTGATAGCACTTTAGTGGGTATTGCGGAGCATACAGGCTGCATTGAGACTGCGCCCCCAATCCGGTTACTGGGATTCACTCTTCCGGACAGTCCCTTAGGCCCGGTGGCATTTGATCCGACCCGAACGCATATGGCCGTCATGTTCGATCTCGCGACGTTTCTTCCGTACCTGCTCAATCGCGCCGGCACCCGCGTTGCGCGGGCTTTCGGCCGCGAGCTGATGGTCCACGACCTCACAATCCAGAAATGGCGCGTCCTTGCCGCCCTCTGGCACCAGCCGAACCAAAGTCTCGGCGCGCTCGCGCAGATGACCAGCCTAGAGGTGTCGACACTGTCTCGACTGATTGGCGGGCTCGAGAGGCGGGGTCTGGCGCGCCGTCGCAGGTCCGGGGGCGACGGGCGGACCGTGACCATCGCCCTGTCCGCCAAGGGCCGCCGCATCACGGAGAAACTGATTCCGATTGCGCTCGACTACGAATCGACCATGTTGACCGGCTTCACCAAGAAGGAGAGCGCCCTCCTCAAGAGCATGCTCGTCCGGGTGTACGAAAGCATGGAACGGTTCGATGGGGCGGAGGAGTCGCCGGCGCCTGCGGCGCCAACCCGGCGCTCGGCCCGCACGAGCGCGCGCCGGAGTTAACGGCGTTTCCGCGAAATTTATATTTGCAATTGCAATTTTTCCATTTGCAATTAAAATAGCGGCAAGAGGCGGCAAGCCCGGCCTGAGATGAGCCTGGCAAGCCTGGGAGGGCATCGCAATGAAGATCTCCATAGTCGGCGGTGGGCCGGCCGGGCTCTATCTCGGTCTTCTGATGAAGAAGGCCGACCCCGTCCATGATGTGGTCATCTACGAGCGCAACCGGCCGGACGACACCTTCGGCTTCGGCGTCGTCTTCTCCGACGAGACACTGGGCCACTTCCTGGGGTTCGATGACGAGAGCTTCCAAGCGATCACCGATTCGTTCGCCTATTGGGACACCATCGAGGTCCGTTATCGGGATCAGGCGATCCGATCGGGCGGGCACGGCTTCTGTGGCATCGCCCGCAAGCAGCTTCTGCATATCCTGCAGGCCCGCTGTGCCGAGCTGGGCGTCCGCATGCAATTCGAGACCGAAGTCTCGGATCTCGAGGCGCTGCGCCGGGACTGCGATTTGCTGGTCGGCGCGGACGGCGTGAACAGCCTGGTGCGCGAGACCTATCAGGACCGGTTCGCGCCCTCCATCGATCAGCGCAAGACCAAGTTCGTCTGGCTCGGGACGACCAAGACCTTCGGCCCCTTCACCTTCATTTTCCGGCCGAACGAGCACGGCTGGTTCTATGTGCACGCCTACCAGTACGCCAAGAACGCCACCACCTGGATCGTCGAATGCCACGAGGACACCTGGCGCAAGGCGGGCTTCGAGGGCGCGAGCGAAGCCGACACGCTGGCCTATTTCGAGGAAATGTATGCGCCCGAACTGGACGGGCATCCGCTGCTGTCCAACCGCTCGATCTGGCGTAACTTCCCGATGATCTCGAACGCGCGCTGGCATTTCGACAATGTGGTGCTGCTGGGCGACGCCGCACACACCGCACAGTTCTCGATCGGCTCGGGCACCAAGATCGCGATGGAAGGGGCCGCCGCGCTGGCCGGCGCGCTCGACAGCCACGCGAACGTGCCCGAGGCCCTGGCGGCCTATGAGGCGAAGCGCCGGGACGAGGTCGGCGCGCTGCAGAGTTCGGCATACGTCAGTCTGAAATGGTACGAGAACGCCCGACGCTATAACGGCTTCGAGCCGCAGCAATACGTCTTCAGCTTTCTTTCGCGCACCAAGGGCGTGACCTACGAGAACCTGCGCCTGCGCGACCCGGACTATATCGCCGGGGTCGACCGCTGGTTCGCCGGACAGGCGGCAGAGGCGCAGGGCTTCGACGTTCCCGAAGATCCGCCGCCGCCGATGTTCACGCCCCTCCGCCTGCGAAATCTGGTGCTGTCAAACCGCGTCGTCGTCTCGCCCATGTGCCAATACTCGGCCGAGGACGGCACGGTCGGCGACTGGCATCTGGCGCATCTGGGTAGTCTCGCCCGCGGCGGCGCCGGTCTGGTGTTCTGCGAGATGACGGATGTCAGCCGTGAGGGGCGCATCACTCCCGGCTGTGCCGGGATGTACAAGGACGAGCACGTGACCGCCTGGCGGCGGATCGTCGATTTCGTGCACGCCCACACGTCCGCCAAGATCGGCATGCAGCTCGCCCATGCCGGACGCAAGGGCTCGACCCGCCTGGCCTGGGAGGGCATGGACGAGCCCCTGCCGGACGGCAACTGGCCGCTGATCTCGGCCTCTCCCCTGCCCTTCCTGCCGCACAGCCAGGTGCCCAAGGAGATGGACCGCGCCGACATGGACAAAGTGCGGGACGACTTTGCGCGGGCGGCGGCGATGGCGGCCGAGGCCGGCTTCGACATCCTCGAGCTGCACATGGCGCACGGCTATCTGCTGTCCTCCTTCATCTCGCCGCTGACCAATGTCCGCACGGACGAATACGGGGGCGCAGTGGCGAACCGGATGCGTTTCCCGCTCGAGGTGTTCGACGGGGTGCGCGCGTCCTGGCCGGAGGAAAAGCCGATTTCGGTGCGCATTTCGGCGACCGATTGGGTGGCGGACGGAGGGCTTACCGGCGACGACGCGGTCGAGGTCGCCCGCCTTCTGAAAGCCCATGGCTGCGACATCATCGACGTCTCCGCGGGGCAGACCACTACCGAGGCCAGGCCCGTCTATGGCCGCATGTTCCAAGTGCCGTTCAGCGACCAGATCCGCCAGGAGGCCGGCATTCCAACGATCGCGGTCGGCAACATCACCACCGCCGACCAGATCAACACCATCATCGCGGCCGGCCGCGCCGACCTCTGCGCTTTGGCCCGCCCGCATCTCGCCAATCCGCATTTCACCCTGAACGCGGCGGCGCATTACGGCTACGGCGCGCAGACATGGCCGAAGCAGTATCTGACGGCCAAGTCGCAGAGCGAACGGCTGGCCGTCCGGGAGAACGATCGGCAGCGGGAGCTGATTTCGGAAACCCGGCCGCGCCATCTGCGCGCCGCCGCCGAATGAGGCAAGGGGGGAACGCCACATGACCGACCATCACGTCGTCTTGCACGCGGACGAGGCCGGGACACGCATCGCCTTTCCGCCGATCTTCAACGTGGCCGTTCCGTTCATCGACCGGCACCTGCACGAGGGTCGCGGAGAAAAGGTTGCAATCCGAACGACCGCGGGAGAGAGCGTGACCTATGGCGCGCTTGCCGCGCAGGTGAACCGCGCAGGAAATGCACTCCTGGACCTCGGCATCGCGCCGGGCGACCGGCTGCTGATGGTGGTTAAGGACTGCCCGGCGTTCTTCTATCTGTTCTGGGGTGCGATCAAGGCGGGCATCATTCCCGTGCCGCTCAACACCCTGCTACGCACGCCCGACTATCAATACATGATCGAGGATTCGGATGCGGCGGCCGTGGTCTTCTCGCCCGAGTTCGCAGCGGAGGTCGAGCCGGCCATCGCGGCGGCGGCGCATCGACCGCGCCATGTTCTGCGCACGGAAGGCAATGCCGAGAGCCTCATGGGGCTGATGGACCAAGCGGACGATGCGCTTGCGCCACACCCGTCGGGTCCCGAGGACGACTGCTTCTGGCTCTACTCCTCGGGCTCGACCGGCAAGCCCAAGGGCGGCGTGCACATACACCGCAGCATGGTCGTGACGAGCCAGTATTACGGGGTCGAGACGATCGGCCTGACCGAGGACGACATCTGCTTTTCGGCGGCCAAGCTGTTCTTCGCCTACGGTCTGGGCAACGCCATGACCTTCCCATTGTGGGTCGGGGCGAGCGCGGTGCTGGCGCCCGACCGGCCGACCGCGGAGATGACCTTCGACGTCATCGCGCGCTTCCGGCCCACCTACTATTTCGGTGTGCCCACGCTTTACGCCGCGCAGCTCAAGGCCATGCCGTCGGCGGTGCCCGACCTGTCCTCGCTGCGGGCCTGCGTCTCGGCCGGCGAGGCTTTGCCATCCGATATCTTCGACCGCTGGCGCGCGCGGACCGGTCTCGCCATCCTCGAAGGCATCGGCACCACGGAGGCGCTGCACATCTTCATCTCAAGCCAGCCGGATGCGTTCAAGCCGGGCTTCACCGGCCGGATCGTGCCGGGCTACGACGCTCGGATCATCGATGACGAAGGCAGGGAGGTACCGGTCGGCCAGCCAGGCAATCTGCTCATCCGCGCGCTGTCCGGCATCACCCGATATTGGAACAAGCCCGAGAAAACCGCCGCCACGGTGTTGGGCGACGGCTGGCTGGCCACCGGCGACGTCTATGTCCAGGATGCAGAAGGGTTCTTCCAGTGCGGCGGGCGCAGCGACGACATGCTCAAGGTCGGCGGAATCTGGTGTTCCCCGGTCGAGATCGAAGCCAAACTGGTTGAGCACCCTGCGGTGCTGGAAGCCGCGGTCGTCGGCCGCGCGGACGCAAACAGCTTGATCAAGCCCGAGGCGTTTGTCGTGCTGAACGACCCGGCGCAGGCGGGCGAGCGGCTCGAGCAGGCCCTTCGAACCCACTGCCGTGATGGACTTGCCCCCTACAAATATCCGCGCTGGCTGCATTTCGTCGACGATCTGCCCAAGACCGCCACCGGCAAGATTCAGCGGTTCAAGCTGCGCGATGCGGCGCGTCAGTCTGCCGCACCTTCCCTCGAGGCCGACGGGACCTAATTTAGGCCGTGACGGGCATGGCCCGTATGGCGACGACTGTGGAGCGGGCTGAGCATGCGAACCGCCCTCTTGGCGATCTTCTTCGGGGCGCTGCTGACAGTGGCCGTCAGCGGGACGATCTACTTCTGGCTCAAGTACAACGACGTCGAGCTCTCCGGCCATGGCTTCGCTGCGCTGATCTTGGGCGTCGTCGTCTCGATCGGGCTTGGCGTGGGGCTGATGCGGCTGGTTTACCTGAGCGACCGCAAGGGCTTCGACTGACCGATATCGCCGTCTCGCTCGAACCGCTTGGCCTGGCCCGCCGGGTCGGTTAGAGAAACGCCGGCATGAAATGGGCTCCCGAACATCGATCGGTTGCGCGGCGGGCGGTGCCGTCGCCTGGCGAAGCATGCGGGTAAGGCCGCGCACCTGGCTCGAGCGGCGGGTCGTCGACCCGCTCTTCGCGGCGTTGGCCTATGGCGCCTACGCGGTCTTCGGCTTGCTGCCTGTGACCTGGTCGTCCGGCGCGATCGGCTGGCTCGCCCGCATGGTGGGGCCGCACCTCCCGGCAACCCAGCGCGCCCGGCACAACCTGGTGCGCTGTTTTCCGGAGAAGTCGGCCGCCGAAATCGAAACCATCATCCGTGACATGTGGGAGCATTTGGGCCGCTATGCGGGGGAGTATCCCGGCATCAAGCAACTCTTGGACGACAGCATCCGCGACCAGGCGGAGGCCATCGGCGTCGACACGCTGCGCAAGCTCCCGCCTGAGGAGCGCCCTGTCGCCATCCAGGGCAAGTACACGGAAGTGGTCGGTGTCGAGAACTTCGTGGAGATGCGCGAAGACGGTAAACCGGCCCTCTTGTTCTCCGGCCATTTCGGCAATTGGGAGCTGTTGCCGCTCGCCGCCGAGCGTTTCGGGCTGCGCTTCTCTGCCCTGTTCCGGACGCCCAACAATCCCTATGTGGCGCGCCTGATCCTGCATCTCCGCCGCGGCATGGGCGAGCTCCTGCCCAAGGGCGTGGAAGGCGCCCTGGCCAGCGCCCGCGTCCTCGAGAAGGGCGGCCATCTCGGCATGCTGGTGGACCAGAAGCTCAACCGCGGCCTAGCCATTCCGTTCTTCGGTCGCACCGCCATGACCTCGCCGACGCTCGCCAAACTTGCCTACCGATACCGCTGCCCGGTTTATGGCGCGCGGGTCGAGCGCATCAAGGGGACGCGGTTCCGCATCTTCATCGATCCGCCCATGGAACTGCCGCAGGAAGAGGACGAAGACGCCTTTGTGGAGGCCATGATGATCGAAGTGAACAAAACGGTGGAACGGTGGGTTCGGGGCCGGCCAGACCACTGGTTCTGGCTGCATCGCCGCTGGCCCGATTGAAGCCTGTGATTGGCCATGCGGATTGTAGACAGGGGCAAGCGATTGCCTTAGGTATACGCCG
Organism: Alphaproteobacteria bacterium; assembly: GCA_030066595.1. GTDB lineage: Bacteria > Pseudomonadota > Alphaproteobacteria > JAJFFI01 > JAJFFI01 > JASJBI01. The sequence goes on along the minus strand of JASJBI010000026.1, from coordinate 27,977 downwards.
CGAAATGCGAGGGGTTAGCAGGGATTTGGAACATCGATGTCAGACACGTTTGAAGCCGTTGCCGAGGTGATCGCCGATGTGAGCGATATCGAGAAAAGCGAAATCACGCTGGATTCGCACACCATCAACGATCTCGGCATCGACAGCCTTGATTTCCTCGACATCACCTATGCGATCGACAAGCGATTCGGCATCAAGATGCCCGTCGAGCAGTGGATGGAGGACGTCAACGAAGGTCGGGCGGAGGCCGAGCATTTTTTCGTTATGAAGAACCTCTGCGCCCGGATCGACGAGTTGGTTGCGGCAAAGGCCTAACCACCTGCGCCCCGCGGGACGGTGGCGGCTCCCGCCGTGTGCGGGCATTTGGATCGCAGATGCGCCTCGAATACTTCCAGATGATCGACCGGATCGAAACGCTTGATCTGGGTGAGGGACGGATCGTCTGCCGCGCGGTGGTGCCGGAACGCTCGACCATCTTCGAAGGACACTTCCCGGGCCAGCCGCTGTTGCCGGGCGTGCTGATGGTCGAGACCATGGCGCAGAGCGCGGGCTATCTGGTGCTCGCCAAGAACGGCTTCTCCCGGATGCCGCTCTTGGCCAAAATCGAGCAGGCCAAGTTGCGCAACTTCGTGGAGCCCCGGTCCGCTTTGACCGTCGAGTGCGAACTGCTGCACGAGGGATCGGGCTTTGCGGTAACCAAGGGCCAGATCCGACATGACGGACAGCGGGTCGCCGATGCCGAGATTCGCTTCCGGACGATGCCGTTTCCGTCGGACGATCTGCGGGCGCTCCTGATCGAAACGGCGCGCGGGGTCGGGATGGACGCGGACGCCCTGCCCGTGGAGGCTGCCGTTGGCGCATGACGTCGTCCTGACCGGCTATGGGCTCTTGTGTGCGGCCGGAGAAACGCCCGAGGCCTGGTGGCGGGCGCTCTCGTCTTCCGACCCGCTGCATGCCTGCGTCGACTCCGAGACCTACAAACCCTTCCACGTCTACCCCATCGTCGACTACGACTTGACCGCCCAGGTGCCCAAGAAGGGCGATCAGCGGGCGATGGGACCGATGATGCAGTACGGCGCCTATGCCTGCGGCCTGGCGCTGGAGGCCGCAGGCATCAAGGGCGACGAAGAGCTGCTCGGCCGCATCGAGCTGATCGGCGCGGCGGGCGGCGGCGAGCGCGACTGGGAGGTCGACGCAAACGTGCTGGACTTGCTGGAGCGCGAGGCGGAGCCGGGCGCGGAACTCAACCGCATGCTGTCGGACGACCTGCGCCCCACCCTGTTCCTGGCCCAGCTGCCCAACCTCTTCGGCGGCAACATCTCCATCGTGCACGGGGTCGCCGGCGCCACCCGCACCTTCATGGGCGAGGAGTCCGCCGGCATGGACGCCTTTCGCGTCGCTTTCGAGCGGGCCCGGGCGGGGCAGGGCGAGCTGTTCCTGGTCGGCGCCGCCTTTAACGCCAACCGCCCGGACCTGCACGTCATGTATGACGGTGGCGGCCTGCTGCTGACCGAGCCGCTGACCCCGGTCTGGGACCGGCCGGACGCCGGCATCTGCCTCGGCAGCGCCGGCGCCTTCTTCGTCCTCGAGACGGCGGACCATGCGGCGGCGCGCGGTGTTCGGCCGCTGGCGAAGGTCAAAGCGGTCGCGAGCGACCGGTGCCGGCGGGCGCCGGGTGCCGCGGCGGAGAACGCCTGGCGGCAGCTCGACGCGGTCTGGTCGGAGCTGCGCGGCGGCGCGCTCGCGGTGATGAGCGGCGCCTGCGGTTCAGGTGCCCTGGCCCGCGAGGAGCACGAGCTCTTGACCCGGCTGGTCGACTCCGGCGTCGACTGCGCGGTTCGCGGCACGGCGGCCGCCCTCGGGCACACGGTCGAGGCATCCTTTCTCGCCAACACGGTGCTTGGCGTAAGCTGCCTCGAACGCGGTACCGTGTTCCCGCCGATGGCGGCGAGCGATCCGCTTGAACAACGGATGGCCGACGGCAATATCGAGCAAGTCCTGGTCACGGGCTGGGGCGCGTTCCGGGGCGAAGGCATGGCACTTCTGGAGGTAGCGGACTGATGGCAGGCAATGGCGAGAGCGGCGGGCCCGTGGCGATCACCGGAATGGGCGTGATCACCCCCTTGGGCGAAGGCAAAGGCGAGAACTGGGAGAAGCTCACGTCCGGGGTCTCTGGCATTCACCGGATCACCCGCTTTCCGATCGAAAACCTGCGCACGACGATCGCCGGCTCGGTCGATTTCCTGGACCTCGATCCGGTCACCCCACCGTCCTTGTCGCTGGAGTTGGCCCGTCGCGCCGCCGAGGAAGCGACAGAAGAAAGCGGTATTTTCGAGACTGACGGCGCACGGGATTTCCCAGGCGAGCTGTTCGTGGCGGCACCGCCGATCGAACACGACTGGCCCAGTCGCCGCACGCTGTCCCACCTGCCCTCGCACGCGCCGGACAGCCCCTATGTCACGAAGAGGGACAACCGCCTATCCAACGTCGCCGGCCGTGAACTGCTGATCGAATTCATCAACGGCACGCTCGCCGACCGTTTGGCCGACGAGTTCGGCACCAAGGGTTCGCCGATTACCCTGACCACCGCCTGCGCCTCGGGTGCCACCGCGATCCAGCTTGGCGTCGAGGCCATCCGGCGTGGCGACTGCCCGGCCGCATTGTGCATCGGCACTGACGGCTCGATCCAGGAGGAGACGCTGATCCGCTTTTCTCTGCTTTCGGCATTGTCGACTGCCAACGAGGTTCCCGGGAAGGCAGCCAAGCCGTTCTCCAAGAACCGGGACGGCTTCGTCATGGCCGAGGGGGCTGCGGCGATGGTGCTGGAGCATCCCGAGCACGCCAAGGCGCGCGGCGCCACCATTCTCGGCTACGTCCTGGGGGTCGGCGAGGCGGCGGACACCTTCCACCGGACCCGGTCCAACCCGAACGGCCAGGCGATCATCCGCTGCATGACCGGCGCCATCGAAGACGCCGGGCTCAAGCCGGACGACGTGCACTACGTCAACTGCCACGGCACCGGCACGCCGGAGAACGACAAGATGGAGTGCTTCGGTTTCGAGCATGTCTTCGGCGCGCACAGCAAGACCATGCCCGTGAGCTCGAACAAGTCCATGATCGGGCATACGCTCACGGCAGCCGGCGCGGTCGAGGCGGCCTTTACCGTGATGACCATCCGCGACGGCGTCATGCCGCCGACCATCAACTACGAGATCCCGGATCCGGCGCTGGATCTCGACGTGGTGCCGAACGAAAAGCGCGCCGCCGCTGTCGAATTCGCCCTGTCCAATTCGTTCGGCTTCGGCGGCCAGAATGTGAGCCTGCTGTTCGGCGCGGCCGAGGCCTGAACGGCCGGCCGCTCCGCTCGCAAATCCGCGCGGCACGCTCATGACCGACCCCATGCTCGCCCTCAGGCTCGAGAAGGAGGGCCAGCCGAGCCGACTCATGGAGGTGCCACACCCGGGCGCCCCTGCCGGCGACGAGGTGCTGGTGCGCATGCGGGCGGTCTCGCTCAACCACATCGATCTGTTCGGCCAGCGCGGCATGGCCTTCGCGCAGCGCCAGGCGTTTCCGCTCACGGCCGGGGTCGAGGCGGCCGGCGAAGTGGAAGCCGTCGGGCCGGATGTGCGCACGGTCCGGCCTGGGCAGGCGGTGGTCGTTCACCCGGCGCTGTTCTGCGGCGACTGCCGCTGGTGCAACCGGGGGCGGGAGAACCTCTGCGAGAATGTCGGCGGCATCGCCGGGTTTCATGTCGACGGGTTTGCCTGTCACTACGTGAAGGCGGCGGAGCGGCGTGTCGTGCCGGTGCCCGAGGGCGTCTCCCTGCGTGACGCGGCCTGCACCACGGTGACCTTCGGTACGGTGCAGCACATGCTGTTCGACAATGCCAAGCTCGAGCCGGGCGAGACCATCCTGGTGCAGGCGGGGGGCAGCGGCATCGGTACCACGGCTATCAAGATGGCAAAGGCGATCGGCGCCACCGTGATCACCACGGTGGGCAGCGACGACAAGGTGGAGAAGGCCAAGGCGATCGGCGCCGACCATGTCATCAACTACCGGGAGGAGCGGTTCGAGACCCGGGTCCGGCGGTTGACCGGCAAGAAAGGCGTGCAGGTGGTGTTCGAGCATGTCGGCGCAGACACCTGGGCCGGCAGCCTGCTGGCGCTGGAGCGGGGCGGACGGCTGGTGACCTGCGGCTCGACCAGCGGCATCAATGCCAACACGAACCTGTATCAGGTGTTCCAGCAGCAGCTCACGATCATCGGCTCGTTCGGCTCCTCGCTGCGCAACCTTCGGGAAGCGTTGGACAAGATGGCGACAGGACTGACCCCGGTGATCGACAGCGAGATCGACCTTACCGAGTTCGGACTGGCGCTCGAGCGTCTGCAGTCGCGGCAGGTCTTCGGCAAGATCGTCGCCACCATTTCTTAACGACATCCGGACGCCGCGCCGGCCAACCTGCCGGGGGGCTCAAGCGGAAACGCCGGCGAAAGCCGCCCTCCTTACGAATTCTCAATCTTTGCTTAAGACACTCTGCCCAACACACATAAGGGAGAGCGTCATGGACGGCATAGCACCAGACAACCTGGACGAAGAAATCCCGCAGCAGATGCTCGATGAGTTCCTCGGCGACGTCGCCGAGCGGCTCGACCTGATCGAGCGTAGCCTGCCCACCCAGGACAGCGACAGCAAGTCGGCGGAAGACTCCATACATCTGGCGCGGCGGGAAGCCAATACGATCCGCGGCTCGGCCAGCGCCTTCGGGTTTCCCACCATTTCGCTGATCGCGCACCGGATGGAAGACTATCTCCAGAGCATCAGCGAGCTGTCGGGCCAGCATGTCGACGCCACACTGGACTTCATCGATCGGATCCGGGGCATCATCTCCAAGGGCGAGGACCCGGGCGAGGATGCGGTCCGCGAGACGGTCCGGGCACTGCCCTACAATGCCGAGTTCGTGCCGTCGGACATCGTGCTCAGGGACGTGGAAGTCCTGCTGGTGGCGCCCTCCAAGACCATCAGCCAGATGGCCACGGACCAGCTGGCCGCCTGCGGCTACCGGGTGACGACGGCGCGCACGCCCTGGGAAGCGTTCGAGCTGGCCGCTCTGATCAGGCCCGACATGATCATCACCTCGGCCGTCATGAACCCGTTGGGCACGGCCGACCTGGCCCGCGCCTTCGCCGCCATGTCGGTGACCCGCGACATCCCGTTGGGCGTGCTGACCAGCTACGCAGCCGACCACCGGACATTTCGGGACCTGCCCAGGGGTGCCTGGATCATCCGCCTAACCGAAGAGTTCAGCGACGATCTGGCGGCCATGATCTCCGATTTCGAGACTGGGCCGGCCGGCGCCGCCAAGGCCTAGCTTGCGCCCGCTCAGTTGAGCCCTTGCTGGCGTCGCCAGGCCTGGACGCGCCGCTTTGCCTCGGCTTCGAAATCCGGGTTCTGCTTCGCCAGCTCGGCGTAGAGCGCGTTCGCCCGCTCCCGGTTGGCCGGCACAGTATCCAGCTCCGCGGCAAGGCCCAGCCAGAAGAATGCCGGAAGCGCCATCTCCTTCTTTCGTTTCTTGTACTTGGGATTCGTCGCCGCCGTATAGAACAGCTGCCCCAGCAGTAGCGGCGCCCTGTCGTCGCCCCGTTTGACGGCCGCGATGAGCCACTGCCGCGCAAGGTTCAGGTCCTGCTCGACGCCGAGGGCCTCGAGGTAGATGACCCCCAGCTGGCGGGCCGCGATCCGGCTGCCGCCCTCGGCCGCAGCCTGCAGCCACTTGCGCGCCGCTGCGAAGTCCCGCTCCGTGCCGATGCCGGCCATGTGCATCTGTCCGACATCGGCCTGCGCGTCCACGTCGCCCGCCTCCGCTCCGCGCAGGCAGAGGCGAAAACCGCGCGCTTGGTCCTGATCGACGCCCCTTCCATTGAGGAACTGCATGCCCTGGGCGCACATGGACTTTGCGTACCCCTTGGCCGCGGCCCGGCCGAACCAACGCAGCGCGGCCCGGTAATCCTGCGGGCGGCCCTGGCCGCTGTGAAAGCAGATCCCAAGACTGTGCTGGGCCTCGGGGAGCTGCGCCTCCGCCGCCCGGGCAAACAGGTCGCAGCCTCGCTTGGCGTCGCGGCTGCCGCCGGCCCCTTGGAAATAGAGCTGGCCGAGCAGGCTGGCGGCCCTGGCGTCTCCATCCGCCGCCGGTTTTTCCAGCAGACCGCGCGCCCGTTCATAATCTCCGGTCTGGATCGCCCGGAGGGCGTCCTCGACCGGCGCAGCCCCGGCCTGGCCCGCCGACAACAGAAAGACCAGGCCGAGAACAGGCGTCCTCCCCGGCCACACCCCGGCGAGAGCCTGGGTACGGCCGGACCGCCTCACCTCACGACGCCGCGCGGGCCCGGATCGCCATCGAGCCATTCCCCTATAATGGCACAGGAAAATTGTCGTGCGAGTCGCTAAGCCCGCAGCTCGGCCTCGACGTCGCCGCTGATCGGATGCTCGAGCTTGTCCACGATCTCCTTGGGCACGACTTGGCGGAACATCGGCAGGACCCGATCCCATTCCGCAAGCAGCGTCTCGGCGAAACGCGACTGGGTCTCGCGCACATGGTCCTCGACGAGACCGCGCAGCACGGCCTCCCAATGCTCGCTCTCAACCGGCTCCCAGACCACCGAGTCCGGGTTGATATGCACGTCCAGCGCGTCGAGCCGGTCCAGGACAAAGGCCATGCCGCCGGTCATGCCCGCGGCGAAGTTGTCGCCAACCGGGCCGAGGATCACGGCGGTGCCGCCGGTCATGTATTCGCAGCCGTTGGCGCCACAGCCTTCGACCACCGCCACGGCACCGGAGTTGCGCACGCAGAAACGCTCGCCGGCCCGGCCGGCCGCGAACAGCCTACCGCTGGTGGCGCCGTACAGCACCGTGTTGCCGATGATGGTGTTCTCGTTGGAGATCAGCGGTGTCGAGGTGACGGGGCGGATCACGATGGTACCCCCCGAGAGCCCCTTGCCGACATAGTCGTTGGCGTCGCCAAAGACCTGCAACTTCAGGCCCTGCACCGCAAAGGCGCCCAAGGACTGGCCCGCCGAGCCGCGCAGGCGGACCGTCAGATGTCCGGGCGGCAAGGCGTCCATGCCGTATTTGCGCGTGATGTGCGACGACAGTCGGGTGCCGATCGCCCGCTGGGTGTTGCGGATGTTGTAGGCGAGCTGCATCTTCTCGCCATCCTCGAGCGCGTGTCGTACGTCGTCCATCATCTGGGCGTCGAGCGTGTCCGGCACTTCGTTGCGGCCCTCGATCGTGCAGTGCCGCGCAAACTCGCCCGGGTCCGCCTGGGTGAGCAGCGGATTGAGGTCGAGATCGTCGAGATGGGGGCTGCCGCGGCTGACCTGGAACAGGAGGTCGGTGCGGCCGATGATCTCGGTCAGCGAGGTGAAGCCCAGATTGGCCAGGATCTCGCGCACTTCCTCGGCGATGAAGCTGAACAGATTGACGACCTTCTCGGGCGTGCCGGTGAACTTGTCCCTGAGCATGTCGTTCTGGGTGCAGATGCCGACCGGGCAGGTGTTGGAATGGCACTGGCGGACCAGAATGCACCCCATGGCCACCAGCGACGCGGTGCCGACGCCAAACTCCTCGGCGCCCAGCAAGGCGGCGATCACCACGTCGCGCCCGGTCTTGAGGCCGCCGTCGACCCGGAGCCGCACGCTGTGGCGCAGCCGGTTGAGGGTCAAAACCTGATGCACCTCGGAGAGCCCCATCTCCCAGGGAACGCCGGCGTACTTGATGCTCGACTGGGGGCTGGCCCCGGTGCCGCCGGAATGGCCCGAGATCAGGATCACGTCGGCCTTGGCCTTGGCCACGCCGGCAGCCACCGTGCCGACGCCCGCGCGCGCCACCAGCTTGACGCAGACCGTGGCGCGCGGATTGATCTGCTTGAGGTCGTAGATGAGCTGGGCCAGATCCTCGATCGAGTAGATGTCGTGGTGCGGCGGCGGCGAGATCAGGGTCACGCCGGGCGTGGAATGCCTGAGGCGCGCGATCATCTCGGACACTTTGAAGCCGGGCAGCTGACCGCCCTCGCCGGGTTTCGCGCCCTGGGCGATCTTGATCTCGATCTCGCGGCAGTTGTTCAGGTACTGGGCGGTCACGCCGAACCGCCCCGAGGCCACCTGCTTGATGGCCGAGGACGCGTTGTCGCCATTCGCACGGGGCTTGTAGCGCGCCGGATCCTCGCCGCCCTCGCCAGAGTCCGACTTGGCGCCGATGCGGTTCATGGCGATCGACAGCGTCTCATGCGCCTCGGGGCTGAGCGCGCCCAAGGAAATCCCTGGCGTCACCAGTCGCCGGCGCAGGTCGGTGATGGACTGGACCTCGTCGATCGAGATCGGATCCCGATCGGGCGCGAAATCCCACAGATCGCGCAGATGAATCGGCGGCATATTGCGCACCGCCTCGGAATATTTCTTATAAGCGCTATAGGAATCCGTGCCTACCGCCTGCTGCAGCATGTGGATCTGGGTTCCTTCGAAGGCGTGCAGTTCGCCGGACCGGCGATACTTGTAGAGCCCGCCGATCGGCAATGGTGTGATTGCCTCACGCCAAGCCGGGCCGTGCGCGCTGCGCACCATGTGTTCGATACCGGGCAGGCCGATGCCCGAAATGCGCGACGGCATGCCGGGGAAGAACTCGTCGCACAGCGCGCGCGACAGGCCGACCGCCTCGAAGTTGTAGCCGCCGCGGTAAGACGAGATGACCGAGATCCCCATCTTGGACATGATCTTGAGGAGACCGTCGTTCGCGGCCTTTCGATAATGGCGATAGCAGTCCTCCAGCGACAGCTCGCCGAACAATCCGCGGCGATGCCGGTCGGCGATGGTCTCCTGCGCCAGATAGGCGTTGACCGTGGTGGCGCCGACGCCCACAAGGACGGCCATGTAGTGCACGTCCAAGCATTCGGCCGCACGCACGTTGAGTGACGTGAAGGTCCGCAACTGCTGGCCGACCAGATGGCTGTGCACCGCGCCGGTCGCCAGGATCATGGGCACGGGTGCCCGCTCCGGCCCGACATTCATGTCCGACAGCAGCACGTGCACCGATCCGCCGCGCACCGCATCCTCGGCCTCGCGCTGGATCCGGTCGATGGCGGCGCGCAGCGCCCCTTCGCCGTCGCCGGACCGGAAGGTGCAATCGATCTCGGCCACGCTGTCGCCCATATAGTCGCGCATGGCGTCGAACTCGTGGTTCAGCAAAACCGGCGAGCTGAGCTGCAAGAGATCACACTGCGCCTCGTCCTCCTGCAGGATGTTGCCCAGGTTGCCGAGCCGGGTGTGCAGGCTCATGACCTGGCGCTCGCGCAGCGAATCGATCGGCGGATTGGTCACCTGGCTGAAGTTCTGACGGAAGAAATGATGGAGGCCGCGGTAAAAGCTGGACAGCACCGCAGCAGGCGTGTCGTCGCCCATGGAACCGACCGGCTCTTTGCCGTCCTCGGCCATCGGCTGGAGGATCATCTCGATCTCTTCCATGGTCCATCCGACGGTCAACTGCCGGCGGCGCAGCTCGTCCCGTTCGAAGGCCGCGGGCGGCGGCGGACCGGACTTGACGAACTTGTCGATCTTGGTGATGCGCTTGGCCCATTTGCCGTAGGGCTGACGCGCGGCAAGGACGTCCTTGAGCTCGCCGTCGTGATAGAGCCGTCCCTCGGTCAGGTCCACGGCGATCATCTGACCCGGGCCGACCCGGCCCTTCTCGACCACGTTCTGTTCGTCGATCCGGACCATGCCGGCTTCCGAACCCACCACCAAGAGGCCGTTCTTGGTGACGGTGTAGCGCAGCGGCCGGAGCCCGTTGCGATCCATGCCGGCGAGCACCCAGCGCCCGCCGAACGCGGCGATCGCGGCCGGCCCGTCCCACGGCTCGGTGACGGCGTTGCAGTAGGCGTAGAGCGCGCGGTGCTCAACCGGAACCGATTCCCGCATGCTCCAAGCCTCGGGGATCAGCAAGGTCTTGGCCATCGGCACGTCGCGGCCGGTGCGCACCAGGAGCTCGAACACGGCGTCGAGTGCGGCGGAATCGGAGCTGCCGGCCTGGATCACCGGCCGAATGTCATCGATGTGTTCGCCGAGCGCCTCGCTCGACATGCGGGCCTCGTGGCTCTTCATCCAGTTGATGTTGCCCAACAGCGTGTTGATTTCGCCGTTGTGGGCGAGCACGCGGAAGGGCTGGGCCAATGACCAGGTCGGGAAGGTGTTGGTGGAATAGCGCTGGTGATAGATCGCGAAGTTCGAGGTAAACCGCTCGTCCAGCAGGTCCGGGTAGAAGGCGGTGAGCTGTTCCGCAAGGAACATGCCTTTGTAGATCACCGACCGGCAGGACAGCGAGCACATGTAGAACTCGGTGATATGCTCGGCCAGTACCTGCTTCTCGATGCGCCGGCGGATGATGTAGAGGTCGGTTTCGAACTGCCGGTCCTCGACCCCCTTGGTGTTGGCGATCATGACCTGTTCGATCTCGGGACGCGTGGCGTTGGCCTTCTCGCCGATCACCGAGACGTCGACCGGCACCTGCCGCCAGCCGTAGATGTAGTAGCCGAAGCGCAGGATCTCGGTCTCGACGATCGTGCGGCAGCGCTCCTGCTGGGCGAAATCGGTGCGCGGCAGGAAAACCATGCCGACCGCCAGCCGCGACGGCAGCACCTCGTGGCCCGTGCGCCGCACATGCTCCTTGAAGAACTCCTGCGGGATCTGCAGATGGATGCCGGCGCCGTCGCCGGTCTTGCCGTCCGCATCCACGGCACCGCGGTGCCAGAGCGCCTTGAGCGCGTTGATGCCGGCATCGACAACCGCTCGGCGGGGCCGGCCGTCAATGGCCGCGATCAGGCCGACGCCGCAGGCGTCGTGCTCCTGCCTCGGGTCATACAGGCCATGCACCTCGAGATGACGGGCGTTGGCGCGCCATTGCCGCACGAAGCTGTCGCCACGGGTCTCGCCTTGCCGCATTCCTCCGCTCCCTATTCCGCCGCCACGGCAGCCGCACCGGACGCCATCGCCTTCGCCTTGATGTATCGGTCGATCTGGTCGGCGGCGTCGCGACCATCACGGATGGCCCAAACCACCAGGGACGCGCCGCGCACGATGTCGCCGGCCGCGAACACGCCGTCGATGCTGGTCATCATGGTGCGGTAGTCGACCTTGGTCGTGCCCCAGCGGGTCACGGCCAGCTCAGGCGCGCCGAACAGGGTTGGCAGATCCTCCGGGTCGAAGCCCAGCGCCTTGATGACGAGGTCGGCCTCCAAGTTGAAACTGGACCCTTCGACGGGTTTCGGCGTCTGACGGCCGGACGCGTCCGCCATGCCGAGCCGCATGCGCTGGGCCCGAACGCCGCTGACCACTCCATTGCCGAGAAAGGCCTCCGGGGCGGCCAGCCAGATGAACTCGACGCCTTCCTCTTCGGCATGCTGAACTTCCCGGCGCGAGCCCGGCATGTTCTCGCGATCCCGACGATAGAGGCACTTGACAGACGTGGCCCCCTGGCGCACCGCCGTACGCACGCAGTCCATGGCCGTGTCGCCGCCACCGATGACCACGATGTGCTTGCCTTGGGCGTTCAACGTGCCGTCGTCGAACCTCGGCACCGCATCGCCGAGTCCCTTGCGGTTCGAGGCGGTCAGAAAATCCATCGCCGGAAAGATGTTCTCCAGCCCGACGCCGGGGATCTGGATGTCCCGGGCCCGATAGACGCCGGTTGCGATCAGCACCGCGTCATGACGAATGCGCAATTCCTCGAGGCTGGCGTCCCGCCCGACCTCGAAGTCCAGGTGGTACACAATCCCGGCCTCCGCGAGCAGACGGGTTCGGCGTTCGACGACCTCTTTTTCCAGCTTGAAGTTCGGGATGCCGTAGATCATCAGCCCGCCCATGCGGTCATAACGATCATAGACATGCACCTCGTACCCCTTGGCGCGGAGTTCTTCGGCCGCGGCCAGACCGCCCGGTCCGCCGCCGATGATGCCAACGGAGAAGCCGAGCTCGCGCGCCGGCCGGCGTGGCGTGACCCAGCCCCGGTCCCAGGCCGTGTCGGTGATGTACTTCTCGACCGACCCGATCGTGACATAGCCATGGTCCGCCTGTTCGATGACGCAGTTGCCTTCGCACAAGCGGTCCTGGGGGCAGATCCGCCCGCAGATCTCAGGGAAGTTGTTGGTTGCCTGCGAGACCTCATAGGCTTCTTCGAGCCGCCCCTCGGCCGTCAACATGAGCCAGTCCGGGATGTTGTTCTGCACCGGGCAATGGATCTGACAGTACGGGATGCCACACTGGGAGCAACGGCCCGCCTGCTCGGCCGCCGACTCGTCAGAATACCCGGCGTAGATCTCGTTGAAGTCGTCGCGCCGCGCCGTCGCATCCCGTTTGTCCGGCATGCGCAGCTTACGATCGACGAATTTCAGCATTTTCCCGGTCACCAAACGACCCCTTCCTCCTCTCTGCGCGGGCGCGACCTGCCCGCCTCGCCCTCTGCCCCTGATCCGGGTCCGGCGCCCCGCCACCGTTAACCTAAAGGATTGTATTTGTTCGAAGATATACGGGAACTCGCCGCGAAATGCGAGCGAAAAACGCAAATTAGGTCAGTTTGGTTGACTTTCTCCCGAGATAAGGCTGTCTTGAACCGAAATCGAGCACGTTTCTTGACCATCAGGCAAATAATTTGTCCCAAAATTGTACTAAATGTGATGGATCTGCAACAAGTCGAGATGTTTGGCCATTGGATTCGGGGATGCTATAAGCGGCCAGCCCCAGCCACGGCGTCAAGTCGGGCGGGCTTGGCCGGCCGGAACCGCCAACCGAACAGGGACGGACGCCGTTGCCGATATTGCATGTCCTGGTCCTTGCCGCGGTGCAGGGGATCACGGAATTCCTGCCGATCAGCTCGTCGGGGCACCTGATCCTGGTGCCCACCGTCACCGGCTGGCCAGACCAGGGCCTGACCATCGACGTGGCCGTGCATGTGGGCACTTTGGGCGCCGTTGCGGTCTATCTGTGGCGCGACTTGCTCGAGATCCTGAGATCCCTATGGCAATTGCTGCGCGGTCGCGTCACCGCGGGCGCGCGTCTGTTCGGCTATCTTGTGGTGGCCACCATACCGGTGGTGATTGCCGGCTACTTTGCCAACGACAGGCTGGGCGGCATCAGCCGCAATCCGGAGGTGATCGCCTGGGCGATGATCGGTTTCGGCATCGTTCTCTATCTGGCCGACCGGCTGTTCCTCACGGTCAAGCGCATGGACCACCTCAACCTCGGCGCCGCGATCACCGTCGGTCTGGCGCAGGTTCTGGCGTTGATCCCGGGCACCAGCCGAGCCGGCATCACCATGACCGCGGCCCGCATGCTGGGCTATGAGCGCACCGCGGCGGCCCGGTTCTCGATGCTGCTCTCGATCCCGACGATCCTCGGCGCCGGTGCCCTGAAAGGGTTCGAACTCTCGCAATCCGGCGATATCGCGCTGGGCCGGGACGCGCTTTTGTCCGGCGGCTTTGCCTTCGGCTTCGCACTGATCGCGATCCTCCTGATGATGTCCTGGCTGCGGCGGGCCAGCTTCACCCCCTTTGTCGTCTACCGCCTGCTGATCGGCGGCATCCTGCTGGCCTGGATCCACGGTTGGATCGAGGGCCTCCCTTTCCCGATCGGCTAAGTTGGCATGCCCGCGGGCCTTGCCGGCCGGGCGGTCCGGCGTTCGCGCGACCTGATCGGCCCTCAGGCGAACCGGCTGCGGTACCGACCGCCACGGCGATGGCGGTCCATGTAAGTCGGGAGGATGGCCTCGGCCGCCTTGGGGGAGATCCCCAGCGCCGCGAAGCCCTTGGCGTCCGGGTCGACAACATTGTCCCGCCGCAACAATCGGACCTGATCCCGGGTCAGGACCGGCGGGCCAGGCAACAGTTCGAAGAAAAATCCCTGAACCATGCCGAGCCAGAACGGCAGCGGAGCGACGAAGCGGCGTCGAGCCGTGGCTTGGAGCACGAGATCCATAAGCGCCTTGAAGCTATAGACCGTCGGACCGCCGAGTTCGTAGATCTGACCCTTGGCGTCGGGACGGGTCAGGGCCGCCATCGCCGCGTCGGCCACGTCGCCGACATAGGCGGGCTGGAATTTCGTGCCGCCGTCCCCGTAGAGATCGATCCGGACGCCGCCTGCGTCGCTCACCAGACGTGGCAGCGGACAGCCGAACACCGGCAGCATCGGCGAAATACGGGCAAGCGCCGCGAAGCGATTGAAGAAGTCGTCCTCCGGTCCGAACACAACGCTGGGCCGAAGCACCGTCGCGTCGGGGAAGGCTTCGAAAACGGCCGCTTCCCCGGCCGCCTTGGAGCGTGCGTATTCGGCCGGCGAGTGCGGATCGGCACCGAGCGCCGAGACGTGCACGAATCGCCGCGCGCCCACATCGGCGGCGACGCGGGCCACGTTGGCCGCCCCCTCGGCGTGAATCGCCCGGAAGGTCGCCTTGCCCGACTCGTAGAGGATTCCGACGAGATTGATTACCGCCTCGGCGCCCTCGGCCGCGCGCGTAAGCGACGCCGGATCGCGCACGTCGGCGCGAACCCCCACGATCTGACCGACATCGCCCTGCGGCTGCAGCACATGGGCATCCTCGACCCGGCGCACGCCCACGCGCACGACGGCCCCCGTCTGTGCCAGTCGTTGAACGATGTGACGGCCGAGAAAGCCCGAGCCACCGAAAACCGTGACCCGTCGAAACGTCATGTCAGCCCCAATCCCCTGGCGCGGCGCAAACCGCAGAGCCCCGGCGGCGACCTTACACCAGCGGTCGAGGGCAGAACAACGTTGACATCCGAGGGCCGCCGAACTATCCGAAACCACCGGACGGTTCCCCGGGCCCAGGTGGCGGAATTGGTAGACGCGCTGGCTTCAGGTGCCAGTGGGGGCAACCCCGTGGAAGTTCGAGTCTTCTCCTGGGCACCATTCGCTTGATCGACCTGGTCGACCAAGCCTGGGCCGGTTTGCTTGGGTGCCGATTTGGACGCGGCCGCACACGGGGTCGACTTGGCGATAACGCTGCACCACGGAGACCTCCCCGAAGGTCTGGATTTCGGAGACTCGGTCGCGGTCGACTGCGAGACCATGGGCCTCAACGTCTCGCGCGACCGGCTCTGCGTGGTGCAGCTGTCCGGCGGAAACGGTGACGCCCATCTGGTCCAGATCCCCGTGGGGGAAGAGGAAGAGTCCGGGATGCACGATGCGCCGCATCTCGGCGCGCTGCTATCCGATCAAAGCGTGACCAAGATCTTTCACTTCGGCCGCTTCGACATTGCGGTGCTCTTCTGGAACATCGGCGTCCTGTGCGAACCGGTCTACTGCACCAAGATCGCCTCGAAACTCGCCCGCACCTATACCGACCGGCATGGCCTCAAGGATATCTGCCGCGAGCTTCTGGGCATCGATCTGTCGAAACAGCAACAGTCGTCCGACTGGGGCGCGGCGCAGTTGAGTCCCGAACAGCTTGACTACGCCGCGTCCGACGTCCTGCATCTGCACGCGCTGAGGGACAAGCTCGACGGGCTGCTGGCGCGCGAAGGGCGCGGCGAGCTTGCGGACAGCTGTTTTCGGTTTCTCCCGACGCGCGCCATGCTCGATCTTGCGGGCTGGGACGACGAGGATATTTTTAGCCATTGACGCGTAACATGTCGCAGGCGTCGCGTTTGACGCGAGCCGGCCCGGGGATGCATAATTAAGATATTGGGATTACTTTGCTATCCAATGTCTTGTGCCGTTCCCAGCACGTGCAAACGTTCCATCGAGTTCCGCCTGGCGAAGCACCGCTGAACAGGGGTAAACGCCGAATGAAAACCGAGTTGAAGGACACTCCGGCCGGGGATCCGGACCTGAGCGCCGCGCAACGAGTCCTGGCGCTGGAAATCGAAGGCATCGCCACCCTGTCGCGGCAGCTCGATGAGAGCTTTGTCCAGGCGCTCGATCTCTTGTCGGCGATCGAGGGCCGGATCGTGGTCACGGGGATAGGCAAGAGCGGCCACATCGGCTGCAAGATCGCCGCGACCCTGTCCTCCACCGGGACGCCGGCACTGTTCGTGCATCCGGCGGAAGCGAGCCACGGGGATCTCGGTATGATCACCGGCGGCGATGCGATCCTGGCGATCTCCAATTCCGGTGAGACCGAAGAGCTCTCGGATCTCGTGCAGTACTCGCGCCGGTTCTCCATACCGTTGGTGGCCATCACCTGTCGGGCCGAGAGCGCATTGGCCGAGGCGGCCGACATGGTCCTGCTGGTGCCGCGCAGCGCCGAGGCCTGCCCGATGGGCCTGGCGCCGACCACGTCGACCACCGTGACCCTGGCATTGGGCGATGCGATTGCCGTCGCCCTCTTGGAGCGCAAGGGGTTTTCCAAGGACGACTTCCACATCCTGCACCCGGGTGGCAAGTTGGGCCGGCGCCTGTTGCGGGTCAGCGACATCATGCACAAGGGCGATGAAATGCCGCTGGTCCGCGGCGAGGCGACCATGCAGGAGGCGCTTCTGGAGATGACCGGAAAGCGGCTTGGCTGTATGGGCATCTTGAGCGATGACGGCCGGCTGGCAGGAATCGTCACCGATGGGGATCTGCGCCGGCACATGCAGGACGACCTGTTGGCCCGGACGGCGGGCGAAATCATGACCTGCGACCCCTGCACGATCCGGCCACAAGCGCTGGCGGCCGAGGCGCTCAATCTGATGAACGGCCGAAAGATCACCGTGTTGTTCGTGGTCGAGGACGAACGACCTATCGGAATCATCCATATGCACGACATCTACCGGGCGGGCGTGGCATAGGCTCAAGTCATGGCAATGGTCACAGCCGATGGCGATCATCGTCTCGGACGGCGCGGGTCCGGCCGCCGGCTGACAATATTCGGGCGCGGGCGGCGCGGTCCGCGATCGCCAGGCTCGTTGAGCGCAAAGGCGCGCAAGGATCGCTACAGCCGCTTCGTCGGCACGATGAAGTTCCTGTTACCCACGGTGGCCGCGAGCATGATGATCCTGCTCCTGCTCTGGCCCCAGGTGATGAACGTCGAAGAAGGGCATTTCCGGGTCGGTTTTCTGTCCAACCTGACGCTGAACACCCTTGAGAACCTGACCCTCGTGCGGGCCAAGTATATCGGCGCCGATCGCGAGCAGCGTCCCTACATGGTCACGGCGGAAATGGCCAACCAAGCAAGCCCTGACAGCGACAAGATCACGCTGTCGGTCCCTGCGGCCGACATCACGCTGAAAGACGGCAAGTGGCTGGCGCTGACCGCCAAGTCGGGTGAATTCCGGCAGCACTCACAGCAGCTTCGCCTGTGGGGCGAAGTGAGCATCTTCCACGATGACGGCTACAGCTTTTATACCGAATCGGCGCGCGTCGACATCAAGCAAGGCTATGCCGAGGGCCATGATGCCGTGGTCGGCTACGGCCCTGCCGGCAGTCTCAAGGCCGAAGGCTTTCGCGTGGTCGACAAGGGACGGCGCATCATCTTCACGGGTAAGGCCCGCCTGGTGATCAATCC
Organism: Alphaproteobacteria bacterium; assembly: GCA_030066595.1. Taxonomy (GTDB): domain Bacteria; phylum Pseudomonadota; class Alphaproteobacteria; order JAJFFI01; family JAJFFI01; genus JASJBI01. Next base: position 10,436 of record JASJBI010000026.1, on the reverse strand, counting down.
GAACGCGGACGACTCTGTCGGTAGCAACATTCGGAAACTGGCACAATGAACGGCTGGCGCCCGCTACGGATGTCGATCTGGCCGGGGCTCCTGCTCATGGGGCTGACCGCGCTATCCGCATCCGCGCAGGATATCAACCAGCTCATGGGATCAGGCGAGGATCCGGTCACCATCGACGCGCGCGACGGCATCGAATGGCGCCAGGACGAGCAGGTCTATGTCGCCAGGGGGGACGCCAAAGTCGTCCGGGGAGACATCTCGCTGGAGGCCGACCTCTTGCGCGCCCACTATCGCAAACTCGCCAACGACGAGAACCAGATCTGGAAAGTCGAAGCGATCGGCAGCGTCCGGATTGCGACCGCGAAACAGTCCGTGTTCGGCGAGAAAGGTGTTTACAACCTGGACACCGGGATGTTCGAGCTCACGGGCAACAATTTGCGGATCCTCGCCGATGGCCAGGAGGTCACAGCGCGCGACAAACTGGAATACCGGCATGGTGAAAAGATCGCGCGCGCGCTCGGCAATGCGACAGCCAAAAAGGACGACAAGGTCTTGCGTGCGGATGTTTTGACCGCCATGTTCGTTGAGGGAGAGGGCGGCAAGCTGACCTTGAAAGAGGTCGAGGCTACGGGCGATGTGGTCGTGACCACGCAACAGGAGCACGCCTTGGCGAAACGAGCGCAGTACGATGCGCTCAAAGAGCTGGTCACGCTGAGCGGCGACGTGAAACTCACCCGCGGCGCCAACCAACTCAACGGCGAGTACGCAGAGGTGAACCTCAAGACAGGCGTCAGCCGGATCCTGGCCCGCCCGCGCGGGGCCAGCGGCGGCCAACCGGTGCGCGGGCTTTTCGTTCCCGGCTCCGAGGGACCGGGCAACTTGGAGATCCCAGAACCGCGCGCCGGCGACAAGCCCAAGGCGGGCGAGAAGAGCACGAACTAGGCGGCAGATGGCAGGGCAGCACGACGACATGTCGCGACCGGATGCGGGTCCGCTTACGTCTGGGCAGGCCGGATCCGGCGGCGCCGGCCCGCCGGAACAGGGCGCGCGCCACGCCGGTGCCTTTGTCGTGGTCGGCAATCCGGCGTTCCGCCCGCTGCGAGACCTCTATGGCGGCGACCAGGAGCCGCGGCTGGAAGCGGTGGTCTTTCCGCCCGCCCGCGCGCTTCAGCGAACCAGACGCCTGCTCGCCGCGATCAGGATCTTCGAGAGGCCGGCAGGCTCGGATCCCGCAGCGCCAGAGCAAGAGGCATCAGCGCCGCTGTCTGACGAAGCGGTGGAGTCAGAGCCCGACGACCGGCCGGACGATGCCCGGACGGACGCCGCGGCAATCGTCGGCACGGATGCAACCTATGCGGCCGAACCAGCGGAGGCCGCGCTGGCGCCGGAGGCGCAACAGCAAGAAGAAGACGGATTTGCCGACGCGCCCCGTAAGATCGCGGCGGAGACCGGCCCGATCGACGAGCCCGCAGCGACGTCGGACGACGATACCTTCGCGGAGACACCCGCCGAGAAGGGCGAAGCAGGCGAGGAGATGGCGCCCTCGGCCGGCGATCCGGCAGACCCGCCCGAGTCGGTCGCCGTCCAGGCCGCTGAGCCGGCATTGCAAGCCGACGATGTCATCGCTGCGCCCCAACTGCTCGAGATTACCCAGAGAAACGCCGCCTTCCAGTTGATCGCGACGATCGAGGTGGGCGTTGATCTTGCCGGGCGGGCCGGCTCGGATGTGGCGGGCCAAGGTACTCGGATGGCCGTGGAATCTGCGCCACGCGCGGCGCCCGACAGGGCCGACGCCGCCGCACCGGACGAGCCGCCCGAATTCGATGTCGGTCCAGGGGAGACTGAAGCTCCGGTCGTGGCCGAGGACGCCGAGGCCCGCGGAACTCCGGATCGGACTGAAAGCGCGAATCAGGCTGAGCAGGCCGAATCCGTGGAGGATGCGCCGAACGCGCAAGGCGTTGGGTCACCCGAGGACGGGGAGGCGCGGGAACCGGATACGGCAGGCGACCTCGCCGATGTGAACGCCCGCCAAGCCGAAGACACCATGACAACGGACTTGGTGCCTGTGGTGGGACGGCCCACGGCGCAGCTCGGGCGGGAACGCGCGGCGCGGGAGGACCCTCACGAGCCCTCAGGACCGGTCATCCAATTGCCGGACCTGTCGGACGAGGCGGAGGACGCGCCGGCGGCGGATGGATCAGCAACCGAGGCCGCGAAAGGCTCTCACGGGGCGACAGCTCAAGACGGAAATGGCGAAACCGTGCGCAACCGGCCGGACGCCACCAGTCCGACTGGCCTCGACGCGGTCCCGGCTGCTCCCGAAAATCGTGCCCCGGTCGTGCCCCTGCGGCCGGCACCCACCCAAAAAGGCGCCGTCGCACGTCAAGGCATCACCTTGTCACCGGCCGCTTCGGTGGGAGGCAAACCCAAGCCGGTCCTGGTTGCGGACAATGACGGGCTGGCCGCGGATGGCCTCGGCAAGCGCTTCAAGCAGCGCCAAGTGTTGCGCGGTGTCAGCCTGAACGTGCAGCGTGGCGAGGTTGTCGGCCTGCTTGGGCCGAACGGCGCCGGCAAGACCACCTGCTTCTACATTATCACCGGCCTGATCAGCGCCGACTATGGGTCGATCTCGCTGGACGGCCAAGACATCACAGGCCTGCCGATGTATCGGCGCGCGCGCATGGGCATCGGCTATCTGCCGCAGGAACCGTCGATCTTCCGCGGCCTCAGCGTCGAAGCCAACATCCGCTCCGTGCTCGAGTCGGTCGAGCCCGACCGCGAAACGCGCGAGGCCCGGCTGGACGAGCTGCTGGCCGAATTCTCGATCACCCACCTGCGCCGGACTCCGGCGCTGGCGCTGTCTGGCGGCGAGCGACGCCGCGTTGAAATAGCCCGTTCGCTGGCCTCTCGTCCCAACTTCATCCTGCTGGACGAGCCCTTGGCCGGCATCGACCCGATCGCATTGGGGGATATTCGCGACCTGGTCGCCCACCTCAAGGACCGGGGGATCGGCGTCCTGATCACCGACCACAATGTGCGCGAGACCCTGGAAATCGTGGACCGGGCCTACATCATATACAATGGCGAGGTCCTGATGAGCGGACAGCCGGCCGATATCGTGGCCCATGACGACGTCCGGCGGGTCTATCTGGGAGACGGATTTACGCTGTAACGGAGGCCGAAAAAGCAGTATTTACCGGGCCGTAATCAATGCTGCGTAGAAAGGGTCCGCAATGGCGGTGACCCCACGGCTAGATCTCAGGCAATCGCAGTCGCTGGTGATGACACCGCAGCTGCAGCAGGCGATCAAGCTGTTGCAGTTCAATAACTTAGAACTCGCCTCCTATATCGAAACCCAGCTCGAGCAGAACCCCCTCCTGAAACGTGAGGAGCCCGGCGAGGGCGCCGCCGTGGAGCCTGCCCAGGACCGCGAGGCCGGCGGCCAGGACAGCGAATCCGACAGCACCGACATGCCCGACAGCGCCGAAATGGCGTCCGCCGAGCACATGGTCGAGGGTCAGGATGCGCCCCTCGACATGAACTACGAGGGTGAATGGGAAGACGGCCCCGGCAGCGCCGACCCGGCGGACACCCTTGGCTCAGGGGCGGGCCTAGGCGGCGGCGGATCCAGCAGCAGGAGCCAGATGGAGGGTGGGGACGCCGATCTCGAGGAGATGGTCGCTCGCCCCGTGAGCCTGCGCGACCACCTGATCGAGCAAGTCGAGACCGAGCTTGAGGACCCGGTCGACCGCCTGATCGCGGTCGGCCTGATCGATCTGTTGGACGACGCCGGCTACGTCAGCGGACCGCTGGACGAGCTGGCCGAGTCCTTGGGCTGCGCGCTGGCTCGGGTGGAAGAGGTACTCGCCCGAATGCAGCGTTTCGAACCGACCGGGATCTGCGCGCTGGATCTCAAGGAATGCCTGGCGCTACAGCTGCAAGAGCGGAACCGTTTCGACCCGGCCATGCAGGCCTTGGTCGAGAACCTGGACTTGCTGGCCCGGCGCGAGGCAGCGCAGCTCATGAAGCTCTGCAAGGTTGACGCCGAAGATCTGGCCGACATGGTCGCCGAGATCCGCACGCTCAACCCGAAGCCCGCCCTGGCGTTCGACGCCGCCTTGGCGCAACCGGTTACACCGGACGTGTTCCTCAGGGCACGGAACGGCAGCTGGGTGCTGGAGCTGAACACAGAGAATCTGCCCCGGGTTCTGGTCGACGGCCAGTACTACGCGCGGGTCAGCCGCGAGGTGCGCGACAAAAAGGAAAAGGACTACATCGCGGAGTGCTACCAGTCCGCCAACTGGCTGGTCCGCGCCCTGCACCAGCGGGCGACCACAATCCTGCGGGTGGCCCAGGAGATCGTGCGCCAGCAGGACGCTTTCTTCGTCCATGGTGTCCAGCAACTGAGGCCGTTGGTTCTGCGCGATATCGCCGACGCCATCGAGATGCACGAGAGCACCGTGAGCCGGGTCACCTCCAACAAGTACATCGCCACGCCTAGGGGCCTGTTCGAGCTGAAGTACTTTTTTACCTCGGCAATCGCCAGCCATACCGGCGATACCCTCTACTCCGCCGAGGCTGTGCGACACCGAATCCGCAGCCTGATCGAGAACGAATCGCCGCGCGCGGTGCTTTCGGACGACGGCATCGCCGACATCCTGAAAAAGGAGGGGCTCGATATCGCCCGACGGACGGTCGCGAAGTACCGGGAATCGATGCGCATTCCCTCGTCGGTGCAGCGTCGGCGTGAAAAAGCCATGCAGTTGTAAGCGTTTGGGCACAGTCGGGAGAAGCTATTGACACGTCCGGACAAGCACACTTAATTAGCGCCGCCGCTCGGGCTTGCCGCAGGTGTTCCGCATTGGCGGCATGACCGATGTCGTTGAGAGGGGCGATGGCCGCGGTCTGGGCTGGAACAAGGGCCGGAATTCGAACAGCGTTGGATCATGCAGCTCACCGTCACCGGCAAGCAAATCGACGTCGGGCAAGCGCTGCAAGGGCACGTTGAAGAAAAACTTCAGGCAACGATTGCCAAGTATTTTGCAAACCCAGTCGAGATACACGTTGTGTTCTCGCGGGACGCGCACGAGTTGCGGGCTGATCTGACCGTCCACGTCGGGCGGGGCATCACGGTCCGAGGCCACGGCCGGCATGGCGATCCTTATGGCGCATTCGACGTCGCCTTGGACCACATCGGCAAGCGGCTGAGACGCCACAAGCGGCGCCTCAGAAGCCATCACAAGAACCGCGACAAGGCGGTTGAAATGATCGAGGCACAGCAATATGTGCTACAAAGCGCGGACGGCGAAGGGTCCGATGTCGGCGGTCTGGACGAACACGTCGTGATTGCCGAAATGACCACAGAGATCCCGAGCCTTACCGTCGAAGAGGCGGTCATGCGCATGGATCTCGAGGACGCATCCCAGCTGATGTTCCGGAACAGCGCTCATGGCGGGCTCAACATGATCTACCGCCGGCGGGATGGAAACATCGGCTGGGTCGACCCACGCGGCAACCGAGACGCTTTGTAGCGACGCGCCAAACGCTAGGAGTCGGCATGCAAATTAGCGAGCTGCTGCAGCCAGACTGGGTGATTCCCAATCTCAAAGTCACCAGCAAGAAACAAGTGCTGCAGGAATTGGCAAAGCACTCGGCAAACATCACGGGGCTGCGCGGGCGGGTGATCTTCGACATTCTGCTGGAACGGGAACGGCTGGGAACGACGGGCGTCGGAAACGGCGTCGCCATCCCGCATGGCAAGCTGCCGGATTTCGACCGGCTCTACTGCCTGTTCGCTCGGCTGGAAAAGCCGGTCCCGTTCGATGCCATCGACGACCAGCCCGTGGACCTTATCTTCCTTCTTCTGGCGCCCGAAAATGCCGGGGCCGATCACCTCAAGGCGCTGGCCAAGATATCCCGGCTCCTGAGAGAGCAGTCCGTCTGCGAGAAACTCCGGGGCTCGGACAATGCTGAGGCGATCTACGCCATCCTCACCGACAGCATGTCGAGCCGCGCCGCCTGATTCGAACGCCGGCACTGCGCCGCCACAATTCTCGCGAACTCTTGTTTTGCCGATTGCGGCTTAGGCTGCCGTCTCGGGCGGGCTCAGTGGGCGCTCAGGGGCTCCATGTCGTTCTGACGGATCGCGGCGAATGCGACCTCGCGATCGTCCAGGACCGCCATTTCCGAGCCATCGGCCGCATGCACGGCATAGACCGTCTTGCCGTCTTTGTCCTTGACCGACTTGACGTAAGCGACGTCGTTCAAGCCCAGCACGGCAAAGTCCTGTGGCGTGATCGCACGGAGTCTTTCGAGTTCATACATGTCCGTCCCTCCTTGGCTGATCAATCGGTCCCGGTCGCCGAGCCATCATCGGTCGCGTCGACCTCGATGGTCTCGCTGGCGTGTTCGTCGCTCCCGTCAGAAATCGCAATCCTGCGCACTTTGGCTTTGATGTCGGGACGGTGCAGATCGATGTGCAACAGCCCGTTGCTCAGCGAGGCCCCCGTGACCTCGATGCCTTCCGCCAACACAAAGGTGCGCTGGAACTGACGCGCGGCAATGCCGCGGTGGAGATAAACGCGGCTGGCGTCCTCCTTTTGCCGACCGCGGATCACCAGTTGATGGTCCTCGATTTCGATGCTCAGTTCGTCCCTGCCGAAGCCGGCCACCGCGAGCGAGATCCGCAGGCCTGTATCGCCCCGCTGTTCGATGTTGTACGGGGGATAGCCATCGCTCGAAGTCTTCGAGACCCGCTCGAGCATCTGCTCAAGGTGGTCGAAACCCAAGACCAAAGGGCTGTTGAGAAGGGAAAGGCGAGACATGGCACAGCCTCCTCTTAATGAGCGAGTTGCCTCGGGCTTATGCCCGGTCCGGGTCCGACTTCGGCACCCAGCTCGCACGGCCCCATTGGGCACCGGCGTGCCTTAGATGTGGGGGAGGGCGCGCCGCGAATCAAGACGGCCTGCCGGAACCGTGACGGGACGCATGTCAGTACAGATATCGGACGCTGATCGGCCAGCCGCGCGCCTCCCGATAGTAGCTGGCATGCAGGATCGTGCGATTGTCGAGCACGGCGATCTCACCGTTGCCCTCCGGCTCATTCCACGGCAGTTCGAGCAGAATTCGGCCGTCCAGGCTGGCGATGTCTTCCTGTTCAAACAGCGTGTACGTCGCCTTCAACTCGTGCGGCGCCGCGCCTTCCTTCAAGCTCTGCAGATACGCCACGGCGTTGGCCAGAAACAGCGTTGATGACTCGCGCGGATGACGCTGCACCGGATCGGCCGGGTCGCGCCAGAACAGCGAAATGACGTTGCCCTGCGCGGCACCACGGTCATAGTGGAAGTTCAAGTTGGAAAAGACGTTGCGCTGGCCCGGATCCCTGTGCGCAGAGGGCAGCATCGCCCTGGAAAAGATGACCGGACCAAAACGCCGCACCAGCTCGCGAACCCCTTCGTCCAGGACCCCGTTGGCGTCGTACAGCGCCAGTTCGACCGGATCCGCAAACCTGCACTTCAGGCCAAAATGACGGAAATCGAACGGAACGCCAGTGCCGTGAACGTCGCGGCCATAGTGGCGGGTTATCTCTCGTCCATAGTTCGGGATCGCGACCTTCACGGACCAGGAGGTCCCGTTTATCCGGCCGGCGAGTTCTTGCTCGGGATGTTGCTCCAGTCGCGCGATCTCCATCGCGCTGAGGACGAGACCTTGAGCCATTTAGTCGATTTCCGTCGAAAGCTTGCGGGCCCGGGCCAGGAACCCCCGATGGAGTTCTTCCGCAATGGTGGCCACGTCCCTTTGCAGCGCGCCGAGGCTCGGGATCGGATCCTTGACGACCGGCTCCAGGGAAAAGGCCGTATCGGCATTGTCGCTGTCGGAATAGGTCACGACCACCTGCCATGTGCCGTTGAGGCGACCGGCAATTGAGAGATCTTGGAGGCACTCGGCCAGCACTCGGACATGGACCACGGACTCGGCGTAGAACCAGACCCTTGGGACCTTCCACAGGTCGCCGTCCGTGCCAATGTGCCCCTCGCAAGACCAGCACGGATCAAAAACGCCCAACCGGTTGAACTCGAAAACCAGGGGCGCGATCCCGGCTTCCAACGGATAGCCGTTGGGGTCTGAAGACAGCACCCGCGGGATGTCCGGGCAGTCACGCGAGCAATCAGCCGCACCCGGGCGCGGACAGACGGGCCCACAGACCGGCTGCCCTTCGGGCCACGGCTGCATCGCCTCGTTGAGGTCATCACGCACAGCCGCCTTTTTCCGACGGCTTTTCTCGCCGCGTTTCAATCGCATTTGGGACGCTCCCGCGCTCCGGCGGGCCGACTGGGCCGGCCGCAACAGAACTCTGCGCGGAACAAGACTAGCCGCCTAAGCGAAACAAAGCGTAAACTAGCCAAGATCACCGGTCGCGCAGCGGTCTCCGTCGTGGGCGCGATCGCCAGTGGTGTCTGCCTGCATCATAGGAACTTTTTCTCTTCTTTGCGAAGCGTTCCGGCAGGGCCCCACGGGATCTTTGGTTTGCGCTTTAGCCGAACGTAAGGAGTCGAGCCGGTGGGCCATCACCGAGGCCAGTTCGCCTTCCTTTTCTTGCACTGGGCTTCGGCCGGCGGGAATAAATCGGTCCAAAACGCCGTACATAGAGGCAGGGTAATCAGGCAATGGAGCAACGCCGCAAATTTGCCAAACTCTTATGACAGGCATGGTTTGTCAGACGCTGCTCTGTTGATTTGCAGACTACGCGCGCGTTCTCCCACTAATCGCGAGTTCTATAAATGACGGACCAGGGATCTCACGCCTTTCTTGAACCACATGTGCGCTGGCTCGAGAGCAACGGCGCCGACGGCAAGCGCGCCGACATGGCGGGGGGGGATCTCGCCGGCGTCGACCTAAGCGACGCCAACCTTAGATTCGCCAACTTCCAGGGGGCGAACCTGCAGGGCGCGGACCTCCGGCTCTGCGATCTGCAGTGGGCCAACCTCGCGAACGCCAACCTTACGGGGGCCGATCTCAGCTCGGCCAAGTTGATCAATGCCGATCTGTCGCAGGCGAACCTGGCCGGCGCCAAGCTTGACGGAGCGCAGTTGATCGACGCGCGCGGCCCAACGGCATGCCTGAGCAGGGCGAGCCTGTGCCGCGCCAATCTACTGGGCGCGAAACTCGGCAGTGCGGACCTCAGGGACGCCGATCTCGAGGGCGCCTATCTTGTCTCCGCCGATTTGCGCACCGCCAGCCTGAGCGGCGCCAATCTCGCCAAGGCCCAGATGCGCAATGCCAACCTGGGAGGCGCAGACTTGGACGGTGCCGACCTCCAGGGGGCGGATCTGCGTCGCGTCTCCTATCTGAGCGGTGATCGTCTTCGGTCCGCAAAGAACTGGGAGCTGGCCTATCGTGATCGCCTCTCGGTGCCCCGCTTCCGCCGCCCAAGGCTGGCCCAGCTGCCCCGTCCAAAACTGCCAGATCTTCGCGGGCCGGCCTTGCCCCGGCCGACACGGCCAAGACTGCATCGACCCACCTTGCCGCGCATGCGTCCGCGGATGATGACCAATGCGGCGGCCTTTCTCGCGACAGCAGGTGCGGCGATCCTGTTGACGACGACCGCCATTGTCCCCGATCCCCCGCATACGGTCGTAACGAGTGCTGCGCCGGGCCCGGCGCCCATGCCAGCGACCGGCTCATCATCGCCGTCGCCGGCGGAAATCGGTCCGGGGAGAGGCTCGCTTGTCCCGGCTACGGGTACCGCAACGGCGCCGCCTACACAGGACGCGGCTTCGGATCGGCCCGAAGAAACCTTGCCCGCAACTTCCGGACCGGCGGCAAACGGACGTGGCGGCGGCGCTCGGCCCGCAGCAGAACCAGTCCGGACCGCGAAAGATGCGGAACCCAAGGACGGCGGCCGGTCGGGCGATGCGGCGGCCGTCAACGGCGCGACATCGGAGACGCCCGCAGATCGCGCCAGCGCCGGCAGCGATGATGGCGTGCCGCCGCCGACCGCTCCTGTGCGGCCGCAGCGACGTCCGAGCCTTGCCGCGAGAGTTCAGGTCGAGCCGATGAACACCGTGTATATCGCGGTCCGTGATGCAAACGTCAGGGCCGGACCGGCGCGCCGGTGGAAACGCGTCGGCGTGATCAACAAGGGAAGTCGGGTTGCCGTCACGGGACGGGCCAGCAAGAACCGCTGGTATCGCGTGGTCCTGGCAAGCGGTACCGAAGGCTTCGTCTATGTGCCGTTGCTGCGCGCCGCGGCGGGTCCGTCCCAGTCCCGCAAGAAACCGGCTGCCAGACCAGGGAGCGCGCCGGATCGGACCGGCCGGCCGGCAAGCGCCCCAGTCCTCGACGGCGGAGCGACCACGGCCGGTCCGGCGCTGGACCAGCTCAAGGCGACCGGACGTTGCTCCGGCTGCGATCTCCACGGTCTCGACCTGCGTGGT
>JASJBI010000072.1 GCA_030066595.1 Alphaproteobacteria bacterium | reverse complement strand
TTCCTCGCGGCTCTGCAGGAGTTATCCGAGGCGCGGCGGCGCGGCGGGGCCTTTGCCTGGGGCGTGTTCGAGGATGCGGCCCGGCCCGGTCGGTTCATCGAGTACTTCATGGAACCATCCTGGCTTGAGCATCTGCGCCATCATCAGCGGGTGACCGAAGAGGACCGGCGGCTTCAGGAGCGGCTGTGGGCGTTTCATCGCGGGCCAGACAAACCAAAGGTGTCTCACTTCCTCGCGCCCGAGGCGACGCCGGGCGCCGCGGCTGAATAGAAAGACAGGAGACCGCACCCATGAGCGATTCGCGCACCAAAGGCCGCACGCTACCGTGCGCCAGCCGTCGCGCGGTGGTTGCCCTCACCCTGATCGCCGCCCTCGCGGCGGCCGGCGTTGCGAAAGCCGAGATCCCCGTTCTCCGGACGGCGGTGGTCAAGAGCGTGCGTTCCGACGATCCCCTGATCTTCGATGGTCGGATCGAGGCAGTCCGCCGAGCCGAAGTTGCCAACCGGATCGATGGCGTCATCACCGCTGTCCATTTCACGCTCGGACAGACCGTGGAAGAGGGGCAGCTGCTCGTCGAGCTCGCCCCGGAGAGTTACGAGGCTGCGGTGCTGGCCGCGCGGGCCGGCCTTGACCGGGCTCGTGCCGAGCTGGCACAGGCGCAGTTCGTGCTGGGGCAGAAGGAAAGGCTCAAGGGCAAGGGCGTTGCATCCGAGCTTCAGTACCAGGAGGCCGCCAATGCCGTCGCCATGGCCGAGGCCGGCGTTGCGCAAGCGGAAGCCGAGCTCACCGTGGCGGAACTCGACCTGTCCCGCACAAGGATCACGGCTCCCATTGCGGGAAGGATTGGCGAGCCATTGGTCGCCCTTGGCGCCTTTGTCGAAGCCGAATCCGGCAAGCCGTTGGCGCGGATCGTGCAACTCGACCCGGTCCGGCTGGTCTACGACGTGCCCTACGATCAGCGACTGCGGTCGATCTCCGAGACCGGCGCGGAGACGGTCGAAGCACTGCTGGAAAGCGTGACCGTGCAGCTGGAACTGCCGGGCGGCAGCCTCTATCCGATCCGGATTCAGCCAACATTCTCGGGCGCGGCGATCGAGCCGGTCGAGGGGACGGTGAGGGTTTCCGCCACCGTTCCCAATCCGGACCGGCTGCTGTTGCCCGGCCTGCCCGTGCGCGTTCTGTCGGAAGTTAAGGGTGGACAACGGGCCCTGTCGTCTATTCCCCGGGAGGCCGTCAGAACGGATCAGGCCGGCCTCCACGCCCTTGTGATCCAGCAATCCGGATTGCTGGAGCGACGCCCGATCTCGATCCTGCGCGCTGATCGGGACGGTTTGCTGGTCGGCGGCGTCTTCGAGGGCGAATCCGTTGTCGTCGATGCTGGCCCGGAAATCACCGCCGGCATGATGATCACGCCTCTCGTGGCAAGCGAGCATCAATTGGCGCGTTGATGCCCGAGATGATCTCAGCATGACAGGCACACAGGTCGCATTGAGGCACAGCGCGTCGGCCGCTTACTGATCGCGTCGGACCCCCGGAAAGCCCGCATCAGAAGGCGCGGTCAGCCGCGTTGAGGGGGCGTCAAACCGGCCAGCCAGTCCACCGACCGATCGGTCGGCATTCACCCAAGGGAGATGAACATGACCAACAGGTTTCAAGATAAAGTCGCCATTGTCACCGGCGGCGGATCGGGCATCGGACTCGAGGCGGCGACCCAGTTCGTTGGCGAGGGTGGCAGCGTCGTCATCGTCGGCCGCGATGCGGACAAACTCGCCGCGGCCGCGGAGGCCATCGATCCGAGCGGAGAGAAAGTTGCGGTGCTCTCCGGCGACGTCAGTCAAATCGAAACGGCCGATCGCGCCGTTGCGCTTGCAACCGAGCGCTTCGGCGGTGTCGACGTGCTTTTCAACAACGCCGGTATCTTCAGGCCGACGCCTTTCCTCGAGCACACTGAAGCGGACTTCGATCGCAATCTGAGCACGATCCTGAAGGGCAAGTTCTTCATGGCACAGGCTGCGGCCCGCGCCATGCAGAACCGCGGCGGCGGCGCGATCGTGCAGACGGGTTCAATGTGGGCCGAACGGGCGGTTGCCGCCACACCGTCGAGCGCCTATTCGGCCGCGAATGCGGGCGTACATGCCATGGTGCGTAATCTCGCCGTCGAGCTCGCGGCGTCCAAGATCCGTGTCAACGCGGTGGCGCCGGCCGTCGTCGAGACCCCTGTCTACGGCACGTTCATGAGCGCTGAGCAGGTGAAAGAGGTCCTGCCGACCTTCAACGACTTTCACCCGCTCGGCCGTAACGGCCAGCCGCGCGATGTGGTTGGCGCACTGCTATTCCTCGCTTCAGACGACGCGCCATGGATCACTGGTGCTGTTCTCCCCGTAGACGGCGGCGTCATGGCAAGTCGCTGAAGGCGATTCCAACGGCCAATCGATCTGACAATAGGAGACAGAAGATGTCCGAAGCACACACTCAAATGCAGAACCAAGGCCCCTACGACGAGCCCAAAGACCCGGCACTGCCGCCAAGCACCATGGATCTCTCCAGGGGGCGCACGGCACTCGTGGCCATCGACCCCCAGAACGACTTCCTGTCGCAGGAAGGTGTCGCCTGGGGCGTCGTCGGCGAAAGCGTGACCGAGCACAACGTGATCGAGAATCTAGAGCGGCTGTTCAAGGCTGCGAAGGCGGCGGACCTGCCGGTGGTTATCTCGCCGCACTACTACTATCGGCACGATCACGGCTGGAAATTCGAAGGCGCGTTGGAGAAGGTCATGCACTCGATCAACATGTTTGATCGAAAAGCACCGCTCGATCTTGAAGGATTCGAGAATTCGGGCGCCGATTGGCTCGCGCGGTACAAGCCTTACATCGAGGATGGGAACACGGTCGTTGTCTCGCCGCACAAGGTCTATGGCCCCGAAACCAATGACCTCACGCTGCAGCTCAGAAAGCGCGGGATCGACCAGATCATTCTCGCCGGTATGTCGGCCAATCTTTGTGTCGAGAGCCACATGCGCGAACTGATGGAAAACGGGTTCGAGGTCGCAGTCATTCGGGATGCCACCGCCGGCGCCAAGGTGCCTGAAGGCGATGGCTACCTTGCGGCGCTGGTCAATTTCCGGATGATCGCCAACGCGGTCTGGAGCACGGACGATGCGGTGTCGCGGATCGAAAGCCTTGCATAAGGTCAGGCTGGAGAGGCCGCTACCGAGGGATCCAATCCGCGCGGTTGATCCGCCCGCCTAGCTGAGGATGTTCGCGGAAGAGGACCGTGTAAATCAACGCAGGCTTCGACGATCGTATCGTGTTCCAAGTCGACAAAACCCTCTGGAGGCATCCACCCATGCCGGCTGTTAACGGGCACCCCCTCGACGGAATGGCGACGAGCTTGCCCAGGTTTGAGGGTTTACGCGCAGTGCAGTGCATGGCACAGCACAGCTTGTTCGCCAAAGGGGAAGAAAGGACGCCCTCTTTAGAGCTTCTGGGAATGTCCGCTTTGGGTCAGACTCGGTCCTAAACGGGCGTCAGCATGATCGTCCGCTTTGCGGCCCTAAGCCGACCTCAATCGTCGAAATGTCCGGTTAGCGCTGTACAGCGGTCGCAATCGAACGACGAGCGGAACAGCCGGGATTAGCCAAGAGGAGACATGCTGGCGATCACTGTGCGCCGTGACAAAGGGGATTGACCACGTACTCGGCGTCACTCCAGTGCTCTTGGGTCGCTCAGCCCTTCCCCGCGAGGCTCGGCTTCTTGCCCTGATCTTATCCCTGTCACCCAGATTTGTATCTCGGGAGGTTTGACGTATGTCATCGCGGCCTATTGCGCTGAGCCTGTAAATTGTGCTTGTCGTGGCGGAGAACGTCGCGAGGAAGGCGGGAAACCAAACGCGGGGAGTGAGGCGTGAGATTAAGCCTCTCTTTCGGCTGGCGAGCCTTAGCGATTGCAACCGTTGCTTTGGTTGTTGTGCTGGTCGGCGTTCGCGAAGGGGCTGAATACTACACGTCTCAGAGCTCCTTCTGCGGTGGCAGCTGCCACATCATGGATGAGCCAAATCAGAGCTGGATAGATTCGAAGCACTACGCACTAGATGGTAGCGCGGAGAAGCGTGCGGAGTGTATTGAGTGCCACTTCCTTCCCGGTGAGAAACGATCATTCAAGGCGATGATGGAGGGGGCCAGACATCTGGCCGCGTACCTCTATGATCGGGACGCGCACATGCCGATACGGCCTGTGGTAAAGGATGGAGCGTGCCTCAGGTCGGGCTGTCACTCGACGGACAAGTTCGAGGATAAAACGCTAAAGCTCGGCGAAACGAGCGTTTTCACGCACAAAGCGCACTTCGAGAAGGAGGTCCTTAAGGGCCAGAAGCTTTTCTGCGACACCTGCCATGTCAAGCATTCGGCGGAAAAGCATTTCGAGGTCCCAAACGAGATTTGCTTCACTTGTCATTTAAGGCCCGAAAGCCCCCAAGTTGGTGAACAGGCGACCGGTCAGCCGAGTCAGATCAAGATCGGCTTCGACTTTGGCGCGGTGGTCAAGTTCGAGGAGAGAGCCAACAAATGCTCCCTCTGCCACACCGTTCCGACCAAGTCCCTGCAGGAGCAATTCACGGCCGACGACCCCAGCAAGAAGCCTATCACCCACCAGACCCTCGAAAGGGCCGGCGTGCCGTGCGAGAGCTGCCATCTCCATCAAGTCGTGGGTCGGGACGAGATCAAGACGGACGAGTGTCTCGATTGTCACAGCGCGTCATCGACTCTGTGGTCGAAGGGCAAGGACGCGAGGTTGATGCACGACAAGCACGTGGCCGGCCGGCGGGCCGACTGCCTCGAGTGTCATCAGCCCTCCGAACACGGAAAGGGGCGTGACTACCTGGACAGCGTTCGCAGCGACTGCGTGCAGTGTCACCGCGACCAGCATCGCTTTCAGAAGATTCTGCTGGCGGGCGAAAGGGTCAGCGAGAACGTCTCCCCGGTGCCTGGCCTCATGCATGCAGTTCAAACCAACTGTGCCGGCTGTCACATCGAGACCAAGCACAAGGATGGTCAGATCTTTGTGACGGGGTCCGGGAAGACTTGTGTGAAATGCCATACGCCAGAACACCACAAGATGCTCGACGACTGGAAGAAGACACTCGACAGCGAGCTCGAATTCGTCAGGGAAGTAGAAACCGAGGCGCTAGAGGCGCTAACCGCAGCAGCGGGAAAGTTCGATGCTGCCAAGCTGAAAGAGGCCGAGGAGACGCTCACGGCAGGCCAAGAGCTCCTGAACATCGTCGAGATCGGCAACGGCGTTCACAACAAGAAGTATTCGATCATGATCTTGGACGAAGCGATCACCAACTTCGAAGACGCGATCGATCTATTGGATACCAGCGACTGAATACGGAAACGGAAGGAACAGCTCGTTTTCGACCTTTACAGGACAGAGGACGACGAAACGAAAGGGAGGGTCGGCCATGACTGAAAAGACACAATCGAAGATCGGACGGCGCGATGTGCTCAAAGGCGCTGGCGCGGTGGCTGCCGGTACGGCCGCCGCCGCGATGCCCGTCCAGACGGCGGAGGCGGCCAAGAAGGTGCCGCGCTGGGGCATGGTCATGGACCTGCGCCGGTGCATCGGCTGCAGTGCCTGCACGGTGGCCTGCAAGGCGGAAAACAACGTGTCTCTGGGCCGTTTCAGGACCGTGCAACAGCGCAAGGTGATCGGCACGTTCCCCAACGTCACAAAGGTCAATCTGCCGATAATATGCAATCACTGTGAGGGGAACGAGAAGGACAAGGTTCCACCCTGCGTGACGCCCTGCCCGGAGTATCCGGGTGAACGGCTGACCTATGTGACGCCGGACGGAAAGAAGATCCGTTATCGTGGCGGTGCAACCTACAAGCGGCCCGATGGGCTGATCCTGATCGATGCCGAACTATGCATCGGCTGCGGCAAATGCATCGACGCCTGTCCTTACGGGGTCCGGTCCTTCGATCCCTTCGTCCAGGCCGGTAAAAAGCCCGAGGAGCAGGCCGCCGACAAGTGCGACTTCTGCAAGCACAGGATCGACAACGGCGTCGAGCCGGCCTGTGTCAACACCTGCCAGGGGCGCGCGAGAATCTTCGGTGACCTCAACGATCCGGACAGCGAGGTCTCGCGGTTGATCAAGGAACACAACCTTGATGACAAGAATAACGTCCTTCTTCCAGAAGAAGGCACCCGGCCAAGTGTGTACTACATCGATCCGGACAACCTGCTGAAGACGGTCTACACGAAACGGGAAAAAGGCAAACTGGATCACTACGTCGATACTTTGGATGGCTGAGGCCCCAGCAGGACAGAGGAGGAAATGGAGATGAAAAGTCTAGACAGGCGAAATTTCATGAAGCTGTCCGCGGCCAGTGGTGTTGTCCTCGCATCCGGAGGCGTCGATAGCCAACCCGCGTTGGCCGGAAGCATCACCTTTGCCAAGGGCGGGCGGGATTTCTCACCCCTCACCGGCAAGGAAAGGACAGCGATCCCGACGGCTTGTTGGCAATGCGTGACTCGCGATTCCCTGATCGGTTTTGTCGAGAACGGACGCCTCGTCAAAATCGAGGGGCACCCCGACTCGATTCGGACCAATGGCGTGATTTGTGCCAAGGGCCAGGCGGGCATCAACCAGGTCTATTTCCCGGACCGTATCCTCTATCCTTTGCGCCGTGTCGGCAAGCGCGGCGAGCACAAGTGGAAGAGGATCACCTGGGACGAGGCCCTGGACGAGATCGCAGAGCGCTTGAAGCCGCTTCTCGACGCCGGCACACCCGAGAAGCTCATGTATCATTATGGCCGTAACAAGGCCAGCCAGGCCGCCGTCACTTACGACTTCCTGCGCGCCTTTGGCACGGGCACCATCGGCAACCACACCTCCATCTGCGAGGGCGGGAAGTGGACCAGCCAGGAGCTCATGTGGGGTGGTCACTATGACAACTGGGACTTCGACAAGACAGACTTCGTGCTCATCTTTGGCTCCAACATGAACGCCACCCACACCAACCATATTCCGGTCTCACAGAGGCTCATCGAGGCGCATGTGGGCCGGAAGGTGCCGGTGTATGTCTTTGACGTGCGGCTGACGGACACCGCGGGCCATGCCGATGAATGGATTCCCATCAACGTCGGCAAGGACGGCCTGGTGGCGCTCTCCATGGTCAACGTCATCATGGAGGAGGGCCTTTACAAGAAGGACCTGTTCAAGTTCATGAAGGTTTCCGCCGACCGCAAGGCCTCGGTGGACGATAAGATCGCCGCCGTCAAGGCCCAGGTGGCCAAGTTCACGCCGGAGCTCGCCGAGCAGGAGAGCATGGTGCCTGCCGACAAGATCCGCGACTTGGCCCGTCAGTTCGCCCAGGCGAAGACGGGCGTCGTCGTCAGCTACCGCGGCACCATCGCACACCAACACGGCTCCGACCAGGAGCGGGCGATGATGCTGTTGGCGGCCGTCACCGGCAACGTCAATAGCCCCGGCGGCCGTTGCCAGGGCGTCGGCGCTAGCTGGAAGGCTCCGTCGTCCAAGGTTGGCCAGAAGAGCGGGGGCAAGATCCGGTCCCTGGACATCAATGACGGCTTCCCGGGCCAGGTGGCCTACCCGACCCACCATGTCAGCAACCAGGTGCTGAAAATGATCAAGGACGGCCGCAACGGCCGCCCGGACGTTTACATCTGGTCCTGCTACAACCCGGTCTACGTCAACGGCGAGATGAACGAGAACCGCGAGATCATGAAGGACGAGAGCATCATGCCCTTCCTGGTCAGTGTGAACATCGTCTATGACGAATCCTCGTCGCTTGCCGATATCATTATCCCCGACGTCACCTATCTGGAGCGATGGGACTGGGAGGACATGGTCGCGCCGAACCAGATCGCCGAGTACTATTTCCGGCAGCCGGTGGTCAAGCCGCTCGGCGAATCGAGGGACATCGGCGATATGTGGATCGGCTTGGCGAAAAGGCTTGGCATCGAGCTGGCCTGGACGAGCAAGGAGGACTTCGTCCGCCAATCTTGCGAGATGACCCCGGGCGTTAAGGAGGCTGGCGGCTTCGAGTACATGAAGCAGAAGGGTGTCTGGCACGACGAGAACGCCGAGCCTGACTATTACGGCTTCAAGACCAAAATCCCGACGGAGGCCCTAGCGGCCGACGGCGTGATCTTCGACGAGGCCACGGGCGTCTACTGGAACTGGCAGAAGTCCAAGGCCAAGAGCGAGGCCGAAGCCAAGGAAGTGGGCTACCAGAACACGCCCAAATCCTACAAAGGTTATGTTGGCCAGGAGATCGACGGCGCGGTCTACCGGGGCTTCAAGCCGGACAAGGTCAACAAGTCCGGATTCCTGGAGTTCTACTCCGAACTCATGAAGGCCAAGGGCATGCCGGTCTTCCCGACCTACACGCCGGTTCCCGAGCACGAGGCCATGTCACCGGACGAGCTCAATCTCACCACCTACAAGGTTGGCGTGCATACTCATTCGCGGACGTCCCACTGCAAGTGGCTGTCCGAGATCTACCACGATAATCCCGGGTGGATGAATCCCAAGACCGCCGCCGATCGCGGCCTCAAGGACGGAGACAAGATCCGAGTCTACAACGAGGTTGGCGAGATCACGACCCACGTCCACGTGACCGAAGGGATCATCCCTGGCGTGATCGCCATTTCCTATCACGTCGGGCGGGAGCACTCCGGTCGCTACGGTTCCGGCAACCCCTCTCCAGTTCCCGGCGTCGTCGATGACGATCCGGATTTCAAGAACAAGTGGTGGGACAAACACGGCGTCCATCCGAACACGATCATCCTCAGCACGCCTGATCAGATCAGCGGCCAGCAACGCTGGATGGACAGCGTCGTGAGGGTCGAGAAGGCTTAGTCTCGGTAGGCCGGCGTAGGAAAAGAAATGACGCGATGACCACTGCCCGGAATGACATGGCTGAGATGGCGGCCGCACGCAGCAATGTGTACGGCCTCTTGGCTACTGTCTTCCGGGCGGAACCCTCCGCGGCGTTGCTGGCGGGGCTCAAGGCCCCCGAGTTCGCGGACGTTCTCGGATCACTGGATCTCAGCTTGGGGGAAGACTTTCGTGATGCTCCCTGTGAGAAACTTGTCGATGACCTAGCCATTGAATTCACGAGGCTATTCATCGGTCCAGGCCCTCACATTTCCCCCCACGAATCCGCGAATATCGAGCATGGGAACGCAATGGAAGCGACCCTTTGGGGCCCCGAGACCGTCACGGTCAAGACGTTCATAGAGGGGACTGGACTGGAATACGACGACTCCTTCACCGACATGCCCGATCACATCAGTGCGGAGCTGGAGTTCATGCAGCGGCTCGCCGCGAAGGAGGCGGAAACCTGGGCGGAGCCGAACGAGCAGCTCGCCACGAACATCCAGGCGATCGAGAGGCGGTTCCTCGACGAGCACCTGGCCCGATGGGTCTTTCCCTTCTGCGAGAAGGTCATCGAAAGGTCCGAGCTGCCCTTCTATCGGAAGTTTGCGGAGGTCACCAAAGGGTTCCTCCGGTACGAAGGCGAGACCCTGCAAGCACGTATCGCGGAGGCAGGAAACGGAAAGGCCAACCCGGATTGACCGCGGTCGAGAAACTCCTAGGACGAGTCATGCCGAGGTTCGAATTTGCACATGCGTCATGTGGGGTCTGTCGGATGAAAGTGTTGATGTGGCTCGCATCCCTCTTCGCGGCCATGATGCTGCCCGTGGAGGTGTGTGCACAGGACGAACCCAACCCCCTCATTGGAAGCCATCTCTACCGCTCTTATTGCCTTGTCTGCCATGGCGTGGACGGCAAGAGCCGAGGGCCCCTTGCAGAAAAACTGAATCTCGTTCCCGCCGACCTTTCCGCCGAGCAATACCAGACGAAAGAACTGGAGGACCTGGCCGTACTCATAGGGGGCTACCGGAGAATAGAAGAGTCAAACATGCCGAACTGGGACATCGTATTGTCCCAAGCGGAGCTGCTCGATATCGCAGCCTACATCTCCAAGATAACCCTGGCAGATCTCAGATTCCGGGGCGATACGCGCCGTGGCAGGGTCATTTACAAGAGGGCCTGTACCGCATGCCACGGGAAACGTGGCACGGGAAGAGGCGTTCTTACGCACCTGATTGGAATTTCGATGATGGACTTCACTACATCTGAAAATGTGAAGAAGATGAGCGACGAAGAGCTCATTGTTACGATCCGGGACGGCAAAGGAGAGTACATGCCGTCGTGGAAGGGGATCCTTAACGACGACGAAATTGCCGATGTCTCGTCCTACATCCGCCTGCTGGCGAGATAACCACACCCGGGCTTGTCATAGAGTGGGGCTAGCAGGCGGCTCAAACCTCGCGCGCTCTCCGCACGGGTTTTTCAACAGAATCGGTCAAAGCCGGACTGCACGGGCACCGGCCAACCACGTCCGCTGAGTGGCGGAACGCGGACATTCAGGAGCTTTTCTTCCGCTTAGGGGCCAAGAACGGTCGTTGCGCCGGGGCGGTGAGAAGGTCTCGGTTTAGCGAGGAGCGGACGCACGGTCCAACGTCCGCTGGCCTCCAGGACCAGACCATTACGACATGGCGGCAGACTCTATCCCCTGTCCTCCATGGTATCGTGATGCGCAATGTGGTCTTGGCGCACGCTCCGAAAACGTCCCGACTAACCCACGGAGCCGTGGACTGGGGACGTTGGCCGCTCGACGCCGATCTTGCCAGTGCCTTGCTCGATGCAGACACGATCGCCTGTCCGAATGGCACTGAACAAATCCTCGTCAGGATACGCGAGAACGGGGATGCATTTCGCGTACCACACCTCCGATAAGATCACGCCCGAGACCAGGAGTGGATCGGGTTTCTGAACAACGAGAGCCGCGGGGCCACGTCCCGAACTAACCAGCTCGAGAAGCACCAGCCCGGTGTAGGTGGAGCCGACACAGGTGGGAAAGACGAGCACGGTGCCGTCGATGCGCTGCCCAAATAGCTCGTGATGCTGGTCATGGGATTCCCCGCGCTTGGATGGCAGCAGGTTCGGGAATTTGCACAACGCGGCTGTGAAGTTGATCGGCTGGCGGGTGACGAGGGCTGGTGCGTCGCAGGTACCGTCGACGATGATGTTAGCAGCGAGGCTGATCATGGCGTCTTCTTCCGATCTCCATCAAGCACACCGCACACGTTGAGCGCGTCTTCCAGGCTGCCGTATTCGCACCCTTCCAGGTAGTAGTAGAGCTTGCCGGACGGCGTGAGCACCTGCTTCTTGCCTAACCCAATACGCAGTGACAGCCCCGAGAGCGGACAGTGCTCAACAACCTCGACACCGGCCGCAACGCACGCTTTGCCGATCTCGTGTTCCATGAAGGCGTCGCGCACGTCCGGTACGAGATGAAACGCAGCGGGCTTGACCAGCCGTTTTCCGACGAAATGCCGACCCACTTCGAGGGCTTCCTCCAATGTCATGTGCGGACACCCGAACGCGACCATGGCCGTGTCCCGCTGCAAGTCGGTGCTGGCGCGTACGTCATCGAGATCCTTTTGCGTGATCGTGTGCACTTCCTCCGGCTCGTTTGGAAAAATGGCCCGCAAGGTCGGCGCCTCCGGTGTCAGCCCGACCACGTGAAACAGGGCAACGGCACCGGAGGCTGCCATAGCGGCCCCCATGTTCTTCATCTCAACGTTGGTGAAGGGGTAGTGGTCGAGCACCGGCACCCGGTCGACCGCAATCCGACCGATGAGGAGGCCGAGAGCGGGCGCGTCCATGGCTTCGATGTCGAGCTTAATATGGACCTGGCCGACCCGGTTCTCGTCGAGAAGGTAGCCGAACTCCGGCGTCAACCCGGTCACGGCATGGCAGACGTCAATCATGATCGCGTTTCGGTTCGTCCGCGCACCCACGACCGAATTGGCGTAAATGATGGCGGACGATTCCCCCCATCCGAGTATGTCGCCAAATTGCGGTGTATCCGTTTGGGAATAGCAGACGCAGGAGTAGTTGGGCAGAACGCCAAGTGCTTCCAAATCCTCTTCGAGCCGTCTCTGGCCCCAGAACGCGAAGCGGTTCTGAAACCGAAAGCGACAGCCGGGACGCGGATCCAAGGTGGTGGGAACTTTCACCTTGATGCCGGACTCCACCAGCCGGTGAATAAGTTCGTAGTAGGCGCTATAGAAGACGATCTTGAAGGTTCCGGCCAGGTGTGCGCTCTTGATTGGCAGCAAGCGGCGGGCGTTGAAAGTGTCGCCGTGGCGCACGAGCGTCTGCATGCACTTGGCCATGACATCGCCCTGCGCCCCGTTCAAATCGGCGCGCTGTTCCGCGGTGAGTTCCATCTTAGGTTCGAACCTTATGGCCCCCTCCTCCTAGGGCCCGTGCCTCGGTCGGCCGCTGCCGTGCGCATTCGCCTTCGACAGAACAGCCACACGTCCATACATGCCGTGATGCGGCTGTTTTGGTCGCAATTGCCTAAGGCTTACCCTTCCTGCTTTCGGCGCCACTTGGGCCATGGTTTGGCTCCACAGACGGACGAGCGACGAGCCGGATCTTCCCCATGTGAGCGCGCCGCCGCTCCAGCCGTGAAACGAACCGCACCTCGATTGGCGGGGTCTTGGCGCCCAGCGCGGAGACGGTCAATTCTATCGTGTTGCGCAGATTGGCCCGCAATTCGGCGGTGTCGGCACCGGGCTGCGGAACGACTTGCAGGCGAATGCATTCGGGATTGTGACGGATCTGATACTCCGCCACGTCCGTGACGGCATCGATGCAGTTGGTGAGGCCCATTGGGGGGATCGCAACATCGCGTCCCCGACGATCCTTTAGGATCAGCATGTCCTCGCCGCGTCCGCCAATCTGCGTAATTAACGCGAACGGTCGGCCACACGAGCACGGCTCCGCGCTCTTGGCCAGCATATCGCTGATCTCGTAGCGGATCAGCGGTTGGGTCCGGTTGTAGAGGTTGGTCAGCAGGCACTTGTGGCCCAATCTGCCCGGTGATGCCGGTCGGTTGCGCTCGTCAAGAAGCTCGACAATGCAGGTATCCTCGAAAATATGGATGCCGCGATGTTCCCCGCACTCGCAACCCACATTCGGCTCTTCGCTCAAGCCATAGTGGTCGAACGGCGTAACGCCCCAGGCGGTTCTTATACGCCGCGCCATCTCTTCACTGAGGATTTCGCTATGGGTGGTGACGACGCTCGGACGAATATCCAAGCGCCCAGCCATTTGCTCGCCGGCCAAGAGGGAGGCGACCGAGGGGTAAGGCATCAGGACCTCGGGCTGGAACGCGTTAAGGGCATCGACTAAGTCTGCAAGCGGCCGTGTGACGTCGAGATGCCGCATTCTGTATAGTCCGACGTTGCCGCTTCCCGGAATCCGCTGAGATACGTGCACGGGCGTGTCCGCGCCGATGGTGCAGAGCCGCAGACGCCGCGGCCAGCGCGGCGCGACGCCCGCAAAGCGACCCCAGCGCATGGCGTTGGCCAGGACCACGCTCCAGGCGGTGCGGTCATAGACAAAGATACCGCGGAGGCCCGACGTCCCTGAGGTCGTAATCACCCGATATTGGCCGAGGTACAGCTCGTCGCTGTGGACAGTCCGCAGGTGCTGTTGAACGCGATCGAGCGTCAGGCGCGGATCCGTGACCACGCTGTCGAAATTGTCCATCAGCATCCGCTTGTCTGTGATCGGCAGGTCTTGCAGGCGGATGGTGTCGCTCAGGTGGTGTCGATAGAGCTCCCGGTAGAAGGGCGAATGGGCGGCGGCGTGTGCGACCGCCTCGGTCAGCCTTCGTTGCTGGTATTCCGCCAGCTGCTTGGGCGTCCAGGAGTCGTGGGACCGAAACTGCCGCTCGATCCAGAGCGCGCGCAGGATGTCTCTCAACCGCTCTAACCTGTGCATCGCGCGGGCCCGCCGCCACTGTCTCGTTTCGGATTGACCGCTGACGCAACGGCTTTCGGCCTTGATGGACCGTACTCTTGCGCGAAGCCAGATGAGCTGGAGCTTTGGCAGCAAGCGAGCATAGGCATTGTCCGCTAGTGTCAAAGGCGGGCGTGCCGCGCATGCATTGCATCGCCATTGTCTGCCAATGCAACGCGTGCAGTCACGCGCAAAGCCCATTCTATGATGATCGGCGCCGATGCTCCTGATCCAGGCAAGACGTCTGGGTTGCGAACCTGCGGCCTAAGATGCGGGTACATGTTGCCGGCCTCCCCATCCCACCCAGGTGGCCCAGTCGCGAAGCCTTTCGCCCAGGGGCCGCCGCTGCCGTCGACGGATGTTCGATTCGGGCTTCCAGACGTGGATCGGCAATTCCAATGGACAACTCCTTGTCAGACAAAATGGATGTTACGACTTTGGTCCAGTGCTCTCCCGTCCCGTTCGAAAGGCCTCCGGCGGGCGCGCTCTGGAATATCTGATGCCCACCTGGTTGCTTCCGCTCGATGCCCATCAGGGATAGGCCGCAACATTCGCACGGGTCTCGGGCGACCGCTCTTGGTCGACCCGTGAGGTCCCGCGCACCTGTCGGATGACCCTCGTCCACGCGGAAGCGGACCGCGGACCAATCGACCGGCCGCTGCGGCAGTCCTGACCCAATCATCTCCGCCCGACCCTGGCCGCACCGCGCCGCGTCAGGGCGATCCGCTTGCCTTGTGCCAGCGACAAGCAACGTCATAGAGCCCGCCGAGCGCGTCGCCGAGTTCCGCGCCGGCCTCGGTCAGGCCATAGGTCACCTGCGGCGGGATGGTCGGCTCGTAATGCCGGTAGATCAGCCCGGCCGCCTGCAGCAGGCGCAGCCGTTCCGTCAGGATCTTGGCCGAGATGCCGGCGACCTCCTGGCGCAAGACGCCGAACCTGAGGGGGCCGGCATCCTTGAGCGTCCAAATGATGTAAGGCGTCCAGTGACCTTTCAGCAGACGCAGGAGCGCGTCCATCGGGCAACCCTTGGGGCTCTCGGGCAAGATCATGACGACCACCAAAGGTTCACCACGCCGCGACCGGCAAGACTTGACAAAGCCTTGAGTTACCTTAAGTAACTAATTTGACAATTTCATATTATGGTGTCAACTCGTAACCAAGACATGAACATGCGGGATCGCGCCCCGCAAGGGCTTCTGGAGGCCGTCTTGAAGACATTGTTGAAGCTGTCGCTTCTGTCCCTGATTGCCGTGCTCGTCGCCGCCCCGGCGATGGCGTCAGGGGTTTGCGCTGACCGCGCGCGCCTGGCTCAGCAATTGGAACGGAAGTACAAGGAAACGCCTCGCGCCATTGGCCTGTCGTCCGAAGGACGCGTGGTCGAGGTCTTTGCCTCGGAGTCGGGCAGCTGGACCATGATTGTGACCTATCCCAACGGCATCTCCTGCGCCATCGATTCCGGCGAGGCGTGGGAGCGGCTGCCGCTCCGCCTGGCCGGCCCCGCCGCGTAACGGCGGCGGCACCGACCCGCACCCGGCTGGGCCGCAGTCTGCGGCGCCCTTTGCCCGGCGCGGCCCGATCACATAACCCTCCCCCTCGAACCTTGGGCGGATCGCTCTGCGTGGTCCGCCCTTTCTCCTTGTCCCGTTACCGACCGCCATGGCCAAGGCCGTCCCCGGTCCCCGTCACGTCTGTTTGCCGTCCTGAGGCGGTCGTCGGTGTCGTGCGGTCTTTCGGTCTGGGCGTCGTTCTGATCTGACCTTAACGCGGGTGCCGCTCAGTACAGCCGGCACGCCTCGCCGGTCCGCCGCATGTAAGCCTCGTAGCCGCCGACGTCCCGGCAAAGCGGCGGGACTCTCGACGATTGCTGCTCGGGAAAGCGCGTGGGATGTGGCAACAGGTCCTTATCGGTCGCAGGAACGTAACGTCCATTGTGCCAAACGTACCAAGCGACGACTTGCGGAGCGACGTCGCCTTTCTCGTCAAAACGGAGCTTGCCCACGACCGTATCGAAACTGGCGGTGCGCAAGGCACGAACGAGTGCGTCCGTCTTGAGAGATCTGGCGCTCTCCGCCGCCTGTGCCCACGCCTGGACCGCAGCATAGGCATAGAGCGTGTAGCCCCAAGGCTCGAAGTTTTCCCGGTGAAAACGCTGGACGATGGTCCGGGCTGCCGGGTTCTTCCGTTGATCGGGCACGAACGTCAGCAACGTGCCTTCCCCGGCACGGCCTGTGATGTCCCAGAAGCGTGGTGTGGTGATCGCATCCGTCGAGATGACCCTGGGTCTATAGCCCATTTCATGCGCCTGGCGGATCATCAGGGCGACATCGCTCCCATACCATCCCGTGATGTAGATGACGCTGATACCTCTGGATCTCAGATGTGAGACCAGATCGGAGTAGTCCCGCTGCTGCGGCGCGTACGCGAGGAAGAGAGTGTGTTGGAGGCCCGCAAGCCGGAGGTTCTTTAGCGCTTCGCGCCCGACGCTTTGGCCGAACGCTGTCCCGTCATGCAGGATGGCGATCCTCTCAGCCTTGAAGACATCGGCAAGGTACCGGGCGACGGTGATGGCGTGCGCGTCGTCACGGGTATACGTCCGGAAAATGGTCCGCCAGCCTTTCCGAAACGCGTCCTCCGTCAACGCCGGATTGGGTGAATATGGCGTGATCTGCAGGATCCCGTGCTTCGCATAGACGGCTGACGCCGGGATCGATGCGCCGGAGTTGAGATGTCCGACAACAAGTCCGACGCCTCGCCT
>JASJBI010000029.1 GCA_030066595.1 Alphaproteobacteria bacterium | reverse complement strand
CACGGCTTCAAGCATCGCGGCCGCAGCCAGCACGGCGTCACGATCTTTCGCGGGCGCGGCGTCTCCAAGCACCGCTGATCGCCTGCTTCGCCTGATCTCGTAGTGGCTCCTTTTCCCGACTGAACCGACGCTCTCGGCCTGCTGTACCCTGGTCACTCGTCGAGCCGCCGACGTGCACCCCTGGCCCGCGGATTTGGCGCATAATCGGGGCTCGCCGTCGGCTGGAGCGACGGTAGCGGGAGACGGAGGAGGGGATGATCCGGACGCGCAGCTTTATGCGGCTCGGGCTCTTGGTCCTTGGCGCCGTACTCTTCGTCCATGCAGGAACCGCCCGCGGCGACGCGGGCGGCACCGTGCCGGACGAGGTCAAGGTCAAGGGACAGGTCTTGAAGGGGCGTGTGGTCGGCCTCGACGAGGAGGGTGTCCAACTCGACACCATCTACGGCAAGGGCACGCTGACCATTCCCTACAAGCTGATCGAGACCGTCCGCACACGCGGCGCCTACCGGGTCTATGACCAGGGGGACCAGAAGGTGATTGGCCGCCTTATTGGGGTGCGGCAGCAGGCTTTGCTGGTCGGCAACGATGCGGCAACGGCCGAGCCCCTGCCCTTCGGGTCGATCCATACCGGCGTCCCCGAAGCGGCCTATCAGACATCCTTCCAAACGCGTCTCGAGGCCCACACCCGGAACTGGAGGGGTGACGTGAACCTGGGCATCGACTTCGAGCAAACCGCCATCGACAAGCGCAAATTCCGCCTCGGATTCAACGTGGAGCGGCCGCGCCGGCCGACCACGTTGGAGGCCGGTTTCGATTTCGCCTTCGAGACCGAAGAGGCGGAGGGCCAGCCCGAACGGACGACCAAGGACGAGCTGGCGCTCGTCGTCCAGGGAACCCATGACGTGGTCGGCGATCTCTATGCCTTCGTTCTGCCCGGTCTTGATCGCGACGCACCGCGCCGCCTCGAAATCCGGACCTTCCCCAGTGCCGGGCTGGGCTATCACCTCATCGATCGGGACAACCTGCTGCTCAGGGTACAGGGGGGCTTCGGCCATATTTTCGAGAGTTTCGCCAGCTCTCCGTCGCGGGACTTCGCCGCGGCCTCGCTCGGGGGCCGCTTTCGCTACATGTTCAGCAGCGGCACCGAGCTCGGCTTTTCGCTGCTGTATATGCCGGGCCTGTCGAACCCCGGGCGCGACTGGCTACTGCGCTCGCGCTTCGATTTGTCGGTGCCGCTCGGCGGTCCGCTCGCGCTCCGATACGTGATCCGCAATGTCAATTCGCAGAACCCGTTCGGCGAGATCGGCAACAACAAGTTTGAGACCCTGCTGAGCCTTTCCTATCAGTTCTGACGCATCCGCCGTTACGGCAGCTCCGCCGCCCGCGCCTGCAGCTTCTCGAGCAGCCGGTCGAGCTGGGCCCGCTCCGCCGCATCGAGCGGGGCGAGCAGGCGGGCCTCGACGGCCTGGGCCAGGGGCACGATCTGGCGGTAGACCTGGCGGCCGGCGCCGCTCAGGCGCAGCAGCGAACGCCGCCCGTCCGCTGGATCCCGCTGGCGGTCGAGCCGTCCGGTCTCGAGCAGCCGCGCCACCGCCCGCGAGACCTGCACCTTGTCCATGGCCGTGCGCGCCACGACCTGGCTGGCGGAGAGCGGGGCGTAGGCGCCCAGTACCGCCATGACGCGCCATTCGGGGATGGTGAGATCGAAGCGCTCGGCGTACAGTCTGGCCATGGCGCGGCTTACCGTGTTGGCCAGAACCGACAGCCGATACGGCAGGAACGCGTCCAGGGCGATGGCCGCCTCCGCTTCGGCCGCTTCGATTTCAGTCAAGGGCGATTCGGATGCGGGCGCCATGCGGGCCTCTTGAAATAGTTTCAGTTGAAACTAATATGCCGGGGCGGTGCGCGGCTGTCAAATACGGGAGGAGACGTGATGGCGAGGAACTGGATCTCGTTCCCCAAGGTGGAGGGCAAGGCGTCGCGCCAGGCCCATGCCGATCTGCCCGAGGGGACCTATGAGCGGGAGATCGGCAAGGAGGGCTTTTTCGGGCCCGCGACGCACATGTATCACGCCCATCCGCCGACCGGCTGGACCGACTGGCAGGGGCCGCTGCGCCCGCGCGCCTTCGACCTGGCCAAGCTCAACGCCATCTCCGAGAGCCCGTGGGACGCGACCGACGTGCTCGGCAACGGCGCCGTCAAGTTCCGCTATTGGCGCACCTCGGGCAAGATGGATCACTTGGCGCGCAACGCCGACGGCGACGAGCTGTTGTTCGTGCACGAGGGCTCGGGCCACCTGTATTGCGACTACGGCCATATGGAATTCCGCGACGGCGACTACGTCATGCTGCCGCGCAGCACCATGTGGCGGGTCGAATGCGACGGCGACGCCACCTTCCTGCTGATCGAAGCCAGCAACGACCACTACTTTTTGCCGGACAAGGGCATGCTCGGGCCGCACGCGGTGTTCGACCCGGCGATCCTGGACTCGCCGGCGATCGACGAGGCGTTCCAGGCGCAGCAGGGCGAGCGCGAGACCCATGTGGCGCTCAAGCGCGGCGGTCAGGTATCGACCATGCGTTATCCCTACAACCCGCTCGACGCGGTGGGCTGGCACGGCAATCTGATGCCGGTGCGCATCAACTGGCGGGACATCCGGCCGCTGATGAGCCACCGCTACCATTTGCCGCCGTCCGCCCACACCACCTTCCTGTCCTCGCGCTTCGTGGTCTGTACCTTCGTGCCGCGGCCCTTCGAGACCGACCCCGGCGCGCTCAAGGTGCCGTTCTTCCACTCGAACGACGACTATGACGAGGTGATCTTCTATCACGCGGGCGATTTCTTCTCGCGCGACAACATCCATCCGGGCATGCTGACGCTGCATCCCTGCGGCTTTCCGCACGGGCCGCATCCGAAGGCGCTGGCCCGCGCCTTCGAGCAGACCAAGCCGGGCACGGACGAGGTGGCGGTGATGGTCGACACCCGCGACGCGCTCGAGATCGGCGCCCTGCCCGAAGGAGTCGAGTTCACCGGCTACGTCGACAGCTGGAAGACAAAGGAGGCGGCCGAATGAAGATCGGTACGCTGAAAGAGGGGGGGCGCGACGGCACGCTGGTCGTGGTCTCCCGCGATCTGAGCAGGGCGGTCAAGGTGCCGAACGTGGCGCCGACGCTGCAGGCTGCGCTGGACGACTGGCACGAGCTCGAGCCCGAGCTGCGCTCGGTCTACCGGCTCTTGAACGACAATCATTTGCCGGATGTCTTCCCGCTCAATCCCAGAAAGCTCGCCTCGCCCCTGCCGCGCGCCTACCAGTGGGCCGACGGCAGCGCCTATGTGAACCATGTGGAGCTGGTCCGCAAGGCGCGCGGGGCGGAGATGCCCGAGAGCTTCTGGACCGACCCGCTGATGTACCAGGGCGGCTCGGACGGATTCCTCGGCCCGACCGACGACATCCCCGCGGCCAGCGAGGACTGGGGCATCGACTTCGAGTCCGAGATCGCGGTGATCACCGACGACGTGCCCATGGGGATCGCGGCCGCCGATGCCGACTATCACATCAGGCTGTTCATGCTGGTGAACGATGTTTCGCTGCGTGGCCTGATCCCGGCGGAGCTGGCCAAGGGCTTCGGCTTCTTCCAGTCCAAGCCGGCCTCCGCCTTCTCTCCGGTGGCGGTGACGCCGGACGAGCTGGGTTCGGCCTGGGACGGCAAGAAGGTCCACCTGCCGCTGATCACCCATCTGAACGGCGCGGAGTTCGGCCGGCCCGAGGCCGGCGTCGACATGACCTTCGACTTCCCCACGCTGGTGGCGCACGCGGCCAGGAGCCGGGCGCTCGGGGCCGGCACGATCGTCGGCTCCGGCACGGTGTCCAATACCGACCGCTCCGTGGGCTCGTCCTGTCTGGCCGAGAAGCGCATGCTCGAGACCATCGAGGACGGTGCGCCCAAGACGCCCTTCCTGCGCTTCGGCGACCGGATCAGGATCGAGATGCTGGACAAGGACGGCCGCTCGATCTTCGGGGCGATCGAGCAGACCGTGGTCAAGTACGACGGGCCGGCCTAACATCTCCCCGCAAGGGGAGGGCACTGCAATGACCGTCGGTCTGGCCAAGCCTGCGCCGGCTCAATCGGACATCGAGGCCTATCGGCGCGACGGCGCCGTCTGCCTGCGCGGCGCGTTCGGCCCGCGCTGGCTCGATGTGCTCGCAACAGGTGTCGAGCGCGAGATGGCCAATCCCGGCCCCATCGCCAAGGACTACACCGCGCCCGGCAAGGGCGGGCGGTTTTTCGGCTCGCTGGTCATGTGGCAGCGGGTGCCGGAGTTCGAGGACTTCGTAAGAAACTCGGGCGCGGCGGCCATCGCGGGCGCCTTCATGGGCGCTGAGAAGGTGGTGTTCTATCACGACCAGCTCCTGGTCAAGGAGCCGGGGACCGCCGAACGCACGCCCTGGCACCACGACCAGCCCTACTATTTCGTCGACGGCCGGGACGTGCTCTCGATCTGGCTGCCGCTCGACCCGGTGCCGCGGGCCACCTGCCCTGAGTTCGTCGCCGGCTCGCACCGCTGGGGCCGCTGGTTCGCGCCGCGCTACTTTATCGACGGCGCCAACTACTACCGGCCGGACGGCACACCTTTTGAGCCGGTCCCGGACATCGACGGCCACCGGGCCGACTATCGGATCCTGTCCTGGGATCTGGAGCCCGGCGACGCCATCGTCTTCCATGGGCTCACCCTGCACGGCGCGCCGGGCAACGCCTCGACCAGGCACCGCCGGCGCGGCTACGCCATCCGCTGGCTGGGCGACGACGCCCGCTTCGCCGAGAGGCCCGGAGAAGTCTCGCCGCCGATCGAAGGGCACGGGCTCGCTCCCGGCGATCCTCTGGACAAGAGTCCGATGTTCCCGGTGGTGTGGCGGCGGCCGTGAGTGCAGGCGGCGGCAGCTGGACGGTGCGACGCTTGGCCATCGCCTCGATGTGAGGATCCCCGCGGCGTCGCAGCCCGGTGGCCGGGCCCGGCGCCAAAACCGCTCCCGCCAGGGCGCAGTCCGAACGTCGACTGGCCCCCAGGCCGTCCGCCAACTAGAGTTCTCGCATGATCATCGCCCGCGCCATTGAGGAGCATGCGCAGAGCCGGCCCGACCATCCGGCGATCGAGGATCGCGGCCAGGTCGTCACCTACCGAGATCTTGACCGGCGGGTCGACCGGGCGGCCGCCAATCTCCGGGCCGCCGGAGTCGACGTGGGCGACATCGTCGGCGTCACCCTGCCGGACTCCGCGGAGCTGCTCGTCGCGTTCCTGGCGCTGGCCCGCGCCGGCGCGGCCATCCTGCCGATCGACGGTCGGTTGCCGCAGGCCGAGAGGGAGCAGTTGATCACCGACTTGAGCATCAAGGCGGCCATCGTGGCGGACGGCGTAGCCTTCGCCGACCGGTCCCCGACGCTGACCATCGGATCGGTTTGCGGACCGGCCAGCGCAGCGGACCCGTTCGCTGCCCCCGCGCTCGATGCCGATCATCCATTGTTGTGCGGGCAATCCTCCGGAACGACGGGGAAACCGAAGCTGTTCCAGTGGAGCCATGGCCGGGTTCGGGACTGGGCTGTCAGATACATGGAAAACGACGGCTGGACCGCGGATGATCGATATCTCGCCGTCATCGGCGCGGCCTTCAACTTCGGGGCGAGGCTCTGTTTCGGCATTCTGTATGCCGGCGCGACGGTGGTTATTCCGGTTTCCCGGGAGCCCGATGACCTGATCACCTTGATCCGCGGACAGGGCATTACCACGGTGTTCTTGACCCCGTCCCATCTCCGTCCGCTGCTACGTCTGGCCGGCGGCGGTGCGCCGGCATTTCCTTCGCTCCGGGCGATGTTCGTGAGCACCGCCCCGGTGACGCCCGAAGAGCGCCGCGCCGCACGAAAGCTGCTCACGCCGAATTTCTTCGAGAGCTACGCGGCCAACGAAACCGGCTTGCTCGTGGTCGCCATGCCCGCAGATCAGGACGCCTATCCGAACTCGATTGGCCGCGCGGTACGTGGCGTTGAGGCACAGGTCGTGGACGAAAACGACCAATCGCTCCCGCCCGAAGCTGTCGGGCACATTCGGTTCCGCGTGCCAGGCTTGCCGGAGGGCTATCTGAAGGATCCGGAGGCGACCGCGCACCATTTTCGGGATGGCTGGTTCTATCCGGGAGATCTGGCTGCGATCAATGCGGAGGGCTATATCTTCCTGAAGGGCCGGGCAGACGACATGATCAGCAACGAGGGCGCAAAGTTCTATCCGATCGAGTTGGAGAACGCCCTCTTGCGGCATCCGCAGGTGGCCGAAGCGGCGGCGTTCGGCTGGCCCCATACCCGATTTGGAGAGGTGGCGGTTGCTTTCGTGGTGGCCAGAGGGCGGGTCGCCGTGCAGGACTTGGCACGGTTTTGCTTGCAGCACATCGAACCCTACAAGCTGCCCCACTGGATCGGCTTTCTGCCCCGGTTGCCGCGCAACCCCATGGGCAAGATCCTAAAGAGCGAGCTGAGGGAAACCTTTGACCGGCAGCGGAACGGCGAACCGTTATCCTAGCGACGAGTAGGCCCTACTCAGGGGCAGGGAGGCTCTATGTCCGATCTGAAACTCTATGGCTATTTCCGGTCTTCGGCCGCCTTCCGGGTGCGCATCGCGCTGGCGCTCAAGGGGCTCGACCACGAGTCTGTCTACATCCATCTGGCCAAGGGGGAGCAGTTCGCGCCCGACTACGCCGCCCTCAACCCGGAACAGCAGGTGCCGACGCTGGTCGACGACGGCCATGTGCTGGTCCAGTCGCCGGCGATCCTGGAATATCTCGAGGAGACCCATCCCGAGCCGGCCTTGCTGCCCAAGGATCCGGTGGCGCGGGCGCGGGTGCGGGCGATCGCCATGGCGGTGGGCTGCGACATGCATCCCTTGAACAATCTGCGCGTGCTGAAATACATCACCGGCGAGATGGGCTTGAGCGACGCAGAGATGCGCACTTGGTACGCCCATTGGATCGCGCGCGGCTTCACCGGCATCGAGGCCATGCTGGCCGGCAGCCCGGAGACCGGGCGGTTCTGCCATGGCGACGCGCCGACCTTCGCGGACATCTACCTGGTGCCGCAGGTGTTCAACGCCCAGCGCTTCGACTGCCCGCTGGACGCCTATCCCACGCTGATGCGGGTGCACGAGGCCTGCATGGCCCTCGACGCCTTCGACCAGGCCCAGCCGGCCAAGCAGCCGGACGCGGCGTGAAGCGGCCGCCGCGCGGCATCCGGCTGGAACAAAGACAGCGGCCCGGCACCAAGCCGTGCGGTGCCGACTGTATCGCGCCATACAGGCGTCTCCTGGGTATATGGACTTCATGTTACAATCAGGTCGTGGCAGCGGCGACCGAGCACTAGTTGTGTAATTGCAAAGAATGCGTCATGTTCGGGCGCCAACTTTGCTTGTCTGCCCTACAATATCTTTAGGAACTGTAGGAGGCGAACATGTTGGGTTTCCGAATTCTCGGACTGTCGGCTTGCGCAGCCATAGTTGTGGTCGCCACGCCAAGCCTGGCAGCCGATTCCGGTTCCAGTCGCGACGTTCTGCTCGCGCTGGACGCGGCCAGGCCATCCGCTCTGAATGACGTGAGCGGCGGTTTGCGGCCCGTCTTCGCAGAGGTCAGGAGCGGCAGCGGCGCAGTCGTCACGAGTGGGAGTGGCCTGCCGTCCGTTTTCGCAGAGGTCAGGAGCGGTAGCGGCGCAGTCGTCACGAGTGGCGCGGGACTGCCCTTGCGGCGCGTTTTCGGAGTTGGTCTGGGGCGGTAGCGGCGCACTCGTCACGATTCCCGAGCGCCGCGGCTTCAGCCAGCTCAAGAGGGGACTGCGTAGCGGCTTGGCATAGCGCTCACTCCGACGAGGATGACTGACCCAGGATCCGGCGACCAAGGGCGCCGACCTGCGCCCCGGCCGTAACCTCTGCCACGGTCCTGTCATCAAAGGGCGGTATCTAGCCGAGCACGCTGCGACGTCTCTGCCCCTTCGGCGGGGCCGCCTCGTGCGGCGCTGATTTGGCGATCTAAGACCCTGGCCGAAAGGGAGTTTGCGTCCCATTTCACCAGGGTCGCGCACCCAAAGAGGACGCCGCCCCGTCGCTCCGGGCGGCGTCCTCTCTCACGACTAAGGAGGAGGTTCCGTATGAACCGGGACGAGATCCTGAGCCTGCCGTCCATGCCGCCGGGCAACCCGAGCTACCCGATGGGTCCCTATCGGTTCATCGATCGCGAATACTTCATCGTGATCTACGAGAGCGACCCCGAGGCGATCCGCCGGGCGGTGCCCGAGCCCCTGGCGCCCGACGGCAGCAACCAGGTCTTCTACGAGTGGATCAACATGCCGGACAGCTCCGGCTTCGGCAGCTACCAGGAGAGCGGCGTGGTGATCCCCTGCACCCTCGACGGCGAGCCGGTGAACTACACGGCGCAGATGTATCTCAACGACGAGCCCCCGATCAGCGGCGGCCGCGAGATCTGGGGATTTCCCAAGCGCTGGGGCCAGCCGCGGCTCCGGGTCGAGACCGACACGCTGACCGGAACCCTCGAGTACGCCGGGCAGGTCGTGGCCATGGGCACCATGGGCTATAAGCATGAGACCCTGATCAAGGACCCGGCCAAGCGCAACGAGGCCATGAAAAAGACCCAGGTGAACCTGAAGCTCTTGCCCTGCGTCACCGGCAAGCCGCTGGTGGCCCAGCTGGTCGCCTACAACCTGGCCGAGGTCGACGTGAAGGGCCATTGGGGCGGGCCCGCGCGCCTGCATCTCGTGCCCCATGTCAATGCGCCCGTTGCGGACTTCCCGGTCCGCCGCGTGATCGGCGGACGCCACTTCATCGCCGATCTGACGCTGCCCTACGGCCGCGTACTCTACGACTATCTCGCCTGACCGCCGTCACCAGGGAGCATCGCCATGTCACTCAACGTCACCATTCTCTATGGCTCTGTCCGCTCCGGGCGGCAGGGCATCCGCGCCGCGCGCTTCATCGACCGGCAGTTCCAGGCGCGGGGACACAGGACCGACTTCGTGGACACGCTCGACTATCGGCTGCCGCTCCTGGACCGCATGTACAAGGAGTATGACGGCGACGCACCCGAGGTGCTGGAGCGGCTGGCCGAGATCTACCGGGCCAGCGACGGCTTCGTCGTCGTGAGCGGCGAGTACAACCACGGCATCCCGCCGGCGCTCAAGAATCTGCTGGACCATTTCCTCGAGGAGTACTTCTGCCGTCCCTCCGGCATTGTCTGCTACTCCGCCGGCCGGTTCGGCGGCGTGCGGGCGGCCATGCAGTTGCGCATGACCCTGGCCGAGCTCGGCACGCCCAGCATCCCCACGATCTTTCCGGTGCCGAACGTCCAGGACGCCTTTGCCGAGGACGGCACGCCCACGGACCCGGCGTCCGAGCGCCACGTCAAAGGCTTTCTCGACGAGTTCGAATGGTACGCCGGCGCCCTCAAAGCGGCCCGCGCCGCGCACATGCCCGAGCCGCACATCGCGACCTCGACCGAATGCGGTCCGGGCGCCGCGGCGCCTCTACCGCCGACCGATTGACCTGACCTTTTGTTGAGCGAGGATAGACCCATGTCACAAGCCAAGAACGCCATCGTCACCGGCTCGACCAGCGGGATCGGCCTCGGCATCGCCGAAGCCTTTGCCGGGGCCGGCATGAACGTCGTGCTCAACGGGTTCGGCGACCAGGCCGAGATTGAGCAGACCCGCGTCCGCCTGGAGGAGACGCACGGCGTCAAGGTGCTCTATTCGGCGGCCGACATGTCCAAGCCGGGCGACATCGCCGAGATGGTGGGCAACGCCAAGGCGGCGCTGGGCCGCATCGACGTGTTGGTCAACAACGCCGGGATCCAGCACGTGGCGCCGATCGACGAGTTCCCGGACGAGAAATGGGACGCCATCATCGCCATCAATCTGTCCTCCGCCTTCCACACCACCAAGGCGGTGTTGCCGGACATGAAAAGCCAGGGCTGGGGCCGCATCATCAACCTCGCTTCGGCGCATGGTCTGGTCGCCTCACCCTTTAAGTCGGCCTATGTGGCCGCCAAGCACGGCATGCTGGGCATGACCAAGACCGTGGCGCTCGAGGTCGCCGAACAGAACATCACGGTCAACGCGATCTGTCCGGGCTATGTGCTGACGCCGCTGGTCGAGAAGCAGATTCCCGACACCGCCAAGGCGCGTGGGATTAGCGAGGAAGAGGTGATCAAGACCGTTATGCTCGGCGGCCAGCCGACCAAGAAGTTCGTGCAAACCGACGAGCTCGGCGCGCTGGCTCTGTTTCTGTGCTCGGACGCGGCGGCTTCGATCACAGGGACCGCGCTGCCGGTGGACGGCGGCTGGACTGCGCAGTGAGCAGCCGGCGCCGGCGCCGCCCGGAGCCCAAGGCGGTCAACCTCGCACTCCAGGGGGGCGGCGCCCATGGCGCCTTCACCTGGGGCGTGCTCGACCGTCTCTTGGAGGACGAACGCATCCGGATCGAGGCGATCAGCGGCACCAGCGCCGGCGCCATGAACGCAGTGGTGGTGGCAGACGGGATCATGCGGGACGGGCGCGACGGCGCCCGGGCCGGCTTGCACGAATTCTGGATCGCGGTCAGCGAGGCGGCGCGCGGGAGCCCGATCCAGCGTTCGCCGGTGGACGTGTTCATGGGCAACTGGAGTCTCGACAGCTCGCCGAGCTATCTGTTCTTCGACATCCTGAACCGGGTCGCCTCGCCGTACGAGCTGAACCCCCTGAACATCAATCCGCTGCGCGACCTGGTTGCCGCCCAGGTGGATTTCGACCGGGTGCGGAGCTGCGACCGGATGAAGGTGTTCGTCTCCGCCACCAATGTGGAGACCGGGCGGGTGAAGGTGTTCAAGCGCGACGACCTGACGGCCGACGCGGTCATGGCCTCCGCCTGCCTGCCGTTCATGTTCCAGGCCGTCGAAATCGACGGCGTGTCCTATTGGGACGGCGGCTATATGGGCAACCCGGTCCTGTTTCCGTTTTTCAACGCCTGCGCCTCGAGCGACGTCGTGATTGTCCAGATCAACCCGATCGAGCGCCGCGGGACCCCGAAATCGGCGCGCGAGATCCTCAACCGGGTCAATGAGATCACCTTCAACAGCAGCCTGCTCAGAGAGTTCCGCGCGATCGATTTCGTCTCGCGCATGATCGAGCAGGGCAAGCTCGATCCGAGCGAATACAAGCAGGTCCTGGTGCACCGGATCATCGCGGACGAGGAGCTGAAGCCGCTCGGCGCGTCCAGCAAGCTCAACGCGGAATGGGCCTTCCTGACCCATCTGCACGGCATCGGCTATCGTTCGGCGAGCGAGTGGCTGGACGCGAACTTCGACGACCTCGGCCGCAGCTCCACGGTCGACGTGCGCCGTCTGTTTCAGGACTGACGGGAAGGATACTTGCGCCTTAGCGGGATCGGCTCATGGCCGTGAGGAAGCCGGGATCCGTCTCCCAGCGGTTCAGCACGACCTGTGCAGCCTCCTGGTCGATGCCTTCATAGAACGACATGGCCCGGTGGATCTCGGCTTGTTCGACCTGCTTGTCGCCCAGCCGTCCCGCCCGGCTCCGCAGGAAGATCGTCGCGAAGGCCGCCTGGTTCACGCCGATGGCCTTGCAGGCGATCGCCAAACCCTCGCCGCCGGGCTCGAACACGAGCCGCCGCACCATGGTCAGGCGCAGACCGCTCAGATCGGCGAAGGTGTCCATGAACCTGGCGATGTCGCCCTGCTTGAGCGGCTCCAGCAGCGCTGCCCCCGGATCCTCCGCCGCCTGGCCCGGCTTCTTCTTCTTGATCGCGTCGCTATCGATTGCGTCGCTCTGCGCGTCCATGACCTCCTTTGTCGCGTTTTCGATCGCATCGTTCAGCTGCTGCGGATCGATATCGAAGTTCTCCATGATGTGCTGCCGCAAGGCCGTGCTCACCCAGGTGCACAGCTTCTTGGCGAGGTCGGGCGTGAGATCGCGCCGGCGGGACAGCGGGGCCTGGTATGCCTTTTGCTGCCGCGACTGTTCGACCAAGGCGGACAAGGTCTTGTCCGAAATCTTGGCGCCGTCGTTGTTCAGCAGCGTGGTGACGACCTCGACGTTCCCGGTCGCCACCAAGGCGTCGGAAACCGGCAAGCTCACCTGGGGCCGTATGGAGATGGCCAGCTGGTGCTCCATGGTGCGCTGCTGGACGATCTCGATCAGCTCGGCGTCGCGGAGCACTTCGCTCCGCACCAGCAGGGGATAGGCGACCTCGATCTTGTCGTTTGCCAGCAGATAGACCAGCTCCGTCGGCGCCGTATCCAGACGGGCGAAGTGCTCCGCCAGGGTCCTGCGGACCGGAACCTCCACCTGGTACAGCAGGTGGCGGATGATGTCGGCCATGATCGAGCGGTCGCGATCCGTCAAGACACCCGGCCCATCCGAGAACATCTCGCCGATGGCGGCGAACAGGGCGGCGCGGCTCTCGCGGGATTTGGCCCGCGCCAGGTCGACGAGCTCTTCGACGTCCGGAAGTGCCGGATGCTCTGGCGGCTGGTGCGCTTTCGGATGCTCGGAGGACTTCATGGCGTCTGATGCACCCAGTTGAGCATGCTCTCACGGACCGGCCCGGAGGTCCGGCTTCGCTGCAGTCGCCTGCCCTAGGACGCTAAGGCTCGGCTGGTTATCAAGACGTAAACAAGGCGCCTCAAATGCACTTATGCGTGCAAAAAGGCTCCGAGTCCCGCTGGCGCGTCTGGGGGCCTGGGAGGGTGGCCGTGATCAGCGGTGGCGCCGTTTCATGGCTCGGGATAGGGTCGGGCCGTGCAGGAGGGGACGACACAGCGGGCAGCCGCGGATGCCCTGGGGGACTCGGCCCTGGCCGAAGCCATCGGGCGAGGCGACGGCGCGGCCTATGAGGCATTGGTGCGGCGGCACGGCGGCGCCATGCTGGCGGTGGCGCGCCGGCTGCTGCGCGACGAGGACGAGGCCCGGGACTGCCTGCAGGAGGCGTTCCTCCAGGCCTGGACCAAGATCGACACGTTCGAGGGCCGGTCGGCGCTTGGCACCTGGCTGCATCGGATCGTCGTTAACGCCGCGCTGATGCGCCTGCGCAAGCGGAAACGCCGGGCCGAGGAGTCCATCGACGCGCTGTTGCCCGAATTCGACGCCGACGGCTGCCGCATCGAGCCGGCCTGGCAGATGGACGAACCGGCCGATAGCCTGGTCCAGCGCGCCCAGGTCCGCGAGCTGGTCCTGCAGTCGATCGACCGCCTGCCGGACGATTATCGCACCGTGCTGATCCTGCGCGACATCGAAGGTTATGATACGGCTGAGGTCGCGCAGATGACCGGCGACAGCCAGGGGGCGATCAAGACCCGGCTGCACCGGGCGCGCGCCGCGCTGAAGAAGCTGCTCGAGCCGATCTATGGGGGAGAGCTGACATGACCACATCAAGCCGCTCGAGCAAGGGGCGCCTGGCGCGGTTGATGATGAAGATGCCGCTCATGCTGACCTGCCGCGAGGTCGAGGCGTTCCTCATCGACTACCTCGAGGGCACACTGCCCCGCGCGCAGCGAGCGGTATTCGATCTGCATCTGAGGATGTGCCGGGAGTGCCGGGACTACCTGGCGGCCTATCGCAAGAGCGTGGAACTGGGACGCGCCGCGTTCGCGCGGCCGGAAGACCCTGTGGGGCCGGAGGTGCCGGAGGATCTGGTCAAGGCGATCCTCGACGCGCGGTCGAGGGAAGGTTGACCCCCTGGCTGTAACCTCGGGCGGCCGACCGGCATCAATCCTAGGGCGGGGGGCGCGGGGACCCGGTCCGGGCCAACCAACCTACGCATCGAGAGGGGGACGTTACGATGGCAGCCAGAAAAGCGAGCGCGCGCCCGAGCGTGGAGTGCGCCAAGAACGGTCCCTACATCGTCAAGGGCCTGGAGACCCTGACCGGCGCAACGGGCGAGCCCGTCGAGACAAAGAAGGTGCTCGCGCTGTGCCGCTGTGGCGCGTCCAGGAACAAACCCTTCTGCGACGGCACCCATGCGAACGTTGGTTTCCGGGACGACAAATTGCCCGGCCGCGTGGAGGATCGGCGGGACGACTATGTCGGCAAGAAGATCACCATCCACGACAACCGCGGCATCTGTTCCCATGCCGGCTTCTGCACCGATGGGCTCAAGTCTGTCTGGCGCATGGGCATCGAGCCCTGGATCGACCCCAACGGCGACAACGCCGCGGCGATCATCGAGACCATCAGGAAATGCCCGTCCGGCGCGCTGAGCTATTCGGTCGAAGGCGCCGAGCACCGGGATCAGGATCGACCCCCGGCGATCCAGGTCAGCCGGGACGGTCCCTATTACGTGACCGGCGGGGTACGGCTGGAAAATGCCGAATGGGGCGTGGGCGCGTCGCAGGAGCACTACACGCTCTGCCGCTGCGGCGGGTCCAAGAACAAGCCTTTCTGCGACGGCAGCCACTGGTACATCGATTTCAAGGATCCGGTCGCGGCCACGGAACAGGTGGATGCTGGACCGGAAACCGAGCTGACCTGGTATCGGGTGGCCGACGCCGACGCGGTGCCCGAGGGCCGCGTCATCACGGTCGTGGCCGGCGTCAAGCCCATCGCGCTGGTTCGCTACCAGGGCCGGTACGCCGCGCTCGACAACAAATGCCCGCATCAGGGCGGCCCCCTGGGCCAGGGTACCATCGAGAACGGCTGCCTGCGCTGCCCGTGGCATGGCTGGGACTTCGAGGCGCTGACCGGCCGCTCTGTGGACGGCCGCGCCGACGGCGTCGCAAGCTACCAGTGCGAGCTGCGCAAGGACGGCGTCCACGTGGCCGTGCCCGAGCCGATCAAGCATATCCGGACCGTGAGCGACGTCATGGTCGAGACCATGGTGAACTGGGGAGTCCGGCACGCGTTCGGGATCGTCGGCCATTCCAATCTCGGGCTCGCCGACGCGCTGCGCCTCCAGGAGGAGGCCGGCAAGCTGACCTTCTTTGGCGTGCGGCACGAGGGTGCGGCCGCCTTTGCCTGCTCCGGCTACGCCAAGCTCAGCGGCCGGCCGGCCGCCTGCCTCGGCATCGCCGGTCCCGGCTCGACCAACCTTCTGACCGGGCTTTGGGACGCCAAGGTGGACCGCGCGCCGGTCCTGGCCCTGTCGGGTCAGGTCGACACCCAGGTGCTGGGGCCCGGCGCCTTTCAGGAGATCGATCTCGCCTCGGCCTTCGCCGCCGTCTCGCGCTTCAGCCAGACCGTGCTGCACGACAGCAAGCATGCCGAGCTCATGACGCTGGCGCTCAAGACCGCCACGGTCGAACGGGACGTGGCGCATCTGATCTTTCCCGACGAGGTGCAGACCCTGCGCGCCGCCGACGGCGTGATGCCGTCGGGTCCGGCCGGGCGCATCGGACCGGACCAGATCACGCCGCCGGAGGACTCGGTCAAGCAGGCGCTGACCCGGCTCAAGCAGGCAAAGCGCCCGCTGATCATCGTCGGCTATGGGGCCCGGAGCGCGATGGACGGGGTGGTCCGGCTGGCCGAGGCCCTGCAGGCGCCGGTGGTCACCACCTTCAAGGGCAAGGGCCAGATCTCGGACCGCCATCCGCTGGCCGGCGGCGTCTTGGGGCGCAGCGGCACGCCGATCGCGAGCTGGCTGATGAAGGAGGCGGATCTCTTGCTGGTGTTCGGCGCCTCCTTTTCGAACCACACCGGGATCGACCCCGCCAAGCCGATCATCCAGGTCGACTTCGACCGCATGGCGCTGGGCAAGTTCCACCCGGTCGACGTGCCGGTCTGGGGCGAAATCGGCCTCACCGCCGACCTCTTCCGCAAGAAGCTGCCGAAGAAGCTCGCGGCAGAGGATCAGCGCAAGGCGGTGGCGGCGCGATGGCGCCTGTGGCGCAAGGAGAAGAAGCGCCGTCTCGGCGAGGAGCGCGGCAAGGGCGTGAGCTCGGCCGCGGTCTTCCTGTCGCTGACCCGGCAATGTCCGGACGATGCGGTGATCGCCGTCGATGTCGGCAACAACACCTATTCCTTCGGCCGCTACTTCGAGTGCGCGCGTCAGGCGGTGCTCATGTCCGGTTATCTCGGCTCCATCGGCTTCGCCTTTCCGGCCGCCCTGGGGGCCTGGGCCGCGGCCGGCCACGAGCGGCCGATCCTCTCGATCAGCGG
Source organism: Alphaproteobacteria bacterium (assembly GCA_030066595.1). Lineage (GTDB taxonomy): Bacteria > Pseudomonadota > Alphaproteobacteria > JAJFFI01 > JAJFFI01 > JASJBI01. The sequence continues at coordinate 32,392 of JASJBI010000029.1, read as the reverse complement.
TGACGGCGGCTTCGCGCAGTACATGGCCGAGTTCACCACGGCGGTGAAGTACGGCATGAACATCACCCATCTGCTGCTCAACAACAGCGAGCTCGGAAAGATTTCGCTGGAGCAGCGCGCCGGCCAGTGGCCGGTCTGGCAGACCTCGCTGCACAATCCCGACTTCGCGCGCTTCGCCAAGCTGTGCGGCGGCTACGGCGTGAGGGTGACCAAGGCCGATCAGCTCGACGACGCCATCGCGGCGGCGATTGCCCATGACGGGCCGGCGCTGGTTGAGGTCATTGCCGACCCCGCGCTGGTGTAATGGACCCAGAACCGCCGTGCGCCGGGCGCAAACCATCGCAAGAGTTTCAAACCCATCCTCATGAAGGAGAGCAACCATGTCGCTCAATGCCATCGTTCTGAACTGCACCTTGAAGAGATCCCCCGCGCCGTCGCACACCGAGGCGTTGATCCGCAAGGTCACCGGCCTGATGGCGCCCTTGGGCGTCGAGTCCGAGATCATCCGCGTCGTCGACCACAACATCCCCTTCGGCGTGTCGTCCGACGAGGGGGAGGGCGACGAATGGCCGGGCATTCTGGCCAAGGTCAAGGCGGCCAACATCCTGATCATCGGCACGCCGATCTGGTTCGGGGTGCGCTCGGCGGTCGCCCAGCTGGTGATCGAGCGCCTCGACGGCACCTATGACGAGCCGGACCCGCAAACCGGGCAGTATCCCCTCTACAACACGGTCGGGGGCGTGATCATCACCGGCAACGAGGATGGCGCCCATGACGCGGCGTCCAATACTTTGTTCAACCTCTCCCATATGGGCTGCGTGATCCCGCCGAATTCGGACTGTTACTGGGTCGGCGATGCTGGGCCCGGGCCGAGCTACATGGATGCGGGCGGCGACAAGCACATGTACACCAACAAGACCGCGCGCTGGATGGCGCACAATCTGGTGTATTTCGCTGAGCTGATGCAGGAGAACCCGATTCCCACCAATATCAAGCAGCTCACCGAGGACGCGCGGGCCTATAGCGAGGACAGCTGTCCGCCGAGCCACGGTGCGCCGCTCCGCGGCGAGGCCTAGACGAGGGGTCGGGCCAAGCCATGGATGCGCTTCCGCTGGTCGCGATCGCGGCCGCGATTCTGGGCTTCGGCCTGGTCTCGCGCCGGCTCGAGGCCGGCCTGGTGACGCCGCCCATGGCCTTCACCGGGGTGGGTATTCTCTGCGGGGCGGCCGCGCTCGGACTGGGCGGGTTCGAGGCGGAACGGACCTTCATCCATGTCCTGGCCGAGCTCACCCTGGTGATGATCCTGTTCACCGATGCGTCGCGCATCGACCTCAGAGTGCTGGCCCGCGAGCGCGGCTTGCCGCTGCGGCTCTTGGGTATCGGCCTGCCGCTGACCATTCTGCTCGGCGCCGGGGTCGGCGTCCTGATCGGGGTCGGCGTCACGATCTGGGAAGCCGCCCTGGTTGCCGCGGTGCTGGCGCCCACCGATGCGGCCCTCGGCATGGCCGTGGTCAGCAACGAGCGGGTGCCGTTGCGGATCCGCCAGGCGCTCAACGTCGAGAGCGGGCTCAACGACGGCATCGCCCTCCCGGTTGTGTTGATCTTTCTGTCGATCGCCGACGTGACCAGCGCGCATGGCAGCCAGCCGGCGGAGTACTGGGTCCGATTCGTCGCCTTGCAGGTGACGCTCGGGCCTTTGGCGGGTCTTGCGGTGGGCTGGCTTGGCGGCCGGCTGGTGCAGGCTGCCTGGGACAAGGGCTGGATGGAGCCGGTCTTTCTCCGCCTGTCGGCGATCGGCCTGGCGCTTCTGGCCTTCGCCGGGGCCGAGCTGGTGCACGGCAACGGCTTCATCGCCGCCTTCGTCGCCGGCCTCGCGCTGGGCAACTTCACCCGCGGTATCTGCGAGCCCATTCACCGTTTCGGCGAGACCGAGGGACAGTTGATGACGCTGCTGACCTTTCTGGTCTTCGGAGCGGTCATGGTTCCCGCGGCACTGCCGCATCTGGATGCGCGCATCCTGCTCTACGCGCTGCTCAGCCTCACTGCGATCCGGATGGTGCCCGTGGCGCTCAGTTTGATCGGCACCGGCCTGCGGTTGCCCAGCGTGCTGTTCCTCGGCTGGTTCGGCCCCAGGGGCATCGCCTCGATCCTGTTCGCCTTGGTGGTGCTGGAGGGTTCGGACGCGGTCAGCGCCACGGATATCGCGGTGGTCACCGTGACCGTGTTGTTGAGCGTGCTGGCCCATGGCATCACGGCCGCCCCCTTCGCGGGGGCCTATGGCGCGGCCTGTGCCCGGTTTGCCCACATCGCGGACCATGCCGAACACCAGGAGGTCACGCCGATGCGGCTGCGCCATGCGCGCGGAGCCGCGTCCGTCAGGGAGAGGTGAGGGCTGTGGGTCAGGTGCCGGAGAGTTCCGAGGCCTGATCGATCATCCGCAGCGCGTTGAGATATTCGGGGTCCTTGTGCCAGCGGCGGACCAGTGCTCGGGCCGCGCCCGGTTCCACCGCCTCGTAGAACGACATCGCCCGCGTCGCCTCGGCCTGCTCGACCCGCTTGTCGCCCAAGCGGCCGGCGCGGCAGCGCAGCAGGATGGTGGCGAAGCTCGCCTGGTCCACGCCGATGGCCTTGCAGGCGATCGCCAGGCCTTCGCCACCGGGCTCGAAGACCAGCCGCCGCACGAGCGCCAGGCGGAGACCGGTGAGCTTGACGAAGGTGTCCAGGAACTTCGAGACGTCGCCCTCGTCGAGCGGCGCAAGCAAGGTGGCGGCCAGGTCGTCGGAAGCCGCTTCCTGCTTCTTGGGACGGGGCTGTTCGCGCCGTAACGCGGCGGTCTCCGCGTCGATCAGGTCCCTGGCCGTGTCTTCGATGGTGTCGTCCAGCTCTTCGGGATCGATGTCGAAGTGTTCCACGATATGCTGCCGGACCGCCGCGGACACCCACCAGCAGAGCTTCCGGGCCAGGTCGGGGGTGAGATCGCGGCGGTGCGACAGGGGTTCCTGATAGGCTTTGTACCGGCGCGACTGGGTGACGAGATTGGACATGGTGTCCGGCGAGATCTTGGCGCCTTGATTGCTCAGCAGCGTGGTGACGACCCGCATGTTCTCGGTTGCCGCCAAGGCGTCCGACACGGACGCGCTGATTCGCGGGCGCATGGCGATGGCCAGCTGATGCTCCATTGTGCGCTGCTGGACGATCTCGATGAGGTCCGCATCCTTCAGCGCCTCGCTCTTGATCAGGAGCGGGCAGGCGACCTCGATCTCGTCGTTCGCGAGCAGATAGACCAGCTCCCGCGGCGCGGTCTTCGAGCCGGCAAAGCGCTCGGCCAGCGTCTTGCGCACCGACACTTCGACCTCGTGGATCAGCCGGCGGATGATGTCGACCATGATCATGCGGTCGTGTTCGGTCAGAACACGCTGCGTATCCGCATACAGATCGCCGATCGCCGCGAAGAGCGCGGCCCGGGTGGCCCGCGACTTGTCCCGGGCAAGCCGGACCAGTTCCTCGACGTCCTTGATGGGCGCCGAGCTCGCTTCGGGTTGATCCGCCTCTGGATGGTCGGAAACGGGGATCGCGTTCGATGCGCCCACCTTGGTTGCCGCTCCCTAGCCTGTTGTTGCTGCCTCGTTCCGGGTCGAGCTTTGCCAGCGGGGTCACGCTAAGCCCGATTCGTTAGCAGGACGTAAACGATGCGCACCATGTGCGCCCAAATTCAAACGATAGGCAGCATGACCTGAACGGTCCTAGGCCATAGGTTGTAGTCTTGTTATGCGCTTTGGTGGTTGCCGACGTCCGCGCAGATGCCAGACGGGCTGGACGGCTGCTCGCGGTCAGGCGCGGTGGGCCAATGCGTCGATGGGCCAGTCCGCCCGTTTGGCGCCGGCCTGATAGGCGCTCTCGAGGAAGTCCAAGACCAACTCGGACGGCGCCTCGGCGTTCAGGAGCTCGTCATACATGAGCAGCGCCATGGCGCCCCCGTTCTGCGTGACCCAGGAGGCGGCTGCGGGCGCGAGCGGCTCTTCGGTCAGGCCCGCGGGCTCCGGATAGGTGTAGGAATAGAAGGCGGGCGCGGCCACGCGCGCGTCGCCGGGCCAGAAGCCGAAGCTGATCACCTCGTGCGAATAGGCCTCGCGATCGACCTTCGTGCCGCCCTCGCGCGGCGCCGCCCGGCCCGAGAAGCGGGTCAGTGCCAGATCGAAGCTGTGCCAGAACAGGTGAACCGGGGTTTGCTTGCCCTGGAACCGGGCGCTGAACGCCTTGAAGATGCTGTCGAGCTGAACCAGGATCCGCCAGTACGTATGTGTGTACGCTTCATCATACGTACTATGGGCCTTGTCCTGGTCGAACCGGGTCTTGCTCTCGTGATCATAGGGGTAGGGGTAGATCGGCGGCTCGATCCCGAGCATCTTCAGAGTGCTCATGGTGGTCTGGTAGAAACCCGCAACGGACTGGCCGACCAAGGGAATTCGGACAACCGTGCCGGTACTGGTTGCGATCACAAGCGCGTGGTCGATGAGATCGAACTCGATCGACAGGCTGCTGCCGTCATAGGGGATCGCGCCGGTCGTGAGGCCCCGGGTCGAGACGTACAGGGGAACGTGCCACCAGTGGTTCAGTTTCGGATGCAGTCCCATCCGGATCTTGCCCACGATCTGGCAGAACAGGTGCAGCGTGGTCTTGCTGTCCTGCCACTCGGCCAGCGGCAGGGGCGGGAATTCAAAGTCAGGCATCGCAATTTTGGTCGCGGTATTGGTCAGTGCGGTCATGGACGTCCCCTGTGCAATGGTCTGCCGGATGGCGGACCGTCGGCATGACGGCCTTCGATGGGGAAAGCCGTGCTTGCAGAAGAGCTAGCCCTCGGATCCCGGCAATCAAGGCGCGGCCATCCATAATCGACACCGGCGTCGGGAACGTTACGAGAAGTTAATGCACGGCTCAGGCGCCGGTCATGTTCGCCTCCCATGTTTGGCCCAGCGCGGGGGCGCTTTCACCGTCCGCGCCACCCAAAGTCATGCAGGAGGTACGAGCCATGGATCGTCTTTCGTCCCGTCGGAAGCCGTTCGCCGCGGCCGCGTTGAGGCCACTATCGGCCCAGCGACCGGCTGTCTTTGTCATTGTCCTGACGGCGATGGCCGTCTTGATCACAGCGTCGGTAGCGGTGGCCCGGCCGGCGCCGGCAAGCTTCGCCGATCTGGCCGAGCAGGTGACACCCGCCGTGGTCAACATCGCCACCGTGCAGAAGTCACCGATGCGCTTTATGTCGCACGACGGGGCGCCGGGGCTGGACCGGCCGATGCCGGTCCCGCCGGACTCTCCCTTCGGCGAGTTCTTCCGCCGCTTCTTCGAGGGGCAACCGGGCCCGTTCGGGGCGCCCGGGGCGCCGTCCGAACCGGGCCAGAAGCCGCGGGCTCTGGGCTCGGGCTTCATCATCGACCCGGACGGCCACGTGGTCACCAACAACCACGTCATTGCCAACGCCGAGGAGATCGAGGTGGTGCTGGCCGATGGCACACGCTATCCGGCCCGGCTCGTCGGCCGGGACGCCAAGACCGATCTCGCCCTGCTCAAGATCGACGCGCCCGAGCCGCTGCCGCATGTGGCGTTCGGCGACTCCGACCGGGTCCGGGTCGGCGACTGGGTTCTGGCCGTGGGCAATCCGTTCGGCCTCGGCGGTTCGGTCACGGCGGGCATCGTCTCGGCCCGGGGCCGCGATCTCCAGGGCGGCACGATTGTCGACTTCTTGCAGATCGACGCGCCCATCAACCGGGGCAATTCCGGCGGTCCTACCTTCAACGACCGGGGCGAGGTGATCGGCGTCAACACCGCCATCTTCTCTCCCAATGGCGGCAGTGTGGGCATCGGCTTCGCCGTGCCGTCCAACATCGCCAAGACCGTGGTGGCCGACCTGCGCGACGACGGCCGCGTGTCCCGCGGCTGGCTCGGCGTGCGCATCCAGCCGGTGACCGAGGATCTTGCCGAAGGCTTCGGGCTGGCGAAACCCCGCGGCACGCTGCTGTCCTCCGTGGAGCCGAAGAGCCCGGCGGCGGCCGCCGGCCTGCGGAGCGGCGACATCATCCTCGGCTGGAACGGAAAGGCCATCGAGTCCCCGTCCGATCTGGCCCGCCAGGTGGCGCTCACCGAGAGCGGCAAGACAGTGCCAGTCACACTCTGGCGCAACGGCGCCGAGACCACGCTGTCCGTCACCGTGGGCAGCAGCCCCGATGCAAAGGTCCGCGCGGATGCCGCGCCCGGCACGCCATCCCCGGGGGCAGCCGAGCGGGTGCCCGCGGGCATGACCGTCGCCGATCTCTCGCCCGAGCTGCGCCGCAGCTATTCGGTGCCCAAGGGCGTCGATGGCGTCCTGGTCACGGGCGTCCAGCCGGGCAGCCCGGCGGCCCGTCAGGGGCTGCGCCGCGGCGATGTCATCACCGGAGCGGCGCTTGCCCCCGTAGAGGATGTGGACGCGCTGGCCGACCGGCTCGAGGCGGCGCGCAAAGCCGGCCGGACGATGGTCGCGCTCGAGGTGGTGCGCGGCGGCGAGAGCCGCTTCGTGGCTCTGCCGGTGGCCCGGGCGTAACTGTGGGCTCCCGCCCCGGCGTTGAACCGGGGCGGGCAAAGCCCGAAATAATAAGGCGACCGAGCAATCCGGAAGGCCGCGGCGATGCAGATCGGCGCGGCCTTCGCCGAGCACGAACGATGCGCGTACTGGTGATCGAAGACGACAGCGAGACCGCCGGCTACATCGCCAAGGGCCTGGGCGAGCACGGCTTTACCGTGGATGTCGCGGCGGACGGCAAACAGGGCCTGGTCCAGGCGCTGGACGGCGGCTATGACGTGGCCGTAGTTGACCGCATGCTGCCGGGCCTGGACGGTGTGGCGCTGGTCGAGGCCCTGCGCAAGGCGGGGCAGGACACGCCGGTGCTGTTCCTGAGCGCCATGGGTGCGGTGCAGGACCGGGTCGCCGGGCTCAAGGGCGGCGGTGACGACTACCTGGTCAAGCCGTTCGCCTTCTCCGAGCTCCTGGCGCGGATCGAGGCGCTGACCCGCCGGGGCGGTGGCGCGCCCCGGGAGACCACGCTGCGGGTGGGCGATCTGGTCATGGACCTCCTGTCCCGCGAGGTGAGCCGGGCCGGCCGTCCCATCGCCCTGCAGCCGCGCGAGTTCCGCCTGCTCGAATACCTCATGCGCCATGCCGGGCGGGTGGTGACCCGGACCATGCTGTTGGAACAGGTCTGGGACTACCACTTCGATCCCCAGAGCAACGTCATCGACGTCCACGTCAGCCGTCTGCGCCAGAAGATCGACCGAGACTTCGAAACGCCCCTGTTGCACACCGTGCGCGGCGCGGGATACTCGCTGCGTGCGCCGGTCTAATCTTCTCCGCTCGACGGTTTTTCGGGCGACACTTCTTTATCTGTGCCTGTTCAGCGCCACGGTGCTGGCGCTCGTCGGCGTGATCTACTGGCAGACCACCGCCTCTGTCTCGCGCCAGATCGACGCCACCATCGATGCCGAGATCACCGGGCTGGCCGAGCAGTACAGCCAGCGCGGGCCGGTCGGCCTGGTCAGCGCCATCGAGCGGCGCGCGGCGGCGGCCGGCGGGACCCGCGGGCTCTATCTCATCACCGACTGGGCCTACCGGCCGCTGGCCGGCAATCTGTCCCGCTGGCCGGACGAGGCGCCCGACGCGGGCGGCTGGATCACCTTCCGCCTGGCCCAACCGGATCCGGACGGCGCCGGCATCAACTTCGGGCGCGCCCGGCTGTTCGATCTGGGCGGCAGATTCCGCCTGCTGATCGGCCACGACACCCGCGAGCGCGACCGGATCGCGGGCGAGATCCGGGGCGCGCTGTTGTGGGGCATCGCCGCGATCATCGGCCTCTCGCTTCTGGGCGCGATCCTCTTGTCCCGGGCCCTCTTGCGGCGGATCGAGTCGATCGACCGGACCAGCCGCGAGATCATGGCGGGCGATCTGAGCCGGCGGGTGCCGTTGAGCGGCCGGGACGACGAGTTCGACCGGCTGGCCGGCAACCTGAACGCCATGCTGGACCAGATCGAGCGCCTGATGGCCGGGCTCAAGCAGGTTACCGACAACATCGCCCATGACCTGCGCAGCCCCTTGGGCCGGCTGCGCGGCCGGTTGGAGCCGCTGCTGCGGGATCCGTCCGACAGCGAGGCCACCCGCCAGGCCGTCGGGGCGGCGATCGAAGACGCGGACGGTCTCCTGCGCACCTTCACGGCACTCTTGAACATCGCCCAGGCGGAGGCGGGCGCGCCGCGGCGGCACTTCCAGCCCGTTGCCCTGGCGCCGCTGGTGCGCGACGTGGCCGAGCTCTACGAGCCGCTGGCCGAGGACAAGGGCCTGCGTCTCTCCAGCGACGCCCCCGACGATGTAGAGGTCCGCGGCGACCGGGACCTCTTGTTCCAGGCGCTGGCAAACCTTGTGGACAACGCCATCAAGTTCTCGCCCGCCGGCGCGGAGGTCGCGGTCTCGCTCCGCTCCCAGGCGGACCAGGCCGTCCTGGCGGTCGCCGACCGGGGTTCCGGGATACCGGCCGAGGCGCGGACGCGGGTGGTGGAGCGATTCTTTCGGTTGGAGACGAGCCGCAGCACGCCCGGCAGCGGCCTGGGACTGTCCCTGGTGGCCGCGGTCGCCCGGCTGCACGAGGGCGAACTGGTCCTTACCGACAATGCGCCGGGCCTGCGCGCGGAACTCCGGCTCCCGGTATCGCCTGCGTGAGACGCGGTCCGATCCGGTTCAGCCCTGATCCATCAGCTTGTGCAGGTGCCGGTTGACCTCCGCGCTGTGGTGCCGCGCGACCTTGTTGCTGGGCGCCAGGGCCTCCTCGTAGAAGAATGCCGGCAGCTCGTCGTCCTCTTCGGTGAAGCCGGCTTCCTTGTTGAACTGCCATTCATACCGAAGCGCCTCGCGACCCAGGGTCGTGAGAAAGGACGGATCGAGATTCGTGCCATGCGCGTCGTTGAGGGCGTTGACGATCAGGTCGGCGCTTTCGTTGGTCACGGACCGCCCGAAGATGCAGAGCCCCAGGGAGTCCGCCGCGGCGCAGGCGGTCTGCGTCTCCAAGCTGGCCTCGACCAGCTCCTCGGTCGTCTTGTCCGCGGAACGATAGCCCGGCAGGTTGCCGGCGGTGTGGTCGGCGCCCTGCGCCGTGACCATCATGGAAATGCCGGTCACCTCGATGACCCGCGGGTCATAGGCGCTGATGCCCTGCTTCTTGATGACCGGGATGCGCGCGACCTTGTAGTGCGCGCCGACGCGGGCCGTCCCCTGGGCGAGGATGCGGCCTCTCTCGTTGCCTTGCCGCATGTCGTCGAGCGCCTTGGCCATGAAGTCGGGGTCGCCGAATGCGCCTTCGCCGGCCTCCATCAGGACCGCCAGCGTCGCGCCGGTCTCGATGCTGTCCACGCCTAGATCGTTGGCGACATGGTTCAACCGGGCGACATCGTCGGGATCCTCCAGACCGCAGTTGCTGCCTATCAGGCCGAGCGTCTCATACTCCAGCGGCGAGACCATTTCCTCGCCGTCCTTATCGACATAGATGTTGCTGCATTTGATCAGGCAGCCCGGCATGCAGGCATGCGTGGGCTCGCCGCCGCGGCTCAGGTTGAGTTCACGGATGTAGTCGCCCCCCAGCTTGAGGGGACCCTCCGCGCTCTCGACCAACTGGCCGGAGCTGAAGTTCCGCGTCGGCAGGCCGCCGATCTTGTTGGTGAAGTCGCCCATCATGGCCGTGCCGTATAGGCTGAACGTCTCGATCGCCGGATCATTGCTCAACCGCTTGCCGTATTCCCGGACCGCGCCCATGACCTTCTTGCGGTCGTGGAAGGTCGGCATCTTGTCCTTGTCGACGACGATGGCCTTGACCTTCTTGCTGCCCATGACCGCGCCGACCCCGCCGCGCGCGGCGAGGCGCACGGGACGACCCTCCACGTCGGTGAAGGAGATGCCCGCCACGAGCCCGAGATACTCGCCGACGGGTCCGCAGAGGCCGATGCTGAGCTTGTCGCCGTACTTTTCGAACAGGAGCTTGGCCGCCTCCATGTTGCCCTTGCCGAGATAGGGCTGGGCGTCCTCGAAGGTGATCTCGCCGTCCTTGGGAATGCGGATCACCACCCAATCGTCCGCGGCGCCATAGAGGGTGAGGCCGGCCATCTCGAGCTGGCCGAGGGCGAAGGCAAAGGTGCCGCCGGCATTGGCCTCCTTGATGCCGCCCGTCAGCGGGCTCTTGCAGCCGACGCTCAGGCGGTTGGCGTTGGAGAAGTTCGTGCCGGCGAACGGTCCCGCGGAAAAGATCAGCGGATTGTCGGGCGACAGCGGGTCCACATTGGCGACCCCGCGCTCGAGCAGCGTCTTGGCGATATAGTGCCGTCCGACGCGGATGATGTCCTCGCCGTGCAGCTCTTCGGTTTCGACCGATCGGTCATCGAGGTTTATGTGAAGGTATTTGCGCATGGCGACGTCATCCTTGGAGCGGGGTTGGCAGGATTGACGAAGACGACCGCCGCAGCCGGAACGGGACATACACATCTGCCTCCCGCCTCCCGGGCGATCGCAACCGTCGTTTGATCGCTATTCTGCTTGTTTTGGCCGCGTCCCTCCAGCCCTTTCCCCGACCGAGGGCTGCGCGACCCCGAGGTTGTAAGTGCTCCTTTGCGAGAGACGTGCCCGCGCGCGCTAGCGCCCAACCATGTCCAACAGGCCCAAGGTCAGCCCCGGCACGTAGGTGATTAACAGCACGGTGATCAGCAGAATGACCACATAGGGGATGGTCGCGCGGTAGATCTCGGGCAGGCTCTGCTTGAAGCGGTAGGCGGAGAGGAACAGGTTCTCGCCCATCGGCGGCATCAAATAGCCGAGCTGCATGTTGGCCATGAAGATGACGCCGAGATGCACCGGGTCGATGTTGTAGGCGCTGGCCATGGGCACGATCAGCGGCACGATCACGATGATGGCGGAGTAGATATCCATCAGTGCGCCGACGATGATCAGCAGCAGGTTGAGCGCCAACAGGAACAGGATCGGGGACTCGATGAACTCCTTGACCCAGCTGAGCGCATGCATCGGGACCTGCGCGATCAGCAGGTAGTTGGTGAGCCCCAGCGCCACCCCGAGGATGATCATGAAGCCGCCCACCATGGTAGCGGCTTCGACCCCGATGCGCGGCAGGTCGGTGGCGATCTTGAGCTCCCGATAGAACAAGGCTTCCACCATGAAGGCGTAGAGCACGGTCAGCGCGGCGGCCTCCACCAGCGTCGCGACGCCGCCGAAGATGCCGCCGATGATGATCAGCGGCAGCAGCAACTCCCACTTCGCCCCCCAGAGCGCGCGGCCGATCTCGCGTCCCTTGAACGGCGTGCGTTCGGCGCCTTGGTAGGCGCCGCGCCAGGCTCCCCACGCCGCCACCGCGAAGATCAGCAAGAGCCCAGGGACGAAGCCGCCGATGAACAGCTCCTCGAGCTGGAGCTCCGCATAATAGGCGTACAGGATCACCGGCAGGCTCGGCGGCAGCAGCACGCCGATCGACCCCGAGACCGTGACCAGGCCGAGGGAATGCCGTGCCGGATAGCGCGCCCTGACCAGCATGGGCAGCAACAGGCCGCCCATGGCCAGGATGGTGATCCCGGACGCCCCGGTCAGCGGCGTGAAGAAGGCGAGCAGCAGCGTGACCACCGCCGCCAGTCCGCCGGGCATCCAGCCCACCAATGCGGTAAAGAGCGAGAGAAGGCGCTGGCTGGAGCCGCCCGCGGCGAGGATATAGCCGGCCAGCGTGAACAGCGGAATGGCCGGCAGCATGGGCGAGGTGGCCATGCGATAGGCCTCGCCCGGGACCGCCGCGATGGGCGTGCCTTCGAGAAAGAACAACAACGCCGCGGCGCCGCCGATGGCGGCGAAGATCGGCAGCCCCAGCGCGGTGCCGAGCACGATGACGCCGATTCCCGGCAGCAGCAGCTCGGGCGTGCTCAGCGCCGGAACCAGCTCGAACACGACCGGTACGACGAGACCGCTCGCGACGACGGCCCGGCCGCGCCAGTCGGCGGCGGCGAAGACGATCAGCCGCCAGGTGATGCCGCCAAAGGCCGCCGGCATGACCAGCGACACCACCCAGACGGGGATGTTCCAGCCGATACGATCGCCGAACTCGAGATCGACCCCGACCAACTGTGCGCTCGCCGCTGTCAGCGTGCCGCAGATCGCGACGGCGAGCCAGGCGGTGCCGCGCTCGATCCGGCCACGCCATGGTTGCGGCAGAAACTCGGCGGTGGCGAGCGCCAGCAGACGGTCGGTGCGGGCGGCGAGGGCGGCGCCGATGAAGGTGATCCACATGGTCAGGTGCTGCACGATGGAGACGGATCCCGCGATGCCGACTCCCAGGAGCTCGCGCCCGGCCACTTCGATCACGGGCAGCACCGTGATCATGATCAGCACGGCAACGGCGAGCGCGTCTTCGACGCGATGGAGGACGGGAGCCGGCTGCAAGGGCGCGGTGCCGTCGCTAGGGCTTTACGGCCCGAGGGGGCGCTGCGCCGTGCGGGTTGTTCTTCTTGTATTCGTCGGACAGGCGCAGGACTTCGTCGAACAGCTTCGGAAACCCGGTGCTCTTGCGCAGGGCCGGATAGGCGCCGCGGGCCTCGCGTCGCCATTCCTCACGCGTGGCCTGATCCAGCTCGACGACGGTCAGACCGCGCGCCTGCATCTCGTCGATGGCCTCCTCGCCGCTGCGGCGGATCCGCGTCTGCGTGTCGCGGGCGACTCCGCGGATCGCCTTGAGCAGGGCTGCGCCATAGCGTGCGGGAATGCGCCGCCAGGCCTTCGTGCTGATGACGATCGCGGCGTTCAGGGGAGCCCAGGCGAGGTTCGTCATGTGGCCGGCGAGCTGATAGGACCGGTCCAGCAGCGCGAACAGGGGCGGCACGTCGATGGCCTCGATCAGACCGGTCTGCAGCGCGGTGAGCATGTCGGTAACCGGCAGCGGTACCACGTTCAGGCCGAAGTCCTTGAACAGCTTCTCCGCCTCCGGCGCGCCGGAGGACGTCCACAACCGCAACTGGCGCAGATCATCCGGCGTCCGCACCGGCGACTTGGTGAAGAAATACACCCAACCGGCGTCCGCCCAGCTCAGGATCTTGAAGCCGCGCTTCTCCAGGCGCCGCTCCAATCTCGGTCCGATGCGCCCGCGGACGTATTCGAGCTCGCCGTAGGAATCGAACAGCAGGGGGATGTTGAGAACCTCTACGCTGCGGTCGATACGCGGCAGGCCAGCGCCGGTGATGGCCACCGCATCGAGGCTGCGGCGCTGCAATTTGCGCACCATCTCTCCCTCGCCGCCGAGCACGCCGCCGGCATAGATGCGCAGTTCCACCTCGCCATTGGTGATCTTGCTCCACTCCTGGCGAACCTGCAGGAGCGCGTCGTGCCACACCGAGCCTTCCGGCGCCACGGTGCCAAGCTTGATGACCACGGACGCGGCCCGGGACGGCGCGACCCAACAGAGGGCGAGAAATGTGACAAGAAGAACGCGGCGCAGACGCATGCCCCTTACTCCAGAAACAGCTCGTCGCTGCGCGCCATGAGCCAGCGCGCCCGGCGTTGGGCGATGGTGGTCTGCAGCCGCTCGTTGGGCACCTCGTCCAGATCGATCGCCAGCGCCTTCTCCATCAGCTCACGGAACTGGTCGCGATCCTGAGCGGGCAGGGCGGCCGCCACCGCATATGCGACATAGAGGCTGGCGCGCCGTCCTTTCGAGAGCTCAAGGGCCCGCTGATAGTGGCGGTCGATGGCGGCCCGGTCGCGCACACGCGGCACCGCGCCGCCCCAGACCACGGCGAACTCGTGCAGCGCACCGTCGTCATATGCCTCGTTCAGGTCGAACGCCCGCTGAAGCAACGCCTCGACCTCGGGCAGCCGGGCCAGCATGGCGGCCTCGTCCTTGGACACGGAGATCGCCAGACCCAGCGCGCTGGCCCCCCAGTAGAGGAAGGCGATGTTCTCCGGCGGCTGGCTGGACACGCGGGCGACCGCCTTGGGCGGATCGCGTAAGAGTTCTTCGCCAATGGCGGGATACGTCGTCTCGAGGCCGCGCATGGCGTAACCGAAGGCGCGCAGATAGAGCCTTCGGGCCCGCCCCCTGAGGTGCCGCGCCCGTTCCAGATCGACGGGCGCCGTCTGCTCCGCCTCGAACTGCACATAGGCGAAGGAATAGAGCACGTAGCCGCGCGCGGCGGTGAGCAGCAGCCCCCGGTTCTCCGGCGATTCCGCGAGCAGGCTTTCGGTCAGCTTGAGGCTGAACGGAAGCGCACCGCCGATGAGCTCGATGTCCTCGTCGGCGGTGAACACGGAATCGCCGGACGCGAGCATCTCTCCGATGGTGTCCACGGCGTAGCCGCGCACCGTGCAGCCCCCGCCGAGGACGAGCGTGGCAAGGATCAGAGCAAGGGCGGTTGAATGGCGCACGGCAGCGTCACCGTATGGCTGCCCAAAGAGCGCCGCCGCGGAATGCGCCTGACATCACGACCATGACGTGCTGAACCTGGACAAGCCCCCGACCCTTCCAACTGCACCGGTTGGGCTTGGCGCCGCCTCGGCCGACGACAGGCCGCTTCACCCCCGAGGGCTATAGGTTTCAAGCAATATCCGGCCAAACGCAAGGCTCAAAGCCGCTTGACGGCGAGATCCCGGCCGTTCGCGGGGTCCGATGCGGCGTGCCGAGGCCTCTCGCATGGAGCGCGTCATCGCCCGGACTCGTCCGCCCCGGACCCTGAAGCCCCCCTATATACAAGGCGGGCGTTATGTGTATGATCGCGCGCCAACCAGGAAGGAGGTTGGCCCCATGGAGATCCGCGAAGCGCTCGCATTCGATGATGTTCTGCTGAGGCCCGCGCGATCCGCCATCCTGCCCACCCAGGTCGACCTGCGCACCCGCCTGACTCGCTCGGTCGAGCTCGGCGTGCCGCTCATCTCCGCGGCCATGGACACGGTGACCGAGAGCGAGCTGGCCATCGCCATGGCCCAGGCCGGCGGCATCGGCGTGATCCATAAGAACCTGTCGGTGGAAGAGCAGGCGCTGAACGTCCGCCAAGTGAAAAAGTTCGAGGCCGGCATGGTGATCAATCCGGTCACTGTGACGCCGGACAAGACGCTGGCCGACGCGCTGCACCTGATGGGCCAGCACCGCATCTCGGGCATTCCCGTGGTCGAGCGCGAGACCGGCCGGCTGGTCGGCATTCTCACCAACCGAGACGTGCGCTTCGCCGACAACCCCAAGCAGCCGGTCAGCGAGCTGATGACCCGGGATAACCTGGTCACCGTGCAGCAAGGCGTCGATCCGGCCGAGGCCAAGCGGCTCTTGCACCAGCACCGCATCGAGAAGCTGTTGGTGGTGGACGAAGACTATCGCTGCGTCGGGCTGATCACGGTCAAGGACATGGAGAAGGCGGAGCAGCATCCGAACGCCAGCAAGGACGAGAAGGGACGGCTCCGGGTGGCGGCCGCGGTGGGCGTCGGCGACGACGGCGTGGCGCGGGCCGAGGCGCTGTTCGACGCCGAGGTGGACGTGATCGTGGTGGACACGGCGCACGGCCACTCGGAAGGCGTGATCGAGGCGGTCAACCGGGTGCGCAAGCTCTCCAACTACACCCAGGTGATCGGCGGCAACGTGGCCACGGCCGAGGGCGCGCGGGCGCTGATCGACGCGGGCGCCGACGCGGTCAAGATCGGCATCGGCCCGGGCTCGATCTGCACAACCCGGGTGGTCGCTGGCGTGGGCGTGCCCCAGCTCACCGCCGTCATGGAATGCGCCGAGGAATGCCACAAGCAGGGCGTCCCGGTGATCGCCGACGGCGGCATCAAGTACTCCGGCGATCTGGCCAAGGCCGTCGCCGCCGGCGCCGACTGCGCCATGATCGGCTCGCTGTTCGCCGGCACCGACGAGGCCCCGGGCGAAGTGTTCCTCTATCAGGGCCGGTCCTACAAGACCTATCGCGGCATGGGCTCGGTCGGCGCCATGGCGCGGGGCTCGGCCGACCGCTATTTCCAGCAGGAGATCTCGGACGCCCTCAAGCTGGTGCCCGAAGGGGTCGAGGGGCAGGTGCCCTATAAGGGCCCGGTCGCCAACGTGATTCATCAGCTGGCCGGCGGGCTGCGCGCGGCGATGGGCTATACCGGCAACGCGACCATGGCCGAGATGCACAAGAACTGTCGGTTCCAGCGGGTCTCCGTCGCCGGCCGGGAAGAGAGCCATGTGCACGGGGTCATGGTCACCCGTGAGGCGCCCAACTATCCCGGCGGCCGGTAGCTAGTCCGTGAAAACCTGCCGACGCTCATCCGCACACTTCGTCCTTCGACTGCTGCACTTTTCTTTCGAGCCACCGCCCTCTCCTTCGAGACGGCCCTTGCAGGCCTCCTCAGGATGAAGGCGGTGTCTCGATAGAGAAGCCGCGAACTCAAGATGAAGCACTCCTTTGGCGGCACACAGATGACTTCATGCTGAGGAGCCGGCGAAGCCGGCGTCTCGAAGCATGCGAAATCCCGGCGCCAGGACATGCAGGGGCCTCTGGTGGGGACAGTGGCCAGACTGAAGTGGGCGTCGTGTCAGATCAAGTCCGATACGCGTTGGCTGCACAATGACTCCGGGCGCCCGCGTGCAAGCGGCAATCGAGCTGCTCGATGCCCTGGCCAGCTCCGGAACGCCGGCCGACCGGTTGCTGTCCGGCTGGTTCCGCCGCCGCCGCTACGTCGGATCGAAGGATCGCCGGGCGATCCAGACCCATGTCTACGGCGTACTCCGCCGGCGAGCGGCGTTGGACTGGTGGCTCGCGCGGCAGGGCCTTCACGAACCCGACGGCCGCGCGCGTTTGATCGCGGCCCTCGCCCTCGACGACGACATGGCCGCCTTCGACGGCAGCCAGTACGGCCCGCCGCCTTTGTCCGAGGCGGAGACGGCCCTCGCCGCGGGGCTCGCGGGCCAGCCGCTCGGCCATCCTGAGCAGCCCGATTGGGTTCGGGCCAACGGACCCGAGTGGCTGGCGCCGCGACTGCGGGATGCGTTCGGGGACGGGTTCGCCGAGGAGATGGCGGCGCTCAACGCGGAAGCTCCCGTGGACCTGCGGGTCAACGTGCTCAAAGCGGACCGGCAGGCGGCCCGGGCGGCGCTCGCCGCCGAGGACATCGCGGCCGAGCCCACGCCGATCTCGCCTGTCGGCCTCCGGCTGCAGGGACGCAGGACCCTGCCGAGCACGGCGGCCTTCCGCGACGGCCTGATCGAAGTACAGGACGAGGGCTCGCAGATCGCCGCCCTTCTGGTCGACGCCCGGCCGGGACAGTCGGTCTGCGACCTCTGCGCCGGCGCCGGCGGCAAGACGCTGGCGCTCGCCGCGGCCATGCGGAACCAGGGCGAGATCCTCGCCTGCGACGCGGACGCGGCCCGGCTCCGGCCGATCCGGTCGCGGCTCGCGCGCGCCGGGGTGACCATCGCCACGCCTGAGGTCCTCGAAGACGACAAAGGCTTAGAAGAAGGCGCCTTCGACCGGGTCCTGGTGGACGCGCCCTGCTCCGGCTCGGGCGCCTGGCGGCGCAACCCGGACGCCCGCGTGCGGCTCACGCCCGAGGAACTCGCCCGCTTGACCGAAGCGCAGGGCCAGCTTCTCGCGCAGGCCGCGGACTTGGTGCGGCCGGGCGGGCGGCTGGTCTATGTCACCTGCTCGGTCCTGCCGGAAGAGAACGAACGGCAGGTCGATGCGTTTCTCGCAGGGCGGGGCGGTTTCGCCGCGGTACCGATCGGCCAGGTCTGGGCGGAGGTGATCGGCGGACCCGGTCCGGCGGACGGCCCTTATCTGCTTCTCACCCCCGCGCGCCACGGCACGGACGGCTTCTTCGTGGCGGTCCTGGAGCGAGGGAAAGACTGAGGCTCCGCGCATTTCCCCCTTGTCCGCCCGATCGGGACGGCCGACAATGGTCCACTGTTCGCTGCCACATGACGTGCGAACGCTCAACCGCCTTTTCGTATGACCCTGTTCTCGACCGCCCTGCGCACTTCCCCGATCCGGAGGCTCCGGTGACCGGGACGGCGGCGGGCCATATCGTGCGACGCGCGCGGCCCGAGGACGCCAAGGCCTGCGCCCAGGTCTATGTGGATTCCTGGCGCAGCGCCTATGCCGGCGTGGTGCCCGACCGGGTGCTGCTGCGTATGTCCTACCGGCAGCAGGCATCGCAATGGGCGGCTGCGATC
The DNA here is from genome assembly GCA_030066595.1 of Alphaproteobacteria bacterium. GTDB lineage: Bacteria > Pseudomonadota > Alphaproteobacteria > JAJFFI01 > JAJFFI01 > JASJBI01. The sequence continues at coordinate 14,147 of JASJBI010000029.1, read as the reverse complement.
GAGGGGCGTACCAGCCCGGGCCGCTGGGGCGCGATCTATGTCGCGGAATCCGTGGACGGCGAGATCGTCGGCGTCAGCACCTGCGGCGCGGCGCGCACGCCCGCCTTCGGCTGCGAGGGTGAGATCTTCACCCTCTATGTGGCCGAGGACCATCAGGGCCTGGGCGTCGGGCGCAAGCTCTTGTGCACCGGGTTCGCCGGGCTCGCCGCGCAGGGCTGCCCGTCGGCGCTGGTCTGGGTGCTGTCGGCCAACCCGGCGCGCTTCTTCTATACCGCCATGGGCGGGCGCAAGGTCGCGGAACAGAAGGAGCGGCTCTGGGGCGTGCTGTTGGATCAGGACGCCTATGGCTGGGACGATCTGGCCGGCTTCCTGTCGCGCCACGGTCCCTGTTCAGCCGCCTGAATCTGGGCTAAAGCATCATCTCGTCATGCGGATTGCGGTCTGCCGCGGTTGGCGTCGGCAGAGAGGTTCCAAATGACCAGACAATGCTCTATAGCACGGCGGCCATGACCGACCGCGTCCTGATCCTCGATTTCGGCTCCCAGGTCACCCAGCTCATCGCCCGGCGGCTCCGCGAAAGCGGCGTGTACTGCGAGATCCATCCGTTCAACATGGCGGACGACGCGATCGCGGACTTCGCGCCCAAGGCCATCATCCTGTCCGGCGGCCCCGCCTCGGTGACGGAAGCGACCACGCCGCGGGCGCCCGCGGCGGTCTTCGCGCTGGGCGCGCCCGTGCTCGGCATCTGCTACGGCCAGATGGCCATGTGCGCCCAGCTCGGCGGCGAGGTGGAAAGCCCGGAACATCGCGAGTTCGGCCGCGCCTTCGTGGACGTCACCGAGGAGTGCGCACTGTTCGACGGGATCTGGGCCAAGGGCCAGCGTGAGCAGGTCTGGATGAGCCATGGCGACCGGGTGATCGAGCTGCCGCCGGGGTTCCGGGTGGCCGCGGTGTCGGAAGGCGCGCCCTTCGCGGTGATCGCCGACGACGACCGGCGCTATTACGGCCTCATGTTCCACCCCGAGGTCGTGCACACGCCGGACGGCGCGGCGCTGCTCAAGAACTTCACCCATCACGTGGCGGGCTGTACCGGCGATTGGACCATGGCCGCATTCCGCCAGCAGGCCGTCGCCAAGATCCGTGCGCAGGTTGGGCAGGGGCGCGTGATCTGCGGGCTCTCGGGCGGCGTCGATTCGGCGGTCGCGGCGCTCTTGATCCACGAGGCGGTCAGCGACCAGCTCACCTGCATCTTCGTGGACACCGGGCTCTTGCGCGCCGGCGAGGCGGAGCAGGTGGTCTCCCTGTTCCGCGGCCACTACAACATCCCGCTGGTGCATCGCGAGGCCCAGGACCTGTTCGTCGACCGGCTCGCCCGGGTGACCGATCCCGAGGAAAAGCGCACGGTCATCGGCAACACGTTCGTCGACGTATTCGAGGAGGAGGCGGACAAGCTGGGCGGGGCCGAGTTCCTGGCCCAGGGCACGCTCTATCCGGACGTGATCGAATCCGTCTCGCCCTTCGGCGGTCCCAGCGCCACCATCAAGACCCACCACAATGTGGGCGGACTGCCCGAACGCATGAAACTGGCCCTGGTGGAACCGCTCAGGGAGCTGTTCAAGGACGAGGTGCGGGCGCTCGGCCGCGAACTCGGCCTGCCCGAGGCGTTCGTCGGCCGTCACCCGTTCCCGGGGCCGGGCCTGGCCATCCGCGTGCCCGGCGAGATCACGGCGGAGAAACTCGAGATCCTGCGCAAGGCGGACGCGATCTATCTCGAGGAGATCCGCGAGGCGGGCCTGTACGACGCGATCTGGCAGGCCTTCGCCGTGCTGCTACCGGTCAAGACGGTGGGCGTGATGGGCGACGCCCGCACCTATGACCATGTCTGCGCGCTCAGGGCCGTGACCTCGACCGACGGCATGACCGCGGACTCCTATCCCTTCGCGCACGAGTTCTTGGCCGCGGCGGCGACCCGCATCATCAACGAGGTGCGCGGCATCAACCGGGTGGTCTACGACGTCACGTCCAAGCCGCCGGGCACGATCGAGTGGGAGTGAGCGAGGGGATGGCGGCACGACAAAGTCTCATCTTGGCAGCGCTGATCGGCCTGTTGCTGCCGGGCTGCGGCAACCCCTATGTGCAGCGGGATGTGGACAAGCTCATGGCCAACGGGGATTGCGTCGGCTGCAATCTGCGCGAGGCGGACCTGCGCGCCGCCAAGCTGTCCGGTGCGGAGCTGGCCGAGGCGGACCTGCGGTTCGCCAACCTGGCCAAGGCTACGCTGGACGGCGCCAAGCTCACGGGCGCCCAGCTCGACGGCGCGCGCATGTGGAACGTCAACCTCGAGGGCGCCGACCTGCAGGGCGCCAAGATGTTCGACGCGGACCTCATCTGGTCAATCTGGACCCGCGCGAACGCGCGCGGCGCCGACGTCCGCTTCGCCCGACTGCGCGGCGCCGACATGAAGAGCGCCACCCTCGCCGAGAGCGACATGGCCAGCGCGCTCTTGACCGAGGCGGAACTCGGCGGGGCGGACCTGCGCGGCGCGTCGCTCCGCGGCACGCGGCTCTATCAGGCGGATCTCACCGACGCCGACCTGCGCGGCGCGGACCTGAGCGGCGCCGTCTTCATCCGCGCGAACCTGGAGGGGGCCAATCTGGCCGGCGCCAACGTCGCGGGCACGGACTTCAGCGCGGTGCGCGGTCTCACACAGGCACAGCTCGACGCCGCCTGCGGCGACGAGACCACCATTCTGCGGCACCGGTTTACGGTGAAGTCCTGCTGACCGGAGCGCCCGCTGGAGCGGGCAGGCGAGGGCGGGAGCCGTTCAGCCGACCTGTCGGTGTTGGCCGATATTGCCGGTGCGCATGACGTAGCTCTTGCCGGCGCGCACGAACGTGCGTTCGGGGTTCGCCGGCGCGGCCGGATAGAGGCGCTTGCGCCAGTTGCACACCGTCTGAGGTGACACGCCGGCGCGGCGGGCGATCTCCCGATCCGAGAGCTTGGAATGATCCGGGTTGCGCAGATAGAACAGCACCGCGGCCCGCTTGTCGGCATTGCGGCGCGGACGCGTCTGGGCGCTGTGCAGCCTTGCCTTCAGTTCCTCGACCTCGGCTACGAGCTTCTGGTTGCTGTCCGTCAGCTCCTGGGTGTTCGACCAGGCAAGCTCCCGCCAGGTGGCGATCTCCCGGTTCAACCGGCTGACCTCGGCCTCGCGCTCGCGCAGACGCTTGGCCAGACCCCGGATCTGCAGCTCGAAATGTATGCTTCCAATGCCGCCGTCGGACCGCGGTCCGCGCAGCATCTCGCCGAAATCGCGCAGGTTTATGCCGGCGTCGGTCAGCATCTTGCGCATCACGTGCAGGGCCGCGCTGGCCTCGCCGGGCTCGTCCGATTCGGCAAGCGCGATGACCTTGGAGAACTTGTCGACGTCCAGGGGCTTGGCGGTCATAGGTCGGGTCCTTCACTGATCGTGGACGGAGAAATCTCCGTTCTGAGGACCTATCCAACTTTGAAGCCCTTTAAGATTTCGTAAACGTTAATGAGAAATTGCACCACGATGCTGGGCGCGCGCCGGTGCGGTAATCGAGCGCCGCACCAGGGTCCGCTTGATTGCCGCGTCCCGCCAGCCGATGATGATGGACGCGACCGGTGGCGCGGGATCCCGCAGCCGGAGCGGTTTTTTGTCGGCTGAGCGAGTGGAGAGCCACGATTATCCGATGAGCCCGGAGACACGATACGCGCGCAGCGGCGACGTCAACATCGCCTACCAGGTCCTCGGCGACGGGCCGCCCGACCTGGTTCTCGTGCCGGGCTGGGTGTCGAACATCGATATCTTTTGGGAGGAGCCAGGCCTGGCCCGGTTTCTGCGCCATCTCGCGGCCTGCTCTCGCCTGATTCTGTTCGACAAGCGCGGCAGCGGGCTGTCCGACCGGGTGACCGACACGCCCACCCTGGAAGAGCGCATGGACGACGTGCGCGCGGTCATGGAGGCGGTCGGGTCCGAGCGCGCGGCGCTGCTCGGCTATTCCGAGGGTGGGCCAATGTGCGCGCTGTTCGCGGCGACCTATCCCGAGCGGACCTCGGCGCTGATCATGATCGGCAGCTACGCCCGCCGGGTCCGCGCGCCGGACTATCCCTGCGGCCCCGAACCGGCCGAGGAGAAAGCCTTCATCGACGAGCTGGAAGGCGCCTGGGGAACGCCCTTCGCGATCGACGATCGGGCGCCGACGCAGATCGACAACGAGCGCTTTCGCCAGTGGTGGGCGCGGTATCTGCGGATGAGCGCAAGCCCGGCGGCTGCCGCCGCGCTGACGCGCGCCAACTACGAGATCGACATCCGCCACATCCTGCCGTCGATCCGCGTGCCGACACTGATCCTGCACACAAAACGCGATCGGGTCATGGAGCCGTGCCACGGCCGATATCTGGCGGAGCACATTCCGGGCGCTCGGTACGTCGAGATCGAGGCGGACGACCACCTGCCCTGGCTCGACGGGTCGGATGCGATCCTGCGCCACGTCGAGGCATTCGTCACCGGCACCCGGCCCGCGGAAGTCCTCGATCGGGTGCTCTACACCATCATGTTCACCGATATCGTCGGCTCCACCGAGACGGCGGTGCAGAGCGGGGATCGGCAGTGGCGCGACCTGCTCGAGGCCCACAATGCCGCCGTGCGGCAGGAGCTGGCAGCCTTCCATGGGCGGGAGATCAACACCACCGGCGACGGCTTCGTCGCGGTGTTCGACGGGCCGGCACGGGCGATCCGCTGCGGTTCGGCGATCCAGGCCGCCGTGCGTCAGATCGGAGTTGAGGTCCGCATCGGTCTGCATACGGGCGAATGCGAGGTCCAGGGCGACGCCGTGACCGGCCTGGCGCTGCACATCGCCGCGCGAATCGCCGATCTGGCGTCTCCCGGAGACGTCTTGATCTCGCGAACCGTCAAGGACCTGATCGCCGGCTCCGGTATTTCCTGCGAGGACTTCGGCGCGCACGCCCTGAAAGGCGTGCCCGACGAATGGCAGCTCTACCGCATTGGCGCTTAGGGCGCGACGCTCCGTCACGTTTTCGCCGCTTTCCCTGAGCACACTGCATTTCGGAGGGCGAGTCCTGGCGGCTCCGGCACGGGGCAGCCAAGCAGAGGGGGTGGTATGGCGCGCCAATTCGCCCTTGCGGCGGTCCTGGCGGCGATTGCTGGCCTGCTTGCTGCCTGCAGCGCCGAGCCGCAATTCGTCACATTCGAGTATCAGCGCAAGGTCATGTCGCCGGGCGAGCAGTCGGCGGTCTCCAACGCCCTGCGCAGCGGCAGTATGACCCTGCGGGACTTCCGTGGTGCGTCTTCCCCCACGTGCCAGTTCGCGGCGAATGTGGGGGCAACCGGGACGATTACCGGTGTGGACGTCAGCCACGATCCGAACATTCGGGTCTCGCAGATCACCCTGGATGCGGACAACTTCTTGGATGGCACCCGCGATCCGAACAGCGCGCTCGATCCCGGCTCCCAGAAATGCCCACGCGGCGTCGGCGGCAATGAGATCGCCACCCTGAAGATTGAAACCAATGCCGATATCAAAGTCGGACGACCCGTCGTCGATAGCGGCGCCGGCGAGGTGTTCATAGACGGACAGGGATTCTCATCCCGGGGGCTCTACGGGAAGTTCAACCTGACCTCTTTCGACGACGGCTACACGGTCGGCAGCTTCGAGTTCTTGGCCAGAAACACCGACGATCTCTCAGACCACACTGTGCTGGTGGTCACCAACGGAAACTTCGGCGTCGACGACCAACAACCTATTCTTCGTCTTCTACGGAAACTTCGGCGTTGACGACTGACCAGGCAGGGCGAGCCCCGGTCGCAGGCCGGGAAGCCTGCGCTACTCCGCCGCGACCGCCCTTGGCAGGCGCGCGCGCTGCTCGTCCGCAATATGCGCGAGCGCTGGCCAGTCGGGGCGGGTGGCGACGTCTCTGGAGCCGCAGCCGGGACAGCGCAGGCGGGCGCCGACCTCGGCAATCGGCAGGGCCGGGCCCCATTCGGCGGCGAGCAAGTGCGGGTCCAGGGACGAGTCATGGCCGCAGCGATGGCATCGGCTGTAGACGCCCAGGCCCAAGAGCACCAGCGCGCCCAGGCGCAACAGGCCATGGCCACGATCATCCCTGCGTACCTTCATGTGCTTGATGGCGCCCAAAGGATGACCTGCTCAGTTTGGAACAAAACAGGAACATACTGCCGCGCGTTCGGCGCCGGGTCAAGCCCGCCCGTATAGCAAGTGGATCAGCGGGTAACCGAGGTCAGCCTTGGCCTGCGCTCGATAACGGCCAGCGCGTCGGTGATGTTGTGGGCCCGGGCCAGGGTTTCGGGGCCGCGGCTCACCACATAGATGCCCTTGTCGCGGCCCGTTTCCTTGCCGCCGGCCAGGGTCTTGGAAATGGCGAAGATCGGCTGTTCCGCAGTGTGCCGGAAGACGGAGAACACGGCTTCGCCGGCGCGGTGGTCGATGGCGTAATCGCGCCATTCCCCGCACATCACATGGCGGCTATAGAGACTCAGGAGTTTGTTCAGTTCGAAGCGGCTAAAGAAAACACCGGACCGGCGCGGCCGAGCCCGGGAAAGGCGTATGATCTCAGCCATTTTGGACGCTTGGCACTCCCATGATCGCCGGTGGCGCCTCCGCCGCCTGTCGTGTAATACAAGTGTCAAATACAGTGTTTCTCATTCCGGCCCGAGAGTCCAGGGGTGCCGTGCCCGGTGCGGCGCGGCGCCCGATGGGCGGGCAAAACCGCAGTGAGGAGGGCTTCATGGCGGCAGAGACACCGATTTGCGATTTCGGCTGGCAGGCGGTTGACTTCAGCCTGCCCGGAATCGACGGCAAGACCTATACGCTGGCGGATGTGCGGGGCGAGAAGGGCACCCTGGTAATGTTCATCTGCAACCACTGCCCCTATGTGCGGGCCGTGATCGATCGGCTGGTTGCCGATGCCCGGGCTCTGGCGGAGGACGGTATCGGCAGCATCGCCATCATGTCCAACGACACCGAGCGCTATCCCGACGATTCATTCGACAACATGAAACGGTTCGCGGCCGAGCACGACTTCCCGTTTCCCTATGTCATCGACGAGAGCCAGACCGTCGCGCGAGCCTATGAAGCCGTGTGCACGCCGGACTTCTTCGGTTTCAACGCGGACCTGGAACTGCAATATCGCGGGCGCCTCGACGAGTCCAAGGTTCAGCCGGTCCCCAACGCCCGGCGGGAGCTTCTCGAGGCCATGCGACAGGTCGCCGAGACCGGCCAGGGGCCGCAGGACCAGATCCCGTCGATGGGCTGTTCGATCAAGTGGCGGGCGGCGTGAGTGGCCGCGCCCTAGGCAGATTCAGTGTTTCCTGACAAGCCTTTCCGGTGTTTGCCATCGGCCGGGGCGCGGTCTATTTTAGCGGCGGTTTCGCGCCGGGTCAGGCGCCTCGGGAGCGGCGGAGGCCCCTGTGGCTGACATCTTTCAAGAAGTCGAAGAAGAACTAAAGAAAGACGAGTATCTCAAGCTTTGGCAGAGATACGGACGCTACGTCATTGCCGTGGCGGTGGCTGCGGTCCTGGGAACCGCGGGCGTGATGGGCTGGCAACAGTATCAGACCAGTCAGCGCATGGCCGAGGCGGACAGCTATCAGGCTGCGTTGCGCCTGGCGCAGGAGGGCAAGGCCGAGGACGCGATTGCGGCCTTCGCCGAGTTGTCCGGGGCCGGCTCGGGCTATGCCGCGCTGGCCGGCTTCCAGGAGGGCGCGCTCAAGGCCAGGTCTGGCGACAAGGCTGGCGCGGTCGCGGCCTATGACCGGGTCGCGGGCGACCAAAACATCGACCAGGAGCTGCGGAATTTGGCGACCCTGCTGGCTGTTTTGCACGGGCTCGACAGCGCAGAGCCCAGCGAGATCGTCGCGCGCCTGCAACCCTTGACCGCGGATGATAGCCCGTGGCGGCATTCGGCCCTGGAGCTGACGGCGCTCGCCTCGCTTCGCGCCGGGCAGACCGCCGAGGCGCGCACGATCTTCACCCGACTGACCGACGACCAGACCGCGCCGGCCGGCGTGCGCGGGCGGGCTGCCGAGCTGCTGTCGGTCCTGGGGCAGTAGGGTGAGACCGATGTGGCCCTTTACCCTGGCTCGCCTGTGTCTTGTCGTCGGCCTTGCGCTCGGGATCGCCGGCTGTGGCAACGAGCTTGCCAAGGACATGTTCGGCAAGGACAAGGAACGCCTGCCAGGCGAGCGTATCTCGGTGATGCTCTCCAATCCGGATCTGGACCCCGACCCGCTGATCTCTGACCTGCAGGTCGTGCTGCCGCCGCCGTCCGTCAACGCCGACTGGCCGCAGCCCGGCGGCAACGCGTCGCACTCGATGCAGCATCTGGCGTTGTCGGATGCGCCGGCCGAGGCTTGGGACGTAGACATCGGCTCGGGATCCAGCTCCAACCGCCAGCTCCTGGCCTCGCCGATCGTGGCCGAGGGCATGATCTACACCAAGGACGCAGAGGGCGAGATCCGCGCCTTCAACGCCGATACCGGCGAGCAGGCTTGGGCGGTGGAGCTTTCCGACGAAGAGGAAGAAGAGGGCCATCTCGGCGGCGGCATCGCCTTCGCCGACCAGCGCCTGTTCGTAACCACCGGGTTCGCCAAGGTGATCGCGCTGGATGCCAAGACGGGCGCCGAGATCTGGCGCGAGCGCGCGCCCGCGCCGATGCGCGCCGGGCCAACCGTCGCGGACGGGCGGGTGTTCGCCTTGACGGTGGACAACCGGCTGGTCGTGCTCAGCGCCGACGACGGCCGGGTGATGTGGGTTCACACCGGCATTGCGGAGGTCGCCGGCATTCTGGGCGGGGCCAGCCCAGCGGTCGCGGACGGCGTGGTGGTCGTGCCCCATTCCTCCGGCGAGCTGTTCGGGCTTAGGGTGGAGACGGGCCGACCCATCTGGTCCGACACCCTGGCCGCGATCCGCCGAATCGACGCGGTCTCCCAATTGTCCGACATTCGCGGCCACCCGGTGGTCGACAGCGGCCTGGTGATCGCCATGAGTCACAGCGGCCGCATGGTCGCCATCGATCTCCGTACCGGCGGGCGGATCTGGGACAAGCAGATCGGCAGCATCCAGGCGCCCTGGACGGCGGGCGACTATATCTATGCGGTGAGCCCGGACGGCCTGGTGTTCTGCATCCTGCGCGAACAGGGCCGGATCCGCTGGGTCCGCCAGCTGCAGCGCTTCGAGGACGAGGACGACCAGGAGGATCCGATCGTCTGGGCCGGTCCGGTCGTCGCCAGCGACCGCTTGATCGTCGCCGGCTCCCATGGCGAAGCGCTCTCGATCTCGCCCTACACCGGCGATTTGACCGGCCGCATCGAGCTGCCCGACGACGTGATGATCGCGCCGATCGTCGCCAACAACACGCTGTTCTTCCTGACCGACGACGCCCGCCTCGTCGCCTTTCGCTAGCGCCATGTGGAGGAGACCCCCCACCCTAACCCTCCCCCACAAGGGGGGAGGGAGCCACGCCGGACCTGAATCTACGATCATGACATCGGGCGTGCGGTCTGCACTTGCTGCTTCGCATGGTGCACCCATCCAACGCACCCCTTTGGCAGAGGACGGCATCGGGCCGCTTTCGCTGCAAACCGTGACGCCTCTTACGAGAGCCGGTCGGCAAACCGTCACTCCCTCCCCCTTGACGGGGGAGGGACGGGGAGGGGGTGACGTCGGACCTCAGTTGGGCTGACGCTCGATCATGTCCTTCACGGTCGCGATTCTGGGCCGGCCGAATGTGGGCAAGTCGACCCTGTTCAACCGGCTGGTCGGCCGGCGCGAGGCGCTGGTCGCCGAAACGCCCGGCGTGACCCGGGACCGGCGGGTCGGCGCGGCGCGCATCGGCGATCTGCGCTTCCGGGTGATCGATACCGCGGGGCTGGAAGAGGCGGCGGACGAAACCCTGGAAGCGCGCATGCGCACTCAGACCGAGCGGGCGCTCGCCGACGCGGACGTGGCCCTCATGCTGATCGACGCGCGCGCCGGCCTGACGCCGGTGGACCGGCACTTCGCCGACTGGCTGCGCAAGCAGGGCGTGCCGGTGATCCTGGTGGCGAACAAGTGCGAAGGCCGGGTCGGGGCCGAAGGGGCGCTCGAGGCCTATGCGCTCGGCCTCGGCGAGCCGATCGCGATCTCGGCCGAACACGGCGAGGGCCTGGCCGATCTGTTCGAGGCGCTGGCGCCGTTCGAGGACGCGGCCGAGGACGTGGAAGAGGAAGCAGCAGGAACCCCCGACGAGGTCCAGGGCGAAGACGAAGGCGGCCCGCTGCGTCTGGCCATCGTCGGCCGGCCGAATGTGGGCAAGTCGACGCTCGCCAACCGGCTCCTGGGCGAGGAGCGCATGATCACCGGGCCCGAGGCCGGCATCACCCGGGATGCCGTGTCCGTCGACTGGGATTTCGGCGGCCGCGCCATCCGCCTCGTCGACACCGCGGGTCTGCGCAAGAAGGCCAAGGTGACGGCCAAGCTGGAGCGGCTCTCGGTGACCGAGACGCAGCGCGCCATCCGGCTGGCCGCGGCCGTGATTCTGGTGATCGACGCGCGCGACGGGCTCGAACGCCAGGATCTTGCCATCGCGCGCATGACCGTCGACGAAGGCCGCGCGCTGGTGATCGCCGCCAACAAGTGGGACGTCACCGAGGATCGCTCCGGGGCGCGGCGGGCGATCGACGACGCGCTGACCCGATCGCTGCCCCAAGCGCGGGGCGTGCGCGTCGTGCCGGTCTCGGCCTTGACCGGGCAGGGGCTCGACACGCTGATGCAGGCGGTGTTCGCCGCGGACGAGGTCTGGAACCGGCGGATCGCCACCGGCCCGCTGAACCGCTGGCTCGCCGACGTGCTGGAACACCATCCGCCGCCGCTCGCCGCCGGCCGGCGCCTCCGCCTGCGCTACATCACCCAGATCAAGGCGCGCCCGCCCACCTTCGCGATCTGGGCGAGCCGGCCGAAGGAGCTGCCGGCGCACTATCTGAGCTATCTGATCAACGGCCTGCGCACCACCTTCGACCTGCCGGGGACGCCGATCCGTATCCTGCTGCGCAAGGGCAAGAACCCGTATGCGGAGGGGTGAAGGGCCGGTCTATGCCTGGATGACCGCGCCGGTCTTCTTGCAGGACGGCAGGGCGAGCGCGAGGAAGGCGTCGGCGACGCTTTCGGGCGGCGGGTGGCGGGACGGATCCTCGCCGGGAAAGGCCTCGGCGCGCATGGCGGTGGCCACCACGCCCGGGTCGACGATGTTGGCGCGGATCGCGGTCTTTTCGGTCTCGCGCGCGTAGGTCTTGACCATCATCTCGAGCGCGGCCTTCGAGGTCGCGTAAGCGCCCCAAAAGGGAAACACGGACGAGCCCGCCCCCGAGGTCACGAAGATCGCGCGTCCGGCCTCGGACTGGCGCAGCAGCGGGTCGCAGGTCCGCAAGAGCCGCCAGTTTGCGGTGAGGTTCACCCGCAGGACCTCGTCCCAGGCCTTGGCCTCGATATGGTGCACCGGGCTCAAGGGCCCGAGGATCGCGGCGTTGCCGACCAGCACGTCGAGCCTGCCGAAGCGCTCGTTGAGCGCGGCGCCGAGGCGGTCCACGCCCTCCAGATCGGTGAGGTCGAGGGGCACCAGCGTCGCGCTGGCGCCGGCGGCGCGGACCGCGTCGTCGACCTCTTCGAGGCCGCCCTGGCTGCGCGCGACCAGCACCAAATGCGCGCCTTCGGCCGCGAATCGTGTGGCGACCGCCGCGCCGATCCCGCGCGAGGCGCCGGTGATGAGCGCGATGCGCCCGGCAAGCTTGCCCGCGGCTTCGGCCATGCTGGGCTCAGACGATCTCTTCCAGGAGCGAGAGCTGATCCGAAGACGTGCCGCCCTCGCGGTCGGTCAGCTTGGTGGGATACGCACCGGTGAAGCAGGCATCGCAGAACTGCGGGCTCTCCGCGTTCCGCCCGGCTTCGCCCATCGCCCGATAGAGCCCATCGATCGACAGGAAGGCCAAGCTGTCGACGCCGATCAGCCTGGCCATGGCGTCGACGTCGTGATTGGCGGCCAGGAGCTGCGCCTGTTCCGGCGTGTCGATGCCATAGAAGCAGGAATGCGCCGTCGGCGGGCTCGAGATACGCATGTGCACCTCCTTGGCCCCGGCGCCGCGCACCATTTCGACGATCTTGGTCGACGTGGTGCCGCGCACGATGCTGTCGTCCACCAGGATGACCCGCTTGCCGGCGATCTGCGACCGGTTGACGTTGTGCTTGAGCTTGACGCCCAAATGGCGGATCCGGTCGGTCGGTTCGATGAAGGTGCGGCCCACATAGTGGTTGCGGATGATGCCCAGCTCGAACGGCACGCCGCACTCGCCGGCATAGCCGACCGCCGCGGGCACGCCCGAATCCGGCACCGGCACGATCACGTCCGCCGGCACATGGGTCTCGCGCGCCAGCTCCGCGCCGATGCGCTTGCGCGCCTCGTAGACGCTGCGGCCTTCGACCCGGCTGTCGGGGCGGGCGAAGTAGATGTACTCGAAGATGCAGAACCGCTTGGCCGCCGGTGCGAAGGGCCGGTAGCTGTGCACCCCGTCCTCGTCCAGCACGACCAGCTCGCCGGCCTCGATGTCGCGCACGAACTCGGCGCCGATGATGTCCAGCGCGCAGGTCTCCGAGGTGATGATGTAGCGGTCGCCGATCCGGCCCAGCAACAGCGGCCGAACGCCCAGCGGGTCGCGCACGCCGATCACCTTCTTGCGGGTCAGCGCGACCAGCGAGTAGGCGCCCTCGACGGCGCGCAGCGCGTCGATGATGCGCTCGACCACGTTGGCGCCCTGGCTGGTGGCGATCAGGTGGATGACCACTTCGGTGTCGGTGGTCGACTGGAACAGGTGGCCCCGGCGCACCAGGTCGGCGCGCAGGCTGCGGGCGTTGGTGAAGTTGCCGTTATGGGCCACGGCCAGCCCGCCGAAGGCGAAATCTGCGAACAGGGGCTGGACGTTTCGCAGCACGGTCTCGCCGGTGGTCGAATAGCGCACATGGCCGATCGCAGACCGGCCCGGCAGCTTGGCCATGACCTCGGGCGACTCGAAGCTCTCGCCCACCTGCCCGGCGGCCCGGTGGGTGTGGAAGTGGCGGCCGTCATAGGTGCAGATGCCGGCGGCCTCCTGGCCGCGGTGCTGCAACGCGTGCAGGCCCAGGACCGTGTGCGCCGCGGCGTCGTCATGGTCCAGGATGCCGAACACGCCGCACTCCTCGTGCAGCTTGTCGTCGTCGAACGGGTGCGTGACCGCCATGCGGAAGCCCCCCGTCACTGCTTGCTGCGGATCAATCGATCCATCTCCTTGCGTTCTTTGTCGCCATAGCCCTCTTTTGCGTCGCTCTTCTCGGGCTCGGTGCGGGGTTGGCTGAGCTCGCGCACCTTGCGCTCGGCCTCCATCGCCTGGCGCGCCCTGAGCCGCGCCGTCTCGGCGGCGGCGATGGTCTCGTGCCGCAGGTTCCGTGGCGCCAACTGCACGATCAAGGCGCCGCCCCGTTCCACCAGCGGCCGCGACTTGGCCTCGATGATCCAGTCCGGCAGGTTCTCGCCCTTGACGATCCAGACGACGAACAAATAGGCCAGCGACACGATAACAGCGCCGCGGGCGAGGCCAAAGACAAAGCCGAGCGAGCGGTCGAGCGCCCCGAGGCTGTGCGGGCGCAGGTGGTCGGCAACGATATGGGCCAGATAGGAGAGCCCGACAAGGGCGACGACGAACAAGCCGACCCCGGCGACCGCGTCCGCCAAGAAGTCCACCGGCACGACGTCGCGCGCCAGGGGACGGACGAAGGAGAAGGCGTAGATCGCCGCGTAGCCGGCCCCGACCCAGGCCAAGAGCTTGAGGAACTCCTTCGCCACGCCGCGGGCGAAGGCGATGACGCCTGAGATCAGCAGGACCATCAGGACGATCAGATCGAAGAGGTTGATGGGCAGCGAGTCCATGGTCTTCCTAGGTTGCGCGCCTCAGCGGCGGGCGCAGGCCGCCGCCCGTGCCGAACCGGGCGACCAAATGGTCCAGGCGGCCGATCTCATCGGCGGCGATGGTCTTGTCCTTGCCCTTGGTCTTGCCCCGGCGGGGCGGGATCAGCGCCCGC
>JASJBI010000028.1 GCA_030066595.1 Alphaproteobacteria bacterium | reverse complement strand
GGCCGCTTCGCTGGCCGCGCGGCTGCGGGCCGAGATCGACGCCGTGTTCCTGGAGGACGAGAATCTGCTGCGCAGCGCCGAGCTGCCCTTCGTCCGCCGTATCAACCTGTTGTCCGCGGCGGCAGAGACTTTCGACACGGCCGGCGCGGAGCGGGAGCTTAGGCTCCTGGCCAACCAGTTGCGCCGGACGCTCGCCACCGAAGCGGCACGACGTCAGGTGCCTTGGCGTTTTCGTGTCGTGCGCGGGCGCGCAGAAGTGGAGGTGCCGGCGGCCGCCCGCGGCTGCGATCTGGTGATCGTGGCCGGCGGCGACGGCGGCGCGGCCCGCCGCGTACGGGGTCGCTGGTCGGTGCACGCGGCGGCCGTGCGCTGCCCGGGACCTGTCATGCTCCTGCCGGGACGGGCGCCGGAGCTGGCCGGTCCCGTGGTCGCGATCTACGACGCGGGCGAACAGGCGGACCGGGTGCTTCGGCTCGCGGCCCAGCTGGCCGCGGCGCAGGAGCAGCCGCTGATCGTGCTGGCGACGGCGCGAACGGCGGCGGAGACCGCGCCGCTTGGCGAGCGCGCCACACAATGGCTTGCCGAGCGCGGGATCAAGGCGGATGTGCGCCAGGCCATCGCAGCCGGCATGGACCGGTTGGTCGCGCAGGTTCAGGAAAGCCGCGGCCACGAGGCCGGCGGGACGACCGTGATCGCCGCGGCCAGCCCGCTGATGACGGAAGAAAGCGCGATCGCAGCACTGGAACGGCTGGCGGGCGCGGTGTTGATGGTGCGGCAATGAACGACCGGTTCTACGAGGATTTCGAAATCGGGCAGAGCTATCGGTCCGAGGCGGTGACGCTCACCGAAAGCGACATCATCGATTTCGCTCTGCGGTACGATCCGCAACAGTTTCACGTGGACAAGCGGGCGGCGGAGCAGAGCCATTTCGGCGGCCTGATCGCGAGCGGCTGGCACGTCGCCGCGCTGAGCTTCCGTATGTTCGCCCAGGCCGGCATTCTCAAGGGTGGGGCCATGGGGTCGCCGGGCCTGGACAAGCTCCGCTGGCTCAAACCCGTGCGTCCTGGCGACACCATCCACGCCTTCGCCGAGGTGATCGACCGGCGGGACTCCCAATCGCGCGACGATCGCGGCTATGTGACCCTGGACTTCCAGGTGCGCAACCAGGACGACGACGTGGTCATGTCCTACACGGTGATCGAGATCCTGGCGCGGCGACCCGGCCAAGGCTGACCGCCAACCCGGATCGACGGACCGGCAGGCCGGTGTCGCCACCCGCCGATCTGTGGCAGTGTCGTCTCTCCAGAGGATTCGGAGGACGACGATGCTCACACGCCACATTCCCGACACGATCCGGGCTCCGTTCAGCGCCTACAGCCACGGCGTCGAGGCGCCGCCCGATGCCCGCTGGCTCTATGTCTCGGGACAGGTGGGCGTGACGCCCGACGGTACGCTGGCCGAGGGTCCGGAGGCCCAGCACGAACAAACCTGGCGCAACGTTCTTGCCGTGCTCGAGTCCGCCGGCATGGGCCCCCAGGACCTTGTTCGGGTCAACGGGTTCATCACCCATGCCGAGGACGTCGCGGTCTTCCGGGGGGTGCGCGACCGGATGCTAGGCGGGGCCGAGCCCGCGTCCACATTGCTGGTGGTCGCCGGGCTCGCCCATCCCGACTGGCGGATTGAGATCGAGGCGGTGGCCGCGAAGGCTCCGTAGGCCTGCTGTCCCGGCACGAACGGGTGATCACGCCCGGGCTTGCCCCGGCCGGCCGAAGGGGCTAAGCCCAAAGGAACAGTAGGCCTTCTGCCGGGGAGACCGGAACCATGCCCGACAACGCGCGGTCCGCGCTGCAAGAGCCGCCCGTGAGACGCCAGGTCCACGACATTCCGTCCTCGCTGATCCGCGACGTCGCAAACTACGGCATGGGGCTGCGCCACGACGGCGCGGAGATCACGCCGCTGTGGTTCGGGGAATCCGACCTGGCGACGCCGGGGTTCATCCGCGATGCGGCCAAGGCGAGCCTGGAGGAGGGCGAGACCTTCTATTCGCAGAACCTGGGCATCCCGCCCCTGCGGGCAGCGCTGGCGAAATACCTGACCGAGCTGTACGGCGTCGCCATCGCCGAACAGCGCGTCAGCGTCACGTCCTCCGGCATGTCGGCCATCATGCTGATCATGGAGACGCTGATCGATCCCGGCGACAACGTAGTGATCGCCGGACCGGTCTGGCCCAACTGCCGCGACGCCGTCAACATCATGGGCGGCGAGACCCGGTTCGCGAACGTGGCGCTCGAGGACGACCGCTGGCAGCTGGATCTCGACCGGATGTTCGCGCTGGTAGACGATCGCACCCGCGCGATCTTCGTCAACTCGCCGAACAATCCGACCGGCTGGATGATGACCGTCGAGGAACAGCGCGCGGTGCTCGATTTCTGCCGCGCCCGCGGCCTGTGGGTCATCGCCGACGAGGTCTATGACCGGATCGTCTACGACCGGCCGCACGCCCCCACCTTCCTGCAGATCGCCGAGCCCGACGATGCGGTCATCGCCATCAACAGCTTCTCCAAGTCCTGGTGCATGACCGGGTGGCGGCTGGGCTGGCTGGTCGGACCGCCGCGCCTGAGCCAGGAGTTCGGCAAGATCATCGAATTCAACTGGTCCTGCGCGCCGGTCTTCGTGCAGCGCGCCGGCGTCGCAGCGTTGCAAGGGGGCGAGGAGTTCGTCGCCTGGGCACGGGACTACTACCGCCAGGGCCGGGACCTGGTGCACCAGCGGCTGGCGGGAAACGCCCGCGTGCGCATCGCCCGGCCCGAAGCGGCCTTCTACGCCTTCTTCGGCGTCGAAGGCATGACCGACAGCGTGGCCTTTGCCAAGCAGCTGATCGACCGGGGCGGGGTCGGCCTCGCCCCCGGAGCCGCCTTCGCGGGCGGCGGCGAAGGCTTTCTGCGGCTCTGCTTTGCCAGCGCCCCGGAGACGCTGTCCGCCGCCCTCGACCGATTGGAAGAAGCGCTCGGCTGAGGCCGAGCGGACTGGGACGTCAACCGGCCAGCGGTTTCGACATGGTCTCCGCCGCCTCGGCCAGCAGCCATTCCCGGAAGGCCTTGTTCTTGGGCGTCTCCGCCGCCGTCTCCGGACAGACCACGTAATAGGCGTACTCCGCCGGAAGGCTGATGTCGAACGGCCTGACCAGGCGCCCGTCCGCCAGCGCGTCGGCGACCAGAGCGCCCCGGCCCAGTGCCACGCCCTCTCCCAACAGCGCCGCGTCGCGCACCAGATAGGAGTGCTGGAAGAAAGGACCCCGGGAGGCGTCCACACCCTCAATGCCGGCAAACTTGAGCCAAGCCTCCCAATTCACGGTCATGTCGTCGTGTAGCAGCGTGTGGTACTGGAGATCCGCGGGCGTGCGCAGAGGGTGCGGTCCCTGCAACAGCTCCGGGCTGCAGACCGGAAAGATGTCCTCTTTCATCAGCCGGTCGACCTGCATGCCCGGGTACCGCCCGCGCCCGTAGCGGATGGCCATGTCCACGTCCTCGCGGGAGAAATCGACCAGCCGGTCGGAGGTCGTGACCCGCACCTCGATTTCGGGATGCTGGACGCGAAACCGTTTGAGCCGCGGCACCAGCCAGTCCGCCGCGAACGAGTCCATCGTTGTGACGGTGAGCGTGCGCGCGGCATCCCCGCGCAGCAGCTTGCGGGTGGCCGCATCCAGCCCGTCCAGCGCATCGCTGATCGCGGGGACGTAGTCCTGCCCCTCCTCGGTCAGCCGGAGCGCCCGGTTGAGACGGCGGAACAGCTTCACCCCGAGCCAGTCCTCGAGCCCCTTGACCTGATGACTGATGGCGGCCTGGGTGACGTTCAGCTCGTCGGCCGCCTTGGTGAACGACAGGTGCCGGGCGGCGGCCTCGAAGGCGCGCAGGGCGTTCAAGGAGGGAAGTCGGCGGGCCATGGCAACTCCGTTCGGGACCGGCAATTCGAGCACAAGTTTCGGATAGAATTTTCTCATACAAAATATGAGAAACTATCGTTTGTCCGCAAGCCGAAACCGACCCAGTTTAATGGTCATAATTGGGGTTCAAACGGGACCATGCCAATGCCGATGGAGGATCAGATGGGCACAGTTGCGATCAAGAACGCTTATGGATACACCGGGCCTGAGCTGGCGAACCGCGCTCCCGCCGGTCTGAGCCTGAAGGGCGTGCTCACGGCGCTGCGTCGCGCGCCCCTGGCCCTGGTCGAGCGCGTGCTGCTGTGGCAGAAGCGAATGGATGAGCGGGCTCGTCTCGGCCGGCTGGACGAGCGCTTGCTCCGCGACATGGGGATGTCCAAGGCGGACGCCTACCGGGAGACGGCAAAGCCTTTCTGGCGCGCCTGACGCCGACATCCTAATATGCCGACGCGCGGCCGGTGGGGATGCTCCCTGCCGGCTTTGCGTGTCCGGCGGCGGGGAAACGCGCGTTGGCCAACGCCTTCTTTTATCTCATGACGGTGCTGATCTGGGGGTCGAGCTGGCTCGCCATCAAGTTCCAGATTGGCGTGGTGCCCGTCGACGTATCGGTGGCCTATCGCTTCGCCATCGCGGCCGTCGTGCTGGTCGTCTTCTGCCTTGCCTCGGGCCGGTCACTCTCCCGTTTTTCCCTGTCGCAGCACGGATTCATGGCGCTGCAGGGGTTCTTCCTGTTCGGGCTCAACTATCTCTTGTTCTATATCGCGACGCCGATGCTCACCACCGGGCTAATCGCGACGATCTTTTCCACCATCATCATCTTCAACATCGTCTTCGGCGCCTTGCTGTTCCGGACGCCGGTGCGCCCGCGCGTCGTGCTCGGCGCGCTGATCGGTATCGGCGGGATCGGCCTGGTGTTCCGGCCCGAGCTCGCCGCCTTCGATCTGCAAAGCCAGGCGCTCGCCGGCATCGGGATCAGCCTCTTGGCCACCGCCAGCGCTTCGCTCGGCAATCTGGTGTCGCTGCGCAACCAGAATGCCGGCATGCCGGTGATCGAAACCAATACCTTCAGCATGGCCTATGGCGCCGTGATGATGACGCTCTGGGCGCTCGCCACCGGGCGCAGCTTCACCTTCGACCCGTCGGTCGCCTATGTCGGTTCACTGCTGTTTCTTGCGGTGTTCGCCTCGGCGATCGCCTTTTGGTGTTATCTCACGCTGATCGGCCGCATCGGCGCCGACCGCGGCGCCTATGCCACGGTGGTGTTCCCGATCGTGGCCCTGGGGCTGTCGACCGCTTTCGAGGACTTCGTTTGGACCGGCGACGCCCTGGCCGGGGTCGGGCTGGTCCTGCTGGGCAATCTGTTGGTGCTGATGCGCCTGGGCCGCCGGCGCAAGCCCGCGCCCGAGGCGGCGACAGGATAGATCGCGACGGAGGCTTTGATGACTCCCGGTCTTGTGCGCACCTTTGCCGCCTACAACCGCTGGGCCAACGAACGGCTCTATCAGGCCTGCGCTCAGCTCGACGACGACACCTACAAGGCGCCGCGTCAGGCCTTCTTCGGCTCGATCCACGGGACGCTGAACCATATTCTCGTGGGTGACCGGATCTGGCTCGGCCGGATCAGCGGAACCGGCGCCCCGGGGATCGAGCGGCTGGACCAAGTCCTGTATGACGATCTCACGTCGCTCAGGGCCGCCCGCGCGGAAGAGGATGCGCGCATCTCCGAGGTCGTCGATAAGGTCGACGCCGCGGCCCTGGATCGGTTGCTCGTCTACACAAACATGGCCGGCGACCCGTTCGAGACGCCCCTGGGTCTCGTGTTCGCCCATATGTTCAACCACCAGACCCACCACCGGGGACAGGTGCACGACATGCTCTCGCAGACGACGGTCCCGCCGCCGCCCCTGGACCTGCTCTACCACCTGCGCGACGCCGCCTAGCGGAGATCAAACGGCCCGCGGTCAGTCCGCGTCCATGGTCAGGACCACCTTGCCGCGGGACTTTCGGGCCCGTAGCAGTTCCAGCGCCTCGCTCGCCTGGGAGAGTGGAAGTGCATTTGAAATCAATGGCTTGAGCTCGCCCGCCGCGTACCAGTCCAGCAGTTCAACGAACGAATCCCGGATCACCGCCGGGTTCTTTGCGAGATAGGACCCCCAATAGGTGCCGACCACCGAGTAGTTCTTGACCAGGGGATGGTTGGCCGGGATCTCGGAGATCCGGCCGCTGGCGAACCCGATGACCAGAAGCCGTCCCTCGAAGGCGATGCAGCGCCGGGAGATGTCAAACACGTCGCCGCCTACCGGGTCGTAGATCACGTCTGCCCCTTTGCCGTCGGTCAGCTCGAGCACGCGGGCACGCACATCCTCCTCGCCGTAGTCAACCACCTCCTCGGCGCCGTACTCGCGTGCCACGGCGAGCTTGTCCGCGCCGCGGGCCGTGCCGATCACCCGCGCCCCCAGATGCTTGCCGATTTCGACCGCGGTGAGGCCGACCCCGCCTGCGGCGCCATGCACCAACAGAGTCTCGCCCGAGCGCAGATCGGCCCGGCGCCGGAGCGCAACATGCGAGGTGCCGTAGGCCACAGGAAATCCGGCGGCCGTCGGGAAATCCATGACATCGGGGATCGGGAACACGCGGCTGGCATCGGCGATCGCCATCTCGGCGAATCCGCCATAGTCGAGCACGGCCATGACTCGCTGGCCGGCCTTCAGATCGCCCGCGTCGTCACCCGGCATATCGATGACGCCCGCGATTTCCAGCCCCGGGCTGAACGGGAAGTCCGGTTTGATCTGGTACTTCCCGGCCACCAACAGCGTATCCGCGAAGTTGACGCCGGCGGCGTACACGGCAATGCGCACCTGTTGCGGCCCCGGTTGCGGTGCGGGAACTTCTTCGACCGCAAGATCAGTGGGCTCTCCCCAGTTTCGGCACAGCACCGCGCGCATCGCAACGTCCCCGATCCGGTAATAGCGGCCGGCACTATAGCGGCCCGCATCGGCGGGACAAAGCGGCCCGCGCGGCGCCCCTAGAGCCAGTCCGAGGCGGGCCGTTCCTCCCCGACCTGTTCGCCGCGTCGGCTCAAGACCGGCGGCCGGGCGAAGCGGGACAAGGCGTCGTACTGCACGCCGCTCAGGGCGCCCAGATGGCGCAACACGGCCAGGGTGGCGACTTCGGACGCACGCCGTGCACCGTCGTCGATCTTGACGGCAACGCCGAGACCCAGCCGCGACAACGCGGCGCAGTGGACGCCTTCGGCGCCGGTCTTGACCAGGGCGGCCTCGCCCGCGGTCTCCATCACGACCGTGTCGAAGCGCTCGGTCCCGCCGACCAAGAAGGGATGCGCCGCCATCGCTGCGCGGACGCGGGCGCAGGCGTCGACCCGGCCCGGCGCCAAGCCCACCGGATCAGCGAACCGCGCCATGGCGCGGGCCAATGTCGCGAGCGGCGTGGCGATGGTGGGGATCGAACAGCCATCGATGGCCGTTGCGGCCCCGCCGAGGTCGATCGCACCCATCTCTTCGACCACCTGTCGGACCCGTTGCTGCACGGGGTGGTCGGCGGCGACATAGCCTGCCACCGGCTCGCCCATGTGCAGCGCCGTCGCGATCATGCCGGCATGCTTGCCGGAACAGTTGTTGTGCGCCGCCGTGGGCGTCTCACCGGCCGCAAGCATGTCCCGGGCGGCGGCGGCACCAAGCGGCATGTGGACGCCGCATTCCAGCGCCCTCACCCCAAGGCCCATCCGCTCGAGCCAGCGGCGCGCCGTCGCGGCGTGATTTGGCTCTCCGGAATGGGACGCGCAGGCCAGTGCGAGTTCGG
This sequence comes from Alphaproteobacteria bacterium, assembly GCA_030066595.1. Taxonomy (GTDB): domain Bacteria; phylum Pseudomonadota; class Alphaproteobacteria; order JAJFFI01; family JAJFFI01; genus JASJBI01. The sequence continues at coordinate 41,268 of JASJBI010000028.1, read as the reverse complement.
CCCCGGTCACGTTGAAGGCGTCCGCCGCGCCAGACTCGATCAGCGGCAACGCCTGCAGCGGTTTGATCGCCGAACGGGGAAAGATCGGGCGGTCGATATCGCCCCACGCCGCCACCTGGGCGCCGCTCGAATCGAACACCGCCGCGGCGCCGCGATGGAAGCTCTCGACCGTCTCGCCGCGGGTCACCTCGACCAAAATCGGATTGGCGGACGCGCCCTCGGCGTGCTCAGGCATGGGCCAGGATCTGTTGCAAAATCAAAGGATACACCTTGCATTGCGCGCCGGGCGTATGCAAGTTTTGCCCCATGCGGGGCTACTTCGGCATCGGCGTCGAGGGCATCAGCAAACAGATGAACGCGGGCAGCTTGTTCCGTACGGCGCACGCCTTCGGCGCGAGCTTCTTGTTCACTGTCGGCGCCGTCTACGCACGTGCAGAAGGACGCCGGTCGGATACGTCGGACACGACCGAGCATCTGCCGCTCTACGAGTTCGCCCAGGTGGGCGATTTGGCGCTGCCCAAGGATTGCATGCTGGTCGGCGTGGAACTGTTGGACGATGCCGTAACCTTGCCGAGCTTTCGTCATCCGCCGCAGGCGGCGTATGTGCTGGGGCCCGAGCGCGGCGCGCTGTCGCCGGCGCTGACCGCGCTGTGCGATCATGTGGTCAAGATTCCGACAAAATTCTCGGTGAATTTGGCGGTGGCCGGCGCCATCGTGATGTATGACAGACTGACCAGCCTGGGGCGATTTGCGAGCCGGCCCGTCGCGCCAGGCGGTCCGTCCGAAGATCTTCCGCCGCACGTCTTTGGGGAACCCGTGCGGCGGCGTAAGCGTGGCAAGGTCCCGCCCGGAACAGCCGGGTGAGGGCGAGCAAGAGGGAGAGAAAGGAGCTTCCAACAATCATGCGATCTCTCAAAGGCAGTCTTGCTGTGCTCATCGGCGCGGTGTGGTTCGTCACACCGGCTGCGGCCGAGCAGGGACCGTTTCTCGGAGCGTTCGGCGACTGGGAAGCCTTTGCCGAAGGCAACGGCGCCAAGCGTCTGTGCTACATCACCAGTCTCCCGAAAAAGGATGAGGGCAAGTACAAGAAGCGCGGCAACATCCAGGCCTTCGTCACGCACGAACCCGGCGCCAAGATCCGGGGACAGGTGAGCTTCGCGTCCGGCTATACCCACAAGAAGGGCAGCAACGTCCGGGTTCAGATCGGGAAGCGCAGCTTCACCCTGTTCACCCAGGGAGACCGAAGCTGGCCGCGCGACGGGAAGGGTGACCGGTCCATGGTCTCCGCCATGAAGGCGGGCAGCTCGATGACCGTGCGTGGCACCTCATCCCGCGGGACCCGGACCAAGGATACCTACTCGCTGAAGGGCTTTACCGCCGCCTACGGCAAGATCAACGCGGCCTGCAACATCAAGTAGGGCTGCCCCGCGGCGGGCGCGAAAACGGTGGACAGGGCCGGCCTTGCGCCCCTATCTAGGCGGCATGTCCGTCGCACTGTGCACGCCCGAATCAAAGCGCAAGCCGGTCGTTGGCATGAGCCGCGAGGCGCTCGCGGCGGAGCTTGCGAGCATGGGAGCACCCGCCTTTCGGGCGCGCCAGCTCTGGCACTGGCTCTATGCGAAAGGTGCCAGCGATTTCGCCGCGATGACCACCTTGTCCAAGGGCTTCCGGGCCGAACTGGCCGAGCGCTTCGTGTTGGCGCGGCCGACCGTGGCGCAGGACCACCGCTCGGAAGACGGCACGCGCAAGTGGCTGTTCCGCTTCCCGGACGGACAGGAGGTCGAAACCGTGTTCATCCCCGAGGCGGATCGCGGCACGCTCTGCGTGTCGTCCCAGGTCGGCTGCACGCTGACCTGCCGGTTCTGCCATACCGGCACCCAGCGTTTGGTCCGGAACCTCGCACCGGCGGAGGTCGTCGGCCAGATCATGGCGGCCCGCGACGCGCTCGACGACTGGCCCAGACCCGAGGCCGAGCGGCGTATCACCAACATCGTCATGATGGGCATGGGCGAGCCGCTCTACAACTTCGAGAACGTCAAGGCGGCGCTCGCCATCGCCATGGATGGCGAAGGCGTCTCGATCTCGAAGCGAAAGATCACTTTGTCCACCGCGGGGGTGGTGCCGATGATGGCGCGCTGCGGCGCGGAGATCGGCGTCAATCTGGCGGTCTCACTGCACGCCGTGACGGACGCGCTCAGGGACGAGGTCGTACCCCTGAACCGCAAGTATCCGATTGCCGACCTGCTGCGCGCCTGCCGCGCCTATCCCGGCGTCAACAACGCGCGGCGCATCACCTTCGAATACGTCATGCTCAAGGGCGTGAATGATTCGCCGGCGGATGCGCGGGAGCTCGCCCGCCTGCTCAAGGGCATCCCGTCCAAGGTCAACCTGATCCCCTTCAATCCCTGGCCGGGCGCGCCCTATGCGTGCTCGGCGCCCGAGACGATTGCCCGGTTCTGCGAGATCGTGAACGCCTCGGGCTACACGGCGACGGTGCGCACGCCCCGCGGCCGGGACATCATGGCCGCCTGCGGACAACTCAAATCCGCAAGCGTCAAGGCCCGCAAGACAGTTGACGAGTCCCTCGGCCGCGTTCCGGCCGAGGCCTGAGGCCCGCGCATGCCCGTCGGCGAGGATGGCAAGTTCCGCTGCTTCCCCAGCACCCGCGGCAAGCTGCTCTACGAGCAGTACCACGACATCGAGTGGGGCGTGCCGGTGCACGACGACCGCAAGCACTTCGAAATGCTGATCCTGGAAGGTGCGCAGGCCGGCCTGAACTGGGAGATCATCCTCAACCGGCGCGAAGGCTATCGCGCCGCGTTCAACGATTTCGATCCGGTCAAGGTGGCGGCCATGACCGACGAGGAGTTGCGCGAACGGCTTCAGAACAAGGAGATCATCCGCAACCGGCTCAAGGTCTTCTCGGCGCGCAAGAACGCCCAGGCCTTCCTCGAGATCCAAAAGGAATTCGGGAGCTTCGACGCCTACGTCTGGCGCTTCGTCGGCGGGACGCCGATCAAGAACGCCTGGCGGGCGTTCAAGGACGTCCCGGCCAAGACCGCCGAGAGCGACGCCCTGTCAAAGGACCTCAAGAAGCGCGGCATGGCCTTCGTCGGCTCGACCATCATGTACGCCTACATGCAGGCCACTGGCCTGGTGAACGACCATCTGGTGCAGTGCTGGCGCTACGAGGCCTGAGGCGCTAGTCGAAATCCTCCGCGAGCGCGGCGCGCACGGCTTCGGGCATGACCGCCATATGGGCGTAGTTCTCATGGCCGATGCCGAGGATCACCTGGGTGCCGGGCGTCTGGAACTTGTCGATCTGCGCCGGCGTGAAGGGGAAATGGACGAACTGGACCGAGGACGCCTTGCCCGCGGCGGTGGTGCGGTCCACGTCCTCTTCCGGCAGGCCCTTGACCTCCTCGTCGGCGAAGCGCAGCGTCAGGGTCTCCTCGACCCCGCCCAGACGTCCCAGCACCGCGGCGCGGCGCACCTCGTCGTCGATCTCGAACATCACCGTGGCCACCAGTTCCCGGCCGTTCGGGATGAGCGGGTTGTAGGCGCGCAGCTCGTCCGGGATCTGCTCCTCGCCGCCCTTTTCGATGAACAGCATCTCATGCACCTGGTGCCACATGGTGTCGTAGCTCTCGAAGTAGAAGGTGGCGAACGGCCCCACCTCCATGCGGCGGTGCTTCTTGATCTCGGTGATGGCCGCGCGCCGATCCTTGCGCACCTTGGCGTACTCCGCCATCGAGAGGACGTCGTCGCGGCCGATTTCGCGCTTCATGGTCATGGTCTGCATTTCACTCTTTCTCAATGTTGAGGAACCACAGAGGCACAGAGACAGGAGGGAGCGGAGACGATTTGGGTGTCATTCGGTGCAGCCAGTCCAAGCCGCCTTGTGAATTGAGATCTCTGTGTCTCCGTGTCTCTGTGGTTCCAAGCTGCCTTTACTTCGCGGTTAGATCTCGATCCCGTAGGCCTTGGCGAAGATCTCGATCGGGTGCGGCGCGTGCTGCACCTTCACCGCATCGGCCTCGATCCGCTCCATGCCCTGCAGGATATGGGTGCCGGCCAGCGGGCACTCGGACGCCACATAAGCCTTGCCGTTCTTGACCGCCTGCCGGGCGACCGGCTTGCCAACCTTGATGGCCGTCTCGAAATGCTCCTTCTTGACGCCCCAGGATCCGCCATGGCCGGAGCAGCGTTCGATCACGCCGATATCCGCCTCGGGGATGAGCCTCAGCATCTCGGTCGCCTTCTGGCCCATGTTCTGGGCGCGGGAATGACAGGCGATGTGCAGGGTGACGCCGCCGTCGAGGGGCTTGAGACCGTCGGCCAGCCCTTCCCGCTTGGCGATGTCGACGATGTATTCGGTGCCGTCGAAGGTGGCCTGCGACAACGCCTTGACGTTCTCGTCGTCCGGCACGATCAGCGGCCACTCGAATTTCAGCATCAGCGCGCAGGACGGGATCAACGCGACGATGTCATAGCCCTTGTCGATCCAGGGACGCAGCTCGGCCGCCGTGCGCTTGGCGCTCTCCGCCACCTGTGCGATGTCGCCCTGCTCGAGCTGCGGCATGCCGCAGCAGCCCGGGTAGACCACCTCGGTCTCGACGCCGTTCTTGGCCAGCACCGCGCGGGTCGCCAAACCGGTGTCCGGATGGTTGTAGTTGACGAAGCAGGTGGCATAGAGCACGGCCTTGCGGCCATGCGCCGGCGCCGCGCTGTTGATCGCGGGCGGCTCCGTCGCGGCCTGCTTGGCCATGGTCTTGGCATGGAATGCGGGCAGCTCGGCGTTGCGGTCGATGCCGGCAACGCTCTCCATCGCGGGGCGCGTCATGCCGTTGCCGCGCTTGCAGGCCCAGTTGGCCAGCCCAGACATGCGCCCGGCCATACGCCCGTTCCGATCGGTCTTGGCGAGCTGTTTGTCGAAGAAGCCGACCTTGCCCGCCTTCGCCTCGGCCGCGCGATAGCGCAGCATGAGGTGCGGGAAGTCGAGATTGAACTCATGCGGCGGCACATATGGACACTTGGTCATGAAGCACATGTCGCAGAGCGTGCAAGCGTCCACGACCGGCTTGAAATCCTTGCTGTCGACGGTATCGAGCTCGCCCGATTCGGACTCGTCGATCAGATCGAACAGCCGGGGAAAACTGTCACAGAGATTGAAACAGCGCCGGCAGCCGTGGCAGATGTCGAAGACGCGCCTGAGTTCGGCGTCGATCTGCTCCGGATCGTAGAAATCCGGGTTCTGCCAGTCGAGCGGATGGCGCACCGGCGCGTCGAGGCTTCCTTCCCGCATGGCGTTCAGGGTCCTTCTTCGATTCGTTCGTTCAATACTGAGGACTCGGCGCGGGCGGGGGACGCTTCCGAACGGGAACGGCTCCCGCCGCGCCAATCATCCAAACGAGTACGGCGGCGTTGTTACGCCATCTCGTCCAGGGCCTTCTGGAAGCGCCCGGCATGGGACTTCTCGGCCTTGGCGAGGGTCTCGAACCAGTCGGCAATCTCGTCGAACCCTTCGTCCCGCGCGGTCCGCGCCATGCCCGGATACATGTCGGTGTATTCGTGCGTCTCGCCGGCGATGGCGGCCTTCAGGTTGGCGTCGGTGGAACCGATCGGCTCGCCGGTCGCGGGATCGCCGACCTCTTCGAGGAATTCGAGATGACCATGGGCATGGCCGGTCTCGCCCTCTGCGGTCGACCGGAACACCGCAGCCACGTCGTTGTAGCCTTCCACGTCCGCCTTCTGTGCAAAGTACAGATAGCGCCGGTTGGCCTGCGACTCGCCGGAAAATGCGTCCTTGAGATTCTCTTCGGTCTTGGTGCCTTTCAGGGACATGGGAACTGTCTCCTCCAACTCTGGGATGTCATGCGTTTGCAGCCTGGGATAGGGGGAACGCGCATCCGACGGCCGGAACACTGGCCACCCTCGCTCCCTCTAACTGCAATATGGCGAAGCCGACAGCCTGTGTCAATAGTTTAGAACAGTTCTAAACTATTTTTTATCGCCCTGAATGGTCGGGAGAAGTCTTGGCTATTTGAGCCTGACGATGACGTCGACCCGGGCCACAGACGAGCCGTCCGGCGGCTCCGGCAGGCTCGTCACGCTGACTTCGCTGCCGGGGATGTCGTGCAGATCGCCGGTCGTTTCGTTGTAGAAATGATGATGGTCGGACGTGTTCGTGTCGAAATACGACCGCCCGGCCTCGACCACCACTTCGCGCAGCAGGCCCGCCGAAGTGAACTGATGCAGCGTGTTGTAGACGGTCGCGAGCGACACCCGGATGCCGCGGTCGATCGCCTCGCCATGCAGCTGTTCGGCCGTGATGTGGCGGTCGCCGTGCTCGAGCAGCAGCCGCGCCAAAGCCAAGCGCTGGCGCGTCGGTCTCAGATCGACCGACCGGAGCCGGTCGATCACTTCCGCATAGGGCCTTTGGGGCACGTTTTCGCGTTCGTCCATGGCTTCGATATAGGACCCTTGGCAGTGGATTAAAGGGCGAGAAACAGTAATGTGCGTGGTTTTTTGGAACAACTCAAATTTCCGTGTACGGCGGATGCGGGCACCGTACCAGGATATTATACCTATTCTTGGCCTGGCTCCTGGGCCGGCATGCCGACCACGTGATAGCCGCAATCCACGTGATGGACTTCCCCGGTCACGGCGCCGGACAGGTCCGACAGCAGATACAGCCCGGCCCCGCCGACCTCTTCCAGGAGCACGTTGCGCTGTAGCGGCGCATGCGTCCGGGTGAAGTTGTAAACATAACGCGCGCCGGAGATGACCGACCCGGCGAGGGTCCGCATCGGCCCGGCCGAGATCGCGTTGACTCGGACGCCGGCGGGCCCCAGGTCGACCGAGAGATAGCGGACCGAGGCCTCGAGCGCCGCCTTGGCCACACCCATGACGTTGTAGTTGGGCATGACCCGTTCCGAGCCGGCATAGGTCAGGGTCACGATGCTGCCCCCCGCCGACATCAGCGGCTCGGCCCGCCGGCATATGTCCGTCAGCGAATAGCAGGAGATCAGCAAGGTGCGCGCGAAGTTGTCGGCCGTGGTGTCGAGATAGCGGCCGCCAAGCTCCCGCCGGTCGGAATAGGCGAGAGAGTGGACCACGAAGTCCAGTCGGCCCCATTCCGCGGTCAGACGCGCGAACAGGCCGTCGAGGCTGGCCGAATCCGCCACATCCGCCGGCATCACCAGGTCCGAACCCGTGGATTCCGCCAGGGGACGCACCCGCTTGGCGATGTTGTCGTCCTGATAGGTGAAAGCCAGTTCGGCGCCATGCTCTGCCAGGCGCGCTGCGATGCCCCAGGCGATCGAGTGGTCGTTGGCCACGCCCATGACCAGGCCGCGCTTGCCGGCCATCAATGCGCCAGATCCCGTCATTTCGTGCGTTGTTCCCCAGGTCTGAGCCCGGGCGAGGTCTATCATGCGGAGCTTGGCAAGCCAAGGACGCGGCCCGTCGGCCCGTTGCCTATTCGGCCGAGGGCGCGCAGGATGCCAGGTGGCGGCAGCGATCAGGCGTCGTAGCGCCGCAGTGCCAGCGTGGCGTTGGTGCCGCCGAAGCCGAAGCTGTTGGTGATCGCGAGCTTGAGATCGACGTCGTCCTGGCGCTCGGTCACCAGCGGCATGCCCTCGACCTCCGGATCCGGGTTCTCGACATTCGCCGAGGCGGCGATGAAGCGATGCTTGAGCATCAGAAGACAGTAGATCGTCTCCTGCACGCCGGTCGCGCCGAGGGAATGGCCGGTCAGCGACTTGGTCGAACTGAACGCCGGGATGTCGTTGAAGGTGGTGCGGATCGCCTCGAGCTCCTTGACGTCGCCGATCGGTGTGCTGGTGCCGTGCGTGTTGATGTAGTCGACCCTGTCCTCCACCCCGCGCAGCGCCATGCGCATGCAGCGCACGGCGCCCTCGCCGGAGGGCTGCACCATGTCGTGACCGTCGGACGTGGCGCCGTAGCCGACCACCTCGCCATAGATCTTGGCGCCGCGCGCCTTGGCGTGCTCGAGTTCTTCGAGCACCACCACGCCGCCGCCGCCCGCGATGACAAAGCCGTCGCGGTCCGTGTCAAACGGTCGGGACGCCTTGTCCGGGCGGTCGTTGAAGCCGGACGACAGCGCCGGCATGGCGTCGAACAGGCAGGAGAGCGTCCAGTGCAGCTCCTCGCCGCCGCCGGCGAAGACGATGTCCTGCTTGTCGAGCTGGATCATCTCCATGCCGTTTCCGATGCAATGGGCGCTGGTCGAGCAGGCCGAGGAGATCGTGTAGTTCACCCCCTTGATGCCGAACGGCGTGGCCAGTGTCGCCGAGTTCGTGCTGCTCATGCAGCGCGGCACCATGAAGGGACCAACCCGCTTGATCCCCTTCTCGCGGGCCAGGTCCGCGGCCAGCACCTGGTTGCTGGTCGACGGTCCGCCCGAGCCCATGATCAGGCCGGTGCGCTCGTTCGAGACCTCGCCGTTCTCGAGGCCGGCGTCGGCGATCGCCTGCTCCATGGCCACATAGTTGTAGGCTGCGCCATCCCCCATGAAACGCCGGGCGCGGCGGTCGAGCATGTCGTCGAGGTTGAGCTTCAGGGTCCCGGCCACATGGCTGCGGAAGCCCATTTCCTCATACTCGTCGACCTTCTCGATGCCGGAGCGACCCGTCTTGAGGGAGTCGAGCACCTCGTCTTGATTGTTGCCGATGCTCGAGACGATGCCCAAGCCGGTAATGACCGCGCGTTTCACTGGAATTCCCCTTGGTCCTCTATTGCGTGCCTTCCGTGGCGGTGGACAAGCCAACCCGGATATCCTTGGCTTCGTAGGCATCGCGCCCGTCCACGCGCACCAGCCCATCGGCAACGCCCAAGACCAGTCTGCGGTTTATGAACCGCCGGATATCGAGGTGGTAACTCACCAGCTTGGCGGTCGGCAGGATCTCGTCGCTGAACTTGACCTCGCCCAGGCTGATGGCTCGGCCCCGTCCCGGCGCGCCGGTGCGGCCAAGCCAGAAGCCGACCAACTGCCACAGGGCGTCGAGGCCGAGACAGCCCGGCATCACCGGATCGGATTCAAAATGGCAGGCGAAAAACCAGAGGTCGGGCCGGATGTCAAGCTCCGCGTGGATCTCGCCCTTGCCGTGCGCGCCGCCGTCTTCGTTGATTTTCGTGATGCGGTCGAACATCAGCATGGGCGGCAGCGGCAGCCGGGCGTTGCCCGGGCCGAACAGCTCGCCATGGGCGCAGCTCAGCAGATCCTCGTAGCTATAGCTGTTTTTCTTATCGGCCACGATGGCCCCTTGCCTGCTCGGAACGCTTCGCCCCGAACGCTGGCGCTCCCCCCGAAGTTGCGCGACCCGCTGTGCTTGCACTGGCATGCCCGGCCCTACCTGTCTTGGCTGTCCCCAAGAGCACGGATCGCCGCCGCAGGCCTAGCCCGTCCAGGTCAGCCACGTCAATCCCTTCAACTCGATGCATATATGAAGCGCCTTCGGAAAAAGCCAACGATCCGCAAAATCCCGGTTCACACCGCGGCAGCCAGTTTATCCGGGCAGTCGGTGAAGACGGCGTCCACACCGAACTCGAACAGCCGCCGTGCCCGGTTCGCCGAGTTGACCGTGAACGCGGCCAGCGGCAGGCCAAAGCTCTTGAAGGCGGCAACCCGGCGTTTGGTGAGGGACCGCTCGGCACAGTGAATCGCTCGCCAGGGCAGGTCGGCGCGACGATCCGGCCATTCCTTGTGCCCCCAGTTCATAAGGCAGGCAAGCGGCAGCTCCGGCGCCTCATCGGCGACCGCGGCCACGCAGGCGAAGCGAAAGCTCGAGATCAGCGGCGGTGGCCGGTCCGCCGGCCACAGCGCGCGCACGGCACGGGCGACGGCCCGGCCGACCGCGGCTTCGTCGCCGGCTTCCGCCTTGATCTCGATGTTCGGATGCAGCTTCAGTTCCCGCAGAACTGCAAGCGCCTCGTCAAGCGTGGGCACGGCTTCGCCGGCGAAATCCGCCCCGAACCAGGCGCCCGCATCGAGGGACCGGATCTCCGCCAGCATTGCGGCCCGCACCCGGCCGGACCCGTTCGTGGTGCGGTCCAGTTTATCGTCGTGCACCAAGACAAGGGCATCGTCCGCCGTGAGCCGGACGTCGAACTCGACCCAGTCGACGCCCAGCTCCGCCGCCGCCCTTAGTCCCGCAAGGGTGTTTTCCGGCGCATGTGCGGCCGCCCCGCGATGGCCGATCAGGCGCGGGTACCGCAGCGCGGCGGGTTCGGACCGTATATCATTCACCGTGCCGCTCTCTACGGCCGAGGCTGGCCGCGGGGCCGAACGTTGCCGCCGGCCCCGCCCCGGGGACCGCCGCTTCAGCCTTCGGCCTTGGCGCGCTCGCGCCGCCGCGGTGGCCGGTCGCGGCTCCGCTCGGGTCGGCGCACCTGGTCTCCGATGTCCTCGCCGCTCTCCTGGTCGACCTCCCGCATGGACAGCTTGACCTTGCCGCGGTCGTCGAAGGACAGCACCTTGACCTTCACCATGTCGCCTTCGTTGACCACGTCCGTGACCTTCTCGGTGCGGTCGGCCGCCAGCTCGCTGATGTGCACGAGCCCGTCCCGGGCGCCCAGGAAGTTCACGAAGGCGCCGAAATCGACCACCTTGACGACCTTGCCGTCGTAGATCACGCCCACCTCTGGCTCGGCCACGATATTGCGGATCCATTCGATCGCGGCCTCGCCGGACCGGTTGTCGACGGCCGCCACCTTGACGGTGCCGTCGTCCTCGATGTCGATCTTGGCGCCGGTCACCTCGACGATCTCGCGGATCATCTTGCCGCCCGGGCCGATGACTTCGCGGATCTTGTCCTTGGGAATCGACATCGTGGTTATCCGCGGGGCGTGTTGACTGACCGCCTCGCGCGAGGCTTCGATGGCCTTGCCCATCTCGCCCAGGATGTGCAGACGCCCATCCCTGGCCTGATCCAGGGCCACCTTCATGATCTCTTCGGTGATCGAGGTGATTTTGATGTCCATCTGCAGCGACGTGATGCCGTCCCTGGTGCCGGCCACCTTGAAGTCCATGTCGCCGAGATGGTCCTCGTCGCCGAGGATATCGGACAGGACTGCGAACTCATCGCCTTCCTTGATCAGGCCCATGGCGATGCCGGCAACCGGCTGCTTCAACGGCACGCCGGCGTCCATGAGCGCCAGCGACGAGCCGCAAACCGTGGCCATCGAGGACGAACCGTTCGACTCGGTGATTTCGGACACGATCCGGATGGTGTAGGGGAAATCCTCCTTGCTGGGCATCAGCGGATGTACGGCCCGCCAGGCCAGCTTGCCGTGGCCGACCTCCCGCCGCCCGGTAAAGCCGAAGCGGCCGGCTTCGCCGACCGAATAGGGCGGGAAGTTGTAGTGCAGCAGGAAGTGTTCCCGATACTCCCCGGCCAGCGCATCGATGATCTGCTCGTCTTGGCCGGTACCCAGGGTCGCGACCACCAGCGCCTGGGTTTCACCGCGCGTGAACAAGGCGCTGCCATGCGCCCGGGGCAAGAGACCCACCTCGCAATCGATCGGCCGAACCGTCGCCGTGTCGCGGCCGTCGATGCGCATCTTGGTCTTGAGGATGTTCCCCCGGACGATGTCCTTTTCGAGGGATTTGAGAGCGCCCGCCACCAGCGCAGCCTCGGCCTCGTCCTCGGCCGTGCGCTCCACAACGGCCGCCTTGACGGCGGCGACCTTTTCTTGGCGTTCCTGCTTGACGGTTTCCTGATAGGCCTGACGCAGGTCGGCTTCCGCCATCTCCCGAACCCGTCCGGCCAGCGCCTCGATCTCCGCCGGCGGCTCCTCGACCTCCCAGGGGTCCTTGGCAGCCTGCTCGGCCAGCGCAATGATCGCCTTGATCACCGGCTGGAAAGACTGGTGACCGAACATGACGGCGCCCAGCATGACGTCTTCCGACAGCTCGCTGGCCTCCGATTCGACCATCAACACGCCCTCGACCGTGCCGGCCACGACCAGGTCGAGATCGGAGTTCGGCATTTCGTCGAGCTGCGGGTTGAGCTTGTACTCACCGTCGATGTAGCCGACGCGACAGCCGCCGATGGGCCCCAGGAAAGGAACCCCCGAGATCGTCAACGCGGCCGAAGTGCCGATCATGGCGACGATATCGGGATCGTTCTCCAAGTCGTGGCACAGGGTCGTGCAGATGATCTGGGTCTCGTTGCGGAACCCGTCATGGAACAGCGGCCGGATCGGCCGATCGATCAGCCGCGAGGTCAAGACCTCCTTTTCGGCGGGCCGCCCCTCGCGCTTGAAAAAGCCACCGGGGATCTTGCCGGCGGCGAATGTCTTCTCCTGGTAGTGCACTGCCAGCGGGAAGAAATCCAACCCGGGCTTCGGTGTCTTTTCGGACACCACCGTGCACAGAACCTGCGTCTCGCCATAGGTCACCATGACGGCGCCGCTGGCTTGACGGGCAACCCTGCCCGTCTCTAGGACGAGCTTGCGCCCGCCCCACTCGATTTCCTGTCTTGCTATGTCAAACATCTACCTTCTTCCTTCCGACCTCCCGCCACCATCAGCGGCGACGGGGTTAAGCCGGGCCATTCCACCGGCGCGCTTCGCCGCGATGGAACAGCCGGGCGCGCGGAACCCGACCGTCGTCCGGCACACACAGGCCGCACGGCAGCCCATAGGCCCCCGCTCATACTGGGACGCATCGTCTCTTCGGTGCTGACGTGATGTCCGATGACGGTCGACCCGACTAGCGTCGCAGGCCGAGGCGCTGAATCAGTGATTCGTAGCGCGCCTGCTCGCTCCGCTTGAGATAATCCAGCAGTCGCCGGCGTTGGCCGACCAGGATCAACAGGCCACGCCGCGAATGATGGTCCTTCTTGTGGCTGTTGAGGTGATCCGTGAGATTCCTGATTCGCTCGCTCAGGATGGCCACCTGCACCTCGGGCGACCCGGTGTCACCCTTCTTCAGGCCGTATTCGTCAATGAGCGCGGCCTTGCGCTCAGCAGTGATCGACATCGAGATTGGCTCCATCAGACTGATTGATCACACGAAACGGATGGATCTGGCGCCCGTCAAGCCGTGTCAACGCGACCAGCTTTCCGGCAGCCATTGCGCACAACAGGGCACCGTCTTCGAGGCGCTCGATTGTCCGGCGATCCTCCGCCCGGAGCACCGCAACCGGTTGCCCGCTGCGAATGCGGACGACCTCTGCCGCGGTCAGGGCCAGCGCCGGGATGTCGTCCAGCGCGGTCTCGACCGGCAAAAGGTGCTCCAGGACGGCCGGACTATGCCCCAGGGCTTCCAGTTTGGCCAGCGGAATCGCATGCGCTTCCAAGAACGGTCCGACCGCCAGCCGCCGCAGATCGGCGATGTGACCCACGGTGCCGAGAGCCCGGGCGATGTCCCGCGCCAACGACCGCATGTAGACGCCCTTGCCGCAGATCACCTCGAAGACCGCATGGTCTTGGTCCGTCATTTCGACAAGCGTGATTTCCGCCACCCAGCCGGGCCGCGCCGGCAGATCGGGGGGACGGTCCGCGCGGGCCAAGGCGTAGGCGCGTCGGCCACCGACCTTGACCGCCGAATAGGCCGGAGGTACCTGCATGATGTCGCCGGTGAAATCGGCTAGGACAGCCTCGACGGCGGCCCGGTCGGGCCGCACCGGACTGGTTGCCGTCACCTCGCCCTCGGCATCGTCGGTGGCGCGCGCTTCGCCCCAGCGCAAGGTGAAGCGGTACGCCTTCTGACCCTCCATGACGTAGGCAACGGTCTTGGTCGCCTCGCCCAAGGCAAGCGGCAAGACGCCCGTGGCCAGCGGATCGAGTGTGCCGGCATGTCCGACCTTGGCCGCGCCGGTCAGCGCCTTGAGCCGCCCGACCACGGCATTCGAGGTGATGCCTTTTGGCTTGTCGATGATGAGCCAACCGTGCACCGGCCGACCGCGCCGCCGCTTCGCCATGCCCGACTAGCGATCCTCGTCGTTCGATTGGGCCGGTCCCGTCTCGCGCCCCGCGGCATCACGCAACAGGCGGTCGATGCGGGCTGCCTGGTCGAAGCTCTCGTCCGTCTCGAATGACAAGGCCGGCATGTAGCGCAGCTCGACCTCCCGTGCGACCTGCCCCCGCACATAATGCGCGGCCCGCTGCAACGCGGCGGCGACCAGCTCCGCATCAGCGCCGCCCAGGGGCATGACATAAGCGGTGGCGTTCCTGAGGTCCGGGCTGACCCGCACCTCAGTGACGGTGATCGACGCGTTCACCAGGTCCGGATCTCGGAAATCCCCGCGCGTCAGCACAGCCGACAGCGCGTGTCGCAACTCCTCGCCCACGCGAAGCTGACGCTTGCTGGGAGCTTTGGTCCGGTGTCTGGTCATAAGCTCGATGTTAGGGACGGCGGCCGGAACGGGTCGCGGCCGCCGCCGGGATATGGACCGTGCCTAGAGGCTGCGCGCCGTCTCTTCCACCTCGTAGCACTCGATGTTGTCGCCGATCTTGATGTCCTGGTAGTTCTCCAGCGCGATGCCGCACTCGTAGCCTTCCCGGACCTCCTTGACCTCGTCCTTGAATCGCTTGAGGCTCGAGAGCGCGCCATCGTGGACGATCACGTCGTCGCGCATCAGACGCACCTTGGTGCCACGCCTGACCACGCCCTGGGTGATGTAACAGCCCGCCACCTTGCCGACTTTGCTGATCGTGAACACCTCGCGCACTTCGGCGCTGCCAAGGGAGACTTCCTTGACGGCCGGCGCCAGCATGCCGGACAGCAGCTTCTTGAGGTCGTCGATGATCTCGTAGATGACCGAATAATAACGGATCTCGATGTTATCCCGCTGGGCCAGCTCACGCGCCTGAGGATTGGCCCTGACATTGAACCCAATCATGACCGCGTTCGATGCCTTAGCCAGCGCCACGTCCGATTCGTTGATACCGCCGACGCCCGCGTGCAGCACGCGCACCGAGACCTCGTCGGTCCCGAGATCATGGGCCGCGCTCTGGATGGCCTCGACCGAACCTTGCACGTCGGCCTTGATCACGATTGGCAGCTCATTCGCCTCGCCCTTGGCAATCTGCGTCCAGATGTCGGCCGCCATCGGGGTCGTTCCCGGCGTGGCGGACTTCTTGATCTGCCGCAGGCGGAACTCAGTGATCTCGCGCGCGCGGCCCTCGCTTTCGACCACAGCGAAATCGTCGCCAGCCGCCGGCGCGCCGTTCAGACCGAGCACTTCGACCGGCGTGGACGGGCCCGCCGAGTTGATCTGCTCGCCCTTGTCGTTGACCAAGGCGCGCACCTTGCCCCACTCGCCGCCGGCAATGATGATGTCGCCGACATTGAGCGTCCCCCGCTGCACCAGCACGGTGGCGACGGACCCGCGGCCCCGGTCGATCTTGGCTTCGACCACAACGCCCAGGGCGCGGCGGTCCGGATTGGCCATCAGTTCGAGCACCTCGGCCTGCAGCAAGATCGCCTCTTCGAGCTTGTCGAGGTTGGTCTTCTTCAGGGCGGAAACGTCGATGCATATGATGTCGCCGCCCATCTCCTCGGGCACAATCTCATGCTGCAACAGCTCGTTGCGGATCCGCGTGGGGTCCGATTCCGCTCGGTCAACCTTGTTCACGGCCACCACGATCGGCACCTCGGCCGCGCGCGCATGGGAGATCGCCTCGACCGTCTGCGGCTGGACGCCATCGTCGGCCGCGACCACCAGAACGACGATGTCGGTCGCGCTGGCTCCGCGGGCGCGCATGGCGGTGAATGCCTCGTGACCCGGCGTATCCAGGAAGGTGATCTGATCGCCCGAGGAGAGGGTCACCTGATAGGCGCCAATATGCTGGGTAATACCGCCCGCCTCGCGCGCGGCGACGTCGGTCTCGCGTAGCGCATCCAGCAGCGATGTCTTGCCGTGGTCGACATGCCCCATCACCGTGACCACCGGCGGACGAGGCCGCAGCGATTCCGGCGCATCCGGTTCGCCACCGATGCCCAGCTCCACGTCGGCCTCGGCGGTGCGCTTGACGCGGTGTCCGAACTCACCGGCCACCAGCTCTGCGGTATCCCCGTCGATAGATTGGGTGATCGTCGCCATCACGCCCATGTTCATGAGCACCTTGATGACGTCGGCGCCCCGCTCGGCCATGCGATTGGCCAGCTCCTGCACCGTGATAGTTTCCGGAATGACCACGTCGCGCACGACCTTCTTGGCCTCCTTGAGCGCTTCCCGCGCCTGCTGCCGTTCGCGTTCGCGGGCGCGGCGAACCGAGGCCAGGCTGCGCTGACGATCGCTGCCGTCCTCGACCAATGCTTCCGTAATCGTCATTTTGTGACGCCGGCGCGGCTCGGACCGCTTGAGGGTGGTTTGCGGGCGGCGTTCCCCGCCCCTGCCACGGCGTACCCGGCGCCCCTCTTCAGCGGCCTCGCCCTTGGGCTCCGGCTGTTCCGGGGCGCGCGGCTGCGGGCGCGCTGGGGTGCGTAACTTGACCTTGCTCTCCTTGAGCTTGAGCCCGACCTCCTCCTTGGCCAGACGCCGCGCTTCCTCATCCTGCTGTCTCCGGGCGGCGTCGGGCTTGACCTCCGCAGGCGCTTCGGCAACGGTCTCCGCCGGCTGTTCCTCTTCGGCGGGTTCCACGGGAACCGGTTCGGGTTCCGCGATCGGCGGCGCTTCCGCGACCTCGGGCGGCGGTGCTTCGCCGGCCGGTTCGAAGACCGCACCCGCCAGCGCGCGCTGCCGTGCGGCGCGTTCTTCCTCTGTCAGCTTGGGCGCGGCATCGCCAGGCGAGGCGGCCTCAGCTGTGCTGGGCGCGGTGCGCGTGACCTCGGTCATGCGACCGCCCTCGCCTCGGGCATAGCGGCGCTTCTTCTTGACCTCGACCGTTACCGACTTGGAACGACCGTGCGAGAAGCTCTGACGCACCTGTCCCGTCTCAACCGTCTTCTTGAGCTCCAGTCGGCCCGGACGGGACAAACCCAGTCGCCGTTTGCGGCCTTTTTCTGTCTCTGTCGTTTCGCTCATTCCGCTGACGTGATTAACCTTCTTCCAACGCGTTGCACAAGGCCCGACCCGTCAGGTCGACCCCGCGATAGGCGGCCAACCGTGCGGCCTCGACGCTGAACCGTTCCGCGATGGGCCCGCGCGCAATCGCAACGTGGACCACATGAGGCCGGCCAAGCGCCTGTGACAGTTGCTCGGCATCGAACAACCGAACCGTGCTGACGCCATCTCTGCGCGACAGCGCTTCTTCGAGTTTGCGCCCGCTGCCGCCGCCATCGGACGCCACCAGCAGAACGGAGACTTCGCCACCCCTAGACTGCTCGCGCACCTTTTCCAATCCGGTCACGACGGCACCGGTGCGACGGGCCAGTCCCAGGCAATGCAGGCAGCGGCGAACAAGCAGACCATCGATCCGCGCCGCCAAATCCTCAGGGGCGCTCACTGGCCCGCGGGCCGCCCGTGCGAACATCTTCTTCGCGAGCGCAGCCTCCACCATTTTCCGGCCCAGGGTCAACCATAATCCGCGGCCGGGCAGGCGACCGTCGATGTCGGGCACGATCTCGTTGTTGGGGCCGATCACGAAACGCAGCATTCGATCCTTCGGCAGGACCTTGCGGGTCATGCAGCACCGGCGAAGCGACGTGCGGTCTCGCTCGAGGCCGCCGCCCCGCTGCCGGGAGCGATCGGCCCGGTCCTCCGCGATGTCTAGAACCTCGCTCATGTCTGCGGTCCGCACCTTTCCGTTGCTATGCCGAAGGGCCCGAGGGCTCCTGTTCCGCCGTGCCCTCGTCCGCCTCCGACGCGTCGGCTTCGACCTGGTCGTTGGCCGGGGCCTCTTCGTCTTCGAACCAATGCGCCCGCGCGGCCATGATAATGTCGTTTGCCTCCGCCTCGGTCAGCCGGCTCAAAGACCACAGGCGCCTAAGCACCTCCATCGGCAAAGTCACCACGTCGTCGACGGAACTGACCGCCACCGGCTCGGGTTCGCCCCGCCGCGATGCCGGCGTCGATCTCGGTTCCGGCGCCGCGATCGGCTGTTCGCCAGCGGCCTCGGCCTCGCCCTGCTCCGCCTCGGCCTCGGCCGCAACGGTGCTCTCGGCTTCCGGCTCCGCCGGCGGCGGGGTCGGTGCGGGCTGATTGGCCGCCCCAACAATAGCGCGCAGCTCGTCGTTCGAGAGATCGCCAAGGTCGTCCAGCGTCTTGATGCCGGCTTCGCCGAGCGTCACCATCATGCTTGGCGTCACCCCCTCGATCTCGCCCACCGCGTCTTCGACACCGAGCTCGCGGCACCGGTCGCGCAGCTCCGCGTCCCGCTCCGCCAGATAGGCGCGCGCGCGCTCGCGCAGTTCGCCGGCGATCTCTTCGCTGAAACCCTCGATATCGGCGAGATCGTCGAGCGGCACGAAGCCCACTTCCTCGACCGACGAAAAGCCCTCGGTGACCAGAAGATGCGCGATCACGTCGTCAACCTCGAGCGCCTCCATGAACAGCTGGGAGCTGCGCCGGAACTCCTCGGTGCGACGGTCGGACTCCTCCGTCTCGGTCAGGATATCGATGTCCCAGCCGGTGAGCTGTGAGGCGAGGCGCACGTTCTGACCGCGCCGGCCGATGGCCAGGCTCAGCTGGTCGTCCGGGACGATCACTTCCAGACTGCCGGAGTCCTCGTCCAGCACGACCTTGACGACTTCGGCCGGCGCGAGCGCATTGACCACGAAGGTCGCCGGGTCCTGGGACCAGGGAATGATATCGATCTTTTCCCCCTGCAGTTCGGCCACGACCGCCTGCACGCGCGAGCCGCGCATGCCGACGCAAGCGCCCACCGGGTCGATGCTGGAGTCTTTCGACACCACTGCGATCTTGGCGCGTGAGCCCGGGTCGCGGGCAACGGCGCGGATCTCGATGATGCCGTCATAGATCTCCGGCACTTCCTGGGCGAACAGCTGGGCCATGAACTCGGGCCGGGTGCGCGACAGAAAGATCTGCGGACCGCGCAACTCCTCCCGCACGTCGTAGATATAGGCCCGAACCCGATCACCGGGGCGGAAGTTCTCACGCGGGATCAGTTCCTCTCGCCGCAGGATGGCTTCCGCACGGCCAAGATCAACCATGACGTTGCCGAACTCGACTCGCTTGACCAAGCCGTTGACGATCTCGCTGATCCGGTCCTTGTATTCGTCGTACTGTCGCTTGCGCTCGGCTTCGCGCACCTTCTGGACGATGACCTGCTTCGCCGTCTGCGCGGCAATGCGGCCGAAGTCGATCGGCGGCAGCGGATCAACCAGGAACTCGCCGAGCTCGGCATCCGGCTTGATCTGGCGCGCCGCTTCCAAGCTCAGCTGCGCCGCCTCGTTCTCCAGCTCTTCGGCGACTTCCCGATAGCGGTAGAGATGGATTTCGCCGGTCTTGCGGTCGATGGTCGCGCGGATATCCAGTTCGTGGCCGTATTTGGAGCGGCCCGCCTTCTGAATCGCCTGCTCCATCGCCTCGAGCACTTCCTCCCGGTCGATACCCTTCTCGCGGGCCACCGTGTCGGCCACCTGCAAGAGCTCCAACCTCGGAAAGATCGAGAGCGATTCAGTCTCTTGCGTTGCAGTCTCAGGGGTCATTTTCCTCCCTCGCCAATCCTATCCCGCCTCTGCGGCGTGCAAATCCCCGGCGATCAAGTCGTCGGTCACCACCAACTTGGCCTTCTCAATCATGTCCACGGCCAGAGCAACCTCACCGCTGCCATCGGCCAGGCGGATGCGGACGCGCTCGTCGGCCAGGCCAAGGAGACGGCCGCGAAACCGTCGGCGCCCATCGACCGGAGCGCGCGTCTCGATCTTCGCCTCATAGCCCGCGAACCGTTCAAAATCCCGCGGCCGGACCAGGGGCCGATCAATGCCGGGCGAGCTGACTTCCAGATCGTAGGCGCCGGTGATCGGGTCCTCGACGTCGATCAACGCAGAGACGGCCCGGCTGATGTCGGCGCAATCGTCGACCGTCATCGAGCTCCGGTCGGCCCGCTCGGCCATGATCTGAAGCGTCCGTCCGCCACCGGCCGACATGCGCACGCGAACCAGCTCGTAGCCCATTCCCGTCAGCATTGGCTCGACCAGCTCAGCAACGCGGCGTTCCAGCGCGCTCTCCGACACCAAGTCCACTCCTTGCATGCGGATAAACAAAAAGGTGGGCCTTCGGCCCACCCTTTTTTGCTGGGCTCCTTGCGGCGCCCTATGGGTATTTTTGTTGAATATAGCGATTTGCCGGCCCGCTTCAAGGCATTTGGCCGTCTTCCCGGGCCGTCCCGGCGCCCTTGCGCGGCCGACGGCGAAATCGAAGATATGTGCTGGAACGGCCGGCCTGCCTGGCCTTTGCCTCGTATCGCGTTTCCGGCCAGTCGGACGGCCGGGTGCGCCAGTCCGCAGGGCCTTCGGCCAGCCACGCAAAAGCCCCGTGCGCCCAGATCTGCGACAAGGTCCAGCGTACGTAGCCCGCATCGTCGCTGGCCAAGCGAAGTTCCGCACCGTCGACCATCACACGAGCCAGTTGGTCGAGCGCTTCTGCACAGATGAACCGCCGCTTCGCATGCCGTGCCTTGGGCCAGGGATCGGGAAACAAGACGAAGACGCGTCCCACGGAGCCCGCGGACAGCGCGGCGATCAGCGCGAGCGCGTCATCATCGTGGATCCGTATATTGCCGAGCGCCTGCTGTTCGATCTGCGCAAGCAAGGCGGCGATGCCGTTGAGATAGGGTTCGCAGCCGATGAAGCCGATGTCGGGATTGAGCGCCGCCTGAGCGGCAAGATGTTCACCGCCGCCAAACCCGACCTCCAGCCAAATGCCCCCTGGTCCGGGCTGGAACATCGCGAATGGATCCAATTCGCCCGACGTCGAAGGCAGCGGCACGCGCAGCCTGGGCAACAGCTCGTCGACCAGGCGCTGGCGCCCAGGACGGAGCTTGCGGCCGCGCCGGCGACCGTACAGGGACCGACGGCGAGAGGGCCCCGAACCCGGGACGGAACTCTCGTCTTCCGCCGATGGCGTCATGGCTGGACTGTTGGCTTCCGTGGCGCTGGTGGCGAAGCTCGACGGGAACGGGCGTCTTTCGGTCTGAAGCGGCCGCAACAACGCGACCGGCCAACTCAGGCGCCGTTGACCGCCGAGCGGATGTCCTCGACCAGGTCCAACCGTTCCCAGGAAAAGCCGCCATCCGGCTCGGGCTCGCGTCCGAAATGGCCATAGGCCGCGGTCCGCGCATAGATCGGACGAGACAAGTTCAGATGCTGGCGAATGCCGCGCGGGCTCAGGTCCATGAGTTCGCCGATCGCCGACTCGAGACGCGCCTCCGGGACTTGGCCCGTGCCATGGGTTTCGACGTAAAGGGACAGTGGCTTGGAGACGCCGATCGCGTAAGACAGCTGGATGGTGCAGCGCTCCGCCAAGCCGGACGCCACGACGTTCTTCGCCAGATAGCGCGCGGCATAGGCAGCCGATCGGTCGACTTTGGTGGGATCCTTGCCTGAAAACGCGCCGCCGCCATGGGGCGCGGCGCCGCCATAGGTGTCGACGATGATCTTGCGTCCGGTCAAGCCAGCGTCCCCGTCTGGCCCGCCGACGACGAAGCGACCGGTGGGATTGACGTAGAATTCGTCATCCGGGCACATCCAGCCGTCCGGCAGCACGTTGACGACGTGGGGGCGCACAATCTCCCGGACTTCGTCCTGATCGAGGGAGTCATCGTGCTGGGTCGACAGCACGACAGACTTCGCCGCGACGGGCTTGCCGTGCTCGTAGCGCAAGGTCACCTGCGTTTTGGCGTCGGGTCCCAGCCCGGGTTCCGCCCCGGAATGGCGGGCCTCCGCAAGGGACCGCAGGATCGCGTGCGAGAAGTATATCGGCGCCGGCATCAGCGCATCGGTCTCTCGGCAGGCGTAGCCGAACATGATGCCTTGATCGCCCGCCCCCTCGTCCTTGTTGCCGGCCGCATCCACGCCCTTGGCAATGTCCGCCGACTGTTCGTGCACGAAGACCTCCACGGCGGCACGCTGCCAGTGAAAGCCCTCTTGCTCATAGCCGATGTTCTTGACGCACTCGCGGGCGATATTCTCCATGACCTTGGCGGAAATCGTCTCCGGTCCTCGCACTTCGCCGGCGAGAACGATGCGATTGGTCGTCACAAGGGTCTCGCAGGCAACCCGGGCGTGCGGATCGGCCGTTAGAAACGCATCGACGATAGCGTCGGAGATACGGTCGCAGATCTTGTCCGGATGGCCTTCGGAAACGGACTCGCTCGTGAACAGGTAATCAGACCTTGCCACGTTCACTCCTTGTCTCTATTCGGCAGGTTGCGCTGCAGGACTTCGTGCTGGCTAACGGCAGCATCGATGGGCGGCCCGGCCCGCATTTGCGTCCATCGACAGCACAGGCACACCGCGCCCAGCGCCATTGACCGGGCGGGGGTCTTGTTACAACCTTTCGTTAGCGCGTCAAGTAGAAACCCGGCTGCGCGCCGTTCCGCCTAGTGTTCGACGTCCCCCGACTTGGCGAGCGCCTTGGCCAACTCGAAGACCCGCTTGCGCACCTTCGCATCGCGTATCTTGTAGTAAGCCCTAACCAATTCCAGCGTCTCCCGCTTCGCCATGGGGTCGTATTCGTAGGCGTCGGTCTCCTCTGCCAACCCGGCAACCCGTCGGCCGCCTGTTTCGGAGACTTCCGGAGGCATATCATCAAAGAAAAAGGACACGGGTACGTCCAACACTTTGCTGAGCTCGAAGAGGCGGCTGGCACCGATCCGGTTCGCGCCGCGCTCATACTTCTGGACTTGTTGGAACGTGAGGCCGATGGCCTTGCCGAGCTTTTCCTGACTCATTCCCAGCATCGTCCGACGCAGCCGTACCCGACTGCCGACGTGAACGTCAACGGGTCTGGGCTTCCCGTCCGGGCTTCCCTTTCGCCCATATCTCCGAGCTTCTGTATTCACGGGGCGAACACTCCTCTCCTACTGCTAGTCGCGCAAGTCGCTCATACCAGTGTATTCAGGCAACCGAACAATTCATGTGTATACACCCAAATTCGTTTGTATACCACATTGTCTCAACCCGTGACGAAGATCACACCGAAACGGATTGCACGACAACCGCAGCGCGTGTGATCTTCGCTGCCCTCAAGATTGCTGACAATATACCAGTTTGCGAAGATGTCGACTCGCCCGAATGTCAGACCCTTCGTCCGACCCATAATCCTATCAGCACACCGGCGCCTGCGATCAGCAGCGCGATCCAGTTGCCATATCGCGCGAACAGAGTAAGCGTAGGCACAGCCGCCGGCAGCGCCGCATCGATTACCCCCTCCTCATTCAAGCCCAACCGTGCCGTCACCCGGCCGTGGGAATCGACGACCGCAGAAATCCCCGTATTGGCGGCACGAACCAACGGCAATCCCTCCTCGACGGCACGGATGCGGGCGCTCGCAAGGTGTTGGTAGGGTCCGCTGCTGCGGCCGAACCAGGCATCGTTCGTCACATTGAGCAGCCAGCCCGGGCGTGCGCCGGGCGCAATTACGCGGCTCGGAAATATCACCTCGTAGCAGATCAGCGGACTGAGCCGCGGCAATCCCGGCAGGCCGAGCGTCGCCAGGCCGGGCCCCGGCGAGAAATCCAGCGCCCCAGGTGCGATCTTGTCGATGCCCGCGCTCTTGAGGATATCGCGGAGCGGAAGATACTCGCCGAACGGCACCAGGTGGTGTTTGTCGTAGATTGCCGCCGCCTCGCCGGCCTCGTCGATGGCATAGACGCTGTTCCACAGTTGCGGCGGCGAAACGCCGGCCATCGTGGTTCGCGGCGCACCGGTGATCAAATAGCCGCCCTTGGGCACGGCAATCGTCATCGCGGCGCGCCGCGCCGGGCGGGTCGCAAGGGGGAACGTTGCGGCCGCCTCCGGCCAAATGACCAGGGTCGTCCGCTCGAATCCCGGCGCGGTGCTCAGGCGCAGATGATGCGCGAAGTTCCGTTCCATGAGATCCGGCCGCCACTTGTTCTTCTGGGCGATATTGGGCTGCACGATGCGCAGGCGGATATCGGGGACGGTCACCGTCTCGGCGCCGGCGAGCCGAACCGCGCCGAATCCCCAGAGGCCGGCGAGCGCCGCGCAAATGACGACGCAGACCTGCCAACCCCGCGGCCGGGCACGGTTGGAGCCGATTCCGTCCAGCCTACCAAGCGAAACCGCCGGCAGCGCGGCCAGCAGCACCGTCACGAAACCCAAACCCAGGACGCCGATGACCGAGGTGATCTGGATCATGCCGTCGGAGAACGCCCAAACGGTTCCCATCAGGTTCCAAGGGAACCCGGTCAAGGCGACGCCGCGCAGCCATTCGGCAGCAAACCACGCGGCGGCGAAGACCAGGACGCGACCGACGCCGCGGGTCCGACTGACATGCGTGGCAACGGCGGCCAGGGCAGGGTAAAGCGCGAGGTATCCGGAGATGCCGAACACCGCGAACGGGATCAGCCAAGCGAACCGGGCCGCATCGACCAGCAGGGATATCGAAATCCAATAGGTGCCGACGGCGAAATGACCGAGGCCGAACCACCAGCCGATCCATGCGCTGGCGCGCCAGTTTGGGCTCGCCTGGATCAGCCAGAGCAGGCCAACGAAGGCGGGCAATAAGAGGGGGACGGCGTAAATCGGCGGCAGTGCGGCCGCCGCCGCCATGCCCAGGAGGAAGGCGAGTCCGTAGCGGCGGATCCCCGTCAACGCAGCCACGCGCCCCGCAAGAGACATGGACGGTGTTGCGCCGCCGGCGAGCCGGGCAAAAACCATTACGACTGCGGCGCGTGCTGCTGGCGCTTGGCCACGCGCAACCGCTTGATACGGCGCTGATCAGCCTCCAGAACCTCGAACTCGAGCCCCGACGGATGCGTCAGCAACTCGCCGCGCGCCGGTACCCGGCCGGCGAGGGCAAACACGAGCCCTCCCAGGGTGTCGATGTCTTCGCGTTCCTCTTCTGACAGCACCGGGCCGTATCTCTTTTCGAGTTCCTCGATCGGTACGCGCGCATCCGCGACCAGGGCGCCGTCCTGACTTTCCTGCAGGTCCGGGCCCGCAACTTTGTCATGTTCGTCCTCGATCTCGCCGACGATCTCCTCGACCAGGTCCTCGATGGTGACCAGGCCGTCGATCCCGCCGAATTCGTCGACCACAAGAGCCATGTGCTTGCGGGTGGTACGCATTTCGATCAGTAGGTCGAGGATGCGCATGGAGGGCACCACGAACAGCACCTCGCGCAGGATGGAGGCGAGATCGAAGCTCTTCCGGCCGTGCAAACAATCGATCACGTCACGAATGTGAACGATGCCCAGAACGTCATCCAGATTGCCCCGATACACGGGGATCCGCGAATGCGAGCTCTCCCGAACCAGGGTAACGATTTCGTCCAGGGAGGCGGTCTCCTCGATCGAGACGATGTCGGCGCGCGGCACCATCACGTCTTCCACGGTCTGATCGTGGAGGTCTAGGATATTCTTGATAAGCGTACGCTCGTCGCTCTCGATCTCCGCATCCGCCCCCTCTTCCTCCTCGATCAGCTCCTCGATCGCGTCGCGCAAATGCTCGCCGTTGCGGCGGCGGCGGCCGCCGCGCAACCATGTCCAGATGGTCTGGACGAGCGAGCCGTCCTGGCCCGCGCCCGGCCGGTTGGCGGACGACATGCTTGACTCCGTTTCGCTCATATCGGCGGGCAATCTCCGCCGGGGCTCGCACGGTCTGCCGGGCCTGTGTCCAAGGCGTAGGGGTTCGGCACCCGGAGCCGCCCGAGGACGGCGATCTCGAGCCGTTCCATCTCTGCGGCGGCGTCTTCACATTGATGATCGAATCCGAAGAGATGCAGAACCCCGTGCACGACCAGATGGGTCAGGTGGTCGGCCAGCGGCTTGCCTTGGAAGGCGGCTTCCGCGGTGGTCGTCTGCCGCGCGATGACCACGTCACCGGCGAGCAGCGGCGCCTCCGGCACGGCTGGATCTTCAGAGGCAGGAAAGGCCAGAACGTTCGTCGGTCGGTCGATCCCGCGGTAGTCTCGGTTCAGCTCGCGAACGAAGGTGTCGTCTGCCAGCACGATGCTGATTTCACAGTTGTCGGGCGCCCGATCGCCCGCGCCGGCCAGCGCCGCAGCCGCCGCACGACGACACAATCCGACGGCATCCAGATTTGACACAGCCTGCCAGGTCTGATCGCGGATGGCGACGGCCACCCGGTTCGGCTCAGGCTCGTCCGCTTCCTCCGCCGTATCGGCGTTGCTATCCAAATGCGTGGACTCGACCACGGCGTCCCCTACCGCGCCGATCATGACCGAGGCTCCTGTTCCGCCTTCCCACGGTGCCCGGGTCGGCGCGCTTCTCGGGCATCATATGCGCCAACGATCCGCCGCACCAGAGGATGCCTGACCACATCGGCCTCGGTGAAATGGGTGAAGGCAACACCTTCAATGCCTTCGAGCAACGTCAGGGCATCCACGAGACCGCACTGCACGCCTGGCGGCAGGTCGATCTGGCTCATGTCGCCCGTGACAACCATGCGGGAATCTTCGCCCAATCTGGTTAAGAACATCTTCATTTGCATGGGCGACGTGTTCTGGGCCTCGTCCAGGATGACATAGGCATGGGACAGGGTCCGTCCGCGCATGAACGCCAGCGGCGCAATCTCGATCTCGCCGGCATCGAGGCGCTTGCGCACCTGCTGAGCCGGCAGCATGTCGTAGAGCGCGTCATAGAGCGGCTGCAGATAGGGATCCACCTTCTCACGCAGGTCACCCGGCAGGAACCCCAGGCGTTCGCCCGCTTCCACCGCCGGACGTGAGAGCACGATACGGTCGACTTCGCCCTTGACCAGCATGGCCACCGCCATAGCCACGGCCAAGTAGGTCTTGCCGGTTCCAGCGGGACCAAGTCCGAAGACCAGCTCGTTTTGCTCAAGCGCCCGCACATAATCGGCCTGTCGCGGCGACCGCGGCGAGATTGCGCGCTTGCGCGTGTGAATGGTTGCCTCGCCATCCGCCCACTGGGCGATCGCCGGGCCGGCCTTTCCGTCGCCATCATCCTCTGTGGCCGAGGCCATTCGCAGCGCAGCGTCCACGTCCCCCTGGTCGACCGACATGCCCTTTTCCAGGCGCTGGTAGAGCGCCATCAGCGCGGCCCGCGCCGCGGCCACCGCCTCGACCGGACCGGCGATCGCCACCCGATTGCCCCGCGGTGTCAGCGAAATCCCCAACTCCTGCTCGATGCGGGCAAGATGGCTGTCGTGCTCTCCGTAGAGAGGCGGCAGCAAGGAATTGTCGGCAAACTCCAGCTGCACGGTGTCTGCGGACTTGGCGCGCTGGCTGGTCCGCCTCGCAGGCGCCTTCATGCGATGGCCTCCCGCACAGGAACCGGCGCGTCGCACGAGGCGTCGGCCAAAGCACCGATCAGGCCGTGCTTCGTCCGGCCCACGATGCGCACATCGGCGACGGTTCCGATCTGCGCAGTGTCGGCGGCCACATGGACGGGCTGGAAATGTGGGCTCCGCCCGACGATCTGGCTCGGATGCCGGCCTCTCCGCTCGAACAGGACCGGCACAACCTGGTGCACGGTCGCATCATTGAAGCTGTCCTGCTGCTGCTGCAAGAGATCCTGGAGTGCCGCCAGGCGCTGCCCCGCCTCCGACTTGGGAATCCGGTTGCCCAGCAATGCGGCGGGTGTTCCCGGCCGGGCGCTGTATCGGAACGAATAGGCTTGCGCGAATCCCACCTCCCGGACCAGCCGCAAGGTCGCCTCGAAGTCGGCCTTGGTTTCCCCGGGGAAACCCACAATGAAATCAGACGACAAAGCAATATCCGGGCGCGCCGCGCGCAGGCGCTCGACAACGCGTCGGTAGTCGTCGACCCGGTGCTTGCGGTTCATTGCCTCGAGCACACGATCCGAGCCCGACTGTACCGGCAGATGGAGGTAGGGCATACAGGCATCCACCTCGCCATGAACGCGGATCAGCTCCTCGTCCATGTCACGGGGGTGGGAGGTCGTATACCGGATCCGGTCGAGCCCCGCCAGCTCCGCAAGCGCCCGGATCAAGCGCCCCAGCCGCCAGTCGCGCCCGTCCGGCGCCGCACCGTGATAGGCGTTGACGTTCTGGCCCAAGAGCGTGATCTCGCGTGCGCCTCCGGCGACCAGGCGGCGCGCCTCGGCGATGATGTCCGCCACGGGGCGGGAGTACTCCGCGCCCCGGGTATAGGGCACGACGCAAAAGGTGCAGAACTTGTCGCACCCCTCCTGAATCGTCAGAAAGGCGCTTGGGCCGGGCTCGCCACCATTGGCCGGCAAGTGATCGAACTTGGGCTCGACCGGGAAATCGGTGTCGAGGATGCCGGCGCTTCGCCGGTCGGCGTTTCGCCCGGCCCGCGCCACCATTTCCGGCAGGCGATGGTAGGTCTGTGGTCCAAACACGATGTCTACATGGGGTGCGCGGCGCATGATCTCGACCCCTTCCGCCTGCGCGACACAGCCGGCCACGGCGAGGATCATGCGGCGGCCACTCGCCAATCTAGCCTCCTGCACAAGGCGCAGCCGACCGAGATCCGAGAACAGCTTCTCCGTGGCCTTCTCTCGGATATGGCAGGTGTTGAGGATCACCATGTCGGCATCGTCCGCCCGATCGACAGCCTGATAGCCCAGTGGGGCAAGCACGTCCGTCATCCGGGCGGAGTCATACGCATTCATCTGGCAGCCATAGGTCTTGATGTGGAGCGTTTTGGACATGGCCAACTTTCGCAGTGGTCAGGCGGACACGACGGGCGATTCCAACAGCGGCGCCGGCCCACCCTCAGGACGCAGCCCATCAGACCGCGTTCGGCCAGCCAATGCGGCGGCCACACCCTGGGCCACTACGGACGAGCAATGCTCGGCCAATGCCTTGCGCGAGCCGAAGGCATCCAACGTCACCGGCTGATGGAATTCAACCACAACGGTAAGCCGCCCAAGGCCGAGAAAGGTCCAGCCATGGGGCAGGAGCTCCATATCGCCGTACCAGGCGATGAGCGGGCGTAGGTGGCGGCCAAGGGGGATCCCGTCAAGACGGGTATAGGTGATCGAGACCGGCTGGATGACGAGCGGCCGGCCATCTACCTCTAGTTCCGCGACGCTGAACAATGCGCTCTTGAAAGGCTTGGTCCGCATGCCATCGCTGCTGGTGCCTTCAGCAAAGAGGATCACGTTCTCATGGTCCAAGAGCCGCTCGCTCAACGTGTCCCGCTGGCCGGCGGCATAGCGAGGCCGGCGGTCGATGAAGATGCTCCGCTGCAATCCGGCCATGAAGCCGAAGACCGGCCACGCCTCGATCTCCTTCTTGGCCACGAACGATCCCTTGACGATCCCGCCCAGCACGATGATGTCGAGATAGGAACAATGGTTGGCGGCGAACAACGTTGGCCGCTCTTGCCTCATCTCACCGCGCTGCTCGACATGAATGTCGAAGATACGGCAGCAAGCAGCATGGTACGCGCGCGCAAATCGTTCCCGCACGGGATGGCGCAGCGCATTGCTGATCAGCATCATCGGAACAATGATTCCAAAGGAAAGAACAAACATCGCTAGCCTGCAGGCGGCGCGCGGGGAAGACCTCATCCGGCGGCGGGCTCCGAACCCGGGGCGCGCGGTGTCGGCCCCAAATCCACGAAGTGCTTATAGTATTGCGCCGAGAGCAGGCTGGTCTTGACGATCACGCAGACATCCGTGGTGTTGAACTGATAATCGACCACGGCCCCGTCGCCGACAAAGCCGCCGACCCGGAGATAGCCCTTGATCAAAGGCGGGAGCGTGGTGATCTCGGGCGGCAGCGAGGAAAAGCCGTGCCGGTTCTTGACCTCCGACGCGGGCGCCAGGTTCATGTCGACAAACCGGTCTGGCACGGCCCGCGGCCGGATCGCGGGCGGCGCCAGGTGGTTGTGGTAGAGATAGGCGAGCGGGATCGCCAAGGCTTGGGGATCCGTGCCCGGGAGGCTGGCGCAGCCGAACATCAGTTCCACGTCGTGGTGCCAGACATAGGCCCCGAGCCCCTTCCACAACAACGACATAGTCTGGCGCGACCGGTAGCCGCTGTCGATGCACGAGCGGCCGAGTTCCAGGATCTCGCCGTCATAGGCGATCAGGCTGGAGATGTCGTATTCATCCTCGGTGTAAAAGCGTCCGACCTTCGTCGCCGCCTCGCGCAGGATGAGGCGATAGGTGCCGATCACCGATTCGGGACCGTCTCCCCGCTCCTGGTCCAGCACCAAGAGATGTTCGGCCACCTCGTCGAAACCGTCGAAGTCACGCTGCCGTGCCGCCATTTCGGCACTCGGTCGAGCATTCATTTCTTCATAGAAGACGCGGTAACGAAGCGCCTGGGCCGCATCTCGCTCGTCCGGAGTTTCGGCGAGCCGCACTTCAAGGGAGCCGGACCGGATCGGCGTGACGGGCCTCTTACTTACGTTGGCGTCCATGTCGACATCGCTCCCCTCGGCCCCGGCCCGTCCTGGGCATGCCTGATCATCTTGATCGTCTTGGCCTAGTGCTCGCCGCGGCGCGACCGCTTGCCATAGAGTTCGAGCCGGTGACCAACCAGGTCGAATCCGAGCTTTCGCGCGACCAAGCGCTGAAGTTCCTC
Organism: Alphaproteobacteria bacterium; assembly: GCA_030066595.1. Lineage (GTDB taxonomy): Bacteria > Pseudomonadota > Alphaproteobacteria > JAJFFI01 > JAJFFI01 > JASJBI01. The sequence goes on along the minus strand of JASJBI010000028.1, from coordinate 10,643 downwards.
GATTTCCTCGTTGCGGAACTCGATGACTTCGCCGGATTGCACGTCGATCAGATGATCGTGATGTTCCGCCGGGCTCTCCTCGTATCGGGATCGGCCATCACCGAAATCATGCCGATCGAGGATGTTCGCCTCTTCGAACAAGCGCACGGTGCGGTAGACCGTGGCAATGCTGATCTTGGGGTCGATTTTTGTCGCCCTGCGATAGACCTGCTCGACATCCGGATGGTCCGTCGCCTCGGACAGCACGCGCGCGATGACGCGACGCTGCTCGGTCATCTTCATGCCGCGTTCCATGCACAATTTTTCGAGTCGCGACGGCATCTGGTCAGACGTCAGCGGCCACCCTCCCATTGGCGGGCGCCAGTATAGCTAAGTCGCGGATGCAAGCCTATCGCCATAACCGTACGATCCGGGAAGTCCCTCCAGCACGACAGCTGGAGCGGCCTCGCCACGCGCTAACGGCCTTTCGGTCGCCCACGGTTGGGACGCGTTCCCAGGCCGATCTGTTTGGCGAGTTCGCTGCGGCGCTTGGCGTAATTTGGCGCGACCATGGGGTAGTCCTGCGGCAATCCCCAACGTTCGCGATATTCCGCGGGGGTCATGTCGTATGTCGTCTTCAGATAGCGCTTCAGCATCTTGAGCTTCTTGCCGTCTTCCAGGCAGATGATGTGGTCCGGCGTGACGGATTTCCGGATCGAAACAGCCGGTTGCGGCCGTTCCTCCTGTTCGGCTTCGCCGCCCAGCGCCGTGAGTGACTTGTGCACTTCTTCGATGAGCCGCGGCAGGTCGCCGACCGGTAGCGAATTGCGCGCCACATAGGCTGCGACAATGTCGACGGTCTGATGAAGCATGTCGCTGGTCCGATCCTGATCGGTAGGTTTTTCCTGTGCCATATCGTCCAGTTGCCTTTGTCCCCAGATATAGTACCGACCGGATCACCTTGAAACGGTCTCTGCCTGATCCGAATCGGGACAATACAAAGATAGTCTTCCAATTTCTATATTCAATACTGAGAATTACTTAGATCTTGTATATTCAAGTGAGACTACCCGCAGAAACTGCGCCCGGATTGCCGGGAGACGACAGATCCCTGGTCTCTCGTGCCATGACAATAGCCGAGACCGATCGCGGGATACGATCCCGGGCGGCGTAGTATCCGCGCCGGAAGCCGCAATCCTCGAATCCAGACTTGACGTAGAGCGCGATGGCCGCGCGGTTGGATTCTGCGACTTCGAGATACATGTCTTTGGCCCCCTCGGACCTTGCAGCGGCCAGCGCCCGCCACAGAAGCGCGCTTCCGACGCCGGCGCCGCGGTGCGCGGGGTCGACGCCGATGGTCAGCAATTCGGCCTCGTCAACGGTGACGCGGACGATGGCCAGTCCGCATGGCGTTCGACAATGGTCCGCCAGCAGACCGAAGGTGCCGGGCATACTCAGGATCTCGGCTATGGCGCGCGCATCCCATGGCTCGCCCAGCGCGGCGCCATCATCGAAACAGCGTGCGTGCAACGCAACGAGCAGGTGGAGATCCGCCATTCCGGCCGCACGGATCTTCGGCTCGGCATCGCGCGATCCGGTCATGGTCTGAGCCGGCCGCCATGGGCCGGGCGGGTCGCCTGTGGAGGGCGGAGATAGAGCGGGACGGCCGACCGCTGGTCGGCGTCCGTACGCCCCGCGGCCAGCATTGCCACAACCGCTGGGTCTGGAGTTTGGCTCTCGGATGCGACCTCGAGTTCGAGACCTGCCGCGATCAGCGCCGGCGCCGCGCGCGAGGCGCCATCGCCGACCAGCAACATCGGCCGACCCGGATCGGCAAGCGTGGCCGGCAGCTCATCCGGCAACAGCGACTGGGGCTGCGAAAGCGGCCGCAGGCCGGGATCGAAGAGTTGGGCATACACATCGGCGCGCTTGGCGTCGATGACCGCCAACACCGGACGCCCTGATCTCAGCCCCGCGTCGGCCCCGTGCGCCAGCGCCTCGAGCGTGGTCACGCCCGAGACCGGTATGCCGGCCGCGATCGCGAGCCCGCGGGCGGCGGCCAGTCCGATGCGCAGCCCTGTAAAGGCCCCCGGCCCGACCGTAACCGCGATCCGATCGAGCTGGGCATAGCGCAGCCCAGCCTCGGCCATGACGCGCGTCACCATGGGGATCAACGCTTCGGCATGCCCCCGTTCCATGGGTACGCGCTCGCGGGCGCGCACTTGACCGTCGGCAGAGACCGCCGCCGAACATGCATTCATGGCCGTATCGAAAGCCAGGATCCTCATGGCTCTGACCAGGCGAGTCCCGCGGACGGTGCGCTGATGCTAGACTCGGCCTGCAACTGGTTCGGAGGGTTCATGTCGCTCGTCCCCGTCACGGCCGCGACGCATCAAGTCGAAATCGACCTCAGATACGCCACCGCGAACAATTTCACCGGACAGCCAGTCTACGCCCGGGCCGACTGCTACCTGCACGCGGACGCCGCGGCGATGCTGGCCGAAGCGGTCCGGCTGGCCGCCAACATCGGGCTCCGGCTGCGCATCTTCGACGCCTTCCGTCCGACCGAGGCCCAGTGGGTATTGTGGCACCATACACCCGATCCGGACTTCCTGGCCCATCCCGAACAGGGCTCACCGCACAGCCGCGGCGCCGCCGTGGACCTGACGCTGGTCGACGGCACCGGGACCGCTTTGGATATGGGCACCGATTTCGACGCTTTCACATCGCGTTCGCGCCATGGCAATACCGAGATCTCCGAATCGGCGATCCGCAACCGCCTGCTGCTCATGGGCATCATGACCAGCGCCGGCTGGGACTTCTATAGCAACGAGTGGTGGCACTACCAGCTCTTCAACGCGCCAGCGGACTATCCCAGGCTGTACGCGGACGCGGATCTGCCCCGACCGATGATGCCGCCTGCCTGATCTTCAGCGGTCCTTACAGGATTTGGCAGGCTTGATCGAAGTCGAACCGCGGACTGCGCCCGAACAACCCCGCCGGGTCGCCATGACCCAGATTGCAGAGGAAGTTGGACTTGACCCGACCGCCGGGGAAGAACTCTGCGTCCACCTTGGCGTTGTCGAAGCCCGACATGGGCCCGCAATCGAGGCCTACCGCCCGCGCGGCGATGATCAGGTAGGCTCCCTGCAGCGTGCCGTTCCGAAAGGCCGTCGTGGCGATCAGTTCGGGCTTGCCGGCGAACCAGGAACGCGCATCCGTGTGCGGGAAAAGCTGCGGCAGCTCCTCGTAGAATTCCAGATCGTAGCCGATGATGGCCGTAACGGGAGCCGCCATGGTCTTGTCCAGGTTGCCCTGGGTCAGCGCCGGCCGCAGCCGTTCCTTGGCCTCGCGGCTCCTGAGAAACAGGAATCGCGCCGGCGAGCAATTCGCACTCGTCGGCCCCATCTTCAGAAGTTCGAACAGGGCTCGGAGCGTGTCGTCCGAGATCGGCCTGTCGGTCCAGGCGTTGTGCGTGCGCGCGTCTCGAAAGATCAGATCGAGCGCCGCAGCCTCCAGCGCTTCGCCCATAAGATGTCCCTCTGACTGCTATTCGAAGTCTGCGGCTCCAAGAACGCAGAAAGGCCGCCCTAATGCAGGGGCGGCCTCACAGGATTCGGCACGCGCTGCCCTACATCGCCGCGCGCACCTCGACGACCTCGGGGATGTAGTGTTTCAGCATGTTCTCGATGCCCATCTTGAGGGTCGCCGTCGAGCTCGGACAGCCGGCGCAGGCGCCCTGCATGTAGAGATAGACGACGCCGTCCTCATAGCCCTGAAAGACGATATCGCCACCGTCCATGGCCACCGCAGGCCGGACTCGCGTATCCAGCAGCTCGCGGATCTGGGCGACGATCTCCCCGTCTGCGCCATCCTCGGCGGCCGTCTCGTCCTCGCCGGCCGCCGTCAAGACGGGCCGGCCGTTGGCGAAATGATCTGCAATGGCGGCGGTCAACGCAGGCTCCAGCGCATCCCAATCCGCCTCGTCCGCCTTCGCCACGGTGATGAAGTCCGCACCCAGGAATACGCCGGTCACGCCGTCGATGCGGAACAGCGCCTCGGCCAAGGGCGAGCGGCCCGCGGACTCGGGCGTCGGGAAGTTCGCCGTGCCGGACGGCATGACGGCCGCGCCGGTCAGGAACTTCAGGGTCGCCGGATTCGGCGTCGGCTCGGTCCAGATCTGCATAGCCGGTCCTCCAGGTGGGCGGGGGCGCGCCCCTTGTATAGGCGTTTAGATGAGACGATATTCCAAGCGGGTCAACCCCCTGGCCCGGCTTCCCCGTTCGGGAGGCCGGCGCCGTCCCGCTGCCTGTCCGGGCTCCCTGCGGATTGGCATCTGCTGGCTGGCCGATAGCGGGGTTGGTCGGCCAAATGAAGGACGCATCGATTCTGGGCTGTCATGCAGACGCAGACCGATACTAAAGAAGCTGCCCCCGTCGCGGGTCGCGATTCGGCCGGCGCAGATCTGGTCGAATGGCTCTTGAGCGACGGCAAGCAGATCGGACGGTCCGGCAAGCTTCTCGGCAAGCTGTGCCAGCGGCTTGTGGCGGCCGGCACGCCGCTTCTTCGGATGGCAGCCAGCATTCGGGTGCTGCATCCGCAGATCGTCGCCACCGGCTATCTCTGGCGCCCAGGCATGTCCGCCGCCGAGCAGGTCGATCGGGGGCACGAGATCCTGGACCGGACCGAGTATCTGGACAGCCCGATTCGCAAGATCCACGAGGGCAGCGCCCCGATCCGTCGGCGCCTTATGGATCCGGACGTGCCCCTCGATTTCACGATCTTGAAGGATCTGCGCGGGCAGGGCGGGACCGACTATATCGGCCTGCCGGTGCCGTTCAGCGACGGTTCCATCAACTTCATCAGCTTTGCCTCGGATCACCCGGAGGGGTTCTCGGACCGCTGCATCGAAACTTTACACGCCCTGGTTCCGCCGCTGGCCGCCATCCTCGAGATCCACGCCCACCGCCGCATGGCCGGGACGCTGCTGGACACCTATCTCGGTCATTCGGCCGGCGAGCGGGTGCTGGCCGGCGAGATCACGCGCGGCGGCGGGCTCACCATGCGGGCGGTCGTCTGGTACAGCGATCTGCGCAACTTCACGGCCATGTCGGATGCCATGGGGCGCGACGATCTGATGGCCGTCCTCAACGACTATTTCGAGTGCATGATCGGCGCCATCGAGGAAAACGGCGGCGAGGTGCTCAAGCTGATCGGCGATGCCGTCCTGGCGATCTTTCCGGTCGATGACGCAGCCTTCCGCCACTATGTCTGCAACCGGGCCGTGGACGCGGCCCTCAAGGCCGAGGCGCGGATGGCAGCGCTGAACGAACGCCGCGGGCTCGCCTGTCAGCCGATGCTGGACTTCGGAATCGCACTCCATGTCGGCGACGTGATCTATGGCAACATCGGCGCGTCCAATCGGCTGGACTTCACCGTCATCGGCCCCGCGGTCAACCAGGTGACCCGGATCGAGCAGTTGACCAAGAGCACCGGCGAACGGCTCTTGGTCTCGGCCGAGTTCGCGCGGACCTGCGAACGGCCGCTCAAGTCGCTGGGCGCGCACGAGCTTCGCGGGGTCGAGGCGGCCCAGGAGGTGTTCGCCATCGTCGACTCCGCAACGGACTGATCGGTCATGCCCTCAGACGCCGCGCCGATTCCGGTCGGGCTGCGGCGCTCGTGGCTGTTCGTGCCCGGCGGCGATGAAGCCGCGCTCACGGCGGCCACGCATTGCGGCGCCGACGTGCTGTGCCAGGAGCTCGAGGATTTCACCCCACCGGACCGGCGTGCCGCCGCGCGCGAGATCAGCCCGGACGTGATCCGCGCCTGGACCGCGGCCGGCCGCGTCGCGGCCGTGCGCATCAATCCGCTGTGGGAGGACGGGATGGAGGACCTCGCCGCGGTCATGCGCGGCGCTCCGCCGGTCATCTATCTGCCCAAGGTTTCCGAACCTGGCCATGTCGCCGCGCTCGACGACGCCATCACCCGGCTGGAGCGTGCGCATCGCCTGCCAGAGGGCCGCACCGAGATCGTCCCCAATGTGGAAAGCGCCCGGGGCCTGATGCAGACTTACGCCATCGCCAAGGCGAGCCCGCGCGTTGCCGCCTGCCTGGTGGCCAGTGAGGACATGGCCGCCGATCTCGGCGCCGAACGCGGCCGCGACGGACAGGAGCTCGCCTATGTCCGGGCCCGATTTCATGCCGAATGCGCCGCCGCAGACGTGACCTCGATCGATTGCCCCTACACCTGGCGGGACGAGGACGGCCTGATCGCCGAGACGCGAACGGCGCGCCGGCTTGGCTACACCGCCAAGAGCGCCGTCGTTCCCGCGCATGCCCCGATCATCAACCGGGAGCTCACGCCACAGCCCGATGCCATCGCCGAGGCCCAGCGCCTCGTCGCCGCCTTCGAGGGCGCGCGGGAGGCCGGCGCGCACGGGGTCGAGCTCGACGGCAACATGGTGGAGCTGCCGACCTATTCCACGGCCAAGCGGTTGCTCGACCGGGCGCGTGCCTTCGGCCTGATCTGATCAGAAAAAGCGGCCGGCATGCCAGGCCTCGAGCCGCGCGCGCATGCGCTCGGCGTGGCCCCCTTGCCAATAGAGCTTGCCGCAAGACGGACAACGGGTCAGCGGGCCGGGCGCGTTTGCGGGCGCTTCTCCCGGCCAGTCCGAGGCTGGATCGGCTTTTTCGACGGGGGTGTTGCACAAGAGGCAGCGGGAGAACGGCCGGAACAGCCAGTCGACCGCGAGTTCCCTGGAAAGATCCGCGGCCGCCGCAGCGACCCCGGCGCCGGCCACGATGACCACCCGGCCCGGTGCCTTCCGGAATTCCGCGAGCTTGCGGTCGCAGGTGATCAGCCGCCGGTCCTCGAGGACAGCGCGTTCCAAGAGCGCCCGATCGGTGGTCCGGTGCGCGTCGAACGCCGTGTCGTGGCCAGCCGCCCTAAGCCAACGCCCGAGACGGATCAGCATGCGATCCATCAACAGGCGCAAGGATGCGGGCTCGGAAAGCGCTTGGCTGGTCGGTCGACGGTCGAGGGTGGCCTTGGTCATGCGTCTCCCTCTGGCATCCGTATCTGGGAGTTTTCCTAGTATAGTCCGCGCGACCGGGCATTGTCCGAGGCGGGCCTCGGAGCCCATGTCTTGGCCATGACGACTGTGGTGGACTTCGGCCGCACCGCAGCCGACTACCGAACGCACCGGGCCGACGTCCCGAAGGAACCGCTCGCGGTGCCGCACCGATTGTGGGCGATGATCGGGAGAAATCCGGACTAGCCGGCACGCACGGAAGAGGCGTCAGGTGCAGTTTGGACGCGGGGTCCGCACAACATGTCCCGAAGGACGATCCTGACGCCTCTCGTGCCATTCCGCCTAACGGCTTCCTGGCGATGCACGCTTCCAAGTCCGTAAACCCGTCGTCGTGCAGGAGTTACTTTACCTATTCTGGGACAGGACGCAAGCAAAAAAGTACAACTGGGCTCATTTTCTTGTGGATAAGTCTGAATATTTGTACAGATTGATTCCAATACTTATACAGTGCTTATTCGGCATTTATCCCCGATTCCGCTCACAGTTCCCGGTTACGCTCCGTTCAATCGGACTCCCTCAAGACCCGCGCCCCAAAGTTCGGGGGACGGGGTATGCGCCCCGCCCCCGATTCAGGCTAACGGACCCCGCTTGGCTCAGTCGTCATCGTCGTCATCATCGTCATCGTCGGGGCTTCCGACGCAGATCGAGCCCGTGGTCGCGTTCTTATCCGGCAGCAACAGGGGGTCCGTATCGAACGCGTTGCGATCGGCCACTTTCTTGAGCTTGGCGCCGATCTCCTGGAGAAATATGTAGCATGCCGTAGGCGTCAGCCCGGCACTAGAGAAGGTGTTCTTCCTGATCTTGGTATCGGGTCCACGCGCCCGGAGCGCCGTGCCGAACCGCGCCGTGGTACCGGCGAAGTGGTTGCCGGTGATCTTCGCGTCGACGGCGTCGATGGTCACGAGCGTGTTGCCCTGTTCTCCGGCGTTCCCACAGGTTGGGCTGGGCCCACCCGCCGTGCCGGTGATCCGGTTGTCGACGAAGGCGACATCGGAAGTGTTGCCGCCGCCGGCGCCGCCGCCCATCACGACCAGCTGCCGTGGCCGATTGGGCTGGGTGAACTGATCGCCGAAGCCGCATCCATCCGGTGCGTTGCCGAGGAACGTCTGGCCCGCGAACTCGTTGCCCTCGATGCGGAAGTCCGAGATCGTGGCGCCGAACTCGGTGAGCAGGCCGTGCTCTCCGGCGGCGACGATCTTGTTGCCGAGGATCCGCGCGCCCGCATGGCTGCCCTGGAAATAGATCGCGGCGTTTTCGATTCCGGGAAACCCGTTGTCGATGCCGACAATGGTGAAGCCCTTGCCGATCTCGCCGATCTGCACCCCGTCGGTGTCGGGATCGATCTCGATCGTGCCGAGCTGGCTGTTGTCCGAAATCCCTTGCAGGATGGTCAGCGGAAAGCCGCCGGTAGACACCAGCTTCAGGTTGTCGGCACCGATCAATACGTTTTCCACATAAACGCCCGGGCACACGGTCACGGTGTCGCCGGCCGCCGCCATGCCCACGCCGCCGTTGATCGTCGAGTCGTCCGGTGCCGCGTTGCAGGGAGCGGGTTCGTTCGGATTGCCCGCTGCATCGTCGTTGACCAAGACGTCCGCCCAAGCGCGATCGGCCGCGAATACGGCGACACATGCCCCCGCAACCAACAAGCCCCAAACACGCCGACTGTGATCGGTCGAGATAAGTCGTGAAATCGTCCCCATTTGACCGGTTCCTCCCTCCTGGTGGTGCGATGTCGATCGAGATGTCTCCCAGCCGCAATTGCGTGTGCGACCGCATTTGCAGTCTAGTCAATCAAGATGACAGTTCTATTCGGCAATCATGCTGAAGCCGCCAGACCCGAACCGCCTGTGTCCGCTCGGCAACGAAATCGTTCGCGGGCTTATGGCTGCGCCGGCGGTTGGGATGGCCCTGGTCGCTGTTCGGCGTGTTCTGGCTTGTTCCGCGCCCGCTGCGGGACCGTGTCTATGACGGGGTTGCTGCGAACCGGTACCGTTGGTTCGGGCGCCGCGGCGGACCCTCAGTCCGGCAGTGCCAGATCTGCGATCACCGGCAAGTGGTCGGATCCGAGGCGGGGGCCGAGGCGGCGATCGCGGACGCTGAGTTCGGGGCTCACCAGGATATGATCGATGGGCAGGCCGATCAGGGGCAGCCCATACGGCCAGGTCGCCTGTAGCCCATGGCCGACGGCGCTGTCGCGCAGACCCGTTCGCGCCAGCAGGCGGGAGAAAGAAGCGCTCCAGGGGGTCAGGTTGAGATCGCCGAGCAAGAGCGTCGGATAGTCCGATGGTTCCGAGGCCATCTTGGCCGCGGCTTCGAGCTGCGCCCGCTGCCAGGCGCTGCCGCGACCAAAGGGACGCGCGGCGTGCAGGCCGAGAAGCCGCAGGCAGCGTGGCTCGGCGCCATCCCTGCTCTGGTCGCAGAGATCTGCCGACAGCACCGGCAAGAACCGCGACACGCTGCGATCCATGCGCCAGTGGACGGGCTTGAGCCGGCTGAGCAGCACGACGTCGAATATCGATACGTGGCGATCGATCACCCGGTACGGCAGTCTGTCCGCGATCGCCTCATAGAGGCCGGTCGGATCCGGCGGCAATTCGGTCAGGAGCACGATGTCGGGCTCTGTCCGGATGATGAACCGGCGAAAGGCCTCGATATCGGTGTGCACATTGCGCAGGTTGAAGCCGATCACGCGGACCTGCGGACCGGTCGCCGCCACCGCCCCGTCGCTGCTCCGAAAATACGGGATCAGGGGCACCGCATTGCCGGCGACAAGCGCCAGAGCAATGGCAAGGAGACCCCATCGCCGGCCCGCCAGTGCGAGGAGAACAAGACACAGGCCGGCGAACGCAAGGTGCGGGCGGAAATGGACGGCGAGCGCCAGAACCCAGGACAGATCCTCGAGGGTGCCGGCGACCGTGCCGAGCACCAAGAGAGCACCGATACCGTAGAGGAAGCGACGGAATCGTTGCGCCCGCGCCGTCATGGCCGGGACAATACGGCTTGCGCGTGATCGCTCACCGCGCGAGCGTGATGCGCCGATAGGAGAGCGCCTCGGCCACGTGCAGGCGGCGGACGCCGTTGCCGCCCTCGAGGTCGGCGAGCGTGCGGGCCACCCGCAGCACCCGGTGGTAGCCGCGCGCCGAAAGCTTCATCTTCTCGGTCGCCTCGGCGAGGAGCCGGCGGCCCGCGTCATCCGGTGCCGCCACCTCTTCCAAGAGCTCCCCGTCCGCCTGGGCGTTGCTGCGGATGGGCGTCTCGCTGTCGACCTTCTCATAGCGGGCGCGCTGGACCTGTCGCGCGGCCGCGACCCGCTCGGCCACCTGGGCCGAGCCTTCGGCCGGCGGCGGCAGGGTCAGGTCGGCCGCGCTCACCGCCGGGACGTCGACGTGCAGATCGATGCGGTCGAACAGCGGCCCCGAGATCTTCGACTGGTACTCCAAGGCACAGCGCGGCGCTCGCGGGCAGGCCTGGGCCGGGTCGTCCAGATAGCCGCAGCGGCAGGGGTTCATGGCGGCGACGAGCTGGAAGCGGGCCGGATAGGTGGCATGCTGGTTGGCGCGGGCGACCACCG
>JASJBI010000030.1 GCA_030066595.1 Alphaproteobacteria bacterium | reverse complement strand
AAGTCGGGAAAGCTCTCCGCGACCAGCGGATGCTGCTCACTCTGAAAGAGGAGGTTGGACTTGTGCAGCGCCGTCATTTCCGGTCTGCGACAAGTTCCGCCCACGGCTCTTGCCCCTCTTGTCGCTCGGAACGCCCGAGCATTTCTGTCATGCAAGTCAGCATCCGGTCGACGCAGGCGGCCCACTGGTAGTTTTCGACCACGAATGCCCGGCCGGCCTGCCCCATGCGCGACCGCGATGCCGGATCCTCCGCAAGGTGGATGATTGCGCGCGCCAGGGCCTCGCTGGAGCGCGGCTCAACCAGGAGGCCGGTTTCGCCGTCTTGACAGGCCTCTGTTACGCCGCCGACCCGCGTCACCACCACCGGCACGCCGCAGGCCGAGGCTTCGAGGATTGCTACGCCAAACGACTCGGACGGGAACACCGAACAATTGACGGAGACGTCGAAGGTGCGCATCAAGCCCGCAACCTCGTCATGCGGGACGAATCCAAGGAACTCAACGCGATCCGCCACGCCAAGCTCTCGCGCAAGCTCCAGGAGCTCGCGCCGCATCGGACCTCGACCGGCGATGATCAGCTGTGCGCCGGGTACGCCTGACAGGATCTGCGGCATGGCACGGATCAGGATGTCAGGTCCGTATTTCGGCTTCAGCGTCTTGACGAATCCGATCCGCACCTGGTTGTCCCCACGATCTCCGTCGTCCCGAGCGGGCGCGAATACATCCGGATCGACGCCGAACGGCACATGCTGGACCTCGCGGCCGGGCGGCATGAAGGCGTTCACGTGGGCGCACATGAAGCGACTGGTCGAGCAGACCAGATCCGAACGCCGCAAGGCGAACATGTTGAGCCAGCGGAGCGGAGTCGGCATCCGTCCGGCCCCGTCCCAGATGACGTCGCGGCCCCAGGCCGAAACGATGCGGGGGTGAAACCCGGAGACCGCTGCGATCACGCCATGCGTAATCGTGTAGTGGGCATGCACGACATCGGGCGAGATGCGTTTGAGCCGCCCGCGCGCTGCGAGCATGAGACGCAGATAGGACAACAGCGTCCAGATCCGCGATGCGGCATTGACCGGCCCGACCGAAACCGCGTGTACGCGTACGCCCTCGATCTCTTCGTGGCGTATGGACAGCACGTGGACCTCGTGCCCGCGGGCCGCATAGGCGGTCGCCCAGCGCCGGGTGTGGACGGCCTGCGCATTGGCCAGGACGCAGATGCGCAGTTGTCGCCCCTCGTCCCGCAGCGTCATCTCATGCGCCATCTGTCCTCGCCATCCTTGCTGCTGTGCCCGGCTGCAGGCGCTCCGCCATGTTCCGTTGCGCACCGGCTAGACCATGCTGGCGCCGGCCAGTTCCATCGGAGGGATGGGCCCCGGAAGCCAATGCGGATGCCACCGAATGCCGTACCCTGTCACGAACCGAGGCGAGCGGCAGTTCCACGAGCCATCGGATGGCCAATGAAGCAAGCACGACGAAAGGCAGGCTCACGGTCAGGAGTTCAACGGAACGCGGCAGCTCAAAAGCATAGGCAACAACGGCGCCCACCAACCAGTGACACAGGAACACGGGATACGCCAGATCGCCCAGCAGGCAATCGAGCCGGTTCAGAAATCCGCTCGCGTTCCGCGACGCCAGCGCGAATACGAGATACGCAACGACGATCATTCCCAGATAGAGATGCAATGACCGCGCAAGGTCGTCGGGAACCAGTATGGTGGAAGCAAGAACCACCGCGAACACGATCACACCCAGCAGTACGGGAACGCGCCGTTCTCGGGTCGGACCCCCGTAGTGAAAAATCATCGCACCCAGGCTGAATGGGAGCGAGCCGGCCGCTAGAGAGAAGTAGCGGTCGTAAAAGGGCAGATCCCACGCCAAGACGGCATAGGCGACGCTAACTGCGAACCACAAGAGGGTCGTTCGGGGCGTTCGGGCCAGGAGCGGGATGAGCGCGTAGTAGAACAACTCAACGAAGAGCGACCAGGCGTGCGGCAGAGGGCGCGCACCCATGGAGTCCTGCGTAAGGCCAATTGTCGTTACGTTCGTGATCCACTCCAAAACCGTTTCGGGCACCCGAACAACCGGGGTCCAGATTGGAATGGGGAGAATCAAGAGCACTACGATTGTTGCGAACAGAACCGCCAGATAGGGCGGAAATATGCGAAGCGATCGGTTGAGCGCATAACGATCGAGTGCATCGGCATATACCGTCTGCGTGACCACTGTCATCAGGTAGCCACTCAGAATGAAGAACCCAAACACGGCGATGTTCCCGACCCCGTACGCCAGGGCCAGGTGCTGAGCGACCACAAGAAACGCCAAGAAGAAACGGAGCGTCCCAAACATCTTTGCCTTACCGCCCTAATGCAAACCGGCGAGCACAGGGAACGATATCGCCGTCGAAAAGCTCGGATGCCGCTTGGTATGGCAATTCCGCCAGGACCGTAACGTGGGTTGCGCGACCCAATGCACGAAAGCTTCGCGGACGCCGATCGGAGGCATTGTGGTCAGGCGCCATCGGCGAGCGCCGGTTCGCCGGCCCCGATTTCGGGATAGGCCCGGCGGTAGACCAGCTCGAGCTCTTCCCAGTACACATCCGTCGGATCGGACCACTCCGCCAGCATGGCCTGCCTGCGCTCCGCCCATTGCTGCAGGCTGGCGGGATCTTCGAGGACCCGCGCGAAGCGGCAGAGAAAACCGGCCTCGTTTCCCGGTGTGTAACCGCAAATCAAACCGAAGCGGCGTTCCAACTCCCGCACATAGGCGTTCTTGGGGATGTAACTGCTGAAGGCGAAGGCGGGCCGACCCAGCAGAGCCGCCTCGACGGGCACCGTGGGCCCGTCGCCCAGCACCAGATCGCATTCGGCGAGCACGTGGTGCAGACGCTCAGCGCCGCAGGGCAGCCTGAACTCCGTCAAATCCTCGGGCAGCTCCGATTCGGCGACGATGTAGATCTGCCCATGGGGCCGCAAGATCTCGATCACCCGGTCCAGTAGCGATCGCGAAATCCCCTGCTGGCGGACGTCGTGATAGGCGTCCATCGCCACAAGACGGATAAGGAAGATGCGCGTGTCGGGCGCCACGCCGAGCTCCGTGCGGATGGCCGGATCCGGGGTGAAGGCATCGGGATGGAGATAGGCCAGCTCCATCAGGCCGGGATAGGTCCGCTGCCGCCTACCATAGGTCTCGCCCAGGCATTCGGCCGTCAGGATTCGATGGGCAAACGGGAAGCCCAGATAGCGATATTGCGGGTTGGCGGCGGCGCTGTCGTCGTTGATCAGGAGGCTGGGGATGCCCAGCAGCCGTCCCACATGGGCCAGCGAGACGGCCTTTCCCATCAAGGCGAAGGGGCGCATTTCTCGCGCCAGCCGGGCAAGCTTGTAGTCGTATTGGACCAGTTCACCGAGCTTGCCCACGAGACCCCGGCGCCCGGTCGTCAAAACGTGCGGATCGTTGCCGTCGGCGCGCATCAGGTCGACCAGGACGTCCTTCTCGCGGGCCGTCCACACCACGTCGATGCCATGCGCCTCGCATCGGCGCGCGAGCCGGCGCACCGTCAGATAGTGCTTGGGATGATGCGAGTCGAAGATGACGCGCGGGCGAGCCTGATCAAGGCGCATCCGATTGGCCTCCCCGCCCGCCCGCGGCCGCCATTGGCCGCACCGCCTCGTCCAGCGCGCGCCGGACCGCCGCCGTGTCGAGCGGCTTTCCGTGCGCGGGCCCATCCTTGTCCTGGCGGCTCAGCGACAACTCGATCCGCGACACCTTCTCCAGCGTCGTCTCGATCAGCCGGCGGTTGAAGTTGATGAGATCCGCCAGCAGCCCGATCAGCAGCGTCATGGAGCCAGCGAGGATCAGCACGCCGCCGAGGATCAGAGACTGGACATGGCCGGAGCCGTCGCCAGCGAAATAGAAGTAGAGAAAGCGGACGATCGGCGCCGCGCCGGCCAGCAGCAGGATCGCGCCGAGGGCGGAGAACACCTTCAGTGGCCGGTACATCGCGTACATGCGGGCGATCGTCTCGGCCGACCGGGCCAGGAAGACCGGCATGTTGCGGAACAGCCGCGACTCGCGCAGCTTGCCGTTGGTGGCGATCGGCACCGAGGCCACGGCCATGCGCTTGTTGCCCGCCTGGATCAGCATCTCGATGGTGTAGCTGAACGAGGTGACGATGTTGATGCGCAGCGCCGCCTCGCGCGACAGCGCGCGGAAGCCGCTGACCGCGTCCGGAACCTGGGTGCCCGAGAGCTGGCGCACGAAGGCGCTGCCGAAGCGCTGCAGCTTCTTCTTGAGCCAGGAAAAATGCGCAATGCCGTCGGTCTGCCTATCGCCCACCACGATGTCGGCCCGGCCGTCCAGGATCGGCTGGATCAGCTTCGGGATGTCCGCGCCGGCGTACTGGTTGTCGCCGTCGGTGTTCACGATGATGTCGGCGCCGTGCCGGAGGCAGGCCTCGAGCCCGGTGCGAAAGCTGCGTGCCAGGCCCTTGTTGTTGGGGTGCCGGACGATGTGGTCGACGCCGCAGTCCCGCGCCACCTCGACCGTGCGGTCGCGCGAGCCGTCGTCCACGATCAGCACCTCGACGCTGTCGACGCCCGCGATCACGCGCGGGATGTCGCGCACGGTCCGGGCGAGCGTGCCTTCCTCGTTGTAGCAGGGGATCTGCACAATCAGCTTCATGCTGGGCGTCCCAGACCGCGTCCAAAAGCTTCTGTCGGACCCCGTTGAGCCTCGGCGGGCTGCTCTCCGGACCGCTACGGCACCCGTCCCGTGTTGTCGACGGTGTCTGTGACTGCGGCAGAGACCGGCCTGGCAAGCGGACCCGCTAGGGCCCGACTCTAGAGGCGCTATCGTTAAGGTTTGGCTTACTTCCAAGGCGCTGCGGGGCACCGGCCCGGCCCGGTGCCGGCTTGAGCACAAGCTGCATCAGCGGATTGCCCAACATGTTGGAAATCTCAACCAGTTCAAGCCCGTCCAGCAGTCCGCCGCGTCTTGCCTTGTCCCAGCTTTCCTCGCCGACAAGGACATAGACGGGCCGTCCCGCCCCGAGGTGGAAGTCCACGAGCGGGCGGAATCCCGCGAAGTCGTCCCAGGTCACCTGGGCAAGGCGGATGCCATCAGTTTCGTACACGCCTGAGAACGGAGTCGCGTATTCCACGAACAGGATTGAGTTGGCTGAGATGGTACTGGCCATCTCGGCGGACATGCGATGCGTAACGGACCGCTTGATCAACGCCCGCGGGAAATCGTAGGTCAACGCGACCGTGCCGGCCCAGGCGAATGAGAGAACCAATCCGGCTATGGCGCAAGTGCCAGCAAGGCGCGCCAACCGACCGCTCGTAAGCCTCTGCGCCAACAGCAAAGCGAGCAGCAGGCAGGCAAGGCACAGCGGAATCGTGAGCAGGATGAACTCCAGCTCGGAGATCGGCCGCATTTGGATATGGACCGGGAGCGTCGAACCGGCCACCACCAGAACCGAGAGCAAGAGCCCGAGTCGAAGGCCCAATGCGGGCGCTACAGTACGGGCCATGACCTCACGCCACCCGTAGGCGGTCAGGATTGCGACGAAGGGCAGCGTCGGAACGAAGTAGCGAAGGTTGAGGCTGTGCCCGCCGTGCCAGGCGAAGTACGAGAAGACCGCCCAGAACGAGGCGGGAACTAGAAACAGCAACCCCAAACGCCGCGCGTCTCTGCCGCCGGTCACCACAATCAGTAGGGGCAGGACCAGCGTCACCAAGTAAGGGCAGCTCTGCAGCAGCGACTTCTTGAGGGCCCCCATGTAAATCATGCTGCCGCCCGGACCGCGACTGAGCGCGCCTTCAAGGATGCCCAGATCACGAACCCTGAGATCGACCAGAAGCTGATAGGCGCCGTGCGCTGATCGAGCCACCAACGTCCAAATGGCGGGATGAAGGAGCATCAGAACGATCGCCAGGCACGCACCAGCGGCGCATAATCGCCAGCGTGTCCTGACAAAGTCGCGAACGCCTGGCTGCTGCCAGACCCGGATCGCGGCAACGATGGCGACGCCGGCCAGTGCAACCGGCAGATACGACCAAGGGTCGACAGCGGACCCGCTTGGCTTGGGGCCATAGGAGAAAGGCGAGAGGATTCCGAACTTGGCGTAGTTCGTTGCCGCGAGAACGGCGAGACCAGGCGCCATGCCCAGAATCGCGGCGATCGCGTTCTTCAGGGATACCGTATTGCTCAGCAGGAAGGGCAACACCAAGGCGGGCGCCACCAAGATCACATCAATGCGAACGCCGACGCCGAACCCCGCGATCACTCCGGACATTAGGGCCAGCAGCGCAGAGCGTCCGGTCTCCCGATCGGTTACGGCACGTGCCGCAAAGTAGGCTGCACCGCAGACGAACAACATCGACACCGCATGCGGCCAGGCCGCCTGGGAATACTCCCAGGCATAGGTGGCGAAGACCAGGATCAGGCACGCGTTGAGCGACAGGCTCCGGTCCCGGAACAAGACCTGCGCCGTAGCAAAACAGAGCCAGACCGCGCCAAGCAATGCTAACGTATTGAAAACAAAAAGACCGCTGTACCCCATCGCCAGATAGAACGGCGATGCCAGCACCGGATAGAGGTAGGGGTATTGGGACAGAAGACGCCCGTCAATCGGATGGGAGACAGGAAACACCAGCTCTTTGGAAGGGAATTCATGATACCCATTCAGCAGCTCGAGGCTGCCCGCCTGAGCGAAGCTCCGCGTCATAACGTGATAGACGCTCTCGTCTCCGATTAGATGGCCCGGTTTGTTGAGGAACAGGGAAAAGCCAATCGTGAGCAGAGCAACCAAGATCAAGACCGAGATCTTGACCCGGTCCACACGGTCTAGGCCAAGGCTGGGGACGAGCGCGCTCATGTGGCGTTTCGATGCCGGTTTGGGACGCTGGATCGGGGGGAATGAGCCATGCTCACATACGGACGCTTAGTATTGGGTAAAACCCGCGCTGACCCGCATCTCCGGCAGATCCGAGGGCCGGACGCTCAGCAGCCAGCGTGTCAGCGCCTCCGGTAGAGATCGAAGCCCGGCAGTTCGGCCACCCGCTCGTACCGTTTCCAGAACGCGGCGAAGCGCGGCTCGCGCGAGAGATAGCTGAGATAGTCGAACGGCCCGTCGAAATAGGTCTTCTCCGGGCGGACATCGAGCAGGATCAACTCGGGCGCGCCCCGCTCCAGATCCTCGAGCACCGCCGCCACGGCATAGCGCTCGATCGCCTCCAGGCGCGCGCGCTTGTCGGCGGACAGCTCCGGCGTGTCGTCCGCCAGGCCGGAGACCGTGCCCGGCAGCAGCCAAAGCGTCGAAAACCGGGAGACCGATTCGAGCCGCGCATAGTTCACCAGGGGATAGGACTGCCAGACGTTGCTCGACAGCACGTGCAGCGTGCGCCGCGGCGCCTGCGCCTCGATCGCCGGCAGCGCCCGGTCGAAGAACCCGTTCTTGTAGCTGCCCTGCAGCACCAGCCAGCCGCAGGTCCAGGCGAACACCACCAGCACCGCGGCCGAGCGCAGCAGGTCGATCGGCGCCTCCCCCCGTCGCAACCCTTCGGTCAGACAGAGGGCGAGCACGACGAAGGCGGTCGCGGTGACCGGCATCCGGTGATAGGACCAGCCCTTCATCTGCACGAGGTAGATGACGAAGAAGGCGATCGCGGCGATCAGGAAGACGCCGGCCAACGGACCCGCAGCAGAACGCTGCATCATGCTGAAATAGGCCGCCGCCGCGGCCACCAACAACGCCGTCTCCCAGCGCAACAGCACGGCGAGCAGCGGGTTTGCGTAGCTGCCGTAGACCTCGAGCGCCCAGGGCACGATACGGTCCAGATAGGCCGGGGTCAGATGGACCACCGCCGCGGCATAGAGCACCAGCAGCAGACCGAGGGTCAGGGTCTCTGCCCGCAAGATCCGTCGTAGACGGCCGACACTGACCAGTCGATACAGCTCGAGCAATGCCGGAACCAGCAGGAAATGGGGCTTGAGCGCGAAGCCGAAGGCGGCCATAGCGCCGACCGTCCCCGCCAGTCCCGCCGGCGCCCGCCCGCCGGAAACTCTGAGCGCGGCCAGCAGCAGATAGGGATAGGTAAAGATCAACAGGAAATGCTCGCGCTGGCCGATCTGCCGCCAGGTGCCCAGGACGAGCGCCAGAAACAGCACGACCAACACCAGGCGGCACAGCGCCGGCGGCAGCTCCCACATCCGCTGCAGCACGAACCAGCAGAGGCACAGGGAAACCGCCGTCAGGACATGCACCCAGATGAAAAACAGATCGACGACGAACAGACCGGTCTGTTGGGACAGCCAGACCGGGGGGACGGTCAGCGCAAAGGCGAGCGGCGGGTTGACCTCGACGATGTCCACGTAGAGGCGGCCACCGGCGAGCCAGTCCTTGGTGGCGTGCAGATACCAGCCGCTGTCATGGTTCAAGAGCGTCGAGAGCGAGAGCCAGCCGGCAAATGTGATCAGACCGGCGACCGCGATCAAGGTGAGCAGGTCGTAGGGGCTTGCCCGTTCGATCCGCGCGCCGACCTCGGACGTGACGGTCAGGCTCATGGTCGCGGCGCCCCCGCGGCCGACGGCCGCTCGGCGACCAGGATCAGAGATACGCCGACGGGCAGAGGCACGCGGCTCAAGAGATGACGCTCCATGGAAAATAGATTTTGAAACAATCGGTTGACGATGGGCGGCGGCATGCGGTCCTCGTCCGCCTCGATGCCCAGCATCCGCTTGCCCAGACGGATCGCGGCGATCAATGGGAACAGCACGCTGTTGTAATAACTCGCCCAGACCGGCCGCAGGCCCGCCGACCCCGCCAGCCTGAGCAACGACCCCCGCGTATATCGGCGCCGGTGGTGGTGCAGATCGTCATGCCGACTCCACAGGAACGGCAAGGCCGGCACGGTGACCAGGATCCTGCCGCCGGGTTTGAGACGGGCCGCCAGCGCACGCAACGCCGCCGCGTCGTCGTCCAGATGCTCGATCACATCCAGCGCGGCGACCAGATCGAAACTCTCCGGCGCAAACGGAATATCTTCGGGAAGCCGCCCATCGCGCAGATCGAAGGGGCCACGCTTGCGGGCGCGGGCCAGGGCCGGCGGATGCGGCTCCAGGCCCGAGACGACGCCCCAGCGGGACAGCATGGCAAGATTGCCGCCGGTACCGCAGCCGGCCTCCAGGATGCGCGCCGGCACCCGGCCGGTCATGAACCGGGCGAGCACGGCCGCAAGAATCCGCCGCCGGGCGACGAACCACCAATGCCGCTCCTCGAGCGCGGCCATGCGTGCGTAAACCAGGTCTTCCATGGCGGTCTCGCTGCCGGTTTCGACCCCACCGCCCGGGCCAACGCCGCGGTCGATCGGCGCATTGGGCCGCGGTCGAACCGGTTTTCGCTCTGTACCGCAGGAAGCTTAAGAAGCGCTTGAGGTTCAGGGAGAATTTCCTAAGAAGTAAGAGGCCTTTTAGGCATTTGGTCAGACGCCCAGGCGGCGAATACGCGGCGCGCAACCGGCAGTGAGCATCAGATCCGTACCGGCAGGCCGTCGCGGAAGACCACCAGGCTGCCCCGGTCCATCACCTGCCAGGGCTCGCCATGGGTCAGCGGCCGGGTGGCGATAACGGTCACGATATCCCGCGGCGTGGTCTCCTTGGCGAAGTCTACCGTCATTTCCGTGTCGATCAGGCTGGCCTCGCCAAACGGCGCCCGCCGGGTGAGCCAAGACAGATCCGTGCTGCAATAGCAGTACAGCTGGCGCGAGTCGCAGAGCATCATGTTGAACGGCCCGCGGGCATGGAGCCGGCCGGCGAGCTCGCCCACCAGTCGCCTGAGGGTGCGGTCGCTGCGGGGCGGCGTGGGATGGCGTTTTCGGATCTGGTCCAGCATCCAGCAGAAGGCATGCTCGCTGTCGGTGGTGCCGATCGGCCGGTAGAACTTGAGCGGCCAGTCCTTGACCCCCTTGAGGCGGCCATTGTGCGCAAACGCCCAGCTCCGGCCCCAGAGCTCGCGGGTGAAGGGATGGGTGTTCTCCAGGCAGACGCGGCCGTTGGTGGCCTTGCGGATGTGGCAGATGACGTTGAGGCTCTTGACCGAATGGTTCTGGACCAGGTTGGCGATCTCGGACTCGCAGCCCGGCTCCGGGTCGTGAAAGGTGCGGCAGCCGCGCCCCTCGTAGAAGGCGATGCCCCAGCCGTCCCGGTGCGGCCCGGTACGCCCGCCGCGCTGGATCAGCCCGGAGAAGCTGAACCGGATGTCGGTCGGCACGTTGCAGTTCATGCCCAGGAGTTCGCACATGAGCTTGGAGTTTAGCCTTGCGGCGGATGCGGGCAAGCGCCAGCTGCCTGGGATGACCAGCGTCCGATCGCTCAGACCCCGGACCCCACCGTCAGTGCCACATTCCAATGGTCACCAGGTCCGCGGGCGGCAGAATGCCGACGGAGGCGCTTCTCATGGGGCGGCGCAACGTGTTGGCAGGGCTCGGAGTTTTCCGCCAGGATGGTCTCACTGGTCAGGCTCAGGTGATAGTCCAGCCACAGCTCGTTGGCCCATTTGGTCATAGGCAGGCCTATGACTTTTGCCCGTTATGTCCCTTGACTCACGAAATCCGGGTTTTAGGCTGCTGGGGCGCCGACAAAGGCGAGACAAGCATTCATCCAAGAGCCGTCTAACTGATCGAGAGTTTGGTGTCCGGCCTCTGTTCCGTCCGGTCAGATGGCCGATTCGCAAGTTGGGGAATGCGGCAAGTTCCGTTTTGACGCGCAAGAGAGGGAGTAAGCCAATGGCCAGTACGGAAACCACCGTTGACAATGGCGTAAACGTCGAAGCTTTGCTGGAGGCACGCGAGGCGCTGAGCGAGGCGCCTGAAGCCGCCAAGTTCACGTGGCGGGCGAGCTGCAAGTGGGTCAACGGCACGCACAGCAACTCGACCGTCGAGGGATTCTTTGGCCTCGGCGAGGAGCAGAAACATAGGACCACCTTCACCTTCGATGCCGACCACCCGGAGATCTTCGCGTCCGAAGACAACGGGGCCACGCCCGTCGAGCTCGTGCTGGTAGGATTGGCCAGCTGCCTGACGGCCGGCGTCGCAGCGGTCGCCCAGAACCGGGAGATCCAGCTGCGCTCGGTGACCGCGACGCTCGAGGCCGGCATGGACATCCAGGGCATCCTCGGTATGGACAAGGACGTCCGCAACGGCTTCGACGGCATCAATGTCCACTTCGACATCGATGCCGACGCGAGTGCCGAAGATATCAAGGCCCTTGTGGCGCAGTCGCAAAAGCGATCGGCGGTCTTCGACATCGTCACGAACCCGACGAACGTCACCGTCGAGGTGAACTGACCGACGGCATTGCGTCCGCAGGGAGCGGGTCCCATTCGCACGACCACGACCGTCGTCATCGGCGCCGGCCACGCCGGGCTGGCCATGAGCCGGTGCCTGGCAGACCGCGCAATCGACCACGTGGTGCTCGAGCGCGGCGAGGTGGCCAACTCGTGGAAGACCGAGCGATGGGACTCGCTCCGCCTGCTCACGCCCAACTGGCAGAGCCGCCTGCCCGGCTTCGGCTACGAGGGCGAAGATCCTGACGGCTTCAGGACGATGCCCGAGATCATCGACTTCCTCGACCGCTATGCGCGGGTGATCTCGGCCCCCGTGCAGACCGACACAACCGTGACGTCGGTACGCGCCGATGACGGCGGCTACGCGGTGCGGACGGGCCGGGGCGACTGGCGCTGTTCGAGCGTCGTGCTGGCGACCGGTGCCTGCAACATCGCGCGGGTCCCCGACGTGGCCGAGGCCGTGCCGGCCGGAATCGCCACGCTCACCGCCATGGATTACCGCAATCCCGAGCAGCTCGAGGACGGGGGTGTCCTCATCGTCGGCGCTTCGGCCACCGGAACCCAACTCGCCGACGAGATCCAGCGCTCGGGCCGCACGGTCACCCTGGCCGTGGGCGAGCACATCCGGGCGCCCCGAGTCTATCGGGGCCGTGACATCGAGTGGTGGATGGACGTGGCCGGAATCCTGGACGAGCGCTACGACGAGGTCGACGACATCGTGAGAGCACGCCGGGTCCCGTCGCTCCAGCTGGCCGGTTCGCCCGAGCGCTCGACCTTGGACCTCAACGCGCTCACGAGCATCGGCGTCCAGCTGGTCGGCCGCCTCGTCGGCATCGGCGACGGCAAGGCGCAGTTCTCCGGGTCGCTGCGCAACCAGTGCGCCCTTTCCGATCTCAAGATGAACCGGATGCTCGACACCATCGACGAGTGGGCAACCGAGAACGGCCTCGACGACGAAGTCGAGGCCCCGCACCGGCTGCCCCCGACCGAGGTCGAGGACTCGCCGCCGCTGGGCATGGATCTCACCGGCGGTGCGATCAATACCATCATCTGGGCAACCGGCTACCGCCCCGACTTCTCCTGGCTCGAGGTGCCCGTTTTCGATCGGAAAGGCCAAGTCCGGCACGATGGCGGCGTGGTCGATTCACCCGGCATGTATCTCATGGGCATGCAGTTTCTCCGCCGCCGCAAGTCCGCCCTGATCGACGGTGCGGGCGACGACGCGCGCGATCTGAGCGACCATCTGGCGGCCTACTTGGACGGCCGGCGCACGGGCGCACCGAACTGATCGAAGCGCGCCGAGAGAACCATCCTGCGCGGCGGAACCCGCACCGCGCTACCCGCCGCAGGTTGCCGGCGATCACCGGAAGAAAAACCTGGATGAACAACGGGGTAGGCGCTTTGGTAGGCATATGAAATACTGACACCTCGACGGGAGGCTTCCGGATTGGGGGTCCGGAGCAGTGGAACAGCTAAGCCTGGTAAACGACAGCCTACAAGCGCGTGAACCCGCTGCCGCGTGGTCTATTCGGCTGCGGCGGAGGGGGTATCAGCGCATGCTGATCGTCCGTTCGCAGGTCAACCTCTACTACTTCTGGGAAAAGCGTTGGTTCTTCATCTCGATGGCGGTCGGAGCGGCAATGCTCTACCTGCCGGTGCCTGAGGGATTGAGCCAGGAGGGGTTGATCGTTCTCGCCATGTCGGTCGTGGCCACGATCCTGTTCGTGACCGAGCCGATCCCACTCCCCACCGTCGCCCTGTTGATCGTCGTCGGCCAGATCCTGCTGCTGGGCATCGAGTCCACAAAGGTGGCGAAGAGCCTAATGACGGACTCGGTTTTGTTCATCATGGGATCGCTGATGCTGGCCGTGGCGGTCGTCAAACAGAAACTGGACAAACGCATTGCCTGGTTGATCGTCCAGGCCACCGGCACCCAGACGGTGTGGATCTGTTTCGGGATTTCCCTGGTCTCCGGGATCTTGGCCTCCTTCATCGGCGAGCACACCGTGGCGGCCATGATGCTGCCTGTCGGCATCACCCTCATCAGCCTGACCTCGGAAGACCGAAACAAGGTTCGCGGCCTGGCCGCCGTCGTGCTGTTTTCCATCTGCTATGGCTGTTCGGTTGCAGGAATCGGCACACCGTCCGGCGGCGCGCGGAACGCCATCATGATCGGCTACTGGAAGGAGTTCTTTTTCGATCCCGGCAACCCCGACGCCGGGCGCTACCTGGTCGATTACGTGCACTGGATGGCCTACGCCTACCCGGTGTTCCTGCTTCAGTTGCCGTTCGTCACCATGATCCTGTTTCTCACGTTCAAGCCCGAGTACCGGAACCTGTCGCGGGCCGTCGCAAGACTACGGATCCAGGTTCTGTCCGAGGGGCCAATGACGCCTGCCGACTGGATGTCGATCCTGCTGTTCTTCCTGGTCCTGATGGGCTGGATCTTCGCCTCCGAGATCGTCGGCATGGGCACGGTGGCGATCCTGGGGGCATCGGCCTTTCTGATTGCCGGCCTGGTCCGATGGGAAGACGTGAATTCAGGCGTGAACTGGGGCGTCGTCCTGCTCTACGCCGCCGCCATTTCGTTGGGCGTTCAGATGAAGGATACAGGCGCGGCGCAATGGATCGCCGAGAACTTCATCGGACTGCTCTCGCCAATCGGCGCGGACCAAGGATTGGGTCTGTGGGCGGCGGTCTCGGTCCTCACCACCGGCGTGACCAACACCATGTCCAATGGCGCCGCCGTGGCCGTGCTCGGGCCGATCGTGCTGAAGGTGGCCAGCGTCGCCGGCGAGAGCCCGATCGTGATCGGCTTCGTCACCGCGATCTCGTCCGCCTTCGCCTATCTGACGGTGGTCGGCACGCCGGCCTGTACCATTGTCTTCGCCGCCGGCTACCTGAAGACCAGCGATTTCCTGAAGGTCGGCTGGCGAATGGTGATCATGTCGACCCTGCTGATGCTGGTGGCCGCGCTTTTGTATTGGCCCCTGCTCGGGGTGTGACAGTGGCGGGGATACCGTAATGGGGATCTGGCATCGGCGGACTACTGCGGCCGAGCGGGCCGCGGAGAAGGAACTGGAAGAGCTCCGGGAGTGGCGTCGAAACCGGTTCCGGATCCTGGTCTGCATCGACGGCACGGACGCGTCTTACGAAGGGCTTCGCTTCGCCAAAGAGATCGGCCAAGGCGACGAGTGCGACATCATTCTCCTGTACGTGCGCCCGATCGACCAGGGCTTGCGTTCCGGCGGCCTCCAGATCCGGGTGGCGCGGGAGAACATGCTGGAATGGGGCCTCGAGCTTCCCGGCGTGCAGTATCTGAAGAAGGGCCTCGCTTTGCTTACCGAGGAGAAGGCCATGGCCGAGCAGTGGAGCGCCAAGCACACGCATACGAACTTGAGGGGCGACCCGCTCGGCGACAACAAGGTCGAATACCGGCACGAGAGCGGCAAGAGCATCGTGCTGAAACTGAAGACGGCTCCGGACGCGGCGAGCGGCATTCTCGATCAGTATGAACTCGGCCCCTACAACGTGATGATCCTGGGCGCGCCGAGCCGCTGGCAAGGCGAACTCAGATCTTTCTGGGATGCCGGCGTCGCCCAAAAGGTGGCCATGCTGTCGCCGTGCTCGGTCCTGATCACCCGGGAGCAACGGGACGGCAAAGGATTTCTAATCTGCACCAACGGAACCGAGCATTCCATGGACGCACTGCGCCGCGCCGCGGTCCTGGCCCATCTTACCCGCAATCCGATCACCCTGGTCTCGGTTGCGCTGGACAAAGCGGAGCGTGGCATGGCCGAGCAGCAAGTGTCCGAGGCCAAGGCCATGTTGGCCGAGGACGGCATCAAGGTCGCCGAGGCGTTGACCCGGGTGGGCGATCCGGTCGCGGAGATCAAAAAGCTCAGCAAGGACTATGCGCTGACCGTGGTCTCCGATTCGGGCAAATCCCGGCTCAAACGGTTCATTCGGGGCAGCGTCGCCTTCGGTGTCATGGGACAGGCCCGGAACTCGGTGCTCAACGTGCGCTGACGGCAATCGCCCGTCGTCACGCTCTCTGCGCCGTGACGATGTGGACGCGAACCGGGAACTCGACGGCGCCGCCGGCGGTCACGAATTGCATGAGCGCCGCTTCCGCCTGGGCGACCAGCGCTGCGATCATGTCCTCGTCCAATCGGATCCCGGCCAGGGGGAACCAGCCTTTGACATCGCCCAACACCATGTCCCGGACGCTTGGAAAGCGCTCCGTCCCTTCCGTCGTGGCGATCGCCGCGGACGGGATGCCGGCGGCGGCGAACAGCGAAGAGAGCGCCTCGGTGTCCCCCAGCACGAAGGGAGAGCGAAGCGCGTTGGCAGCCTCCTGGCCGACCACGCGCTCGAGGACGTCGACCATCAGGGCGTAGGCCGGTATCCTGTCGAGGCCGTCGAAGACGGCCACGGCCAGTCGGCCGCCTGGTTTGAGGACGCGAACCATCTCCCGCAGAGCGGCCTCCCGGTCCGGGAAGAACATCAGGCCAAACTGGCTGACCACGGCATCGAAGGTCCGGTCCTCAAAGGGAAGCTCTTCCGCCACGCCTTGGCGCCACTCGATCCCGGGCGCGGCGTGCGCGGCCACGGCCAGCATGCCCGGGTTCACGTCAAGGCCGGTGACCGAGCCGCCAGGCCCGACTCGATCGGCGACGGCGCGCGCCAGGACGCCCGTGCCGCAGGCGACGTCCAGCACCCGTTGTCCGGCGCGGATGTGCGCAGCGTCCGCCATCGGCTCTGTCCACTGCTGAAACAGGGCCGGGACCAGCCGCTCTTCATAGGCGGCGGCGGTCGTCTTAAGCTCTTCCAGGCTCAGTTCAGGCATGGATCTTCTCCTTCGCAGAATCACCGCCTTCAAAGGAGACGGCGCGCGGGCCCGATAGCCCTGGCGGTCGTCTACGGGCGATAGTAGGGTCGGGCCCGGAGCGGTGACCATGACCCAGGGTCCGGATCTCTTGCCGACGCGTCCGAAAGGCGGAAGCGGCGGCCGCACGGCCGGCAACCCTTTGCCCGACGGTGCGCCTGTTGCTGTGGATCCCCTGTCCGACGTGCTGCACAGGGTCAAACTCACGGGCGCCCTGTTCTTCATGGTCGATGCGACGACCCCCTGGTGCGTGGAGGTCCCTGAAGCCAGCGCGTTCGCCGGGATCATCCTGCCCCGGGCCCGGCATATCGTCTCCTATCACGTGGTGGTCGAGGGAACCGGCTACGCGCGCGTGCCAGGTGTCGAGCCGGTCAAGTTCGGGGCCGGCGACATCATCGTGTTTCCGCATGCCGATCCTTACGCGATGCTGAGCGCGGCAGGCGCGCCGCCCGAACTGGATGCGGCCGAGACCCTCCAATTCTTCCAGGATATGGCCGCGGGCAAGCTGCCCTTCGTGGTGACCGAAGGCGGCGGCGGCCCCGAGCGGGCGCGGTTCGTCTGCGGTTTCCTCGGCTGCGATGCGCGCCCGTTCAACCCGCTGCTCGCGACGCTGCCCCGTATGATGCACGTGCGGCGGCCCGAAGTGGGCCGGGACGATCTCTTGGACCGCCTCGTCGACCTCACCTTGGCGGAGGCCCAGCGCCAGCGCGCCGGCGGCGAAAGCATTCGCCTGCGCCTCAGCGAACTCATGTTCGTCGAGGTGGTGCGCCGCTATTTGGAGACGCTTCCGGCGGACCAGACGGGCTGGCTCGCGGGGTTGCGGGATCCGGCGATCGGCCGGGCGCTGGCGCTGCTGCACGAGCGACCGGCGCACGCCTGGACGCTGGACCAGCTGGCGCGCGAGGTCGCTCTGTCGCGTTCGGTGCTGGCGGAGCGCTTCGCGCATTTGGTGGGACAGCCGCCGATGCAGTATCTGACCCATTGGCGGGTGCAGTTGGCCGCCCGGCGGCTCAGCGACGGCGCGGCCAAGGTTTCCGCCGTCGGCCTGGAGGTGGGCTACGCGTCCGAGGCGGCCTTCAGCCGCTCATTCAAGAAGATCGCCGGGCTTTCGCCAGCGGCCTGGCGGAGCCGTTTCGGCGGACCGGGCTGATCGCACGGCAGCCGACCGGCAGCCGCGCTGTCCGCCGGGACGAGACCCTATGCCCGCTGCGCCTCGATCTCGCGCGCGATCTCGCGGCTGAGCTGTTCCACGGCGCGGCTCATGGCGGCCGCCAAACTCTCCACGTTCGCCGCCGATCCGGCGCTCTCGGTGATGGTGGTCTGGCGGATCCTCAGGGGACGCTGGCGGCTCGTCCCGTAGAGCGTCCAGCGGGCGGTCAGGAAGACCTCGCCGGAAGCGTCGGAGTCGAAGCGGAACACGTCGATCTCCACCTGATAGTCGAGGCGTCCGCCGCTCCGGCGGGGCAGCCCGTAGACGCGCTCCGAGGCCAGCAGGACGGACATGTTCTCGACCATGACACGGGTGAAAAGCGGGGTCAGCGGTTCGGCCCAGCGGTCGAACTCGGCAAGCGACAGCTTGGTCGGGCTGGACCGGGTCACGACCTGCGGCCGGTCGAGATACTCCGGCATGGTGATCGGGCCAACACCCACCGCGAGCGGTTTCTTCTGGGTGCCGCCCGGGACCGCGCCCGCCTCGGACGCCTTCAGGCTCGAAAGCACATAGAACTTGGACGGCTGGCTCTCGGCGCAGGCCGCTACGGCGACCAGGATGCCGAGAACCAGCAGGCGCGCAAGCGGCCGGTCTCGGATCTGCCGGTTCATCAATCAGGTCCTCCCTTGCCCCGCACGAAAGCTTCCGGATTCTGCTCCAGATAGTCTGCCAGAACCCGGATCGACCGGGCGGCCTCGGCGAGCTCTCGCAGCATCTCGCTCAGATCGTAGCGGATCTGGGACCCTTCGCCGATCAGGCTGTTGGTCGAGGCGAGCGTCACCCGCGCCTGCTTGAGCGTGCGGTTGGCCGTGTCCGAGGTCTCGCGCAGGCTGCTGACCAAAGGCCCGACCTGCTGGTCGACGTTGTCGAGCGTCGAGCGCAGGCTGACCAGGGACTCGTTGAGATTGGCGACCGACTGCTTGAGCTCCGGCGAGGCGACGAGGCCCTGCGCCGTCTGCACCGTCTCTCGCATGTCGGCGACCAGCTCTTCCAGCTGCAGCCGGGCAATCTTGTCCAGCACGCCCGTCACCGAAGCGGTCAGCGCCTCGATCGTTGACGGGATCGTCGGGATCTCGCCGTAGCGGCCCTCCGTGTCCACGAACTGCGCCTCGGTATCCGGATGGAAATCCAGGGAGACGAAGAGCTGTCCGGTGATCAGGCTGCCGCTCTCCAGCTGCCCGCGCAGGCCGCGCGCGACGAGGCCGC
Source organism: Alphaproteobacteria bacterium (assembly GCA_030066595.1). Taxonomy (GTDB): domain Bacteria; phylum Pseudomonadota; class Alphaproteobacteria; order JAJFFI01; family JAJFFI01; genus JASJBI01. The sequence continues at coordinate 24,955 of JASJBI010000030.1, read as the reverse complement.
GCATCACCGCCCGGGCGCGGATGTCGTCGGACATCGCCGAGGTCTCGGCCACCTGGGGCAGCGGTACCTGTTCGCCGATGACGACCACGCGGTCCGGCTCGATCTCGATCAGGACCGGAATCCGGAACCGCAGGTTCGGCCGGTCGAACTCCATCTTCAGATCGATGACCTTGCCCACCTTCACGCCGCGGATCTCGACCGGTGCGCCGATCGACAGGCCGCGGACCGAACCGTCGAAGTACAGGATGTAGCGATACCGTCGCACGTAGCTGGCTTCCTCGCTGGCCTCGAGGCTTGCATACAGGCTGAAGCCCGTGCCCGCTTCGGCCAGGTCGGCGGTTTCCAGGGTTCGGGGCGTGTCGAAGGCGATGCCGCCCTCGATCAAGGCGGCGAGCGATTCCATCTTGATCCGCATGCCCTCGGAGCCGGCCTCGACCTGGACGCCGCTGACGTTCCAGAAGCGCGAGCTGGTCTTGACGAGACCGGTGTAGGCCTCGTCGATGAAGATGTGCACGAAGACGCCCTGCTCGTCTTCCGTCAGCTCATAGCCCAGCACCTGGCCCGCCTTGAATCCGCGGTAGTAGATCGGCGAGCCCCGGCTGAAAGAGCCCAGCTTGTCGGCGACGAGGACGTAGCGGTTTCCGGGCCGGTCGGTGCGCACCAGCGGCGGAACCTCGAGCCCCGTGAAGCTGCGCGCCGGCTCTCCCTTGATGCTCGGGTCGATCTCGATATACGAGCCCGAAACCAGCGTGCCGAGCCCGGAGATGCCGCTGATGTCGGCCCTGGGTCGGACGACCCAGAATCTCGTCTGGTCAGTGAGGAAGGACTCCGTGCCCTTGTCCAGCTCCGCCGTGACGACCACGCCGGACAGGTCCTCTTTGATCCGGATCTCCTGCACCAGGCCGACGTCGATATCCTTGATCTTGAGCTTGGTCTTCTCCGCCTCCAGGCCCTCGGCCGTCTCGAAGGCGATCGTGATCGTCGGGCCTTTTTCCGTGATCGTCTTATAGCCGAGCCACAGCGCGATCGCGCCGGCGACGACGGGGATCAGCCAGACGGGCGAGATGCCGCGCCGCTTCCGGATTTCCACATCCGGAGCAGCCGGCTCCATCTGGGTCTCAGCGGGCGGCGCCACCGTCGGTCCTTTCTTCCATGGCGTCCCAGATCAGGCGCGGGTCAAAGGTCATCGCCGCAATCATGGTGATCACCACGACCGCGGCGAACGAGGTCGCCCCGACGCCGGGCTCAATGGTCGCGATCGATCCGAGCTTCACCAGGGCGACCAGGATCGAGATCATGAAGATGTCGATCATCGACCAGCGCCCGACCGCCTCGACGATCCGGTAGAGCAAGGTCCGGTCGCGAGGGCGCCAGTGCGAGCCCCGCTGGACCGAAATCAAGAGATAGCTCATGCCGAGCAGCTTCATCACGGGCACGGTTACGCTGGCGAAAAAGACCAAGAGCGCGAGCGGCCACATCTCGGCCTCGATCAGGTGGATGACGCCGCTCATGATCGTGTCGGGTGCGCCCTTGCCGAAGGAGATCACGGTCATGATCGGATACAGGTTGGCCGGGATGTAGAGAATGAAGCCGGTGATCACCAAGGCCCAGGAGCGCGCCAGGCTGTTGGTCTTGCGCCAGTGCAGCGTGCCGCCGCAGCGTTCGCAATGGGGATGGCTGGCCTCGGCCGTGCGGTCGAGATAGGTGACCAGCCCGCAGCTGTGGCAGCCGAAGGGGCGCACCCGCCTGTCCGGCGGCGCTTGGGCGGGCCCCGTGCCCTTGTCCGCCCGGCGGCGGTCCAGCCGGTCCCAGACCTCGCCTGGGTCGAGCGCCGACTCGCCCGCCGCCAACAGGATGATCAGGATCACGAAGCACCAAAGCGCGGTGCCGAACTCGATCGTCGCCATGTCCGAGAGCTTGACGATCGCCACCAGCACACCGAGGAGATAGACCTCCATCATGGCCCAGGGGTGCATGACCTCGATATATCGAAAGATCGTCGCCAGCCGCCGGGTCGTCCGGCCGTATTGGACCATGGCCAGGACGTAGATGGTGCTGACGATCTTGACGAACGGGATCAAGACCGTGGCGAGCAGCACCAGCGCCGCAAGCGGCCACAAACCTTGGTTATAGAAGTCGATGACGCCCGAGATCAGCGTGCTCTCCTGCTCCCGCCCCTCGAGCTTGAAGGTCATGAAGGGGAAGATGTTGGCCAGCACCAGAAAAATCAGCGCCGCCAGGTGCAGGTTGAGCGACCGGTCGATGCTGTTGGGTTTGCTGTAGTACAAAAGGGCGCCGCAGCGCGGGCATTTCGCCTTTGCCGCCACCCCGGGATCGATGCGCCGGTAGAGCGCGCCGCAGTCGTGGCACGAGACCACGGACCGGTCCGGATAGGCGACGGCCGGCGTGGTCATCGTCTCACCGGCATATATCCTTTTGGCATACCCCGTCCCCAGTCCCGGCCGGTATTAACCATCAGACATCAACTGCTTACGGGAAACGCTAGCACGATTGCCGGCGCAGGTCGAACGCGGGCGCTGTCGGCTCGACGGCAAGCGTTGTAGGGCGGGCGGACAGCACAACCCCTGGGGAGGCGGGTCGGCGGACGGGGTGCCGACGCGGCCAGACCCCAGCGATCCGCTCGAAGCCCACGATCAGGCTTTACCCACGCTTTACCAATTCCCCTGTAGGTCTCCACCGATCTGAGGACTGCGATGATGCTCGAAATGGCGACGGAGAACGCTTCGGCCGAGACAAGCTGGAGCGAGCGCAAAGACACGGCGCGGATGCGGGACCTAATTCTCGGCGCGGCGGCCTTTGCGGTGCTGCTCAGCCTGCTCATCTCCTTCGATTTTGTCGACCGTCTCTTTGAAACGACGAGAGACTACGAGGACTGGGAACTCGACGAGCTCCTGGCGTCCATCCCGGCCCTGACCTTTGTCATGGCCTGGTACTCTTTTCGGCGTTGGCAGGAGGCGCGACGGCTGAACCGTGAACTCGCGGACGCCAACGAAACGCTCAAGGCCACCCATGCGCGCATCCTCGCCGCCGAGGCCGAGATGCGCGAGGCGCAACGGATGGAGGCGCTGGGCAGGCTGGCTGGTGGCATGGCCCACGAGCTCAACAACATGCTTCAGCCGGTCATTACCCTGACCCAGCTCAGCCTGAAGAACGAGTCTTTGCCGCAGGATATCCGGACCAATCTCGAAAAGATCCTGGAGGCGTCCGAGCACAGCCGAGACATCGTGAGCAAGGCCTTGACCTTTGCGGGCGGGAAGTCGCTGCAGAAGGAGAAGATGGTCTTCTCAACCTGCCTGAGACAGGTCGTGGATTTCTCGCGAACGGTTCTGCCGTCGACGATCGATCTTGCGATCGACGTCCCGGATCTGCCGGGACAGGCGCTGATCAACCGGACCGAGCTCACGCAGATCATTACCAACCTGATGACGAACGCTGCACGCGCCATGGACGGGAACGGAACCCTGACGATCGCGCTGACGGCCGAGCAGGTCTCGGCGCGGGACACAGAGGCGCTGGGCCTGGCGGCAGGCGATTACTTCAAGGTTCTGGTATCCGACCGCGGCAGCGGCATGTCGGACGACGTGCGCAGGAGGCTGTTCGATCCGTTCTTCACCACGGCAGACGGCAAGGACAACGTCGGCCTCGGATTGGCGGTCGTGTACGGCATCATCACCGATTGGCAGGGCAAGATTTCCGTGTCGTCCACACCCGGTCACGGGACCTGCTTCACGATTCTGATTCCCGTGGCCGGCAATTGACCTGAGGAGGGTCGCATCATGGCAAACATCCTGCTCGTCGACGACGTCCAAATGGTACGGCTTGCATTGAGCACCCTCTTGCAGGAGAGCGGGCACACCGTGACCGAAGCGTCTGACGGCAAAGCCGCGCTGAAGGCGGCAGGAAGCGACGCGTTCGATATCGTGGTCACAGACGTCTTCATGCCGGCGATGGACGGCATCGAATTGATCCGGCACCTGCGGGAGTCGTATCCGGATCTGAAGATCATCGCGATCTCCGGGGGCGGCGCCCGCCAGCCGCCGGAATTCGCCATAAACCTGGCGTCTGCGCTGGGCGCCGATGTCACGATGCAGAAGCCCATGGACAACGAGGACTTGCTCACCACCATCGACGGGCTGATGCGGGCTGCCGCTTAGACTGATCTGATCAGGCTCGCGCGACCAGCATCATCCGTCCTGGCCCCCGCCCTCAAACCCTGGGCGTGTAGTCGTCGATGGTGGCGTAGGGATCCGGCCAGGGCATGGCGTGGCCCTGGGCAAAGGCGGCGTGCCGCGTCCAGTAGGGGTCGTAGAGATGGGCCCGGGCCAGGACGCAGAGGTCGGCCCGCCCGGCCGCGAGGATCGAGTTCACGTCCTCGTAGGACGAGATCGCGCCCACGGTCATAGTCGGGATCCCGGCCTCGAGCCGCACCCGGTCCGAGAACGGGGTCTGGAACAGCCGGCCGTAAAGGGGCTCCTGGTCGGCCACCACCTGGCCCGCCGACACGTCGACGATGTCGCAGCCCTGGGCCTTGAGCATGGCGGCGATCCGGACCGCGTCGGCCCCGGTGGTGCCGCCCTCCTTCCAGTCCGTGGCCGAGATGCGCACCGAGATCGGCTTGTGCGCGGGCCAGGCTTCGCGCACCGCGTCGAAGCATTCCAGCGGGAAGCGCATGCGGTTCTCGAGCGGGCCGCCATAGGCGTCCGTCCGCCGGTTGGTCAGCGGCGAGATGAAGGTCGACAACAGATAGCCGTGCGCGAAGTGGATCTCGAGCATGTCGAAGCCGGCCTCTTCGCCCATCTCGGCGGCGCGCACGAAGTCGTCCCGTACCTGGTCCATGTCGACCCGGGTCATCTCCCTGGGCACCTGGTTGATCTCCATATAGGGGATCGATGACGGCGCCATGACCGGCCAGTTGCCCTCGTCGAGCGGCACGTCATAGCCTTCCCAGCCCAGCTTGGTGGACGCCTTGCGCCCGGCATGGGCGAGCTGCAGGCCGATCTTGGCCTCGCTATGCCCGTGCACGAAATCCACCACCCGGCGCCAGGCGGCCACATGCTCGGGCTTGTACATGCCGGCGCAGCCCGGGCTGATGCGGCCCTCGCGGCTGATGTCGGTCATCTCGGTCATGACCAGCCCGGCGCCGCCCAGGGCGCGGCTGCCGAGATGCACCAGATGCCAGTCGTTGATGGTGCCGTCCTCAGCCGAGTACTGGCACATGGGCGAGACCACGACCCGGTTCCTGAGCGTCATGTCGCGCAGCTTGAAGGGCGTGAACATGGGTGGCGGCGCCGGGCGCGTGGGCACGTTGACGCCGCTCTGGTTGGCCGCCTGCTCGGCGAACCAGCTGTCGATCGAGGCGACGTAGTCCGGGTCGCGCAGCTTGAGGTTTTCGTGGCTGATGCGCAAAGAGCGGGTCAACAGCGAGAAGCCGAACTGGACCGGCTCGAGCCTGTCGTAATAGCGCTCGGTCTCCTCGAACCAGGTGAGCGAGGTCAGCGCCGCGCGCTGCAGGCTCTCGACCTCGGGCTTGCGCGTCTCCTCGTATGTCTGCAACGCCGCCGGGATCTCGCCGGTCTCCTTGATGGCGTCGGCCAGCGAGATGGCGTCCTCCATGGCGAGCTTGGTGCCCGAGCCGATGGAGAAGTGCGCCGTGTGCACCGCGTCGCCGATCAGCACCACGTTCTCGAAGGACCAGTTGCCGCAGCTGATAATCGGGAAGTTGCGCCAGTGCGAACGGTTGGTGATGACCTCGGCGCCATCGATGAAGGGTTCGAGCAGCCGCGCCGTATAGGCCGCCGTCGCCGCTTCGTCCGTGACCTCGAGCCCGGTCTTGTCGAAGGTGTCGTTGGTGCACTCCAGGATCAGCGTCGACATGCCCTCCATGTAGCGATAGCAGTGGGTCCGCCAGAGGCCGTGCTCGTTCTCGATGAAGTGGAAGGTGAAGGCCTCGAAGGGATAGTCGGTGCCGAGCCAGACGAAGCGGTTGGGGCGGAAGTCCACATTGGGCTCGAAGCGGTCCGCATAGGCGTCGCGGATCAGGCTGTTCACCCCGTCCGCCGCGAACACCAGATCGCAGTCGCGCCAGTCCTCTGGATTGTCGATCTCGGTCTCGAAGCGGAGATCAATGTCCAGCGCCCGCGCGCGCTCCTGCAGGATGTTGAGCATGAGCTTGCGCGACATGCCGGAGAAGCCGTGCCCGGTGGAGCGCAGCACCTCGCCCTTGAAGTGGATGTGGATGTCGTCCCAGTGGGCGAAGCTGCCGGTGATCCGGTCGTAGGTCTCCTGGTCGGCCTCGGCGAAGTTCTCGAGCGTCGCGTCCGAGAACACCACGCCGAAGCCGAAGGTGTCGTCCGCCCGGTTGCGCTCGATGACCCGGATCTCGGCCGCGGGATAGGCCTTCTTCATCAGAATCGCGAAATACAGCCCCGCCGGCCCGCCGCCCAAGCAATTGATCTTCATTCCCTCACCCTCGACGAGAACACATCATGACTTAAATGCACTGAGTTCCCGGAATTTCACCACAACCCGCGCCTCTCCTTCGACAGGCTCAGGATGAGGCGCGGAAACAACCTCGAACCCCTCATGCTGAGCTTCTTCATCCTGAGCGCCGCGCTTCCCCTTCGAGACGCGCCTTCGACGCTCCTCAGGATGAAGCGCGGTAGTCGAAGGACGAAGTATGAGGGGCCGTAGTCTGGGGCCGCGCATGATCTTCACGACGCCCCCGCCTTCGCCTCTTCCTGCTGGCGCAGCTTGAAGCGCTGCACCTTGCCGGTCTCGGTGCGCGGCAGGTCGTCGACGAACTCGACCGCGCGCGGATACTTGTAGGGGGCAATCTCGTTCTTGACGAAATCCTGCAGCGTCTTGACCGTCCCGTCGTTGGCGTCCGCCGGGTCGCGCAGCACGACGAAGGCCTTGACGATGTGGCCCCGCTCCGGATGCGGTGCGGCGACCACGGCGCAGTCCTGCACCTTGTCGTGGTCCAGCAGGACCGATTCCACCTCCGGTCCCGAGATGTTGTAGCCGGCCGAGATAATCATGTCGTCGGCCCGCGCCTGGTACCAGAAGTAGCCGTCCTCATCCATGGCATAGACGTCGCCGGGCAGGTTCCAGTCGTTCTTGACGTAGGCCGCCTGGCGTTCCGGGTTGTCGAGATAGCGGCAGCCGGTGGGGCCGCGTACGGCGAGATTGCCGGCCTCGCCCGGCGGCAGCGGCCGGCCGTCGTCGTCCACCACGCAGGCCTCGTAGCCGGGGATCGCCCGGCCGGTGGCGCCGGGACGGATGTCGTCGCCCGAAGCGGAGACGAAGATGTGGATCATCTCGGTCGAGCCGAGGCCGTCGATGATCTTGATGCCGGTCGTATCGTGCCAGGCCTCCCAGGTCGGCTTCGGCAGGTGCTCGCCGGCGGAGACGCATTTCTCGAGGGTCGAAATGTCGTGCGCGTCGACCACGTCCAGCATGGCCCGGTACATGGTGGGCGCGGTGTAGAGCGCGGTGCAGCCGTGCCGGCCGATCGTCTCCAAGAGCGTCTCGGGCGCGGGCGGCCCCGCGAAGTATGCGATCGCCGCGCCGTGGCGCAGGGGAAATGTCAGGAGCGCGCCGAGCCCGAAGGTGAAGGCGAGCGGCGGCGAGCCGGTGCAGATGTCGTCGGGCCGGGCGTCGAAGATGTATTTCGGGAAGCAGTCGGACATGGCCAGCACGTCGCGATGGAAGTGCATGGTGCCCTTGGGCTGGCCGGTGGTCCCCGAGGTGAAGGCGATCAGCGCCACGTCATCCGCCGCCGTGTCGCAGTTGTCGAAGCCCGCTTGCTTGTCCCTGATCAGCCGGTCGACCTCGGCCTCTTCCTCGCCGGTGGCGGAGAAGTAGAGACAGGTCTCGAGCCGCGGCGCGCGCTCCTGACAGCCCTTGAGCTCGTCCGCCAAAGCGGCGTCACAGAGCGCGTGCCGGATCTCGGCCTTCTCGACCATGAAGGCGAGCTCGCGCGCACGCAACAGCGGCATGGTGGCCACGCAGACGCCGCCGGCCTTGACGATGCCCAGCCACGAGGCCGCCATCATCGGGTTGTTGGGCCCGCGCAGCAGCACCCGGTTGCCCGACACCAGCCCCATGTCCTCGACCAGCACCCGGGCGATGCGGTCGGCCCGGTCCTTGAGCTCGGCGTAGCTCCACTGGAGATCGCCGAACAGGATCGCCGTGCGCTCGCCCCGCCCCGCCGCGACATGGCTGTCCAAGAGCTCGACCGCCGCGTTCATGCGGTCGGGATAGGCCGCGAGCTCGGGCAGGCTGGCGTAATCCATCTCGGCCCATTCCGCCTTCGGCGGCAGATGGTCCCGCGCGAAGCTGTCCACATGGCCGCTCGGACCGCCCGGAAGCTTCTTGTCAGACATCCGCCGCCTCCCGTTCGACCGCGCCCTCCGCCGTTTCTGGTGCGCCGTCCTCCCCGGGCTCCCACGCCGGCGGCGTCAGGCGGCGCTTGCCGTCCGGAGTCTTGCGGATGCCGGGCTCGTCCATCTCGACGCGGTCCCAGAGCTTGCAGGTCACCGGCACATGCTTCTGGTCGAGCGCCTCGCAGTAGTTGGTGTACTCGCAGACCCGCACCTCCGCGCCGCGGCCCAGGCGCACCTTCCGGAACCAGTCCGGGTCGGCGAGGCTCTGCCGCGCCATGCCAATGATGTCGGCCTTGCCCGCCTCAAGGATGTCCTCGGCCTGGCGGAAGCCGTGGATGCCGCCGGTCACCACGACGGGCGTGGCGAATCCGGCCTCGCGGACCGCCCGGTGGATCGCCTCGGCCGGCGGCACGTTGCGGCCGAAGGGCCCGCGCTCGTCCGAGACGTATTGCGGCATGCACTCATAGCCGCTGGGCCCGGTATAGGGATAGGCGGCCTCGCCGACCTTCGGCTGCTTGGCGTCCTCAAACCGGCCGCCGCGCGAGAGCGACAGAAAATCGAATCCCGCCCGCGCGAACGCGGCGCCGAAATAGGCGCTGTCCTCGACCGTGTTGCCGCCCTCGACGCAGTCCTCCGAGAGATAGCGACAGCCGACCACGAAGTCGTCGCCGACCACTTCGCGGACCCGGCGGAACACTTCGAGCGGCAGGCGCACCCGGTTCTCCCGCGGCCCGCCGTAGCCGTCCTCCCGGTCGTTCAGCCGGGACAGGAACGAGGCCATCGTGTAGGCGTGGGCGTAGTGCAGCTCGACCCCGTCGAAGCCCGCCTCCTTGGCGCGCCGCGCCGCCTGGGCGAAGAGATCCGGCAGGACCTGCGGCAGGTCGCTGATGTGGGGCAGATGGGTGTCCGTGACCCGCTCGCGATAGCCTTGGCGCAGCGACTCCAGCTCCCGCGGGGTCAGTACCCTTTCGAGGTCCTCGTCCGAGAGATCTGAGAGATGCCCTCGAATCCGCTCTTCAGGCCAGTCTTGCGCGCCGATGATCTCCCGGTGCCGGTCGGTGATCTCGAGAAAGCGCTGGAAGAACTTCTCGGGCGCGGGCCGGCGGCGGATGGCCAGAAAATCGATGATCTGGATGAACAGCCGGGTATGCCCGCCGGACGCCCGGCGGACGGTCTCGACCAGCTCGGTCAGGCCGGGGATGAACCGGTCGTCGCCGATCCGCAAGAGCGGCCCGCTGGGGATGTCGCGGATGCCGGTCGCCTCCACCACCATGGCGCCGGGCCGGCCGCGGGCGAAGCGTTCGTACCACTCCAGCACCTCGGGCGTGACGAAGCCGTCCTCGGTCGCCCGCCAGGGCACCATGGCCGGAACCCAAGTGCGTTGCTCGAGGGTCAGCGGGCCGATCTCGATCGGGCTGAAAAGACGCGAGGCCGCGACCTCTTCCCGGCTCGGCCAGCGGCCCGGGTCCGGCTGCCATTTGATGCGCTCGGGCGGACGCCACATATCTACACGCCCTCCCCCGCTGCGGCGAGCGCCTGGCTGGCGATCACCAGTTTCTGGATCTCGCTGGTCCCTTCGTAGATCCGCAGCGCACGGATCTCCCGGTAGAGGCGCTCGACCGGCTGACCCGAGACCACGCCCAGGCCGCCAAAAATCTGCACTGCCTGGTCGATCACCTCCTGCGCCGCCTCGGTGGCGTAGAGCTTGGCCATCGAGGCTTCGCGGGTGACCCGCTGGCCCAGCACGTCCTTGGTCCAGGCGGCCCGATAGATCAGGAGCGCCGCCGCGTCGACCTTCAGCGCCATCTCGCCGAGCTTGCCCTGGATGAGCTGCATGTCGGCGAGCTTCTGGCCGAAGGCCTCGCGCGCCTTGGCCCGCAAGAGCGCCTCGTCGAGCGCCCGCCGGGCGAAGCCCAGCGCCGCGGCGCCGACGGTAGAGCGGAAGATGTCGAGGGTCGCCATGGCGACCTTGAAGCCCTCGCCCGGGCTGCCCAGCATCTGGGTCGCCGGCACCCGGCAGTCCTCGAAGCTGAGCGTGCCCAAAGGGTGCGGCGCGATCACGTGGATGCGTTCCGAGACCGAACAGCCGGGCGTGTCCGCGTCGACCACGAAAGCCGACAGCCCCTTCGCCCCCGGCGCCTCGCCGGTGCGGGCGAAGACAACGTACTGATGGGCGAGGCCCGCGTTCGAGATCCAGGTCTTGCTGCCGTTCAGCACATAGTGGTTGCCGTCCAGGGTGGCGGTGGTCCGCATGGCGGCGACGTCCGAGCCGGCTTCGGGCTCGGACAGGGCGAAGGCCGCGATGCGCCCGCCGTTGCCCACCTGGCGCAGGTACTTGGCCTGCAAATCTTCGCTGCCGAACAGCGAGATCGAGGCGCTGCCGAGCCCCTGCATGGCGAAGGCGAAGTCCGCCAACCCGGAGCGCCGGGCGAGCGTCTCCCGGATCAAACAGAGGCTGCGCACGTCGAGCGTGTCGAAGCGGCCGCCATGTTTGGCGGGGACGCTATATTCGAGCCAGCCGCCGCGGCCCAACAGCTCGACGAAATTGCGCGAGAGCGTGTCGATGTCGTCTTCCTCATGCTCGCGCGGCGCGATCTCGGCCTCTGTCCAGGCGTCCAGCTCGGCGGCGAGCTGGCGATGCCCGTCGTCGAAGAACGGCCAGTCGAGGAATGTCGTGTCGGCCATCAGGCGCTCCCTCCGGGAGAGGCAGGTAGATCTTTCAGGCGGCCCTGCCCATCGCCCGGCGGCCAAAATCGTCCCCCCCACCCCTGCCCTCCCCCACCAGGGGGGAGGGGGTGGGTGGTCCGACTCGCCCAGATCTCATGGCCTCCCAAACCAAATGGGAGGGTTACCCTGTTGCGGGCCGCGCGATCACGACTCCCTCCCCCTCGATGGGGGAGGGTCGGGGAGGGGGTGAGTGCCTCCGCCGCAGCGCCGCTTGTCCAATCCGTTGCCATCAGTCCCCCTGGAACACGGGCTTTTCCTTCTTGACGAAGGCCTGGTAGGCACGGGCGAAGTCATGGGTCTGCATGCAAACCGCCTGAGCCTGGGCTTCGGCCTCGATGAACTCGTCGAGGTTCATGTCCCATTCCCGCGTCATCATCATCTTGGTCATGCCATGGGCGAAAGTGGGACCGTCGGCGAGCCGCTTGGCGAGCGTCTGCGCCTCCTCCGCCAGTGCCTCCGGCGCGACGAGGCGGTTGTAGAAGCCCCAGCGCTCGGCCTCGGCGCCGTCCATGGCGCGCCCGGTGTAGAGCAGCTCGGCCGCCCTGCCCTGGCCGATGATCCGCGGCAGCATGGCGCAGGCGCCCATGTCGCAGCCGGCCAGGCCAACGCGGGTGAACAGGAAGGCGACCTTGGACCGCTCGGTCCCGAGGCGCATGTCGGACGCCATGGCGATGCAGGCGCCGGCGCCGGCGCAGACCCCGTCGATCGCGGTGATGATCGGCTGCGGGCAGTCGCGCATCGCCTTGACCAAGTCGCCGGTCATGCGGGTGAACTTCAAGAGCTCCGGCATGTCCATCTCGACCAGGGGGCCGATGATGTCATGGACGTCACCGCCCGAACAGAAGTTCTCGCCGGCGCCGGTCACCACGACCGCCTTGACGTCTGTGGCGTAGACGAGCTTGCGGAAGGTGTCCCGCATCTCCGCATAGCTCTCGAAGGTAATCGGGTTCTTGCGCTCGGGCCGGTTCAGGGTGAGCGTCGCCACCTTGCCCTCGACCCGCCATAGGAAATGCTGGGCCTCGTAGTCGGCCCCACGCCATTCGCTGGTCATTTTTCTTGTCCCTCTCGTTCCGCAAGCGATTGTTTGAGCTTGGCCAACAGCCGCAACAGCGCGGTCATGTCCTGGCGGCCGAGCCCCTTGAACATCTCGTTGATCCAGTCCGCATGGGCGGGCGTCATGCCGTCGAAGGCGCGCTTGCCCGCCCGGGTCAGCCGCACGACCTGCGCCCGCCGGTCGCCCGGCGCCGGCCGGCGCTCGACCAGCCCCTCCGTCACCAGCCGGTCGATCAGACCGGTGACGTTGCCGTTGGTCACCATCATCCGGCGCGACAAGGCGCCCATGGTGAGGCCGTCCGGCGCGCGGTCGAGCTGGGCCATCAGATCGAAGCGCGGCAGCGTGGTGTCGAAGGTCTCGCGGAGGTTCTGGCGCACGTTGCGTTCGATCAGGTTGGCGCAGGTCAGCAGCCGCAGCCAGACGCGCAACTCGAGCTGATCGTCGGCGTTGAGCCCGGTCTCGAAGTCGCCCTGGACCTCGGCGCGGTCGGTGAGATCCACCTCGTCCATCACATCACCTCGCCGCCGGCCACCGCGATCGCCTGCCCGGTCACGGAGGCGGATTCCCGCCGGCAGAGCCAGACCACCGCGTCGGCGACCTCTTCGGGCTGAATCAGGCGGCCCTGGGGATTGCCGCTGGCAAGCTGCGCCTTGGCCTCGTCGGGCGTGCAGCCGGTCTTCTCTACGATGTTCTTGACCGAGGCGGCGACCAGGTCCGTCTCCGTGTAGCCCGGGCAGACGGCGTTCACGGTGACCCCTGTCTTGGCCAGCTCCAAGGCCAGCGAGCGGGTCAGGCCGATCACCCCGTGCTTGGCCGCGCAATAGGCGGACACGTAGCGAAAGCCCTTGAGCCCCGCGGTGGACGCGATGTTGACGACGCGCCCGTAGCCCGCCTCGACCATGGCCGGCACGACCTGGCGGGTGGCCAGAAAGGTGCCCGTGAGGTTCAGGTCCAGGGTGCGCGCCCAGAGGGCGGGGTCGGTGCGCTTGAAGGGCGCGCTTTCGGTACCGCCGGCGTTGTTGACCAGGATCGCCGGCGCGCCCAGCGCGTCCGCGGCCGCGGCGAATGCCGCCTCCACCGAAGCTGCGTCGGTCACGTCGACGCCGGCCGCGAAGGCCTCGCCGCCATGGGCACCGACCAGGGCCGCCCGGCGCGCCTCGAGCGCGTCCAGATTGCGGCCCATCAGCGTCACCTTGGCGCCCTGGCCGGCCAGCGCCTCGGCGATGGCGGCGCCGATGCCGCGGCCGCCGCCGGTCACCACCGCATGCAGACCGGTGAAGGCCGGACCGCCGGCCGGCCCCACCCGTATCGCGCCCTGTGCTGCCGCTTCGTTCGTCACCCGTGCGTCCCGGCTCAAGTTCGGGCTTGCGCCCTTCCGGAAAGATATTTTAAGTTTAAAATATCCAGGGCTAAAATTTCAAGAGGGAAATCGCCCGGAGATCTCAATCGCGTCAGAGACTGCGGCACAACGCATTGATTTTCTTAGGTGATCATCGAAGGGAGCCACAAATGCAGACATTGCAACCGGACGGCTGGGCTCGGCCCAAGGGGTTCGCCAACGGCATGGCGGCGGAGGGACGCATGGTCTTCGTCGCCGGTCAGATCGGCTGGAACCCGGCCACCGAAGCGTTCGAGACCGACGATTTCGCGGAACAGACCGGCCAGGCGCTCAAGAACATCGCCGCCGTCCTCGCCGAGGCCGGGGCCGAGCCGGGGCACATCACCCGGCTGACCTGGTACGTCACGGACAAGGCGGAGTATCTCGCGAGCCTCAAACGGCTCGGGCCGCTTTACCGCGAGGCCATGGGCAAGCACTTCCCGGCCATGGCCGTGGTCCAGGTGGTGGCGCTGGTCGAGGACCGGGCCAAGGTGGAGATCGAGGCGACCGCGGTGGTGCCGAACGATTAGTGCGCTGCTTGCTCAGCCGATGCGGGGGCGGGCGTAGTCTCGACGCTGCCCCCTCAACCGAGAAAGGATCACTGCGGCGCGGCCAGGAAATGGTAGGCGCCCGGGCCCACGGTGTTGACGATGCTGTCGCGGATGTCGTCGTCGATGGCCGAGGCCGTCTCCTCGAACAGTCCGCAGCCGCGCAGCGCCATGCGCAGGTTGATGCGCGCGCCCAGCGCGTCGAGCACGGTGCGGGCGCAGAGCGGCTCCCGATGGCTGCCCGACGAGAGGCCGAGCTTCAGGCCCGAGAGCCGCGTCACCCGGTTCTTGTAGCTCGGGAACAGGATCGTCTGGGTCATCTCGTTGCCGGTCAGCGCCTCGTAGTCGACCAGGAAGATCCGGTCGCTGAGATAGAAGGCCAGGCCGCGATACTTGCAGCGCACCGCCCGTTCGCCCCGCTCGGCCCGGCCGAGATGCTCGATCCGTTCATAGGAGGCGAGCCCGTTGTCATAGGAGAGATGCAACAGCGACCGGAGGATCAGTCCGGGGTGGGCCATTGAGTAGTAGTACTCGAAGTAGTAGCCGGCATAGCGGCTCAACTCCGGGCGCGAATGGCGCAACAGCTCGTCGACGAACCGCACATAGGGCCGCCCGCCGCCTGCCTGGTCCGACCCCGGCGACCGCACCTTGATGATCGGCACGAACTGGGCGTGCGGCAGATAGATCTCGAACTCCTCGACGCCGAAGAAGTCGCAGATCTTCTGGAGCACATGGCGTGAGGGACGGCTGGTTCCGCTCAGATACTTGTTGAACTGTGACCGGTTGATGCCGATGCGCCGGCACACCTCGGCCACCGACTTGTAGTAGCCGACCAGCGAACGCAGGTTCTGGGCGAAGTCGTCGTTCACCGCGCGCTCCTCTTCCCAAGGGCAAGGCTACCGCCGCGCCGATCCCGGGACAAAGGAAAATGGTTCGAGTTGGCGCGGATGCAGCGCCAAATCGCGTCAGAACGCGCCGCGGTGCGGCGAAGGCGCGAAAGGTGGTCGAGCCTCAGGACGGCCGGGTGACCCACTCCAAGGCGTCTTCGAGCCGGTCGTCGCCCCAAAAGATCTCGTCGCCGGCAACGAAGGTGGGCGAGCCGAAGATCCCCAGCCGGCGGGCTTCGTCGGTCTCGGCGTCGTAGCGGGCCCGAACGCCCCCTGAATCCGCCAGACTGACGATTTCCTCGGGGTCCTTGCCCAGGCCGACGAGGATCTCGGCCAAATGTTCAGGCTCGCCGAGGGGCTTGTTCTCCAGGAACCAGGCGCGGTAGCTCGCCCGCGTGTAATCCGGGCACCAGCCCTGCTCCGCCGCGACCACGCCGACCCGGTTGGCCAGGCCTTCGGGATCGACCGGATAGGCGGGCGGCTCGACGAAGGGAATCCCGTAGCGGGCGGCGCGGCGCGCGAGGTCGCGCCACATGTAGCGGGCCTTGATGGGCTTGGTGCGGAACGGGATGTTGTCCATCTCGATCATGATCTCGCGCACGTTGAAGGGGCGCCAGCGCACGTCGACGCCGGCCGCGGCCGCGACATCCGCGATGCGCATGACCGTGAGATAGGTATAGGTGCTGCCGTAGTAGAAGAAGAAATCCAGGCTGTGCGCCATCCTCCCCTCCCCCTTGAGGGCCGTTCACATGCGTAGGATAGCAGGACGGTCGCGGCGCAGTAACGTCGCGGCGCAGTCCCCGCCGTTGCGCAGATCTCGCGGTTGATCCGGCGGACCGGCTTGCCGGCCTGTCATCCCCGTCTCGGCCCGCGCCGGTTGGCGCTCGGGCCGAGACGGTGGGGGCAGGTCGGCGATGGTTATGGCTGCGGGAAATCATTTTCGGGCCGTCCGAAATACGGTATTGGAACTGCGCCAGCCGAGGCACAGCGGACCTGACTCGCAAAAAAACGCGGGTGTTGAAACAGGCGCGGCCGCGGTTGTCGGCGGCGAGCCCGCGATGGCCGCGGGCTGACAGAGGAGGAGTTGCGAGCATGACGAAGTCTTTGGGACGAAGCGCGGTTCTCGGGCTGGCCTTCATGTTGGCGGCCTGTGGCGAGGAACCGGTCTCGGACGTCTCCGTCGAGAACCTGCTGCAAAAGGCTGCGGCAGGGGACGCCGCGGCCTTCAAGGCCGCCTTCGAGGAAGTAAAGGGCAAGAAGATCGTGTGGAGCGGCGCCGTCGTCGAGTCGCGGCGCCAGTACGGCGACGACTACATCGAAGAAGGCATCTTGTTCGTGGACGTCGATCCGGCGGGCACGCCGCCCGTGGCCGAGGCACAATTCAAGATTCCGCCCTCGCGGATCGATACGTTCAAGCAGGGACAGGCGGTCACTTTCACCGCCATCATCCGCGAGTACCAGCTGCGAAACGGACCGCTCATGCTCTTCCTCGAGATGAAGGAAGTGAACTAGAACCGGCGCGGCAGCATAGGCGGCGCCCCGGCCCGCTCTGTCCGCCGCGACCACGCCGACTCGGTTCGCCAGGCCCTCGGGATCGACCGGATAGGCGGGCGCCCCGGCGAAGGGAATCCCGTAGCGTTGGGCGCGGCGCTCGATGTCGCGCCACATGTAGCGGGCCTTGATCGGCTTGGTGCGGAAGGGGATGTTGTCCATCTCGATCATGATCTGCCGCACGTTGAAGGGGCGCCAGCGCACGTCCACCCCGGCCGCCGCCGCGGCCCCCTCGATGCGCATCACGGTGAGGTAGGTATAGGTGCTGCCGTAGTAGAAAAAGAAGTCGAGGCTGCCCGACATGCGTCCCCCCGAGAGCCGATCGTAAGACTAGAATAGCACGACGCTAGCCGCGGTGAACGTCCCGGGCTTCGGGTCCCCGACCGCGCGGTCATGGGCAAGTCGCGATCAGATTTCCCAGTTCCTTGTAGGCGAGGACCAAACCCGCCCAAACATGAGTGAGTGCCCTAAAGCTGGGATGTCTGCTGCTTAGCCTGAAGCAGGCATTCGAGACGACCTGGCCGGATGTCACGAAATGACCCGAAGGCGACGTTTCGACGGATCGGAGGCAGCTCCAAATACCGGGCACGCAACCAACTTTATCTACTTTTTTCGAAACAAGGACTTATACCGAAACGCTAGAGATTTTACCCTTCCCTCTTAGGCCGTATACTCACAAACGCGATCTATTGAAGCCACTCAGGAGAATGTCCGGTTGGCACCCAACTCGAGACGTTTTCACGCGGGCCGCGGCACGGCGAATATTAGCCAAAACCAGCACTCGGCACCGTTCCGGCGAGGGCCGATCGAGGTTCATTCACGTCTCGCAATACCCGGGTAGGCCATGGCAATCGGCTCTTGATCGTTGACAGGTTTCGCGCCTAGCCGAATAGTCGACCCCCTATCACGTCTGATTGACACAGGGAGTGACGGGTCTTGCTGCACGTCGACATTCCAACCCGCGAAGACTTGGAACGCCTGATCACGGCACGCGACTCGGCCTGCGTGACGATCTACCTACCGACGACACCAATCACGCTGGAGGCTGCCGGCGACCGAATTGCGCTCGGCAACCTGGCCAGCGCGGCCTTGGACCAGTTGCGCGCGGCCGATCACGACCGGCAGGCCGTCGAGCGCATCGACGAACAGCTCACCGATCTCGTCGAGGACGACGCCTTCTGGGCCTATCAGGCCAACAGCCTCGCGATCTTCGCCACGCCCGACAACGTCTCAACCTTTCGCCTCGGCAACCGGCTCCCCGAAAGCATCGAGGTTGCCGATCGATTCCGTGTCAAGCCGTTGATGCGCGCCGTGACCGCCGGTCAGCACGCCTTCGTCCTGGCACTGGCCCAAGGGTCTGTGCGCTTAGTCGAAGTGACTGCAGATTTGCCGGCGGCGGAGGTGCGCGTCCCCGATCTGCCGCGGGACCTCAGCGACGCGGTGGGCCGCGGATCACTCGAAAGCCGTTCGCCGCGGGGCCGCATCCAGGGCTCTGAGGGGAAGAAGGTGCGCATGAGCCAGTATGCCCGGGCGGTTGACGCCGCACTCCGCGACCTCCTGGGCGGGCGGAACACGCCCTTGATCCTCGCCGCGGGGCCGCCGCTCGACAGCATATTCCGTCAAGCCTGCACCTATGCGCATCTCGCAGCGCCGGGCATCGAGAGCAATCCTGAGACGACCTCGGACCACGACCTCGCCATCGCCGCGCGCAGCGTGCTCGACCGGATCCACGCCGACCGGATCCGCGCCTTCGCAGAAAAATTCGAGACCCGCACTGGGCAGCAACGCACGACCACGGACGTCGCGCATGCGGCGAAGGCGGCGGTCTATGGTGCGATCGCCGAGATCGCCGTCGACATCGACACCGCGACACCGGGGTATCTGGACGAAGAGGACGGCAGCGTGACCTTCGCTGAGACCGCAAGCGCCGACACCCACGGCGTCGTTGACCAGATCGCCGGTCAGGCCCTCCTCAAAGGCGCGCGCGTCCTGGCCCTCCGCCGCGAGGAGATTCCCGGCCAAGGCGACCTAGCTGCCATACTCCGTTATCCCTTTTAGGCACGAGAGTTGGGGTCAGCTTTCGAAGTATCTGGGACACAGCACTTAATTGCAGCGAACAGCGCCGCGCAGGAGCGTGCCGCTGTGCTCCGTTGGCGCGTCATTGCCGCAGTTCATGCCAACGATCTGGCGGGTATCCAGCGAGCCATCTACGTCCGACATGGGTCATCCCCGGCCGTCAGCGCCCCGCTCGACTCACGTCAGGAGTCAGGGGTATAGCCGACGAAACGGGCTCGCGCGTCCGCTTAACGACTACAACTCACCGTCGCTGAAGGCGCCTCGCGAGGGGAAGTCATAGCCGGGAGGAGGCTTTCGCTACCACCGGGAGCATTAGCCAGGCCACTTGATCCGACACCGGTGAACGCCTGGACGGGGCAAGTGACGGGACCGGCGCAAACTTTTAGTCTTGGCCAAGGCCCAGTACTATTCCAGCGCGACGTCCGGGGAAGGGCCAGGGGGAAAGCGGATCGCCGTGACCACTGCGACAACCGAAGTCACACCAAAGGAAACACCCAAGGGCCCCCGGATCCGCCTCACCACGCAGATTCTGATAGGCCTTGTGCTCGGCGCTGCCGCCGGGCTGTTCTTCGGCGAGATCGTCGCCCCACTCAAATTCGTCGGCGATGCCTTCATCAAGCTGCTGCAGATCACGGTCATCCCCTACATCGTCGTCGCCCTGATCACCGGCCTCGGGCGACTCAGCTACGACGAGGTTAAGGAACTCGCCACCAAGGGCGGGGTCGTTCTGCTGCTGCTCTGGGCGGTCGGCATCGTCCTGGTGCTGCTCCTGCCGCTCTCCTTCCCGGACTGGCCGACGCGTTCCTTGTTTCAGAAGAGCTCGATCGAAGCCCGCGCCGCCCCAGATTTCCTGGAGCTCTACATCCCCTCGAACCCATTTTTCTCCCTGGCCAACGCCATCGTTCCGGCGGTGGTCGTGTTCGGCATCATGATCGGGCTCGCCCTGACCGGCGTGAGAAACAAGGAGGTCATCATCGAGCCTCTGCTCGCACTGGGCGAGACATTGAAGAAGGTCACGAGCTTCGTCGCCAAGCTGGCGCCCCTGGGCGTCTTCGCGCTGATCGCCAACGCGGCCGGGACCATGAGCTTCGAGGACCTGGGCCGTCTGCAGGTCTACATCGTCGTCATCGTCTTGATCCTGCTGGTCATCGGCCTGTGGCTCCTGCCCGGCCTGGTCGCCAGCGTGACGCCGCTGCGCTACGGCGACATCCTGCGGCGGCTGCGCACGCCGCTGATCACCGCCTTCGCGACCGGCAGCTCGCTCGTGGTGCTGCCGATGCTGGCCGAGATCTGCAAGGACCTGATCGCCGCGGCCCACAGGGACACGGCCGTGGTCGAAGACGAGGAGGAGACACAGTCGTCGGTCGACGTCTTGATCCCGACCTTCTACAGCTTCCCGACCGTCGGCAACATGATGTCGCTGAGCTTCGTGCTCTTCGCGGGCTGGTACATCGGCTCGTCGGTCTCGGCGGAGGCCTACCCCTCGGTGATCTTCGCCGGCATCGCCAGCCTCTTCGGCGGCACGGTCCTGGCCATCCCCTTCGTCCTGGGCCTGGCCGAATTGCCGCGCGATCTCTTCCAGGTCTTCCTGTCGATCGACGTGATCATCAGCCGTTTCGGGACACTCGTGTCCGCCATGCACTACGCGACCATCGCGCTGATCGGGACTTTCGCCCTGGAGAACATGGCGCGCCTCCGGCTCTGGCCGCTGCTGCGCGTCGTGGTCGTCGGCGTCCTCCTGGTCGGCGCGGTGCTGATCGGTGCGCGCGCCTTCTACACCCACGTCGTCGTCGTGCCCTATACCAAGGACGAGGCCCTCAAGGGTCTCAATCTCCTGCGCCGCCCCCAGCCGGCTGTCCTCCATCGGGAAGCCCCGCCGGTGGCAATGGCGCCCGAGGCGCAGGCACCGCGCAGCTACGGCGAGATTATCGACAGCGGCGTCGTCAGGATCTGCTATGTGCGTGGAAACTACCCCTTGTCCTTCTTCAATGTCGAAGGCGAACTGGTGGGTTTCGACATCGAGATGGCCCACAGGCTCGCTGAGCGCCTAAGCTTGGGGCTCGAATTCATGCCCCTTGCACAAGTGAAAAGTGCGCCGGAGCGACTGAACTCGGGTTACTGCGACGCGGTTTTCACTTCCGTGGCGATGGGGCTGCAACGATTGGAATCGGCGGCGGAGACAAACCCCTTCACGTCCGCCACGATCGCATTTCTTGTGCCGGACCAACGCCGCACCGCCTTCACAACGTGGCAAGCCATAAGGAAACAGGGCGAGATCGTCATTGCGACCAGTCCGTTCCAGACTCTGCCGCGGGACATCTGGGCGCGGCTGCCCGAGGCAGATTTGGTTCGACTGTCGACATTGGAGGAACAGTCCGAGTATTTCGAGACCGGCGGGGCTGGCGCAGATGCCTTCCTGGACACGGCGGAGGAAGGCGCGGCCTGGACCATTCTCCATCCCAGGTTCTCGGTCGTCATTCCGCGGCCGGTGCTTCGGGTCCCCGTCGTCTATCTGGTCGCCCACGACAGTGCCTTGTTGCTGCGCGCGATGAACGCCTGGCTCCTGATCGAGAAGGAGACCGGCGGCATCGACGCCCTCTCCGACTACTGGATCCAGGGCAAGACCAAAGAGGTGCAGCCGCCGCGCTGGTCGATGGTCCGCGACGTGCTGGGGTGGGTCGATTAGCAACCGAAGGCCCGTACCCCGCACGATTGACCTGCAATGAGGGCAACTTGCAGAGTGGCGATCCTGGCACCAGCTTCCTTGAACTTGCGCCTCCGGTACTCCGAGAGACTGGCTAATTCCGCTATACTGCCCATGTCTCCTTCGGGTCAAAAGCGGAAGTCGAGCGCGGCCGCTTGAAAGTCCGCTTCGGGGCGGCAAGAAGACATCCAAGCGTCATGTCAGGGACTTTGGTCCCAAACCGTGGGCCACTCCCCTCGGCCATCAGGTCATACTGACGCATCCGCCATGTCGTGAATCTCGTCCAAATGTTTGCCAATGTGTTGCCAGGAATGAGGAAGGGCTCAGCCGGTTATGGCTAAGCCCTTGTTCTTATTGGCTGCGCGGGCACGCAACCGCCTTAACCCGCTCTTCGATTTGCCGCGCATTTAGTCAGCCGGCGGCCACGCTTTCTTGCGAACACCCGCTGTCCGGCTAGACCCTCTCGAATATTCATAACTTCCCCTCGATCATCATACATAGCCAAACGCTCGTCGGCCTCGCTCGCTCGCCACTCCCATCCAGATGTCCTTTTTGGAGTTTCAGGCCGCTAGCCCTGGCGTCGCAACTCGTTGTTCGGGCGACCCGGGCGTGTGGACGCCAGTTCAAGGCCGCGCCAAGACCTCCGCAATTCCCCACCGAGGGCGTGTTCACCGGGAGGCGCCGACGAGAAAGTCGCGAACGATCGTCATGCGCCTTTGGTGGATCGCCGGATCGCGGTCCTGAAAGGGATGGGCGAAGGATTGCTCCTCGATCACGGTGGCGCCGCGTCGGCGCGCCCGCTCCACGAGAGCCGCCATGTCGGCCGGTCTCACTACCGTGTCCTTGCCGCCAGCGACGATCATAATGCGGGAGCTGTCGGCCGGCAGGTTGTTGACCGGATCGTAGGAGTCCGGGCAACCCCGGTCGGACACGCGGCTCGGCGCCGAATCGATCACCGCGGCGTCGAACACGGCGCCCGCCCCGATGGCGTTCAAGAGCACGATGCCGCCGAAGGACATGCCGTAAAGGGCGCGTTTACCGTAGCCCTTGGCGTTGAGCCAGGAGATGATGTGCAGGTAATCGCGCGCCATCGCCTTCAGGCGCGCCTT
Source organism: Alphaproteobacteria bacterium (assembly GCA_030066595.1). Lineage (GTDB taxonomy): Bacteria > Pseudomonadota > Alphaproteobacteria > JAJFFI01 > JAJFFI01 > JASJBI01. The sequence goes on along the minus strand of JASJBI010000030.1, from coordinate 2,516 downwards.
TCCGTCCGAGCGACCGTAGCCGCGGTGATCGAAGATGTAGACGTCGAACCCATGGCGGCGCAGGAAGGTCATGGGGGCGACCAGCTGATCGGCCAGCATGGCGTTGCCCAGGGCGACGAGCACGTAGCCCTCCGCCATCGAGGACGTTGAGCCGCCATGCCTGATCCTGTAACCCCGCAAGGTGCGCCCGTCGTTGGCCCGCACCGAGACGGCGTCGACGTACGGCAAATTCCGGACCCGCGCCGGGTCGGGTTCGCCGGCCGCCTGCCGCCAGCTCCAGAAGATGACGGGCTCGAAAGGGCTGCACACGGAAATCTCCAGATCTTCTTCCCCGGACGCCACCGTCGTTGCCGTTTGGGCACAGGCAGCGGCGAGAAAGCCGCAACATGCGAGAAAGCAAGCGAGACGCCGCATTTCACCTCCCCATCCGGCCAATTGCGCCCTGCGGTCTGCTCAAGTCGATACAGCGGACCGATTTTAGAAAGAGCGTGACGGCCGCTTTTGGCCCTACTCGGACGCTCGTGATTCCAAGTGCGGACTCGCATACTGAATAATTCGCGACCGACCGATGAGACGGACACATGGATGAATTCGAAAAGCTCTTCGCGCGCACCGACGATACGAATTTCGAGGCCAGGTACGAAGCGAGCTGCCACTGCGGGTCGGTTCGATATCACGTCGGCTCCGAACCGGTGGACGCGAAAATCTGTCACTGCGTCATGTGCCAGAAGCTGCATGGTGCGCCGATGCAGTGGGCCGCCATATTCCATAAGCACCACGTCAGGTTTAGGGCAGGGCTAGATCACTTGAGATTCTTCAACGGCAATCTGAACAAAGCCGCGAGAATTCTGCCCTGCAAAGTAAGTTGCAGTCTTTGCGGCGCACTCCTCGCTGATGAAGGAAGGAACATGTGGCTGGCGTTCCCGTCGCTCTTCGACTTTGGGACACCGCCCAAAGTGCCTGAGACGTTCAAGCCGACATGTCACATATTCTACGCAGCCAGGGTTTTCGATATGGACGACGGATTGCCCAAGTGGTCTGGCCACAGTGAAGTCTCGGCTCGCCTTGAGTGATTCTTCTCTCGTCGGAACCAAAGGACCCTAGTTCTCGACAGGTGAGGACCGCTCTTGGCCTCTAAGCGGAAGAACAGCCTCCGGATGTCCGGGTTCCGCCAACAAGCGGAAATCGTTGGCCGGCGCCTGCGAAGACCGATTTTGACCCATCTCGGACGTTCGTGACTCTGAGCGTCTCGAGACGAAAAGCCGAAGTGGCACAGTCATCTGCCGTCAGGATCGGTCTGACGCAGATCAAGGTCGGAACGAGCTGGATAGCATTCACTGTGTTCGGTGCTCACGAAAACATGCGCGAACGGTGCCATGCAACCTTGCCGACAGCGCTCGCCGACACTCTGGATGCCATCCGGACGGGCTATCTTTGCGTCCGCGCTTTGCGCCGTCGTGGGAGCCCTGGCATTCAAAGCGTGGGCGATGGCCGAAGTTTCTGAAGAGGATCTATCGCGCTTCGAACAGCTCAAGCAGGCGAAGATTCTGAGCTGCGAGCTCCGCACCTGGCATGTGAAACTCAAACAGAAGCAGCCGACCGGTCGTTCGACTGCGGCGGAGTGGGTAGTTGAAGAGCAAGAGAGCGTACCCGGCGACCATCTGTTCGTGATATTCGACCAGCAGAAGACTCGCGCAATACTACTAACCGCCGACTTGGAGCAGGACAAACTGGAAAGGGGGTGGACGGCTACGGCAAAAGTTAAGTCTGTAGATCCCGCTCCTGCTGCTTTCGCCGTGCTTGGCGGCGCACTCCGGTTGCGGGCTCCGGCTGATAGACCATCTGAGCACTGCAAGGAATTTCCGCAGCGAGAGTGCTTTCCCGATATCCAGATCTCTGCCGACCCGCAGTATCTCTCGTTCTTCCCGATGCTCTTAACTCTGTTTGTGGACGTTAAAGCCAACATCATCACAGCGGGCTTTTGCAAACCTCGATTACCGGATGACGTTTCTCGGCGACTATCGTCCTTCCGAGAACAAGAGCTCTGTACGGGCAACGCTGACAGTATTGGGAAGTGGTCTATAGCTTTGGGGGCCGCCTATTTGCTGACGGGCGACGTCAAAGAACGATACAACGTGAACGCATACAAGTCGTTTAAGATCGCGTGGAATTCGTTCGCAGCCATCAACGTTCCGGAAGACACTGATCAGGCAAGACGGGATCGGATCATCAGGCAAAAAGAAATAAGTGCCTTCGATGCCCGTGCCGCAATGGCTATCGCCGCCGAAGGCATGACACCGGAACAGATTGCGGAAGCGGAGCGATTGGCCGCGGCGTGGGAGCCCGATCCCAAGCGATGTCCGGCCCAGCCAACAGCAGAATCATCCGAGAAAAAGCTGTAGCGCCGACAAAGAGCAGTGAGGGGATTTAGAGACGCCAGATGTCCGCTGGCCCCGCGGAGCCGAACAGCTCGAGTCCGCTCGTGGCTATTCGCGGACCCGCGAACGTCGTGTTCG
>JASJBI010000070.1 GCA_030066595.1 Alphaproteobacteria bacterium | reverse complement strand
CGGCACACGCCGTTCTTCTCGAACTACCGGCCGCAGTTCTACTTCCGGACGACGGACGTGACCGGCTCGGTGGTGCTGCCGGACGGGACGGAGATGGTGATGCCGGGCGACAACATTGCGATGGAGGTCGAGCTGATTGCGCCGATCGCGATGGACGAAGGCCTGCGCTTCGCCATCCGCGAGGGCGGCCGCACCGTCGGTGCCGGCGTCGTCGCCTCGATCATAGAATAGGACGGCGGGATGTGCGGATGGGCCCGCCGGCCAGGACTACCGGTACGGGATAGGAGTGTAGCTCAACTGGTAGAGCACCGGTCTCCAAAACCGGGGGTTGGGGGTTCGAGCCCCTCCACTCCTGCCACCGTCTGCGCGTGGTGAGAACGGCAAGGCCAGGACACGGTTGAGATGGCGAAAACGACACCAGGAGAGTTCGTCAGGCAGGTGCGTCAGGAAGGCGCCAAGGTCACTTGGCCGACGCGCAAGGAGTCCGGCGTGACCACCGCCATGGTCCTGATCATGGTGATGTTGGCGGCGCTGTTCTTCCTGGCGGTCGACTTCGTGCTGAGCAACGTTGTGCAGTTCGTCTTGGGACTGGGAGGCTGACGGCCTTGGTCGCACAGTGGTTTGTCATACACGTCTATTCCGGATTCGAGAAAAAGGTGGCTCAGTCGATCCGTGAACAGGCGGCGCAGAAAGGGCTTGGCGACCAGATCGAGGAGATCCTGGTGCCCACCGAAGAGGTCGTGGAGATGCGCCGCGGCAGCAAGGTGAGCGCCGAGCGCAAGTTCTTTCCGGGCTACGTGCTGATCAAGATGGACATGACCGATGATACCTGGCACCTGGTCAAGAACTCGCCCAAGGTGACCGGTTTTCTCGGCAGCCACGGCCGGCCCACGGCGATCAGCGAGAGCGAGGCGCAGCACATCCTGCACCAGGTCAAGGAAGGGATCGAACGGCCCAAGCCGTCGGTCACCTTCGAGATCGGCGAGCAGGTGCGGGTCAGCGACGGCCCGTTCGCGTCCTTCAACGGGCTGGTCGAGGAAGTGGACGAGGAGCGGGCGCGGCTCAAGGTCGCGGTCTCGATCTTCGGGCGCTCGACCCCGGTCGAGCTCGAATATTCGCAGGTCGAAAAGCTCTGACCGGCGAAGCGGCGCCGCCCGGCGGGCGGCAACAGTGCGGGAGGCCGACCCCGTAAGACCAAGGGGGGCCGCACCGCGCGACCCAGGAACCGGCCCGCGGGCGAAATCCCCCGCGGCCAGAGAGGGCAAGGAATGGCAAAGAAGATCGACGGTTACATCAAGCTGCAGGTGCCGGCGGGGCAGGCCAACCCGTCGCCGCCCATCGGGCCGGCGCTGGGTCAGCGCGGCGTCAACATCATGGAGTTCTGCAAAGCGTTCAACGCGGCCAGCCAGGACATGGAGCCGGGGATGCCCATCCCCACGGTGATCACCGTCTATGCGGACAAGAGCTTCACCTTCGAGACCAAGTCGCCGCCGGCGAGCTACTTCCTCAAGCGCGCGGCGCGTCTGGACAAGGGGTCGAAGGAGCCGGGGCGCGAGCCGGCCGGATCGGTGACCATGGCGCAGGTGCGCGAGATCGCCGAGAAGAAGATGCAGGACCTCAACGCGACCGACCTGGACGCGGCGGCCCAGATCATCGCCGGTTCGGCCCGGTCGATGGGCCTGGAAGTGCGGGAGTAGGCCCATGGCACGCACAGGCAAGCGGATGAGGAAGGCCTATGAGAGCCTGGAGGAGGGCAGGGCCTACTTGGTGGCGGAGGCCGTCAAGCAGATCAAGGAGAACGCCAAGGCCAAGTTCGATGAGACGGTCGAGGTGGCGCTCAATCTGGGCATCGACACGCGTCACGCCGACCAGACGGTGCGCGGCGCGGTCACCCTGCCGCACGGTACCGGCAAGGCCATGCGGGTGGCGGTCTTCGCCCGCGCCGACAAGGCGCAGGAGGCGCAGGATGCGGGTGCCGACATCGTCGGGGCCGAGGAGCTGGTCGAGCAGGTGCAGAAAGGCGAGATCAATTTCGAGCGCGTGGTCGCGACGCCGGACATGATGCCGCTGGTCGGCCGGCTCGGCAAGATCCTGGGGCCGCGCGGTCTGATGCCGAACCCCAAGCTGGGCACGGTGACCGCCGACGTGGCCGAGGCGGTCAAGGCGGCCAAGGGCGGGCAGGTGCAGTTCCGCGCCGAGAAGGCGGGCATCGTGCATGCCGGCATTGGCAAGGCGAGCTTCAGCGAGTCGGCGCTCGAGGACAATCTGCGCGCCTTCGTGGCCGCCATAAGCCAGGCCAAGCCCAGCGGCGCCAAGGGCACCTTCTTCCTGAAGGCGTCGTTGAGTTCGACGATGGGCCCGGGCCTGCGTTTGGACATCGCGGATCTGGTCGCGCAGAAGGCGGCCGCCGCGGAATAGAAGGAGACGGGTTTCCGCCGTTGCGGCGGATGACGGGGAGACGGCCTGCAGGCCCGATTCCCCACCCTGTCCGAGACTGCAGGTGCCGCCCAATCCGGGGCGGCTTAAGCGCCACAGGCGGCCTGCATAGACAGGAGACGGGTTCTTCCCGGCGTTGTCGGGCAGGGCTCGCGCTTCTGGGACAGGCGAACGGACCGTGGCGACGCATTCGTCGGGGTCCAAATGAACCGGCCGGCGCGCCGCCGGGTCCCGAGGGACCCAGGGAACGCTGGCCATCGCAGTCGGAGACGAAACGTGAACCGATCTGAGAAGGAAGCAACGGTCGCGTCGTTGCATCAGGTCTTTCAGGACATGGCTCTGGTGGTGGTAACCCATCAGAGCGGCCTGACGGTCGCCGAATCCACCGACCTGCGTCGGCGGATGCGGGATGCCGGTGCGACCTACAAAGTGACCAAGAATCGGCTAACGCTTCGTGCTTTGGAAGGCACGCCCTTCGCGGGCCTCGCCTCGCTGTTCAACGGACCCACGGCCATCGCCTTTTCGACCGACCCGGTCGCGGCGGCGAAGGTTGCGGTGGAGTTCGCCAAAGGCAACGAAAAGCTCGTCATCCTAGGGGCGGGCTTTGGCGAGGAGGTGCTCGATGCCAACGACGTCAAGGCGCTTGCCGCGCTGCCGTCGCTGGACGAGCTCCGGGGCAAACTGGTCGGGTTGTTGCAGGCGCCGGCCACCAAGGTGGCCGGGGTGCTGCAAGCGCCCGCCGGTCAGCTGGCCCGCGTGTTCAGCGCCTACGGATCCAAAGACGCGGCGTGAGCCGTCCCGAAGAAGCTCGAGCCTGAGGAGAGTTCTACATGGCTGATTTGCAAAAGATTGCCGACGAGCTGTCGAGCCTGACCGTCATCGAGGCGGCCGAGCTCAGCAAGCTGTTGGAAGAGAAATGGGGCGTGTCGGCGGCCGCTCCCGTCGCGATGGCGGGCGTGATGCCGGCGGCGGGGGGCGAAGCCCCAGCCGCGGCCGAGGAGAAGGACGAATTCGACGTCATTCTCGCCTCGATCGGCGAAAAGAAGATCAACGTGATCAAGGAAGTCCGCGCGATTACCAGCCTCGGCCTCAAGGAGGCCAAGGATCTGGTCGAAGCGGCGCCGAAGCCCGTTAAGGAGGGCGTCAAGAAGGAAGAGGCCGAAGAGATCAAGAAGAAGCTCGAAGAGGCCGGTGCGACCGTCGAGCTCAAATAGCCGGGCGCGCCAAAGCGTTATGGCCGGGAGGCGGGGCATGCGTATCCGCCGCCCGGCCGTTGCGCCAGCTCGCGAGGGCGAGCGGCGCCAAACCGACCAGTTTCTGGAGCGGCGGGCGGCGACCACGGATCGCCGGCCCGCCGGTGCAGCAACGGGTTGGAGACCGAACCGGATGGACCGGCGTGGCCGGAACCATCCGGACAAGCGGGGCGGCCGGGCCGCCGCCGCGGCCGAGCACGGGTCAAAGGAGCAGAAATGCTGAACAGCTTTACCGGACGCAAGCGTATCCGAAAGAACTTCGGGCGGATCGCCGAAGTGGCGCCCATGCCCAATCTGATCGAGGTGCAGAAGAGCAGCTACGATCACTTCCTGCAGAAGGACGTGGCGCATGTGGATCGTGGCGAATGGGGCCTGCAGGAGGTTCTGAAGTCTGTGTTCCCGATCAAGGACTTCTCGGAGCGGGCGCAGCTCGACTTCGTCAAGTACGAGTTTGAAGAGCCGAAATACGACGTCGAGGAATGCCAGCAGCGGGGCATGACCTATGCCGCGCCGCTCAAGGTGACGCTCCGGCTGGTGGTCTGGGACGTGGACGAGGAGACCGGGTCGCGCTCGATTCGCGACATCAAGGAGCAGGACGTCTACATGGGCGACATGCCCCTCATGACTCCCAACGGGACCTTCGTCATCAACGGCACCGAACGGGTGATCGTGTCCCAGATGCACCGCTCGCCGGGTGTCTTCTTCGACCACGACAAGGGCAAGACCCATTCGTCGGGCAAGTATCTCTTCGCTGCCCGCGTGATCCCCTACCGTGGCTCGTGGCTGGACTTTGAGTTCGACGCCAAGGACTTGGTCTATGTGCGCATCGATCGCCGCCGCAAGCTCCCGGTGACGACGCTGTTGATGGCGCTCGACTCGGACGATGTTGCCGAGGCGCGTGCCAAGGGCGAGTTGGATGAGAAGATCATCGAGTCCGGGGCGACCGGGGCGATGGCACCGGAAGAAGTGCTCAACTTCTTCTACGAGACGGTCGTCTACAGCCGCGCCAGGAATGGCTGGCGCACGCCGTTCGATCCAGAACGCATGCGCGGCGTCAAGCTGACCAGCGACCTGATCGACGCCAAGAGCGGCGACGTGGTGGCCGAAGCAGGCGCCAAGATGACGCCGCGGCTCGGGCGCAAGCTCAAGGAAGGCGGGCTCAAGGAGCTGTTGGTCCAGCCCGTCGATCTGGTCGGCCATTACGCCGCGGTCGACATGGTCAACGAGCAGACCGGCGAGATCCATGTCGAGGCCGGTCAGGAGCTCACCGAGGAGCTGATCGAGAAGCTGGACGAGGCCGCCGTCAAGGTGTTGCCGACGTTGGCGATCGACCATGTGAACGTGGGCGCCTACATGCGCAACACGCTCGCGGCCGACAAGAACATGAACCGCGAAGATGCCCTGACCGACATCTATCGCGTGATGCGCCCGGGCGAGCCGCCCACGGTCGAGGCGGCCGAGACCCTGCTGAACGGGATGTTCTTCAATCCCGAGCGCTACGACCTGTCGGCGGTCGGCCGGGTCAAGATGAACGCCCGGCTCGAGCTCGACTGCGCCGACACCGTGCGGGTGCTGCGGCGCGAGGACATCCTTGCCATCGTCAAGGTGCTGGTCGAGCTCAAGGACGGCCGCGGCGAGATCGACGATATCGACCATCTCGGCAACCGGCGGGTGCGCTCGGTCGGCGAGCTCATGGAGAACCAGTACCGCGTCGGGCTGTTGCGCATGGAGCGCGCCATCCGAGAGCGCATGAGCACGGTTGAGATCGATTCGGTGATGCCGCACGACCTGATCAACGCCAAGCCGGCGGCGGCCGCGGTGCGCGAGTTCTTCGGCTCGTCGCAGCTCAGCCAGTTCATGGACCAGACCAATCCGCTGTCCGAGATCACCCACAAGCGCCGCCTGTCGGCGCTGGGGCCGGGCGGCCTAACGCGCGAGCGGGCCGGCTTCGAGGTGCGCGACGTGCATCCGACCCACTATGGCCGGATCTGCCCGATCGAGACACCCGAGGGGCCGAACATCGGCCTGATCAACTCGCTGGCGACCTATGCCCGGGTCAACAAGTACGGCTTCATCGAGAGCCCCTACCGCAAGGTGCACAACGGCAAGGTCACCCAGGAGGTCGAGTATCTGTCGGCCATGGAGGAGGGCAAGTACACCATCGCCCAGGCCAACGCGCAGCTGGACAACCGGGGCAAGTTCGTCTCCGAGCTGGTCAACTGCCGGAAGGCGGGCGAGTGGATCATGATCCGCCCCGAGGACATCGACTTCATGGATGTCTCGCCCAAGCAGCTGGTCTCGGTGGCGGCGGCCTTGATCCCGTTCCTCGAGAACGACGACGCCAACCGGGCGCTTATGGGCTCGAACATGCAGCGTCAGGCGGTGCCCCTGATCCAGACGGCGGCGCCCTTGGTAGGGACCGGTATGGAGGACCGGGTGGCCCGGGATTCGGGTGTCGCGATCGTGGCCCGTCGCGGCGGCATCGTCGACCAGATCGACGCCACGCGCGTCGTGGTGCGCGCGACCGAGGACGTCCGCGCCGAGGAATCTGGTGTCGACATCTACAACCTCTTGAAGTTCCAGCGCTCCAACCAGAACACCTGCATCAACCAGCGGCCGCTGGTGAAGGTGGGCGACGTGGTGGCCAAGGGCGACATCATCGGCGATGGACCGTCGACCAATCTCGGCGAGCTGGCTCTGGGCCGCAACGTGCTGGTCGCGTTCATGCCGTGGCACGGCTACAACTTCGAGGACTCGATTCTGATCTCCGAGCGGATCGTGCGCGACGACGTCTTCACCTCGATCCATATCGAGGAGTTCGAAGTCATGGCCCGCGACACCAAGCTGGGCCAGGAGGAGATCACCCGGGACATCCCCAATGTCGGCGAAGAGGCGCTCAAGAACCTGGACGAGGCCGGCATCGTCTACATCGGCGCCGAGGTCAAGCCCGGGGACATTCTGGTCGGCAAGGTGACGCCAAAGGGTGAGTCGCCGATGACGCCCGAGGAGAAGCTGTTGCGGGCGATCTTCGGCGAAAAGGCGTCGGACGTGCGCGACACCTCGCTGCGGCTGCCGCCGGGCGTGTCCGGCACCGTTGTCGAAGTCCGGGTCTTCTCGCGCCGCGGCGTTGAGAAGGACGAGCGCGCGCTCGCCATCGAGCGGGCCGAAATCGCTCGCCTGGCCAAGGACCGGGACGACGAGAAGGCGATCCTCGAGCGCAGCTACTACGGACGGCTACGGGAGCTGTTGCTCAACAAGCAGGTCGCCGGCGGCATTCGCGGTCTCAAGGCCGGCACCAAGATCAACGAGGCGCTGCTCGAGAAGTATACCCGCGGGCAGTGGCGCCAGATCGCGGTCAAGAACGACAAGGTGATGGCCGAGATCGAGGCCCTGTCCAAGCAGTTCGACGACAGCATCGCGGCGCTCGAGGCCCGTTTCGAGAACAAGGTCGAGAAGCTGCAGCGCGGCGACGAGCTGCCCCCGGGGGTGATGAAGATGGTCAAGGTCTTCGTCGCCACCAAGCGCAAGCTGCAGCCCGGCGACAAGATGGCCGGCCGGCACGGCAACAAGGGCGTGATCTCCAAGATCGTGCCGATCGAGGACATGCCCTACACCGAGGACGGCACGCCGGTGGATATCGTGCTCAACCCGCTGGGCGTGCCCTCGCGCATGAATGTGGGCCAGATCCTGGAGACCCATCTCGGCTGGGCCGCACATGGCCTGGGCCGTCAGGTGGGCGAACTGGTCGACAAGATGCGCAGCGCGAGCGGATCCGCGGTCGCGGATGTGAAGCGCAAGCTCAAGGACGTCTACGGCAACGACATCTACAAGGCCGATATCGCGCCGCTGAGCGATGCGGAGGCTGTCGAGCTGGCGGAGAACCTGCGCGACGGCGTGCCGATGGCGACGCCGGTCTTCGACGGCGCCAACGAGGACGAGATCGTGGAGGAGCTCAAGCGCTCGGGATTGGCCGAATCCGGCCAGGTGGCGCTGATCGACGGCCGCACCGGCGAGACCTTCGACCGCAAGGTCACGGTGGGCTACATCTACATGCTGAAGCTGCACCATCTGGTGGACGACAAGATCCACGCCCGCTCGATCGGACCGTACAGCCTGGTCACCCAGCAGCCGCTGGGCGGCAAGGCTCAGTTCGGCGGCCAGCGCTTCGGCGAGATGGAGGTGTGGGCGCTCGAGGCCTATGGCTCGGCCTACACGCTGCAGGAAATGCTCACCGTGAAATCGGACGACGTGGGTGGCCGCACCAATGTGTACGCCAAGATCGTGCGCGGTCAGGACACCTTCGAGGCGGGCATTCCCGAATCCTTCAACGTGCTGGTCAAGGAGCTTCGCTCTCTCGGCCTGAACGTGGAACTGGATCAGCGTGGCTTCTAGGGACAGGGCGGCGGCGGACCGGACGGGCCGGTCCGCCACCGTCGACGAATTCTGCTGGACGGCGAGCCGCCGTTCTCATCGAGCCGGGCCCCGGTCCGGCTATGGCAGTGCAGGAGAGAATGTATGAACGAGTTGATGAACATCTTCGGACCGGTTCGCAAGACGGAAGAGTTCGACCGTATCCGGATCTCGATCGCGAGCCCCGAGCGCATTCGGTCCTGGTCCTTCGGCGAGATCAAGAAGCCGGAAACCATCAACTACCGTACCTTCAAGCCCGAGCGGGACGGGCTGTTCTGCGCCCGCATCTTCGGTCCGATCAAGGACTACGAATGCCTGTGCGGCAAGTACAAGCGCATGAAGTTCAAGGGCATCGTCTGCGAAAAGTGCGGCGTGGAAGTGACGCTTCAGAAGGTGCGCCGCGAGCGCATGGGCCATATCGAGCTGGCCGCGCCGGTGGCGCACATCTGGTTCCTCAAGTCGCTGCCGTCGCGCATCGGCCTCCTGGTCGACATGACGCTCCGGGACCTCGAGCGCGTGCTCTATTTCGAGAACTACGTGGTCGTCGAGCCCGGGCTCACGGCGCTCAAGCTGCACGAGCTGATGAACGAGGAACAGTTCCAGAAGGCGATCGACGACTACGGTCCCGACTCGTTCACCGCGATGATCGGGGCGGAAGCGCTCAAGCACATGCTGGTCAACATCGACCTGGAGACCGAGCGCGATACGCTCCGGGCCGATCTGCGCGAGACCAAGTCCGAGGTCAAGCGCAAGAAGTTCGTCAAGCGGCTCAAGCTGGTCGAGGCCTTCATCGAGTCGGGGACCCGGCCGGAATGGATGATCATGGACGTGATCCCGGTGATCCCGCCGGAGCTGCGCCCGCTGGTACCGTTGGACGGCGGCCGCTTCGCGACCTCCGATCTCAATGATCTCTACCGTCGCGTCATCAACCGGAACAACCGGCTCAAGCGGCTGATCGAGCTGCGCGCCCCCGAGATCATCGTGCGCAACGAGAAGCGCATGCTGCAGGAGGCGGTCGACGCGCTGTTCGACAACGGCCGGCGCGGCCGGGTCATCACCGGCGCCAACAAGCGCCCGCTCAAGTCGCTCTCCGACATGCTCAAGGGCAAGCAGGGCCGCTTCCGCCAGAACCTACTCGGCAAGCGCGTCGATTACTCGGGCCGCTCCGTCATCGTGGTCGGCCCCGAGCTCAAGCTGCACCAGTGCGGCCTGCCCAAGAAGATGGCGCTCGAGCTGTTCAAGCCCTTCATCTACGCCAAGCTGGAACAGCGCGCGATGGCGACCACGATCAAGGCGGCCAAGCGCATGGTCGAGAAAGAGCGTCCCGAGGTCTGGGACATCCTGGAAGAGGTCATCCGCGAGCATCCGGTGCTGCTCAACCGGGCGCCGACCTTGCACCGTCTCGGCATCCAGGCCTTCGAGCCGGTGCTGATCGAGGGCAAGGCGATCCAGCTGCATCCGCTGGTCTGCACCGCCTTCAACGCGGACTTCGACGGCGACCAGATGGCGGTGCACGTGCCGCTGTCGCTGGAGGCGCAGCTCGAGGCGCGGGTGCTGATGATGTCCACCAACAACATCCTCAGCCCGGCGAACGGCAAGCCGATCATCGTGCCGTCGCAGGACATCGTCCTCGGCCTGTACTATCTGAGCATGGATCGCGAGGGCGAGCCGGGCGAGGGCATGGCCTTTGCCGATGTGGGCGAGATCCAGCAGGCGCTGGACGCCAGCGCGGTGACCCTGCACAGCAAGATCCAGGCCCGCTACGAGGGCGTGGACGCGGACGGCAACGCGACCGTGCTGCGGCTCGAGACCACGCCGGGACGGATGCTGCTGTCGGAGATCCTGCCGCGGCATCCCAAGATCAGCTTCGATCTGATCAACCGGGTGCTCACCAAAAAGGAGATCTCCAACGTCATCGACGACGTCTATCGCCACTGCGGTCAGAAGGAGACGGTGATCTTCGCCGACCGGCTGATGGGGATGGGTTTCGGCTATGCCTGCAAGGCGGGCATCTCCTTCGGCAAGGACGATCTGGTGGTGCCGAACGCCAAGGAAAAGCTGGTCAACAACACGCGGGGCAAGGTCACCGAGTACGAGAACCAGTACCAGGACGGTCTCATCACCCAGGGCGAGAAGTACAACAAGGTGGTCGACGCCTGGTCCGAGTGCACCGACCTGGTGGCCGACGAGATGATGAAGGTGATGTCGGACACCAAGCCCGGCGCGCCCATCAACTCGGTGTTCATGATGGCCCATTCCGGTGCGCGCGGCTCGGCGGCGCAGATCAAGCAGCTCGCCGGCATGCGGGGCCTGATGGCCAAGCCGTCGGGCGAGATCATCGAGACGCCGATCATCGCCAACTTCAAGGAAGGGCTCTCGGTGCTCGAGTACTTCAACTCGACGCACGGCGCCCGCAAGGGCCTCGCTGACACGGCGCTGAAGACGGCCAACTCCGGCTATCTCACGCGTCGCCTGGTCGACGTGGCGCAGGACGCGATCATCACGGAAGAGGACTGCGGCAGCGAGGACGGGCTCACGCTCAAGGCGGTGGTCGAAGGTGGCGAGGTGATCTCGCCGCTGTCGGAACGCATCCTCGGGCGCTGTGCCTCGGTCGACGTGATCGATCCGCTCAGCGACGAGGTGGTGGTCAAAGCCGGCGCGCCGATCAACGAGCCCGAGATCGAGGCGATCGAGCGGGCCGGCATCGAGGCGGTCAAGATCCGTTCGGTGCTGACCTGCAAGACCAAGAACGGCGTGTGCTGCAAGTGCTATGGACGCGACTTGGCGCGGGGCACGGACGTGAACATCGGCGAGGCGATCGGCGTGATCGCCGCCCAGTCGATCGGCGAACCGGGCACGCAGCTGACCATGCGCACCTTCCACATCGGCGGCGCCGTGCAGCGGGGCGCCGAGCAGTCCAGCGTCGAAGCCGCCTATGAGGCCAAGGTCAAGATCAACAACCGCAACGTCGTGATCAACAGCGCGGGCGTGCCCATCATCATGGGCCGCAATTGCGAACTGGTGCTGGTCGACGACCAGGGCCGCGAACGCGCCCGGCATCGCCTGCCATACGGCGCCAAGCTGCTGGCCGATGAGGACACGGAGGTGCAGAAGGGCGACAAGCTGGCGGAGTGGGACCCCTATACACTGCCGATCATTACCGAGAAGCCGGGTATCGCCCATTACGTGGACCTGTCCGAGGGTGTGTCCATGCGCGAGGTGGTCGACGAGGCCACCGGCATCGCCAACAAGGTGGTGATCGACTGGAAGCAGCAGCCCAAGGGCACCGATCTGAAGCCGCGCGTCACCCTGCGCGACAAGAAGGGCAAGGTGATCGAGCTCGCCAACGGGCTCGAAGCTCGCTACTTCATGTCGGTGGACGCTATCCTGTCGGTCGAGAACGGGGCCGAGGTCAAAGCCGGCGACGTGCTGGCGCGCATCCCCCGGGAGTCCTCCAAGACCCGCGACATCACCGGCGGTCTGCCGCGGGTGGCGGAGCTGTTCGAGGCGCGCAAGCCCAAGGACTACGCCATCATTTCGGAAGGCGCCGGCCGCGTCGAGTTCGGCCGCGACTACAAGACCAAGCGGCGCATCGTCGTGGTGCCCGAGGAGGACGGGCAGGAGCCCGTCGAGTACCTGATCCCGAAGGGCAAGCACATCAGCGTCCAGGAGGGCGACCACGTCGAGACGGGCGACCTGTTGATGGACGGCAATCCGGTGCCGCACGACATCTTGAACGTGCTCGGCGTCGAGGCGCTGGCCACATATCTGGTCAACGAAATCCAGGAGGTCTACCGGCTGCAGGGCGTGCGAATCAACGACAAGCACATCGAGGTCATCGTGCGCCAGATGATGCAGAAGGTGGAGATCGTGGACCCGGGCGAGACCACCTTCCTGGTCGGCGAGCAGGTCGATCGCAGCGAGTACGACGAGGTCAATGACAAGGCCGCCGCGGAGAATCTGAAGCTGGCCGGCGCGAAGCCGGTGCTGCAGGGCATCACCAAGGCTTCGCTGCAGACCAAGTCCTTCATTTCCGCGGCGTCGTTCCAGGAAACCACTCGGGTTCTCACGGAGGCGGCGGTCAACGGGCGGGTCGACGACCTGATCGGCTTGAAGGAGAACGTCATCGTCGGGCGGCTGATTCCGGCCGGCACCGGTTCCGTCATGAACCGCCTGCGCCAGGTTGCGGCCGACCGGGACCGGCAGATCACCACCACGGAGGCGGAGGTCCCGGCCCTGCCCGAGGAGGCCAAACACAAGACCGCCTGAGGGCCGTCGGAGGCCCTTGCGCCGCCACATCTTCCGCCCATCCGGGCTCGGGCCGTCGAAGTACAATAATCGGCGGCCCGAGACTTGGAATTCGCGGCGGATTTCCTATGTTTTGCCTTGACTGCCATAGGGGGCGTTCATAGTATGCGCCCGCCTTTCGGGGCCGGAGGCAGGACCGAGTTCGAAACCGGCCCCCTTTAATTTTTGCGACCCTGCAGTTTGCCGCTCCCCAGGTGGAGGTCCACGATCGGGAGAGGGTGCGGCATCCTTTCGCGGGCGCTTTTTTTGCACGGCCGCTCAAGGCGGTTTGGGAGTTGGGTAAAGGGGCTCATGCCGACGATTAATCAACTGGTGCGCAAGGGCCGCACGATGCCCGTTGCGCGCAACAAGGTGCCGGCGCTGGAAGCCTGTCCGCAGAAGCGCGGCGTGTGCACGCGCGTCTACACCACGACGCCGAAGAAGCCGAACTCGGCCCTTCGCAAGGTCGCCCGCGTCCGGCTGACCAACGGTTTCGAGGTGACCAGCTACATTCCCGGCGAGGGGCATAACCTGCAGGAGCACTCCGTGGTCATGATCCGAGGCGGCCGCGTGAAGGATCTGCCGGGCGTGCGCTATCACATCATCCGCGGCACGCTCGACACCCAGGGCGTCAGCGATCGCCGCCAGCGCCGTTCGAAATACGGCGCCAAGCGCCCGAAATAAGGTAAGCCGCCATGTCACGTCGCCGCGCCGCGGAGAAACGCGAGGTCCTGCCCGACGCCAAGTATAGCGATCTGGTGCTGACCAAGTTCATCAACAGCCTGATGCTGGACGGCAAGAAGTCCGTTGCCGAGCAAATCGTCTACGGCGCCTTCGATCTGATCGAGAAGCGTTCTGGCAACGATCCGCTGAAGATGTTTCACGAGGCGCTGGACAATGTCCGGCCCAGCATCGAGGTCCGCTCGCGCCGGGTCGGCGGCGCCACCTATCAGGTGCCGGTCGAAGTGCGGTCCGACCGCAGCCAGGCGCTCGCCATCCGTTGGCTGATCGGCGCCGCGCGCAGCCGGTCCGAGCCGACCATGACGCAGCGCCTCTCGGGCGAGCTGATGGAGGCGATGGAGGGCCGCGGCACGGCGGTCAAGAAGCGCGAGGACACCCACCGCATGGCCGAGGCCAATCGCGCGTTCTCGCATTATCGATGGTAACCGCACAGGACAGCAGAGTCATAAGGCTGCCGGAGGGGGCCGGCGTGGCCGAAGCAGCAGAGACAGATTAACCATGGCACGCAAGCATCCCTTAGAGAGCTACCGCAACATCGGCATCATGGCCCACATCGATGCCGGCAAAACGACCACCACCGAGCGGGTCCTCTATTACACCGGCCGGTCGCACAAGATCGGCGAGGTGCATGACGGCGCTGCGACCATGGACTGGATGGAGCAGGAGCAGGAGCGCGGCATCACGATCACGTCGGCGGCCACCACCTGCGCCTGGAATGACCATCTGATCAACATCATCGACACGCCCGGCCACGTGGATTTCACCATCGAGGTGGAGCGCTCCTTGCGTGTGCTGGACGGCGCCGTGGCGGTATTTGATTCCGTGGCCGGCGTGGAGCCCCAGTCCGAAACCGTGTGGCGCCAGGCGGACAAGTACGGCGTGCCGCGGATCTGCTTCGTCAACAAGATGGACCGGGTCGGCGCGAACTTCTTCCGCTGTGTCGAAATGATCTCCGACCGTCTCGGCGCGGTACCGCTGGTCACCCAGCTGCCGATCGGCGCCGAGGCGGACTTCAAGGGCGTGGTCGATCTGATCCGCAATGTCGGCATCGTCTGGAAGGATGAGTCGCTCGGAGCCGAGTTCGTCGAGGGCGAGATCCCGGCGGATCTCGCCGATCAGGCGGCCGAGTACCGGGAAAAGCTGATCGAGACGGCGGTCGAGCAGGACGACGCGGCCATGGAGGCCTATCTGGAGGGCAACGAGCCCGACGAGGTCACTCTCAAGCGCTGTATCCACAAAGGGACCGTGTCCGGCGCTTTCGTTCCGGTGCTGTGCGGCTCGGCCTTCAAGAACAAGGGCGTCCAGCCCTTGCTGGACGCGGTGGTCGACTATCTGCCCGCGCCGACCGAAGTGCCAGCCATCAAGGGCGTGTCCGTCGACGGCGAGACGCCCATGGTCCGCAACAGCAGCGACGACGAGCCCTTCGCGGCGCTCGCCTTCAAGGTCATGAACGATCCCTTCGTGGGCTCGCTGACCTTCGCGCGGGTCTATTCCGGTGTGGTCGAGGGCGGCGCCCAGATGCTGAACACCGTAAAGGACCGGAAAGAGCGCGTCGGCCGCATGCTCGCCATGCACGCCAATCACCGCGAAGACATCAAACAGGCCCGCGCCGGCGACATCATCGCCTTCGCGGGCCTTAAATCTACCACCACGGGCGACACGCTCTGCGATCCCAACAATCCGGTCATCCTCGAGCGCATGGATTTCCCCGATCCGGTGATCGAGGTCGCGGTCGAGCCCAAGACCAAGGCCGACCAGGAGAAGATGGGCGTGGCGCTGGCGCGGCTTGCCGCCGAGGACCCCTCCTTCCGCGTGTCGTCGGACGAGGAAAGCGGCCAGACCGTGATCAAGGGCATGGGCGAGCTGCACCTCGAGATCATCGTCGACCGCATGAAGCGGGAGTTCAAGGTCGAGGCCAATGTGGGCGCGCCGCAGGTGGCCTATCGCGAGACCATCACCAAGCCGTTCGAGGTCGACTACACTCACAAAAAGCAGACCGGCGGCGCGGGTCAGTTCGCCCGCGTCAAGATCGCCTTCGAGCCGCTGGAGCCCGGCGAAGGCTTCGTCTTCGAGAACGCCGTGGTCGGCGGCTCGGTGCCGCGGGAATATGTGCCCGGCGTGGAAAAGGGGCTCGAGGCGTCGCGGGAGGCCGGCGTGCTGGCCGGGTTCCCGATGATCGACTTTAAGGCCACCCTGGTGGACGGCGCCTCGCACGACGTCGATTCAAGCGTGATGGCTTTCGAGGTCGCCGCCCGGTCGGCCTTCAAGGAGGGCGTCATGAAGGCCGGGCCCAAGCTATTGGAGCCGATGATGCGGGTCGAGGCGGTGACTCCGACAGAATATATGAGCAGCATCATCGGCGACCTGAACAGCCGCCGCGGCCAGGTGTCCGGCACGGAAGACCGGGGCAACGCCACGGTCATCACCGCCATGGTGCCGCTGGCCAACATGTTCGGTTACGTGAACAACCTTCGGTCCATGAGCCAGGGGCGCGCCACCTACACCATGCACTTCGATCACTACGAACAGGT
This sequence comes from Alphaproteobacteria bacterium, assembly GCA_030066595.1. Taxonomy (GTDB): domain Bacteria; phylum Pseudomonadota; class Alphaproteobacteria; order JAJFFI01; family JAJFFI01; genus JASJBI01. The sequence goes on along the minus strand of JASJBI010000070.1, from coordinate 279 downwards.
GCCGCAGACGGTCGCCGACGAGGTGTGCGCCAAGCTCGCCTGAGCGGGGCGCGGGCGGTCAAGAGCAAGACGGAGACGACGGAATGTCCAAAGCGAAATTCGAGCGCACGAAGCCGCACTGCAATGTTGGGACGATTGGTCATGTTGACCATGGCAAGACGACGCTGACGGCGGCGATCACGAAGGTCTTGGCGGAGCAGGGTGGCGCCGAGTTCACGGCGTTTGACCAGATTGACAAGGCGCCGGAAGAGAAGGAGCGCGGGATCACGATTGCGACGG
>JASJBI010000071.1 GCA_030066595.1 Alphaproteobacteria bacterium | reverse complement strand
GCCGACAGAGCCGCACGGACGGCGGAAGGGACGGCCGAAACCACCGGCGCGGGGCCGGACGCACGGCCCGGCGGGTGACCCCGGCACCGGGGGCCATTCGATCATTGCGCGCGGCGCGACCGGCTCTCTGTGATGGGGTTCGGCAGCGGCGGGCCTATCGTCTGCCGCGCTTGTATTGCGTGGGCGTGACGCCGGTCCATCTACGAAACGCATGATTGAAGGCGCTCGGCTCCGAATAGCCGAGCATGTACGCGATCTGCGATGTTCGGGCGTTCGAGTCTTCAAGATACCGAAAGGCGAGCTTTCGGCGCACCTCGTCGACGATCTGGCCAAAGGACGTTTCCAACGCCTGCAAGCGTCGGGCGAGGGTCCGCTCGCTCATGCCCAGCTCTTTGGCAATGCTCATGATCCGGACCGATCCGGTTGGCAGCAGCCTTGCAACCAAGTGCTCCACTTGACGCCTGAGATCGAGCTCTTGTCGACGCTGCTTGAGGATCTGCTCGCAGTAGCCCTTGAGGATCCCGAGGAGCCGTTCATCCGCCGAATGACACGGTAGCTCCAAAAGAGACCGGTTCAGGGCAATCGCGTTGCGCCGGCGGCCGAAGTGGACGGGAGCGCCAAAGAACCGCTCGAATTCATCCACGTGATCCCGGCGCGCGTGGCGGAATTCCGTCCATTCGGGAGTCAACCGGTTCTGGGCCACGAAGCGGCTGAAGTTCGTGATCAAGGCCAAGCTGAATTCCACAGTCTGCTGGTACTGCCGAGCACTCGGATCGACGATCTCTTCGCTCAAGACAGCCAACTGGTCTTGGATTTCGAGCTTCTCGCGAACACCCTCCGAAGACACGCCGATGTACTTCTCGATCATCCGAAATGCGTCTCCCAAGGTGGCGGCGCTCGCCGCCACGTAGCCGATCAGCCCCGCGTCCAAAGGATCGGCACTGGCGCCAAAATGCAGCCCGAAGCAAGGATCGCCGAGGTGAATGGCTGCAGCTTCGAACATGTCCACTTCCTGAGCGAAATCGATCTCAGCTTCCGCTTGCTGCAGCCTCTTCGGGTCGAGGCCAAGCTTTCTCAGGACGGGATCGGAGGGATGGCCGCGCGCCTCCAACATCCGGGCAATTTGAACAACCCAGATCGCGTGGGTCTTCTTCGAGAATGACGTCGCTGCACGGCCCGACATTGGCCCCAATTATCAGTAATTTGGCCGCTGCGATCATTAAACTTTGTGGTTGCACGTCCTACAAGGCCCACTACCGATAAACACTCTTTTAACTTGACCGGAATACGTTCCGTATACGCGCATAAATTGCTCATGAGTGTGAGCGCTTCCAACAAGCACTGTGCTTCAAACCTGCGCGCAACGGAAGGAGTTGTGGGGCAACATGAGAAAACCGTCCATCAAGACGTTCGCATTGTCTGCGCTGTGCCTGCTCGTGGCGGCATGCGCGGGTCGTACTCCCAATCCCGTCGAAGTTTCCCAGCCCACAGACGGACTGCTCAGCTGTCCGCTGATCCTGGCGGAAATCTCGGGCAATACCTCGCGCGCACGGACGCTGTTGCGCCAGCAGGACGATGCCGACAGCGACAATGCCGCCCTGGCGGTGACCGGGGCGCTGCTGTTCTGGCCGGCCCTGTTCTTCATGGACCTGAGCGAGGCCGACAAGATCGAAATGGAGGCGCTGCAGGACAGAAATAAGTATCTGGGAACCTTGGCGACGCAAAAAAGCTGTGAGTTCGATCTTCCGACCACCGTCGAAGAGGCGGACCAGCGGGACCTGAAGAAGCGGATTGAAGAGGCCGAGAGCTCGGGTGCGCCACCGAAATGCGTAGATGTCGGCGGCTACGAGACCTACATGGAAAAGACCGGCCGCGTCTGCCAGCTCTGATCCGGGTTCGCCCCGCTCGGCCCGCTTCGGCGCCAATTATCAAGAATCTGTCAGCAGCGATCATTCAACTTGCTGCTGGTAGGCCGTACAACGCGCGTCACCAGTCGTCACTGTTTTGGCTAGTCCAAAACACGGATCCATCTGCAGAGATGACGATCTGGGACGGTGAGCGCAGCGCCGTGGTGGGAGGGGTCACGGCGCTGCAACCGCCTATTGTGCACGCACCGCGGTCCAGAGCGCGTCGAGATGGCATTGCGTCTGCAACGACGCCTCCGCATAGGCGGCCCGGGCCGCAGGATCACCGGACGACGCCAGCTCGGCGAAATGATCGATCATCAAGACGTCTTGCGCCAGGCCGGAGGGCGTCTCGACGAACGCGAAGTCCTTTCGGGTGGCCATGCCGGTCCGGTGGACATAGCCCGTCTCGATGTCCGGGTTCTGGAACGCGAAGCTGTTGGTCCAGTCGAGCACGAAGTCGTCCAGCCCGATCATCCCCGCGGTCCCCAGCAGGCTCAGATCCATAATGGCGGTGCCGGCGGTGTAGCCGATGTCGAGCGTCGAGCACTCGCCGCTCTCGAAGCCGACCAGGCCCGACACGCGCATGACCGCGCCCGTCTCCGCGTCGCGTTCGGCGACGGCCGCGACGGTCGCCAGAGGTCCCTGGGGCTGCAGGTACTCCACGACGGCCCGCATGGAATACCACGCCATGTCGCCCAGCGCGCCCATCGGTTCCTGGGCCGGATCGAAGCGGATGTTCGCGCGGTCCGAAAACGGGAAGTAGAAGGCCGTGTGCAGCGACCTGGGCGTGCCGACCCGCTCGGGGATGGCCGCGCGGATCGCCTGGGTGCGCGGATGATGCACGAAATGGGTCGCGTCCATGAAGACGAGGCCCCTGTCCGCGGCCGCCTGCGTCATGCGTTCGGCCGATCGCGTGTCGAGCAGCGGCTTGTCCACCAGGACGTGCTTGCCGGCGTCGATCGCGGCCAGGGCGATCGCCTCCTTGGTCACGGTGGGCGTCGCGACATAGACCGCGTCCACGTCGTCGCGCGCCAGCAGGGCCGCCACGCCCTCGACCGCCGCGACTCCCGCGCGATCGGCGACAAAGGCGTCCGCGCTCTGCTGCGTTCGGCTCGAGACGGCCGTAAGCCGGGCCTTCGAGGATGTCTCGATGGAGCCGGCGACCACGCCGGCGATGAAACCCGTTCCGACGATGCCGAACCTCAACTCTGTCATGATCCCGTGTCCTTTCGTTGCGCGCGCCCTGCGGCGCGAGGCTCTGTCTTCCGCTACGGAAGATAGGGGCTGTCCAGATCTCCGAGAAATCGATTGTTCGGATCTTAGAAATCAATGAAATTCATATCATGGCCTATGACCTGAACCTCTTGCGCGTCTTCGACGCGGTTATGGAGGAGCGCAACGTCACCGCCGCGGCGGCGCGGCTGGGGATATCGCAGTCGGCGGCCAGCGCCGCACTCTCCCGGCTGCGCGCCATCTTCGACGACGAGCTTTTCATGCGCGCCCGCTATGGCGTGATCCCCACGGACACGGCTTTGGCCGTGGCACCCGTCGTCGCAGAGACGCTTGGCCGGCTTGACCGGCTCGTGCAGGACGCGCCCGGCTTCGATCCGGCCACCGGAGAGCGGCGCTTCACCATCGCGGCCAGCGCCTATTTCGAATGCGTGCTCATCCCTCGGGTCATGACCCGGGCGTCCCGGGATGCCCCCAAGGTGAGCGTGGTGGTGCAGCCTCTGACGCCGGATCTGGAGGCGACCGACCTGGCCACGGGCAAGATCGATCTCGCGCTCGGGCGCTTTGCCGATCCGCCGGAGCATCTCGTGGTGCGCCAGTTCATGGAGGACGGCTTTCTCTGCCTGGTGCGGCGCGGCGATGCGCCCCGGGGCAGGCGGCTCACGCGGAACCGGTTCGAAGCCATGAAGCACATCGTGGTCTCGCCGCCTGGCCGCTGGCGGACGGGACTGTTCCGGCAGCTCAAGGCGGCCGGGCTGTCGCGCCGGGTGCTGCTCACGGTCTCGCATTTCCTCGCGGCCCCCCTGGCCGTGGCGGAAACCGGGGGCTGCGCCACGCTGCCGCGCAAGATCGCGGAGATGTTTGCCGACGACGCCCGGTTCCGCCTGCTCGAGCCGCCGGTCGATCTCGGCCGCTTTCCGATGCACATGGCCTGGCACCCGCGCCATCGCCGCGACGCTGGACGCGCCTGGCTGAGACAGCTCATACAAGATGTGAGCAAGGGCCTGTGAGAAAGGTCGGGGCGCGGATACCTAGACACAGAAAGAAGAAGGGGCTGCCGGCGGGAACCGACAACCCCTTCATCTTTCGTTTGAATTGGCTCCCCGGGCCGGACTCGAACCAGCGACAGGGTGGTTAACAGCCACCTGCTCTACCAACTGAGCTACCGGGGATCAGAGCCCCCCGCGCGGACCAGCGCCCCGCACGGTAGGGCGCGACTTATAACAAACCGTTGATGGCAGGGTCCAGGGCCTTGTCCCCCGTGACAGCCTGGCCTCCGCCCCGCATATGGCCCCGCGGCCAGGCCGCATCAAGGGACGCCGCGCCCGCATATCGAGGCCGTGGCACCCCTTTGTGATCGCGGTCACTGCGCCGCACCGGGCCGGCCCGCTAGCCTCGGATCCATCGAGGGAGGGACGCGGGGCCATGCCAGAATTGGTCATCATGCCGTCGGCCGTCGCGGAGCGCCGGAACGCCAGGCGCAGCAACGTGCTTTGGGTCGCCAGCCTGTCCGCCGCAGGTCGCAGCGCCGACTGCGTGATCCGGGACATCTCGGAGGACGGCGCCTTGGTCCAGCTCCTGGAACCGCTGCGCTTCCGCCGCCGGGTCACGCTCATCATCCCGCGGTTCCTGATGTACGAGAGCCAGGCGCTGCGCTGCGAGCCGGTCTGGCGCACCGGGCGCCTGCTCGCGCTCCGCTTCATCCGGCCGTGACCCGCGCCGTCGCTTTGGAGGTCCGGGCCGGAATCGAACCGACGTGAACGGATTTGCAGTCCGCTGCATAGCCACTCTGCCACCGGACCAAGGTGGTCGCGTCACACCGCGTGCGGCATTGGTAGGAGCCGAGATATAGGCGTCGGCGCAACACCGGTCAAGAAACCCGACGCGCCCGGCGCCGCCGCCGTTGTCGGATCCCCGGCGGGCCACTATAACTCGGCCCTGATCGCAACAATTCTGACCCGCAAGACACGCCGATGGATTACGCCCTTGCCCGCCACAACATGGTGGAAAGCCAGGTCAAGACCAACAAGGTCACCGACGAGCGGCTGCTGGCCGCCATGGCGGAGCTGCCGCGCGAACGCTTCGTCGCGGAAGAGCAGCGGGGCGTCGCCTATGTGGACGAGGACATCCCGGTCGGCCGCGGGCGCTTTCTGATGGAGCCCATGGTGCTGGCCCGGCTGCTGCAGGCCGCCGAGCCGGAAGCGGACGATCTGGCGCTCGATATCGGCTGCGGCACCGGCTACAGCACGGCCGTGCTGGCGCGGCTGTGCGGCACGGTGGTCGCGCTCGAGAGCGACCCGGGACTGGCGGGTCAGGCGACCGCGCTGCTCGCCGACTTGGTCATCGACAACGCCGCCGTCGTCGAAGGCGGGCTTGGCGATGGCTACGCCAAGCAGGCGCCCTACGACGTGATCCTGTTGGGCGGCGCGGTGGCGGAGATTCCGCAAGCCATCACCAGCCAGCTCGCCGAGGGCGGCCGGATGGTTGCCGTGGTCGCCGACGCCCGGGGCATGGGCAAGGCCACGCTGTACACCCACACCGGAACCGCCGTGTCAAGCCGCGTCCTGTTCGACGCGGCCGTACCCCATTTGCCTGGGTTCGAAAAGCTACAGTCCTTCGAATTCTGAGCGCCGCGGTCTGCTGGCCGCTTGCGGCCGCTATCCCGGTATTGTACCAAATGACATGGCGGGCGCGGGGACGCCATGCGGCGCTGGTGCGTAAACATAAGACCTGCCCTCGTCACGGAAGGATGCGGGATGGGCCCGAGGACCAACACGCGTTCCGTATGGGCTACGGCGGTGCTCTTCTGCGCACTGACGGCCACAAGCCCGGTCGCCGCTGAGTCGCTCGAGCGCGCGCTGATCTCCGCCTATCAGAACAACCCGACATTGCTGGCGGCGCGGGCCGAGCTCCGCGCGGTCGACGAATCGGTGCCCCAGGCGCTGTCCAACTATCGGCCGGACGTGTCGATGTCGGTCGAGATCGGCAAGCAGTCCAGCCGCACCAAGAGCGGTTTCTTCACGGCCAAGGAAAATCGGACCCCGCGCACCTTGAACTGGGTCGAGGTGGACCAGCCGCTCTTTCGCGGTTTCCGCACACTGGCCGAGACGCGCGAAGCCGAGCACCGCGTGCGCGCCCAACGCGCGCTGCTCATGAGCACCGAGCAGGACGTGCTCGAGGCGGCGGCCACCGCCTATATGGACGTTGTCCGCGACCAGGCGGTGCTGGACCTCAACATCAACAACGTCCAGGTCCTGGAACGCCAGTTGCAGGCCACCCGCGACCGGTTCTCGGTGGGCGAGGTCACCCGAACCGACGTGGCGCAGGCCGAAGCGCGCCTGTCGCGGGCCCGCGCCGACCGGGTGACGGCGGAAGGCGATCTGGAGGCGTCGCGCGCCCGGTACGAGAACGTCGTCGGCGCACGACCGGGCAACCTGGTCCAGCCGCCCGGCTTGAGCGAGCTCCCGGCCACGTTCGAGGAGGCGCTGTCCCTGGCCACGGCGCAAAATCCGAACGTGATCTCCGCCAAATTCATTGAGCGGGCGGCCCGGGACGGGGTCGACATCGTGGCCGGGGAACTGCTGCCGACGATTTCCTTGAATGCGCGGGTCGCGCGCAACCGGGAGACCAATGTGAGCGACGGCCTCAGCGACACCGAGATCGTCACCACGCGGATCAGGGTGCCGTTCTACCAGTCCGGCTCGGTGACCTCCCGGCTGCGCGAGGCGAAGCAGGTGGTCGGACAGCGCCGCATGCAGATCTCGGTGGCGCGGCGCGACGCGGTGGAGGACGCGACCCGCGCCTGGGAGGACCTGCAGACCAGCCGGGCCGAGATCCGGGCCTTCACGACGGAGGCCAATGCCAACTCGATCGCGCTCGAGGGCGTCGAGGAGGAGGCGGCGGCCGGGCTGCGCACCGTTCTGGACGTCCTGGACGCGGAACAGGAGCTGCTCGACGCGCGCGTCAACCTGGTGCGCGCCCAGCGGGACGAGGTCGTTGCGGGCTTTCGGCTGTTGACCGCGGTGGGCCGCTTGACGGCCCAGGATCTGGGTCTGCCGGTGGAGATCTATGATCCGAATCGCTACTACGAGCGCGTTCGCCTGAAGCTTTGGGGGCTTGGCGATGGGCTGCCCAACGTCAAAAAATGATGATTCATTTGCTTTCTGTGTCTCGCACTAAGGATCTGCTTGGATAGCCGCGTGTTTGCCCTATAGTACGCACATCTTTTCAAGGGGTCCGGGGTGCCCCACCGGGGAAAAATCATGAGCAGCGAATCGAACGCACAGCAAGATCCGTCGATGGAAGAGATTCTTGCTTCCATCCGCCGCATCATCTCCGAGGGCGACGAGGCCCCGGATGGCGAAGCCCAGGAACAGCAGCAGGCCGAGGCCGCGGACGCACAGGCGGCGCCTGAAGAGGCAGCAGCCGAGCCCGAGCCTGAAACCGTAGCCGAAGCCGAACCCGAACCCGAAGCGGTCGAGGAAGAGGAAGAGGTTTTGGAGCTCACGGAGGTCGTCAGCGAGGAGGAGGCACCGGCCGGCGAGGAAGACGTTGAGCTGGAGCTGATCGAAGAGGAAAGCCAGGCCCAAGGGGAGGGGGAAGAAGTGGAAACTGAAACCGTAGTTGAGTTGGAGCCCGAGGCGAAAGAGGCCGAGGAAACGCAAGGCGGCGAGATCGCGACCACTGAGGATGACCATCTGGTGTCCGACGACACGGCAGCCGTTTCGAGCGATGCGTTCGCCGAGCTGGCCCAGTCCGTGGCCGCGGCCGATGTGCGCCAGGACACATCACCACTGATCGCGCAGGGCAATTCCCGCACCCTTGAGGACGTGGTGCGCGAAGCCATCAGGCCGCTGCTCAAGGACTGGCTGGACAAGAACCTTCCAAGCCTGGTGCATCACTTGGTCAAGAAAGAGATCGAACGCCTCTCGCGGCACTGATCCCGCCCGCGCGTTCCGAGCTGTCCCCGGACGGACCGCCGAACCGGCGCTGACCGGTTGCGGCGACCCGCGCTTGCCTCTAAAAAGCCGCGGCGACGGTGACGCCTGGCCGATCGGGCTTGGGCGCACAGCAAGAACGGGCTGGCATGCTGGACAAGACCTACCGACCTGACGAGATCGAGGCGCGGCAGTACGACCGCTGGGAAGCGGCGGACGCGTTTGCCGCGCACACCGGCTCGAACGCCGTGCCCTACACGATCATGATGCCGCCGCCCAACGTCACGGGCAGCCTGCACATCGGCCACGCGCTCACCTTCACCATCCAGGACATCCTGATCCGATATCATCGTATGCTCGGCCGGGACGCGCTGTGGCAGCCGGGCATGGATCATGCCGGGATCGCCACCCAGATGGTGGTCGAGCGCCAGCTCGCCGAGGACGGCAAGACGCGCCACGATCTCGGCCGCGAGGAGTTCGTCAAGCGGGTCTGGCAGTGGAAGGACGAGTCTGGCGGGCTCATCATCCGGCAGCTCCGCCGGCTCGGCGCGTCGGCGGACTGGGCCAAGGAACGCTTCACCATGGACCCCGGTCTGTCCGCGGCGGTGCGCAAGGTGTTCGTCGACCTCTACAAGCAGAAGCTGATCTACCGGGACAAGCGGCTGGTCAACTGGGACTGCAAGCTGCACACGGCGATCTCCGATCTGGAGGTGGAGCAGCGCGAGGTCAAAGGCCACCTGTGGCATTTCAAATATCCGATCGAAGGCGAAGAGGGGCGCTACATCGTGGTCGCCACCACCCGGCCCGAGACCATGCTGGGCGACACCGGCGTGGCCGTGCATCCCGAGGACGACCGTTACGAGAACATGGTCGGCAAGCACGCGGTTCTGCCGCTGGTGGGGCGCCGGCTGCCGATCGTCGCGGACGACTACGCCGACCCGGAGCAGGGCAGCGGCGCGGTCAAGATGACGCCTGCGCATGATTTCAACGATTTCGAGGTCGGCCAGCGCCAAAGCCTCGAGATGGTCAACATCTTCGACCAGGACGCGCGGCTGAACGACAACGTGCCCGAAGCCTATCGTGGGCTCGACCGCTACGAAGCGCGCAAACGGGTCGTGGCCGACCTGGAGGCCCAGGGTCTGGTCGAGAAGATCGATGACCACACCCACACGGTGCCCTATGGAGACCGCTCGGGTGTCGCCATCGAGCCCTGGCTCACGGACCAGTGGTTCGTGGACGCGGAAACCCTGGCCAGACCTTGCATCGAAGCGGTCGAAGAGGGCCGCACCGAATTCGTCCCCAAGCAGTGGGAGAACACCTATTTCGCCTGGATGCGCGACATTCAGCCCTGGTGCGTCTCGCGCCAGCTCTGGTGGGGGCACCAGATCCCGGCTTGGTACGGCCCGGACGGCGAGATCTTCGTCGAGCTCGCGGAAGAGGAGGCGCAGGCGGCGGCCGAGGCGCACTACGGAAAGGCGGTCGCGCTGGAGCGGGATCCCGACGTGCTCGACACCTGGTTCTCTTCGGCCTTGTGGCCGTTCTCGACCATCGGCTGGCCCGAGGAGACGCCCGAGCTCGCGCGATACTACCCCGGCGACGTGCTGGTCACCGGCTTCGACATCATTTTCTTCTGGGTCGCCCGCATGATGATGATGGGCGTGCACTTCATGGGCGATGTCCCATTCCGTACGGTCTACATCCACGCGCTGGTGCGGGACGAGAAGGGCCAGAAGATGTCCAAGTCCAAGGGCAACATCCTGGATCCCCTGGTCCTGATCGACGAATACGGCGCCGACGCGGTGCGCTTCACGCTCGCAGCGCTGGCGGCCCAGGGTCGCGACATCAAGCTCGCCGAGGGCCGCATCGCTGGCTACCGCAACTTCGCCACCAAGATCTGGAACGCGGCCAGGTTCTGCGAGATGAACGGCTGCGCGGTGCCCACGGGCTTCGCGCCCGAGAGCAACGCGGAGACCGTCAACCGCTGGATCGTCAGCGGCGTTTCACGGCTGGGCGACCGGGTCGCCGCCGCGTTCGAGGCCTACCGGTTCAACGAGGCGGCGCACGAGCTCTACCACTTCATCTGGCACAGCTACTGCGACTGGTATCTGGAATTCGCCAAGCCGATCCTGCAGGGCGAGGACCAGGCGGCGAAGGCCGAGACCAAGGCCACCGCCATGTGGGTGCTGCACCGGCTGCTGCACCTTCTCCAGCCCCTGATGCCGTTCCTGACCGAGGAGCTCTGGCAGACGCTCGGGCCGAAGGACTCCAAGCCCCTGATCTCCTCCGCCTGGCCCGGGACGGAGACCTCGCTCCTGGACGACGCCGCCGAGGCCGAGATGGACTGGGTCATCCGCCTGATCTCGGAGGTGCGCGCCGTGCGATCGGAGATGAATGTCCCGCCGGGCGCGCGCATTCCGCTCATGGTGCGCGACGTGGACGCCGTCAGCCAGGCCCGCCTTGGCAACCACGCCGATGTCATCCGTGCGCTCGCGCGGCTCGACAGCGTCGACAGCGGCGACGGCGCGGTGCCCAAGGGGGCGGTGCAATCGGTCATCGACGGCGCGTCGCTGATCCTGCCATTGTCCGACGTCATCGACATCGACGCGGAGCGGGCACGCCTGCGGCGGGAGATCGACAAGCTTCAGGCCGAGATCGGCAAGCTCGATAAGAAGCTCGCCAACACCAGCTTCCTGGAGAAGGCGCCGGAGCACGTTGTTGAGGAGCAGCGCGAGCGCAAGGCCGAGGCCGAGCGCGCCTCGGCCAAGCTCAGCGACGCGCTCGAGCGGATCGCGTCCATCTAGGACTGCGCCTCACTGCGCCTGGACGTCCGCCAGGTTCTTTCCGAAATAGTCGAACAGCACCGGCACCATCGCCCGGAAGGCGGTGTGGCGGTCGGTCGAGAGGATCGTCGCCGTGCAGGATCCCTGCCAGAGCATGCGGCCGCTGGCCCGCTCGAACACCCGGACCGACAGCACATAGCGGCGCGCCGACGGACTGCGCCGGCCTTCGAAGATCGGGACGTGCGCCTTGCGTTGGATGGCCTGGTTGCCCTCGACCCCCGCGGACTCCGGATTGGCGGCGAGGGTCCGGGGCGGATAGACCCGGCGCCGCACGGCGGTCGAGAAGATCAGCCGGATCGGGCCGTCGTCCTGCACCGTGTAGCCCTGATCGCGCAGCATCTCGTCGACGAGCGGCGCCAACCTTTCGTTGGCGTCGGTGAAGTCATCGGATCCGGTGTCGATGGCCTGGTCGGTCTTGATCGGGCCGTAGCTGAACGCCGTGAGCAGCGCGTTCGGCTCCGCCTGCGCCATGGCGGCGAGCGGCAGACAGCACGCGACAACGGTAATGACAACGCGTCCGACGGTGCGCATGACGCGGCAAGCCTCTCCCCCAAACACTCGGACCGCATTCTTGCCCGGCGCACCGGTCACCGCAAGGAATCACTGGACCGCGGACCGGCCGCCTGCGACGGTGCCGGCCGAGACGAGATGCACGCGACGGTGACGAGGACGCGATGACCGAGCTGAAGCGGTTTGCCGCCGCCCATGTCCACAATCCGCGCGCCCTGCCGGCGGTCTATGGCCCGATGCAGGCGCGGCTCTTGAACGCGCAGGCGCTCGACGCCGCCAAGCGGGTGATCTCGTCCTGGCCCGGTTACGCGCCGACGCCGCTCTATGACCTACCCGGGCTCGCCGGGGCGCTCAACCTGGCGCGCCTCTCCTACAAGGACGAGGGCCCGCGCTTCGGCATCGGCAGCTTCAAGGCATTGGGTGGGCCCTATGCGCTCTACCGGGTGCTCGCCGCGGAGATCGCCGCGAAGACCGGGGAGGAGACCGTGCCGTCCGACGCGATCATGGCCGGCCGGTTCCGGGACCTTTTGGCGGGCGTCACGGTCGCCTGCGCCACCGACGGCAACCACGGCCGCGCCGTGGCCTGGGGGGCGCAGCTGTTCGGCTGCCGCTGCGTGATCTATCTGCACGAACATGTCAGCCAGGGGCGGGAGGACGCGATCGCCGCCTACGGCGCCGAGATCGTGCGCACGCCGGGCCACTACGACGACTCCGTGCGCGCGGTGCAGGCGGACAGCGCAGCCAACGGCTGGCATCTGGTGACCGACACGGCCGGCGCGGACTATGGCGCAATCCAGACCGACATCATGCAGGGCTATGGCCTGATCCCGGACGAGGCGCTCGGCCAGTTGGCCGACGCCGTGCCCAGCCATGTGTTCGCCCAGGGCGGCGTCGGCGGGCTGCCGGCGGGCGTGTTCGCGCCCTTGTGGGAGCGCTTCGCCGACCGCCGCCCGCGCCTTGTCGTCGTCGAGCCCCAAAACGCCGACTGCCTGATGCGCAGCGCCGTGGCGGGCGAGCCGGCCACGGTGCCGGGAGATCTGGACACGGTGATGGCCTGCCTCGCCGCGGGCGCGGTCAACCATGCCGCCTGGGAGGTCCTCGACACATGCGCGGACGACTTCCTCGCGATGCCGGACGCGGCGGCCGAGGAGGGCATGCGGCTCCTGGCGGACGCACCCTTCGGCGACCGGCCCATCGTGGCTGGCGAGTCGGGCGTGGCGAGCCTCGCCGGGCTGGTGGCCGCGGCGCTCGATTCCGAGCTCCGGGCCGCGCTGGACCTGGACGATGCGAGCCATGTGCTGGTGATCGGCAGCGAAGGCGCCACCGACCCCGCGATCTACGAACGCATCGTCGGCCGGCCGCCGGCGGCGGTCCTGAAGGGCTGACCTAAACGGCCGTGCGGACGGCTTCAGGCAGGCCGGCGAGCGTCTTGTAGGCGACGGCGAGAACCGAGGCGAGGATCGCTAGACCGATGATCGTGGTGAAGACGGTCACGGTCGCGTAAAGGAGAGATAGGCCGACCGTGCCGGTCTGTTCGGCGATGGTTTCGACGATGGTGTTCAAGATGCGCCACGGCAACTCGGCCAGGAACAGCGCAACCGCGATGCGGACCCCGTTTCCCTTGGATCTCGTCCAGGCATCGACCAGGCCGGTTCTCCGATCCATTGCCGTGGCGGGCAGCATCAAGCCCAGGCGCGCGATCACATAGAGCATCACGAGGGCAAGGCCGACACCGACGATGAAGGCGAACTCACCACCGCCGCTCATGACCAGGGCCAAGAGCGGCAGCAGGACGATCGTGCAGCCAATCAGAATGAGCAGCAGACAATGGCCCAAAAACCGCAACTCCCGGACGCCGAAGCGGAAGCGAATCCGTGGCGGCTCGCGCTCGGGTCCCAGGAGGCTGACCCGGTGCCACTGGCTCAGAAACGGGACCAACACGACGATCGCCGCCAACACCGCGACCAGTAGCAAGACGTTCGCTTCGGCCCCGTCCGCGTCCGCGGACTCGGCGGTCGCAACCTGATGATAGCCGATGAGGCCCAGCAGCACGACGTAGAGACTCGTCGGGATCAGCGCCGCCTTCCACATGCCGCCGAAATGCCCGAAGACGAGGCGGTAGGCGTCCCTGACGGTCTGCCAGATCGGTAGCTTTGCAGTCTGCGCCGTCACGGCATCGCCGCCACGTGCCGGCGGGAAACGCATTCGGCGATGAAGACCGCGCGGTTGCGGGTGCATTGCTGGGCGAAATCCGGCCCGGGCGCGCCGCGGCAGTTGTCGATGATCGCCGCGCGCAGGGCCCGGCACTGGTCGCGGATCGAGCCGAGCGCGACCTCGGTCCCTTGGTTTGCACCGGTCAGTAGCGAGAGCCCGCCGGTTGCCCAGAACAGATAGGCGCCGACCAGCGCCGCCGTAAGGGCGCCGGCGGCGCGGCCGAATCGCGGCCGGCGCGGCCAGGCGAGCGCGCCGAGCACGCCGCCGAGCACGATCGGCGCGACGACCAGCAGCAGGAGGAGAAGCAAGGTCATTTGGCGGGTCGATCTTGCGTGCCGAGATGTTCCGTGCGGCTCTCACCCCCGCCCCGACCCTCCCTCATCAAGGGGGAGGGGGCTCTTTGTATCGGACCGCACGCGTCACCCCTCTCCCCCCGTGGGAGAGGGGGCGAGAGGTTCTCACGTAGAGCTTCATCCTGAGGAGCCGCCTTCTCCTTCGAGACGGCCCTGCGGGCCTCCTCAGAATGAAGGCGGCGTCTCGAAGGACGAGGGGCGGGAGGGTGAGGGGGAATGTGGGTTCGTCTCATCGGCCCGCGCCCTCGTTCAGCCCCTGCACGCCGTCGCCCCAGGCGTCGGTCATGGTGTGGCCCAGCGGCAGGGGATCCGAGGGGTCCCAGCCCAGCTCGCCGGTGGCGAAGATCCAGGCGCCGCCGGTGAAGCGCGGCACCACGGCGGCGCGGCCCGCGACCTCGGTCTCGCGGGCGATCTCGGCCTTAAACTCGGTGCCGATCACCGAGCGAAAGACATGGGTCTCGCCCGGCCGCGCCTGGCCGCGCGCCCGCATGACCGCGAGCCGCGCCGAAGTGCCGGTGCCGCAGGGACAGCGGTCGAGCCGCCCGGGCGACATCACGACCGCATTGGTCCAGACGTTCTCGCCATCGCCGCGGCCGGCGAAATGGGTGAAGGTGACGTCCTTGATCTCCGGGTTCTCGGGATGGGCTACCGGATGCTGCGCCTGCGCCGCGGCCTTGATCCGCTCGCCCAGGGTGACCATGTCGCGCGCCTCGTCCGGCGTCATGGCGAAGCCCAGCGCGTGGGCGTCGACGATCGCGAAGAAGGCCCCGCCATAGGCGATGTCGGCCAACAGTATGCCGTGCCCCTCGATCTCGAGAGGGACGTCGAGCTCGTCGACATAGGACGGCACGTTCTCGATGGTGAGGCTCTCCACATGGCCCTCCCGGCAGGCGGCGGTGACCGGCACCAGGCCCGCCGGGGTGTCCAGCACCAGCCGCGTCTCCGGCTCCTGCATGGGCAACAGGCCGGTCTCCAGGACAGCGGTCGCGACGCACATGGCGTTGGAGCCGGACATGGGCGGATAGTCGGTCGCCTCCATCACGATCATGCCGACGTCGGCGGCCGGGTCACAGGGCGGCAGGATCAGGTTCACCGAGAGCGTCGGCCCGCCGCGCGGCTCGAACAGGCAGAAGCGGCGGAGCGAGTCGTCCTCGTTTTGCAGATGCTGGCGCTTGGCGAACATGGTCTCGCCGGGCACGTCCAGCACACCGCCGGTGATCACCCGGCCCACTTCGCCCTCGGCGTGCACGTCGACGACCGAGATGCGCCGCTGCCAGCGCATGGCGGGCCTCTAGGTGCCTTCGACCAGGATCATGTTGGTCGTGGCCGAGGC
>JASJBI010000069.1 GCA_030066595.1 Alphaproteobacteria bacterium | reverse complement strand
GAACAGGACGGATCCCTTGCCGAGATCCGGAGCGTGCGCAAGCCTGTCGCTCCGACGCGCTCGCCCTTCCAAGATCGTCGGAGGCCCGGCGGTGGGACACAGGAGGCAGAGACGTCCTGCATTGCCAGCAGGCGGCCACCTCATCGCGGCCATTTGCGGCTTGATTCGATGCTTGTGCAGGCGGTGCGCCGCGTCCAGAAATCGGTGTGCGGCATGCCGATCTTCGGCCCGGCCCCAGCCGGGGACAACAAGACTCACGCCAACCGAAACCGCGCCACGGCCGCCGGCCCGGCGGCAAAACCCAGACCGGCCCACAGCACCCCACCCTTACCTCGCTGCCCGTGGACCTAGCGCCGCGGGGCCGCGGCGCGATATAGGTGGGCGGGCAGCACTGGGGCCGGCCGTGGCAAAACGCGCACTCCCGAGAACGCGCAGGGTTCCGACGCGGGCGCTCACGCGCCGCGAGATCGAGGAGCTGTGGCAGCTCTACCACCAGTTCGTCGACTGTCCCGAGGAGTCCTTCCTGCGCTCGCTCAATGCCACCGGCGAGGTCTATCTCTGCCGGGATCGCGCGGGCGGAGCCCTGGTCGGCTTCGAGGCGAACCGCGTCGTGACCGTGGCGCTGGACGGCCGCAAAAACACGGTCATCTTCACCAGCTACGCGGACCTCGATCCGAGCTTCCGGGGCATGGACGTGCTGCAGCGGATCGGGCTGCGCCGGTTTCTGCGCCTCAAGCTGCGCTATCCGTTCCGGCCGCTCTACTGGATGTTCACCGCCTCGACCTTCACCAGCTATCTGCTGCTGCCGCGCAATTTCACCGACTACTGGCCGCACCCGCAGAGGCCGACGCCCGCCTCCGCCCGGGCGCTGATGGACGCGGTCATGCGGACAGTCGGGAGCCCGGAATGGGATCCGGAGACGGGCGTGTTGACGCGAAAGGGCAAGCTCAGATACCGGGAAGGCGTGGTGGCCGACGACCTGTCCGTCCTCGAAGACCCCGACATCCGCTTCTATGCCGAGCAGAACCCGGGCCAGGCCACGGGCGATTCCCTGGCCTGTCTCTGCCCCCTGAACAGCCGGAACTTCCTCTATTTCCTGCGAACCATGGTCCGCCGGGAACGCCGGGTGAGAGAAGCGTCCCGGCCGTCCCACAGGACAGACTGAGGCGGCATTCCCTCCTCATCGGCCCGGACGGCGGCCGCTCACAGGCGCCCGATGGATTCGCCGAGCCGGACATAGGTCTCCATGCCCTTGGCCGTGTTCGCGCAGAGATCGTCGTCCAGGCGGATCGCCCCCTGCTCGAAGAACAGGACGACCACGGATCCGCCCAGCTCGAAGAAGCCCTTGTGGTCGCCGCGGCGCACGGGCCTGCCGGGCCGGTAGCGCTGCTGGATCGAGCCGATGGTGAAGGAACCGACCTCGACCATGACGATCGGGCCGAAGCGATCGGTCTCGATCCGCGTCACCATGCGGTGATTGTCCGCGAAGACCGGCACGGGGCGGCGCGCGCTGTAGGGCGTCACGGCGAAATAGCGGCCGGGAATGGACCGGGCCGCCTGCGGAACCCCCTCGACCGGGAAATGGAAGTGGTGATAGTCCGCGAGATAGAGGCGCGAGACAACGACGGACCCGCCCGCATAGGCCCGCGCCAACGCCCGGTCCTGCAAAAGGGTTTCGGGATCGAGCGGGGCGTGCTTGATCGGCAACGGCCGGTCCGCCCGTATGTCCTGGTAGGCCAGCAGGCGGCCGTCGACGGGCGCGGCGCAGACTGCAGGGTCCTGTACGAAGGGTCGTCTGGAGAGATCGATCTCGCGGACAATGAAGTCGTTGAAGCTCGCGAAGGCGTCCAGGGGGCGCAGGCACTCGGTCGGGTCGACCCCCATCTCGCGGGCAAAGGGCGCGATCTTCCGGCGGCTCCAGCGGGTCTTGTGGATCCAGCCATAGACCCGCGAGATCAGCCGCCGGCTGAAGAGCAGGTTGGTCAGGCGCCAACCGGGCCCGGTGCCGTAGGCCCAGCCGAGGAACCCCGGCGCATAGAGCCGGTCCTCTTTGATTTGACCGCTCTGACGATCGAGGTAGCGCGACAGGCTTGGGCTCATGAGCGGTCGAGCGCGTAGAGCGCGTATTCCTTCTGGGCCGTCCGCTTGGCCGCGCCGATGATGCCCCGCGCCGGGCTGTCCGCCGCGACGAGCGCAAAAACGACTTCTTCGTAGCCCGCGGCCAGGAGCCGGCGAAAGGTGTGATGGGCGACGGCGCTGCCCAAGCCGTGCCGCTTGGCGCGTTCCTCGGGGCTGATGCCGAACATGTAGAAAACCGCGCGGCGGCGCGTCGGGTCTGCGGCGGCGCGGGCGGCGCGAAGCGAGTCGCCGATGTCCGGGTAGGCGGCGGTGAAGCCGGCGACCGCGCCTGCGGGATCGTAGACGAAGGCGCCGACGCCAGGGCCGGTCCGGTGCACAAAGGCCTCGACAATCCGCTGGTACTCGGTCCGCGCGCAGGTCGTGTAGCCCAGGAAGCCCTGGTACGACCGCATCTCGGCCCGATGCAGGGCCCGGACATCGGCCTCCCTGCCCGCCCGCACCGGCACGAAACGGTAGCCCTCCGCCAAGACCCGTCGGTATCGCGCCTCGCTTCGCGCGGCGACCGCCTCGACGGCGGCGCGCCCGCGGAGTTCGAAGGAGTTCCATGTCTGCAGAAGGTCGAACCCGAAGCGCTCGAAATAGTCCGGGTAATAGGGCGGGTTGTAGGGCTCTCCGAAGAACGGGGTTTCGTCGAAACCGCGGGTGAGGAAACGATAGCGGTGCCAGATATCGAAATCGAGCGGCCCCCAGATCCGCGCCCGGCCGGCCTCGTCCCGCAGCCAGTCGGTCGCGGCCCCGAGCAGGTCCTCGGCGGCGGCATAGTCCGGGACGCACTCGAAGAAGCCGAGCGCCCCGACCGCATGCCCCTGACGGTCGCGCATCTCATGATTGACCTGGGCCAGAACATGGCCCGCCATGCCCTTGCCGGTCGTGGCGATGAAATGACGGTGCCGGTTTCCCTCTGTCTGGTAGAAGTCGAAGCCTGCGTCGAACTGGCGCGCCAGCTCGGCCGGCACGGGCGGGATCCAGTTGGGATCGTCCCGGTAGAGATCGGCACAGAAGTCCACGACCTCCTGCGCCAGCGCCGGACGGAACAAGCAGGATGTCACAGCCATGGCACCCGCCCGCCGAACGCGACGATCTGGGCGCACAGAATGATCACGGAATAGGCCTCGGCAAAGGGTCTGAGGTTCGAGGTGGCGGCGCCGGGCCGGCGCAGGAACCGCCCATTGGCCCAAAGGACGAGCGCGTAACCCGCAGCGCAGATCGCGGCATAGGTCCAGGAGAGCGAGAGGCGCGCCGATAGGAAGAGACAAACGCCGACCGGGATCGCCTGCACGCCGGCCGCAAGCAGAGTCGCACCGACCGGCCCCAAGAGCTTGGAATAGGTCACATATCGGGTTTCCTGGTCTTGCGCGCGGATCTTGCGGCTGACCTCCCAGGAGACCTGAAGGGACCAGATCATGGCGGTATAGGGGAGCACATAGCTCCACGCCAGGTCGGCCAAAGACCGGTCCTGCTCGGCCGCGAAGATGGCGAACCCGTGCAGCAGCATGAGCGGAATGACCGGCGTGTGGGTCACGAGCGCGAGCAGGAGACTCTTCCGCAGAAGGTCCGGGATGAAGAACAGCCGGAACATCAAGAGGGCATAGCCCAAGACGATCAGCGCGGACCAAAACGCCCAGCCCGCGAACAAATTTGCCAGGAGAAACAGCCCGATGGCGGCCACCAGGCTGATCCTGATATCGGAGAGGCGCACGCGTCCGGACGGCAGAGGGCGCTCCGGAAAGAGCGCCCGGTCGATGTCCGTGTCCTTGATCTCGTCCATCAGACGGAGCATCAAGAACAGGCTGAAGACGCTCCAGATCCCGACCAGAGTCGGAAGCGATGCGAGCGGGGTCGCCTCCTGGTGGACGTATCGGGCGAAGGCGGCAATGCCGAGATAGGTCAGCGCAGCCAGGACCAGATGCCGGGGGATCGGCATCATCTCCCGGAAATAGACATGCATGCGGCCGAGGTAGGCTTTCATGGACCCGTCTCCCGGACGCGGAACGATCGCTCGCCAGACAGACCAGTCCGTCGCAATGCCCTGCTCACGCAAGAGATCAAGGGATGTCCCCAACGGTCTTGGCCATCACACGATTTCCTCCACGACAAGGGCCCGGTAAAAGAAGACCTTGTCGAGCTGGTGCAGCCGCGCGCTCAAGGTCGAGAGCGGGCGAAGCCTGTCCGCCAAGGCCGCGGGCCGGCTGCGCGGCACGAAGGTGTTCCAGTAGACGACGCGGCCTTGCGGTCGTCCAACCCGCACGATCTCGCGCAAGAGGCGGGCCGCGTCTTCACCCGACATGTACTCGAACACGTCGGACATGTTGAACCTGGCGATCGAGTCCGCAGGCAGCTCAGCCAACAGGTCTTCGACCGCGCCGGTCTTGAGGTCGAGCCGGTCCAGGTTCTCCCGGATCGGGTCGAAATTCTCCGGGCGCAGGGCGTGCGGCAAATCGTCCCCGTAGTCGCCGAAGGCGATCCAGTGCAGATAAGGATTCCGGCTCGGGTCGAGCTGGACCAGGGCGCGCCGGGCGGAGGCCAGGACCTGCGCCGCAACATCGCCTTCGGCGTAGCGGAAGAAGCGCGGATCCCGACCCAGCTTCTCGGAGACGGCCTGCGAGCAGAACATCCGGACGAGCAGCCGCCAGCGCCAGCCGTCCCAGCGGCGCTCGTAAAAGCGCTTGCGGTCCTCCGGCGAACGCTCTTGGAAGAGGGTCTCGAGGCGCCGACGCCCGTGAATGAGCGGCAGGACATAGTGGCGGAAGAGCCGCATGTAGGTCTCGAACTTCCCGGCGCCGCCGATGCCCAGGGCGATGGCGTCCGTGCGGGCATCCCAGAGGGTTCGCGCCGCGACGGAGAGCCTCGGCCTGAGCCGGGCGTACAAGGCGTCGCGGCGATCGCTTGCGCGCGCGCCCATCAACTCCAAGAGCTCCGGGTGGCTGAGATCCCGGTAGGCGGCCATCCTGATCTCGAGACAGGCCATCTGGGCCGGCGACAGATCCACCGCGATGACCTTGCGCGGCCTCCGCGTCAGCAGCGAGAGCGTATTGTCGCCGCCCGATGCGATCGACAGGCAGACCTCGTCGGGCTGGATATCGAGGGCCTCCAGCAGGACGTCGGCGTCTTCCCAGCACTGGGCATAGCGGATGATCGAGAAATCCGCCTCTTGGGCAAGCGCGCTGGTCATCTCGGCGGTCACGGCCTTCCCTGGGTATCCCGGCGGTCCCCAGGCGCCAGCTTCGCCACGTGCCCGGTTCCGCCATCCATCTCGACCCTATCGCCATCCTTGAGCCATTGGGTCAGGCCGGGCACGGAGACGATCATCGGCAGACCCATCTCTCGCGCGACGATGGCGGAATGGGACAACAGGTTGCCACGTTCGACCAGGAGGCCAGCCGCCGCGGGAAAGATCATGGTCCAGCCCGGGTCGGTCCGCTCGGCGACAATGATCTCCCCCGGCAGGATGGACGCCCGTCTCGGATCGCGGATGAGACGCGCGGGTCCGACGACGGTCCCGGGACAACAGCCGATCCCGCGCAGCGCGTCGCCATCCGGGCCGCAAGGCTGGGCTCGGGCCCGGGATTGCTGCCCAAGATAGACGATGCCCGTGGACTGGAACCGGTCCGCCGGCGGGTCCTCGGCCTGATAGCGCCGGTACTCTCGCTTTCGAACGGCGACCAGCGCCTTGAGATCGGTCGTCGTGGCCCAGCCTTCGACGAAGCCGAGCATTTCTCCGACGTTCAAATAGAAGATGTCGCGAGCGTCGGCCAAGAGATCGAGCGCGGCGTATCGCTTGCCCAGCTCCAGGCTGATCTGGCGTACTCTTGCGAAGACCCGGGTCCGGGCAAAGCGCAGAGTCTCCCGGTCCCGGAGGCGCGCGCGCGTGCGACGGAGCACCCAGGCGAAGACGGCCCGCTTGACGATGTTCCGGCCGAGGGCGCTGCGGACGACGCGCTCGGCACGGCTCCGAAGCGCGCGGTCCGGGTCTGGCGGGTCCGATGACCGCCCTGCCCGCCTCCGGGCGACGTGCCCGACGGAGCGCAACAGCGGCAAAGGGTCTTCATAGAGGGCCGGGCTTTCCAGCTTCAGCTCCTCAATGCAGCGATCGCCGAAGGTCTCCAGATAGTCGCGGTATGCCTTGTCGAGATCGGGGTGGTCGCCGATCTCGGCTTCAATGGCGCGCTGCGAGCCCTCGCAGAGCAGCGAGGTGAGCCCCGGTTGCTTGGCGGCGAGATCCGCCATATGCCGCACCCGCCCCGCGAGCGCGACGCTGATGACGCCCTTGTCCCCGCAGAACAGATCGTTGTGCAAGGCCGCGACATCGTCCCTGACCCAGTCGTTGATCAGTTTGCGCAGCACCCCGTGGAAGGCCATCACGTAGAAATCGTTGAGCGCGGGGACGCCGCAATCCTGCACCAGCTGGCCCTCGAGCCTGCGGTAGTGGGCCGCGAGCGCATCGGGTCGCAGTCCGGACAGGTCGGGGCGGCCCGGACCAAGCGTCTCCTCGAGCCGGCGCACGAAGCGCCGGTTGTGTCGGTTCACGAGGACGAGGTTGAGCAGGAGACGGACCAGCACGCGCGCCGACAGGACCGCGCCCGTGGCCCGGTTCTGGCGGCTCGCGGCCGTGAGCAACGTCACCACGTCCCTTGGCAGGACCTCCCCGATCCCGAGCATCTGGTCCAGAAAGGTGCGGTTGGATTGGAATGCGGGCAGCAGCGCCAGCAGGCGATACCAGTTGAGCAGGTTGTAGTAGATCCGGCCCCGTACCAGCCCCACCATGCCGCGGAAGATCTGACCGTTCTCTTCGATGATCGCGTTCGGCAGGCCCATCAGCCGGCAGAAGTCGCGATACACCTCTTTGTAGACATGCCGCACGAAGGAGAAGGTGAGCGGCGTGACGACACCCGCGTAGTTCTCGACGATGTTGGCGTTGTCCCAGATCGCCGCGAGGCCGTCCGGATCGGCCTTGTCGGCCAGGGTGGTGATGGGCCGGCTCTGAAGCAGATAGAGCTGCCCGCCCTGGATCGTCCATTCGATGTCCTGCGGCCGGCCGAAATGCCGCTCCGCCCGACGCGCGAGCCCGGCCACCGCCGCGACGGTGTCTTGGTCAATGGAAGCCTGCTGCGTTCTCTCGGGCGCGACGGGAACGGCTTTCAGGCCCGTCTTCGCGTCCGGATCGCGGCGATAGGCCACCCGCTTGGGCGCGATCGCCTGGTCCAAGACGCGACCTTGTCCGTCGACGTGCCAGGTGTCCGCCTGCGCCTCGCCCGAGACGAGCCCCGCCGCGTGCCCCCAGACCGCCGTCACCACGGCAACCGATCGCCGGCCGCTCACGGGATCGGCGCTGAAGGCGACCCCGGAGACCTCGCCTTCTATGACACGCTGGACGATCACGGCCGGCGCCGCCCGGGGCCGATCGAGCCCGGCCTCGCGCCGATAGGCGAGAATGCGGTCCGTGAAGCCGGAGCGCCAGACATCGCTCACGCGCCTGGCAACGTCTTCCGGCGCGACGAAGACATAGCTCTCGAGCTGCCCCGCGAAGGACAAGAGCGCGCTGTCTTCCTCCAGGGCGGAGGAGCGCACCGCGGTCAATTCGCCGTTTGGACAGAGGGTTGCGAGGGCATCGTCGAGCTCCCGCTCGATCTCGGCGGCGAGCGAGACGGGCTGCAGGACCGAACCGATCTCCGGCGCGGCGTTGGCGCCGTCAGACGCGGCAGGCGCGCCGGACGGTCGGCTTTCGGCAAAGGCGTCGGGACGGATGACGAACCAGGCCGGTACGGGCAGCCCGGCGCGGGTCAGCGAGGCCAACGCCCTCGCCTTGCCGCCGACCGGGCTGTCCGGTTCGATCTCGTCCGGCCACAGGATGAATCGCAGTTCGGTTCCCCAATGCAATAGCGGCCGGGCTGGTTGCACTGCTGCGCTCAGCAAGACAGAAAGCAGCCAGACCGAGGGTCCCCAATTTGTCCATCCGCCCCCATTCCAGGCTTTTTCGTAGGCCTATCTATCGCGTCCCACCCCGCGGTCTCCTTGATCTGCCTCAACGCCAGCGCGCCGCGCGGGGGCGATCCGATGAGATGGTAAAGCCGAAGATACGGTGCCGCACGGGTCCGCGGGACAAGCGGCCGCCCAGAGGCAGAACCGAAGACCGCATCGGAGCGGCGGAGGTGCCTTCGGATCGATGTCCGTGCTGCACTGGGTGGATTAATCCAGCCAGTGCAGCACGTCGCGGCCTAGCGACCAGCGCGGCGGCTGGACCCCCTCGGTCTTGCCCTGGATCCAGTAGTCGTAGAGCT
Organism: Alphaproteobacteria bacterium; assembly: GCA_030066595.1. Classification (GTDB taxonomy): domain Bacteria; phylum Pseudomonadota; class Alphaproteobacteria; order JAJFFI01; family JAJFFI01; genus JASJBI01. Next base: position 6,444 of record JASJBI010000069.1, on the reverse strand, counting down.
CGTCGATGCCGCCGGTCCGCGTCTCGATCAGGAGCCACTCGTCCATCACGCGGCGCAGGGATGGGTTGTCGCGGGCCAGCGCGTAGACGATGGGGACCTGCATCACCGGGCGCGGAACGACGACCGTGACGCGCGGATAGAGGATGGTCCAGGCCGCTCCCTGCTCCGCCGTGTTGAGAAAGGCGTCCGCCGCCTGGCCATCCGCCTCGAAGTATCGGGTCTGCTCCGCCAGTGACGGGAGCGGAACGAACTTTGCCTGGGGCAAGAGCGCCGAGATGTCGCGCGTCAAGGTCTGAAAGGCGGAGGTCGCTATGGTGATCTCGCCCTGCTGTCGGATCGCGCGCCAGGTCGCGAACTGGTCGCGCCGACGATCGGGGACAAGAAAGGCGGCCGTGGCCGTGTTGAACGGAGCCGTATGGGAGAGCGCGTCTATTCGGTTCAGATCCATGACCAGGGAACTGAAGAGCGCATCGCAGTAGCCGGTATCGAGTCGCGCCGGCGCGTCGCTGAGCCGCTCCAGGGGCACGAATTCCAGCGACAGGTCCAAGCGCGCGGCGAACCTGTGGGCCATCTCGATGTCGAAGCCGACCAAATCGCCTTCGGTGTTGAAGAAAGACAGGGGATAGTTGCCGGCCAGGTAGCAGACCCGGAGGACGCCGCTGTTCCTGATCTCGGAGTGGGATCGGGGTCCGCCGGTCTCGGCCCCGGGCGCCGCCCGGGGCGCCTGCCTGTGGACCACGGCCGGTTGCGGGCGGCGCAGGGTGTTCAGCCCCTTGAGCGCGTCGTCCTTGGTGTAGGGCACGACGACGACATAGGTATAGAAGGCCCGCGCGCCGATCAGCACCACGGCGACCAATCCCACGCCGACGATCAGGAGGCGTAGCAGCGGCCAGAGCCGGAAGCGCGGTATGCCCTGCAGGGCGAAGGTTCCGATCAGTCCGATGGCGGCGTAGTGCACCGTGCCCAAGTAGGTCCCAAAGCGGCTGCCGATCACCTCGACCGACAGGAACACCTGGAACAGATCGCGCGGCAGCTCGGCGAGGCTCAGGATGAAGGGGATCGCGAGAACCGTGCCGCCAAACAGGCTGGCGAGGCCCGCAAAGAGGACGGCGGGGAGGTCCGCCCCCGGAACCGACGATCCGATATACCAGCCGGCGAACGGCACGAAACCCAGCGCCATCACGCTCCCGGCGGAGGGAAAGCTGTAGAAGGTCGGGATCAGCACGTCGACCGCAGACTCGGTCTCCTCCTCGTCTTCCTCCGCCTCGTCGTCCGGCACACCGGCCTGGGCTCGCGCCTCCGCAATGAGGCTCTTGCAGCTCTCCGCCAGCATCGGCAGCACGACGAGGGAGCTGCCGGTCGCGAAGGCGGTGATCAGCGGCGTGCGGAGCCGCCGCAGGATGTCTCCGTGGTGGAGAGGCGTCACGCAGGCGACCAGTCCTGGCAAGAGCCAGAGGCCGAGAACCAGCGCCAGCAAGACCATGACCACGACATAGACCTGCAGCCGGGCCAGATCCTCGAAGCTGATGGTGCCGGCGGCGCTGGCGATCAGCGAGAAGACGCCCAAGGGCGCGAGCTTGGCGATGGCGCTGGTGATCTTCCTCAGGATTTCGCCCAGCGCGAGCAGGGGCTCGACGATGATCGCCTTGTTGTGCACGCCGGTCAGGGCGAGCCCGATCATGATGCTGAACACGACGATCGCCGGAACGATGGCGTTGGCCAGGGAGAAGAAGGGGTTCGAGGGTATGTAGAGCTGCAGGAAATCCGGCGCGGCAGGGGTTTCGATCGAACTCTTCTGGAAGAAGGACCCCGATGGCCAGTCCGGAAAGGACAGCGGCAGGACAAGGACCAGGAAGATGGTGATCGCCCAGATCACCAGAAGAACACTGCCGCCCTTCACGGCGAGGGCCTTGACTTCGTCATAGGTTAGGCGCCCCAGCCCCGTGATCAGGGCCACGACGATGTAGGGGATGACCGTGACCTGCAGCAGCCTGACGAAAGCCTGCCCGACCAGCTTGAGGGGCGCGACGAGCTCGCCGAAGAACAGGCCGACGACCACGCCGAGCACCAGGGCCAGCAGAACCTGGCTGGCGAGGGACATCCGTGGCCTTTCGCGCGTCTCCTGCAGTACCGCTACGGTCACTGTGCGTTGCCTTCACGTTGTTGCTGCCGCCGAAGATTCTCGGGCCAACGGCCCGCCGCCGGTCCGGGGCCTTGCCAATCGACAAGGCGCCGGCCAGGGGCGATGCGGCAGAGCGCGGCGACGGGCCGGACGGGCTCGGTCGCGGGCGCCCTAGCCGCTGCGCCGGCGCATCACCGCAGCGCCTGCGGCGCCGCGGCCGCAGACTTCCGGCCATTGCTTTCGGCCGTCCCGGTCAAGACCTGGACCGTGGCCGTGGCGCCAACCACCAGCTCGACGCCCTCCGGCAGGCTGTCGAACTCGATCCGGACCGGCACGCGCTGGGGCTGGCGGATCCACGTCCAGGGTGCGCTGATCTTCGGCAACAACTCGTGCCCGGTGCTGCCGTCCGTCTGGAAGATGCCCCAGCCTTTGCCGGCGACGCGGCCCTCGAGTGGCGTGTCGGCGTAGCCCATCAAGGTGACGATCGCCCGGTCGCCCACGCGCATGTCCCCGACATAGAACTCCTTGAAGTAGCCGTAGACCCAGTAGCTGGCGACGTCGACCAGCGCCAGAGCCGCTCGGTTGGCGGCGGCGTGGTCGCCGAGGCGCAGGTTCAGGTGGGTGACGTAACCGTCGACCGGCGCCACGACCGTGGTGAACTCGAGCTCCAGCTCCGCCGAATGGACGCGCGCCTTGGCCGTCTGCCGGCGGGCGTTGGCGTCCCCCAAGGCGCCCCGATTGGCCTTGTCCCTGGCGAGATCGGCTTCCGCCTGGAGCTTGAGCGCCTCCGCCCGCTGCAACTCCGCCCGGGCGGCCACGACGACGGCCTCGGCGTCGGCGACGTCGGCGACGGCCTGGTCGACCCGTTCCTCGGAGGCGGCGCCCGTCTTGACCAGCTTGGTATAGCGCCTGAGCTCGGCCTGGTAGTCCTCCAGCCGGGCCTGCTTTCCCTTCACCTTTTGTATGGCGTACCGAACGGCGGCGTCGTACTGCTCGATGGTCTTGGCCGTGGCCTCGACCTGCGCCGTCAGCGCCTCGATCTCGTCCTCGGTCTCGGCCAGCAGGCCTTCCATGCCATCGAGCGTCGATTGAAAGGTGCGCGGGTCGATCTGGAACAAGAGCTCGCCCTTCTTGACGAACTGGTTGTCGACGATCGGCAGATCGACGATCGTGCCGGAGACGCGCGGCGTGACCTGGATTACCTGGGCCATGACCCGGCCGTTGCGGGTCCAGGGGTTGTTGTAGTAGTCCCAGGCCTTCCATGCGACCGCTGCGACGGTGACCAGGACAAGGAGGGAGGTCACAAGGGCTCTCGTTGCCGTGCTGGGTTGGGTCATGCCGGGATCACGAATGTGCTTAAGATGAGGGTGTAGATGATCGCTAGGACCAGCATCACCAGGTTCGGAAAGAGGACGTAGCGGAACAACCGGCGGCGGTTGAGCCACCGTGTGGTCAGCACCATCGCGACGATGCCCAGGATCGCGCACAGCAGAATCGGCGGGAAGTAGGTCCCTAGGATTTCCACTTCGGCAGGATTCGGCAGCATATCCCTTCTCTCACCGTCTCGCGTTTGCGCTCGCATTCCATCGCGGGCCCGGTTTCAGAAGCGCATCTCCCGCCACCGTGGCCAGTCGAATCCCTCGGCAACCCGAGCGTGATTGACCACCGCCTCCGACAGGCCGCGATAACTGTTCAGCAGCCGGTAGAAATTCTCGCTGTCCTGGGCGCTGAACGCCCTCTTGTCGACCCGCGCAAAGGCTTCTTCGATGCGCGGTTCCAATCTGTTCAGCCACGCCGGCAGATCGGCGACCGGCTCCATAGCCTTCGCCGGGTCAGTGGCCCGGCGCCGGAACCACTCTTCTATGTGCTGCAGCCATTCCTGCTTCTCCTCCATGAGCTGGTCCTCCACCACATCCATGCGCAGAAGCGCGCGCGCTGCGACCAGGTCCTTCACCCTGTAGGCCAGCATGAACAGGCTCGTCAGCAGTTCCTGCACCTGCTCCGGCGTCGTGCCGAGCGTCTTGTAGTCGATCGTCTTCGAGCCGGGGATCAGCTTGAAGGAGTCATAGGCGCTCGCGTAGAGCGCGCATTTCCGGGGCAGGTCCGCCAGGTCGTTCTGGTAAAAGGCCATCTTCCAACGCGCCAGATTCCCCTGCTTGCGCGGCCCTTCGGGCCCATGCGCCGAGATCAGCAAATGGGCCTGACGGAAAAAGCGGTCGAAGAGGCGCAGGAACATCTTCTCGGGGCGCCAGTGGGTGAAGATGGCCTTGCCGATCATGGGGATCGAAAGCGTCAGCCATATCCACAGGACATAGGTGAGCTCGATCTTCAAGGAATAGTGCTGGTGCTGGTCGGCCTGAACGATAATGGTGAACGAGATGACGGTGAACATCCTGGCGCCGGGGTGGGCCAGCGGATAGAAGATGTAGCCCAACAGGAAGCACACGGTGAAGATGAGGATGGCGAACTCCCGGTAGCCGTCGAGGTGCTGAAAGACGAAGACGTTGCAGATGAATGCCGCGGTGGTGCCGATGCCCCATGACCAGAGAAGCGTCGTTGCCCTCATCTCGCCGCGGTAGGTGATGACGAATGCCAAGACGCCGCACATCGCCCAGAATATCGAGCCGATCGGCACGTCATAGACGAAGAGCCAGCAGAGGAAGCCGATCCACACGCTCGCCAATATGCCCAGGGCGAACCAAACCCGCTCAATGTCGATCGCCAGCCAAGCTCCAGGTGCTGCATGTGCCTCATGCCCGGCGTGAGCGTCGTGTTCCGCATGGGACTCTTCGAACATTCTGATTCTCGCCACGCAGTCGAAGAGCGCCCGGCTGCCGGCCTCCAGTTCCTCGAGCCGCCGCTTGATCGACGACAGCGCGGCTTGTTGAAATGCCGGCAACTCGTTGACCTCCGCCTCGTCGACTTGCAAATCGACGTGCTGCGGCATGACGGTCGGCGGCTTCCCGACCAGCATTCGTCCGGTTTGTTCGTAGCGTTGATCCAGTTCTGAGCACAGAGCGTCCAGATTTGGCAGGAACCTACTCAGATCGAGCCCCCGGAGATCGGACAGATTCTCCCGCAGGCTCTCGAGGCCCTCAACCTGGGCGGCCGATCCGTGGAGGAATTCGTGCCAGTCATGGCCCGTCTCCAACATCTCGAAGCTATCGTTCTCCGCGATGTGCAGGATGAAGTGGATGTGTTCCTGAAGGTCGACGTCCTTCAGCCTCATCCGTTTCGCTTCCTCGGTGACATCCTCGCCGGACATTCCCCGGCGAACGGCGCCGAAAAGACCGTGATGGTTCGTCCAGATCTGCCGAGCGAGGTCCTCGAACTCGCGGATGCTGGTCTTCGGCCAGATGAAGACGGTGATCAGGACCATGATCAGAGACCCCATCCAAGTCTGGGTGATGCGGAGCATCACGATCTGATGGGACTCGCCCGATTCCCAATTCGGGATCTGCCATGTCACGCCCATGACGACACAAAAGGTTATGCCGGCGACACAATAGAGGTATTCGTTCTTCCCAGTGCAGCCATAGGCAAAGAGAAAGAGCGGTATCATCGCGGCAATCTGATAGGCCCAGCGTTCCTGGGGAAACAGGGCAATGAGCACCAGCCCCGAAGTGCCCCCCAGAATCGTGCCCATCACCCGGATAAAGCCCCGATACAGCGTCATCCCTCGCGACAGCAGGTTGACCGAGAAGGCGCTGACCGTCGCCCAGTAGGGCTTCTCCCAGCCCATGTAAAAAGCGATCGCATAGATGATCACGACCGCGAGGGCGGGCTTGGCCGCTTCCACGATGCGCTCGAAAAGGTAGTCGTGACGCGCGCTCATGACCTGCCGGCCGCTTCCAACGCGACGGATGGCGTGACCCGCCATGCGCAACGTCGACATCCGTTCCGCTGCCTAGCTATCGTGTGCACAGGCCGACACCACTGATCGATCGTCGACTGCATCGTGCGCGCTTCATTCCCGCCCTATCTCGATTGCGGGTCCCCAGCTCCAGACGGGCTGAGCCGTTCGAGAGAACCATCGCGGCGTCCTCGAACGCCCACCAGACCGAAGCGACGGATGTCACAAGGCTTCGCGTTTGCTCTGCGTGGCTGTGTCATATCGGTATTAGGAACGTGCCTATGACGATGACGTAGAGGGTCGTGATCGCGACCATGGAGACCAACGGAAACATGAAGAAACGGGAGAGACGGCTGCGGTTGAGCAGATAGACCGTCGGCCACAAGGCCACAAAGCTCAAGATGAAGACGACCAGCAACGGCGGCCAGTAGACGCCGTAGATGTCCACGTCGCTTGGAACGAGGTTCAT
>JASJBI010000068.1 GCA_030066595.1 Alphaproteobacteria bacterium | reverse complement strand
ACGATGTAGTAGCGGGGGATCCAGTTGTGGCTGAAATAGCGCCAGACCTCGATCACCATGATCACGCCAAAGGCGATCCGAAAGAAGACGAGCGACGCAGGATCGACCTCGCGAAACAGCGAGGTCCGAAGCCGGGCAAGCATTATGACGTCCCCTCTCTGCTTTGCCGCCGCTTAGGCGCGTCGCCGTCCCACCCCGTTGAGACGGATGATCGCAGCAGAGTATGTCAGGAAGATGTCCGATGCACGCGCCGCTTGCAGCGGACGCGCCGGGCGGACATCCGGCCTTCGCTACATCCGGTCCCGGTAGCCGACGTTCACCTCCTTGAGGCTCTCGTCGGTGCCGAAGGCGAAGTGCTTGGTCAAGTCCGGTGAATACCGGCTGGCCGGCGGGCGGCGGCCGAGCGCCTCGGCGATGGCGCGGACATGGTGCGGGGCGCCGCCGCAACAGACGCCGATATACCGGATCCCCGCGTCGTAGCAGGCGCGCGCGAATGCCGCCATCTCGAAGCGGTTGCAGGTGAACGGGTCCAGTGCGATCGGGAACGTGCCCTCCGCCGGCAGGCAGTCGCAGGCGGGATCGGGCAGATGAAAGAAGGTCGGCTGCTCGGCGTTCGTGCGATAGGGCACGGGCAGCCCGGCGACATGGCAGTTGACCCGCTCCCGGATCTGCTCGAGCAGCTCGAGCGTGGTGGCCGGGCCGCGATAGCAGTTCAGCCCCACGACATCGGCGCCCGCGTCTTCGAGCCGCCGGCAGGCCTCGGCAGGCAGGTCGCCGTCGCGGGTCTTGCCCTCGGCCGGGATCGCCAGCGTCACCACCGCGGGCAAGTCGGTCTGCTTGATAATCTCGAGTGCGATCTCAGCCTCGCGCGTCCAGGTGAAAGTCTCGCCGACGACGAAATCGACGCCGGCATCGGCGGCCCAGCCGACCTGCTCGGCGAACATCGCCCGGCAGGAGTCTTCGGTACCCGGCTCCCCCGGATCGTAGATGTTCGTGTTGCAGATGTTGCCTGCCACTAGCGCCGGCTCATCCGTCGCCTCCTGCGCGACCTCCTTGGCTAGCTCCAGCGCCTGGCGGTTCAGCGGTTCGAGCAGGTCCTCCTTGCCGATGATGCGCAGCTTCTCGCGATGGCCGTAATAGGTGAACGCCTCGATCACATCCGAACCCGCCCGCAGAAACTCCCGGTGCAGCTGACGGACCGCGTCCGGATGGTCGAGAACCACCTCCGGCACGTATGCGCCGGCGCTGAGATAGCCGCGGCGCTCGAGCTCGAACAGATAGCCTTCCGCGCAGATCACCGCGTCGGCGTTCAGTCGCTCCAGCAGCCCGCGCTTGCTCTCCCCCATGTCCGCCTCCCCTTGCGCAATTCACCAATGCCCGGGGCCAGCGCGGGGCGGGACCGCCCAGCCATTCACGGGCAAAGGTTCACATGCACAGCGGCGGCGAAGGGCGCTCGTGTGCGGTCGACCCAATCTGGTCCGTACGCGCCGCGCGGCGGCGACCCAGGGCGCGCTCGCGCGCACACGACCCTCTCACGTGCAACGTGTTCCGCAGCGCCCTTCGACGACCGCCGAACGCCAGGCCCAAAGACGTGGATCGCGGCTACGCAGCCTTCTTCGCCACGATGAACAAGCCCCTGTTCGGCTGCCAGGCGTAGTCGATTTCGAAGCCGGCGGCGGTCAGGCTCGCCTCCAGCTCCCGGCGGGTAATGACCTTGACCAGGGGCATTAGGCCGAGGACGCGGCCGAGCGGCGCGACGAACTTGAACCACGGCATGAAGTCGCCGATGCAGACGGTGCTGGAGACGAACACGCCGCCGGGCTTGAGCATCCTGTGCACCTTGGCGATGGCCGCCTCCATGTCCGCCAGCAGGTGCAGGATGCTGTGCCCCATCACCACATCCAGGGACTCGTCGGGCACGTCGAGGTCCTCGATCGTTGTTTGCTCGAACGCGACGTTCTCGACACCGCCCACGTCAGCCTTGCCCTGGGCGATCTCGATCATCTTCGAAGAGATGTCGGTCGCGCGGATATGCTTCACATAGGGCGCGTGGGCGATGGCGGTCGATCCGGTGCCGCAGCCGAACTCCAACACCTCCATATCGGGCCGAAAGTAGCCGCGCGTGATCTGAAGCTTCTTCTGATAGGCCGCTTCGTCCGCAACCGGTTTCTTTGCGTAGCGTTCCGCGATCCTGTCCCAGAACTTGCTCGGCTGAGGCATCGTCATCCTTTCTCGTGTTAAGGCGGTCATAGCGCACTCTCCTTATGGCTGTCTTCGATGGGTTTCCGGCCGACGCAGGCCAGGCTCAGTTGGCGGCAGACCGCGCGGTCGTCGAACGGCAGGCAGCGAGCGTTCTCCAGGCCGCTGCCGAGCAGCCAGGTCTCAGCCTGGTCGGGCGTTACCCGATGCGTCCGCCATTTGAGATGCACATACATCCCCAGCGGCGAGCGGCGGGTGAGGCAAACGACGAGCAGACCGCCGGGCTTGAGGACGCGCACCATCTCGTCGAGCGCAACGCTTGGATCGGGCAGATGCTCCAGCACATGGGCGCTCATCACCAGATCGAACGCGCCGTCGTCGTAGGGAAGCGTGCGCACGTCGCCCTGGCGCAGGGTCGCGTCGACGCCGTAGTCGCGTAGACGGCTGCCCGCCCGCTCGAGCATGCGCGGCGAGATGTCGATGGCATCGAGCGCGAACGGAGCCGGCGAGACGCGGGCGAAAGCGCAGGATATGGCGCCCGTACCCACGCCGCAGTCCAGCACGCGGCGGCGCCCGCCGCCCCACGGGTCATCGCTGAGCACACGGCGCAGCATTGTCTCGTAGGCGTCGGGAACGCCGAGCCGGTCCAGAGTCCGGCTCCAGCCCGCCGCGGCCCGGTCGTAGCTGCGGGTTAGCTCGCAGGCGCTCAAGGCCCGCCGCCGCAGCGAGATCTGCCAGGAGCCGAACCAGCGGACCAAGACGGGGATCGTCGCGTCTTCGCAGCGGCCTTCGGATGGCGCGGTCAGGGGTGGCGCGGTCAGCGTGCTCGAGCCATGCATGGGTTTCTCTCCGCCGATGGGTGGGTGTTGCGTGGGTGGAGTTGGGCTGGCTGCCGGCCCATGCCCCGATCGGTCTTGGCCGATGGGGGCACGCCCCGGCTGCTGTCGGCGCTTTCCTACACATGCATCGATCAATTAGGAATTGCGGAAATTCGTACTTGTGATATGCAAATTTGCATGAATTGGCAGGCCGTCTCCTTCGACTGGAATCGGGCCCGGGCCTTCCTCGCCACCGCCGAGGAGGGCTCGTTGTCGGCGGCCGCCCGGGCGCTTGGCCAGACCCAGCCGACGCTCAGCCGGCAGGTCGCCGCACTGGAAGAGGACCTGGGGGTGACCCTCTTCGAACGGGTCGGCCGGTCGCTGGCATTGACGCAATCGGGGCTGGAGCTGCTCGACCATTTCCGGGCCATGGGCGACGCGGCCAGCCGTATCTCGCTCGCCGCGTCCGGCCAGTCGCAGGCCATCGAAGGGCAGGTCCGCATCACGGCGACCAATATCACGGCGACCTATCACCTGCCTGCCGTACTCAAACAGCTTCGGGAAATAGCGCCGGGTATCGAGATCGACGTGATTGCCTCGAACGAAGTCCGCGATCTGACGCGCCGCGAGGCCGATATCGCCATCCGGCACGGGCGCCCGGAGCAACCGGATTTGATTGCGAAGCTGGTCCGCGAGACGTCCGCCCACCTCTACGCCTCGACCGAGTATCTCGACAAGCACGGTCGACCGGAGACCCCGAGCGATCTGTCGAGCGCGGATTTCATCGGCGTCGAGGACCCCGCGCGGCTGCTTCCGGTCTTGAACGGGCTCGGCCTGTCGCTCACCCGTGACAACTTCAAGCTGACCTCGTCCAGCGGGACCGTGCTCATGGCGCTGGTAGAGGAGGGCCTCGGCATCGGCCTGTTTGTCAAGGAGTGGGCCGAGCTCGTGCCCGGCCTGGAGCCCGTCCTGCCCGAGCTCGAGCCGATCCCCGTCCCGGTCTGGCTGGTGACCCACCGCGAGCTGCACACCAGCCGCCGCATCCGCCTGGTGTTCGACCTGTTGGCGGACGCGTTCTCGTGAACGGGGCGCCATCCCACGGACAGTGTGACTCTGTCTCGACCAGCGGCGCGCCTGGCCTGCGTCGCTTCGCCCCGCATCTTGATCGCGCCGGCAAACGGGCCCTGGCCAAGCGCTCGTGGTGCCGCGTCCCAGTCCACGGCCCTTATCGCGCGCGAAGCCGCCTCTCCTACTCGGACGCCCGCACCCGCACGTAGGAGCCGGGCGCATCCTCGATGGGGGCGAGTTGGCCGTCGCCGGGATCGCGGGCCGGCACCCGCTTGCCGGCGCGCCGCGCGAGCCAGCGGCCCCAATCGGGCCACCAGGAGCCCTCGTGCCAGTCCGCGTGCGCCAGCCAGGCGTCCGGCTCGGCCGGCGCCGCCTCGCCGGTCCAGTAGCCGTATTTGACCCGCCCCGGCGGGTTGATGATCCCCGCGATGTGGCCCGACGCTCCCAGGATGAAGCGCACCTTGCCGCCCAGCAACTGCGTCGACGGGTAGACCGACCGCCAGGGGGAGATGTGGTCGTCCTTGGTGGCCACGATGTAGCTCGGCACGGTGACCTTGCCCAAGTCGATGGGCACGCCGTCCAGGGTGATGGCGCCCGGCTTCTTGAGGCCATTCTGCATGTAGAAGTGGCGCAGGTAATGCAACAGCATGGCCGCCGGCAGCCGGGTCGAGTCGGCGTTCCAGTAGAGCATGTCGAACGGCATCGGATCCCGGCCCATCAGGTAGTTGTTGACCACGAAGGACCAGATCAGGTCGTTCTCGCGCATCATGCTGAACATGTCCGCCATGTGGTGGCCTTCGAGATAGCCCTTCTCGGCGACATAGGTCTCGATGTTCCGGAGCTGATCGTCGTCGATGAACACCGCCGCCTCGCCCACGTCGTCGAGATCGATCATGGTGGCCAGCGTTGTGGCGGACTTGATGCGGTCGATGCCCTTGGCCTTGAGATAGGCCAGGGTCGCCATGGTCAGGATGCCGCCGATACAGAAGCCCAGGATGTTGATCTGCTTCTCTCCGGTCGCCTGCTCGATCGCGTCGAGCGCGGCCAAGGGCCCCTCGAGCATGTAGTCGGTGAAGGTCTTGTGGGCCAAATCCTTGCGCGGGTTGACCCAGGAGATCACGAACAGCGTATGCCCCTGGTCCACCGTCCACTTGATCAGGCTGTTCCGGGGCTGCAGATCCATGATGTAGAACTTGTTGATCCAGGGCGGCACGAACAGCATCGGCCGGCGGTGCACCGTGTCGGTGGACGGCGCATACTGGATCAGCTGCATGAGATCGTTCTGGAACACCACCTTGCCCGGGGTGGTGGCGACGTTCTTGCCGACCTCGAAGGCGGTTTCGTCGGTCATACTGATCTGCAGCCGGCCCTTGCCTTTTTCCAGGTCGGTGACCAGCCGTTCGACGCCCTCGATCAGGTTGACGCCGCCGGTCTCGCGGATCCGCTTGAGCACCTGTGGATTGGTGAGCGCGAAGTTGGTTGGCGCCATGGCGCTGACGAACTGCCGGGTATAGAACTCCACCTTGTCCTTGCTGTTGCGATCGAGGCCGTCGGTCTGGTTGGCCAGCGACTGCAGCCAGCGCGCGGTCAACAGGTAGGATTGCTTCAAGTAGTCGAACAAGAGATCTTCGGACCAAGCCGGGTCCTTGAAGCGGCGGTCGCTGGACGGAGAGGCCCCGCCGTCGCCGTCGCCATTTCCCGTAGCCCGCGCCAGCATGGACTGCCAGAGCCCCAGGCTGTCCTGCCACAAGGCCATCTGAGCCTTGGCCAGGGTGAACGGATCGCGCATCATCGTGGCGTAGAAATCGAGAAAGGCGCGGCTGACGCCCGCGACGTCGATCAGAGAGAACTCCCGACCGGCCGCCTGTCTGGTCATGTGCTCGAGCACGTCCACGGCGGCGCGCTGGCTGCGCGGCACCAGGTCGACGAGCCTTCGCATCGCCTCGCCCGCATCCGGGCCGGCCGGCGTCTTGTCCCGCTTCTGCGTCATCCGCGCGCGCTCGTGCCCGTCAACGTCGCGCCTCTGGCCCTTCGAATCATGGGCTTTCTCCGCAAAGCCAACAGGATAGCAGACTGCGTTGCGTCTTGCTCGACCGATTCGAACAGATCCGGGTGTCCGGTCGGGCCGCTGTCTTCAGGCTTTGTTAGGAGAACTTCTGAAAGATTCTGTTAACCGCGGCGGCAGATCCGGTCGTCGGCACGATCGGAGGCGCATCGTGCGAGCGAGGATGCTATACCGCCGTTTCGCCATGTCACGCCAGGACAACTCAACGACCCAATGATCAGACAGATGCCGTTTCCGCTCCGCCCTCTGCTCCTCGGATTGATTGCCGGTGCGATCATGACCTGCGCGGTGCCCCACGCCCGCGCCGACGGCCTGGCCGACTGGAAAGCGGAGTTCCCGAAGACGAATTTCAGCCGGACCGCGATCGATCTGTCCGAGATCGACTTCGACGGCCCGACCCGGGACATGATCGTGGCGATCGACGCCCCCACCTTCCGGCCGGTCAGCGAAATCGGCGAAGACGACATCGGCCCGCAGGAGCCCGTTCTGTCAATCGATATCGACGGCGACCGACGCGCCTATCCGCTGCGGATGATGCTGTGGCACGAGATCGTCAACGATACGGTCGGCGGCGTGCCCGTGCTGGTGACCTTTTGCCCGTTGTGCAACTCGGGTTCGGTGTTCGACCGGAGGGTCGACGGCCAGGAGCTCCGCTTCGGCAACACCGGCCGGCTGCGCCATTTCGACATGGTCATGTATGACGACGTCACGGAGAGCTGGTGGCAGCAGTTCCTGGGCGAAGCGATCGTCGGCGAGATGAAGGGCGCGCGATTGAAAGTGCTGCCGGCCCGGCTTGAATCGGTCGAGCGCTTCCGGGCGCGGGCGCCGGACGGCAAGCTGATGGTGCCGGAAAACCCCATGATCCGCCCCTACGGCATGACACCCCATACCGGCAAGGACGGCAGTAAAGTGCCGGCGAGCTGGGTTCCCTACCCGCTGCCGGAGGGCGTCAAGCCGTACGACCGCGTCGTGGTGGTCGGCGAACAGGCTTGGCTACTGTCGGCGTTGCGCCGGCGCAAGACGCTCAAGCAGGGCGAGCTCGAGTTGACCTGGATCCCCGGTCAGAACTCCGTGCACGACACGGAGGTGATCGCCGAAAGCCGGGACGTGGGCAACGTGGTCGTCCGGCGCAAGACCCCGGCCGGGCTCCAGGACGTCCCCTACGACGTCACCTTCGCCTTTACCTTCCGGGCCTTCCGGCCGGACGGCAAGCTGCACTTGGAATAGGAGCTGCGGGCCATCAAGCGGCGCCGCGAAAGCAGGCCCCATCCTGAGCATTTGGAAGATCGAGGCTCCGAGGGTTTCCAGCCTCTGCCGGACTGAGCTGCGGGACCCTCCGTCCGAAAACGGAAGCAGCCCCTTCCGCCGACGGGGTACGGGCGAAAGGGGCTGCTGGCGTCGGCGCGACCTGGGCTCGCCGCGCCGCGGGGGCTATCGTCGATAGAGCCCCCAGTACTCGGTGCCACGCTTGTTGAAATCGATGTCCTTCAACTCCTTGGCGCGCGCCTGCGCGTCAGGGGCAGCTTGGCCGGGCCTCACGGCGAGCTGCTTGTCCGACGCCTTGGCTGGCAGGTCGGCGAGCACGTTCTGCGTGTCCGCCTTGGGAAACCACGGCCGGGTCGGATCGCCGAGGGAGCTCTCGGCCAGGGCCGGCGCGGCGCTCACACTGGCCGCGATGGCGGCGGCGGCGAGGGTCAGGGAGGATTTCCTGAGGCTCGGAATGCGCATGGGTCTCTCTCCTTCGATTGGGATTGGCGCAATATCTGTGTCTGGGGGTCGCAGCCCCTCCCGCGAGGGGGGGGCGTGGCGGGAGGGGCTGCGATCCGCGCGGCCGGGGGACGCCGCGCGTGCCTCTAACGTGCCTTGGTTCCGGTCTGGGAGGCCGGGCGGTCGCCCTGGTTCTGCCGCTGCTGGGTCGCATTCTGGCCGCTCTGCACCTGGCCGGGCTTCTCGCTGATCACCTTGCTGTCATAGGACTTGGGAAACCACGAGCGGCTTCGGTCGCCGAGGACGCTCTCGGCCAACGCCGCGCCGGCGCTGAGGCTGGTGACGAGGCCGGCGGTGGCAAGGACCAGGGACGCTGTCTTCAGGGGGGATTTGCTCATATCGCTCTCCATCAGCTAGGCGTTCGCTTTGTCGTTGCAGCCGCCGCCGGGTATCTCTTGGTTCCCGGTTCGCTTCGTGCTGCACTGCGAAGGTGGGATATGAAGCGACGGCCCGGTGTGCGAATTTGCACATGCTGAAACGGCCGGACTTCCGCCGGCCGACCGAGTGGGCGCACCCGGCGGCAGGGCCGCACGGGCCCCGTGATGACCGAACTATGGAGAGAAGCGGTCCGAGAGCGCCCCGGCGCAAGACCGAGGGCACTGCCCGATCAGCTTTGGTTCACCTGCCGCGCCGCGGCAAAGCTCATTGGCTCTCGACGATGCGCTCCTCGCCGACGCCCACCAGCCAGCGATAGCCCAAGGGGCCGCCCGGAACCACGACGCCCGTGCCAGCGGTCTCGACCTCGATCCGCTCGCCGTCAACGGTCGCCGCATAGCGTCCGTTCCCTGCGATCCAGATCTGGCCGTCCCGCTCTTCGCGCTCCGTCAGGTTGAATCTCAGGATCTCGAAGTCCGAGAGCTGGCTGCGCACATGCGTAGCGAAGTCGGCGAGCGTCTCGCGGTCGAACCAGAGCGTCTCTCCGTTCACGACGGTCTCGCTCTGAAAGTCGGGGTGGTAGTTCTCGGCTGAGAAATTCCGCGGGTCGGCCGTGTGCCGCAAAAAGCGCTCGAGGGCATCGGCCAACGCCGGCCGCGCGACCGACAGGGTAAGAGCCAACGCAATCGTACCGAACAGCAGCGGACTGCGACGAGCCATGCAACATCTCCTTGGGATGGGGCCGCAGAGCCAGGCTGCGGAGCGGGTTTCCAGGACGACGCGGCGAGGCTAAGCGGGCGCACTTAAGGATGTGTTAAGCAAGAATGGGCGTGGCAATCGGAGCGAAGGTGCGGAAGTGCGCTGGTCAGCGACATCTGGCCCTCGATGCCGGGGGGGCCTATATGGTTTTGCACCAACCTGCAGCGAGGCCCGATGCCATGACCGAGACCCTGAACGCCGATTTCACCGAGCGGGTGGTGGTGGACACCGCCGCCATGGACTGGCAGTCGAGCCCCAGCCCGACGGTCTGGCGCAAGCGCCTGGATCTGCTGGGCGGCGCGGAGTCCGGGCGGGTGACCTCGGTCGTGCGCTACGACGCCGGCTCGCAATTCCATGCCCACCCGCACCCCCGCGGAGAGGAGATCCTGGTGCTCGACGGCGTCTTCTCCGACGAGCACGGGGATTGGCCCAAGGGCACCTACCTGCTGAACCCGGAGGGCTTCGAGCACGCGCCCTTCTCGCGCGAGGGCTGCGTGCTGTTCGTCAAGCTGCAGCAATATGCCGGCACGGGCCGGCCGCATGTTGTGGTCGAAACCGACAAGGCCGGCTGGCAGGCGAGCGGGGTCGAGGGCGTCGAGATCCTGCCGCTCTACAGCGCAGCGGACCATCCGGAGACAATGGCGCTGGCGCGCTTCGCCGCCGGCGCCAGCTACCCGACCCACGATCATCCCCGCGGCGAAGAGATCTTCGTGCTGTCGGGCGCGGTCGAGGACGCGTTCGGCCGCTATCCCGCCGGCACCTGGCTGCGGCAACCGCCGGGCAGCGCCCATGCGCCGCGCTCGGCCGAGGGCTGCACGCTCTACGTCAAGTCGGGGCACCTCTAGCGGGAGCCGGCGCTCCCGTACCCGGCTCCTAGCGCGGCGGAAAAGGATCGAGTATTTCCGTCACGACCTCGTTCACCACCTCCTGCGGCGTGATGCGCTCCTGCGCATAGACCTTGGTCGCGGCCCAATTGTGCCAGACTGCGCGGTTGGTCTTGGCATCGAAAATGTCGACGGACAGCTCGCCCTCTTTGTATTCATGGGTCGCGGACCGGGACTGGATCGGATGGGAGCCATACCACCTGTAGGATCCATGCCCCGGCAGGGTCGGTCCGGTGGTTGCCCAGTGCTGGATGAGCGCCATGTCGCGCACGCCGACCATGAACGCCACGGTAAAGTCGGCCGGGTCCGCCTTCTGAAAGCCCTTGGCGGCAAGCTGGCTCTCGATGGTTGCCCGGATCGTTTTCAGCACGTCTTCCGTGGGGATCCGGAACTTGGCCGACCCGCTCTTCAGCATCGGAGCGTCGGTCACCCAGGCGAAGGTCTTGTATTTGGAAAAGTCGACGCCTGGGTCGTATGTCGCGTCGGCCGATGCCCGGCCCGGAAGCAGGGCGAAGAACATCAGAACAAGGGTCAAGTAGCTGGCGCTGCGCATGTCATTGTCCTCCTGGACTCGTTGACAATCAATCGCTTGCCCAATCTGATCGCAACCCCGGCGCCGCCTCTTGCCGGACGGTTCGCTAGAGACCCGGACCTTCCGGCGCAGGCGTTCACTTCGCCTGGGCGGGCGGAAAGTCGGCCAGGATCTCGGTCACCACCTCGTCGACGACCGCCTGCGTGGTGATCTCCTCGCTCTCGTAGACCTTGGTCGACGTCCAATTGTGCCAGACGGCGCGCTTGCTCTTGGCGTCGAAGATGTCGACCGAAAGTACCCCCTTGACGTATTGCTGCGTCGAGGTGCGCGTCCGGGCCGGGTAGGACCCGTACCAAGGATAGTTCATGCGGCCGGGTAGATTGGGCGTGTAGTCGCGCCAGCGCAGGACCCGCGACTTGTCGCGCACGCCGACCACATAGCCCACGGCGAAGTCCGCTGGCTCCGCCTTCTGAAAGCCCTTGGCGGTGAGCTGCCGGTCGATGGTGGCCCGGATCATTTCGAGCACTTCGGGCTCGGGCAGCCGCATGCCCGGCTCGGTCGCCTGCAGCATCGGATCCTTGGTCACCCAGGCGTAGGTCTTGTACTTGGCGAAATCGACCTGCGGGTCGTAGCTCTCCGTGTCATCGGCCAGCGCCAGGCTCGACGTCAGGCCAAATAGCAGCATGACAGCAGCGGTTTGAGTCGTCTTGCCCATGGCTCTCCCCCTCATTGCAACGGTTTAGGGACCGCCCTCAAGACATGGCGGCAAGAGCAAGCCAAGGCAAGTTACGACGTTACCAGCGGATCAGGCCCGCGCCCCAGGTCAGGCCGCCGCCGATCGCCTCGATGGCCACCAGATCGCCCGCCTTGATGCGGCCGTCGGCGGTGGCCTCGGTCAACGCCAGCGGGATCGAAGCGGCCGAGGTGTTGGCGTGCCGGTCCACGGTGATCACCACCCGTTCGGGCGGGATGTTGAACTTGCGTGCGGTGCCGTCGATGATCCGCCGGTTGGCCTGGTGCGGCACCAGCCAGTCGATCGCGCCCGCGTCCAGGTCGTTCGCCTCGAGCGCCTCGCGCAGCACCGCCGACAGCTTGGTCACCGCGTGCCGGAACAGCTCCTGCCCGGAGATCATGCGCAGCAGGCCTGCGGTCTGGGTCGAAGACACGCCGCCGTCCACATAGACGATGTCGTGGTAGCGTCCGTCGGAATGAAGATGGCTGGACAGGATGCCACGATCGGCGCCGTTGCCCGCACCCTCCTCGGCGCGCACCACCACCGCGCCGGCGCCGTCGCCGAACAGCACACAGCTTGTCCGGTCGGTCCAGTCGACGATGCGCGACATGATCTCTGCTCCGATCACCAGCGCCGTGTCCGCCTGGCCCAGCTTGAGGAAGTTGTCCACGGTCGCCAGCCCGAAGACGAAGCCCGAGCACACCGCCTGAAGATCGAAGGCGAAGGCGTTGTTGGCCCCGAGATGACCCTGAACCCGCGCGGCCGTGGCCGGAAAGGTCGAGTCGGGCGTGGTCGTCGCAACCACGATCAGGTCGATCTCGTCGGCCGCCATGCCGGACTCCGCCAGCGCCTGATCCGCCGCCTTCACGGCGAGATCCGAGGTCAGCTCTCCCTCGGCGGCGATATGGCGTTGATGAATGCCCGTGCGATCGACGATCCACTCGTTGGAGGTGTCGACCATGCGCGCAAGCTCGTCATTGGTCATCACGCGCTCGGGCAAGTAGGCCCCGCAGCCCTGAATCACCGATTTCCGCATGTTTGTCACTAACGCCGCATGTTCTGACGGCGTATCCCTTGTTGCCGGGTCCCTGGGCGCCGGCCCCCGCGACCGGAACAGGCCGCTAGCCTAAAGCACTAGCCGGTCATATGGAATCAATTCTGTTGCGTCCGGGCTCGCCAGATCTGGCGGGGTCTTGTTGGCCGCGAGTCAGGCCTGCCGGCCGTACAGCGTGTCGAAATAGGGCTCGAGATCGCTCCAGCGGTCGCTGAAATTGTCGATGGTCATCAGCGCGTTGACGGTGGCGTTGTCCTCGGACAACGGGACCCGCAGGCTGGCATAGTAGCGGCGCATGTCGTCGTCGGTGATGAAGTAGATCTCGTAGCAGTTGGGCGCCTTGCTCTGCACCACCTCGCTGTAATGCGCCTGCAAGAGATCACGGTATTCGGCCGGGCGCATCTCCGCGACCGAGGTATAGGCGATCTCCTTGTTGTGCAGCTTGTAGAGATCCGTGCCGGCGAGGCGGAAGCGGAAGTCCCCGGTGCCGGGATCCAGCTCGATGAAGGTGATGCGCGGCAGCACCAGCTTGAGCCCGACCGGATCGATCTCCCGCCGGCGCGGTGCGATGCGGTCGCCGCGCAGCCGGTCCCAGTAGTCGAACACCAGGTTGAGCTCCGGGTATCGGCACTCGGCAAGGTCGAGCGGCCGAGCCTTCACCACGGGCTCCGAGGCGCCGACGGCGGATCGCGAGACGGGCATGTCTACCTTGGCTGGCACAACCGGGGAGCCTAGCACCACAAGATTTAAGGAATGGTATGACCCTGGCGCATGGCCATAGGCCGAAAGGGCCTATCGGGGCCGCTTCGGGCGGCCACCCTCCTGCGGTTCTTCGGCGGGCAGTGCCGCCATTTCCTGGATCATCTTGCGCAGGATCGCTTCGGCAAAGCGGGCGCGGTCTTCGGCCACCTCGACAAAGGACCCGCGGCCGCCGATCACGTCGTTTCGGTAATGCTCTTCCAGGGGCTCGCCCCGCGGACCGGGATAGCCGCCGCCCGGGGACTTGATCGCCAGCGCGTTGATGGTGATGCCCCAGGAGACCGCCTTGCCGCGGACCAGAGGCAACGCCGGCCCATTGAGCTGGGGCCCGTCGCCCGAGATATCGATGATCCGGCGGGCGCCTTCGTACTCGTTGCTGCGGATCATGTTGGCGGCGTACTGGATCACGCCGCTGATCGAGTTCCAGCCGGTCGCCTTGCGCGGAGCCGCGGTCAACAGTGTCGCGAAAGCCTCCGCCGTGAACTCGTCCTTGATCACCATCCAGTCGACGATGGTTTCCTGGGAATCCGGCGCGCCCCACTCGACGAAGGCCAGCGCGATCTTCCCGTGAAAGCCGGCCTTGATGATGTTCAGTACTTCGGGATTGGTGATCGCCGCGGCATAACCCGCCCGCTGCAGGCGGAACTCGTCGTCGTCGATCGAGCCTGACGCGTCGGCGGCCAGCACCAGCTCCAGATCGACTGGCTCGGCCGCGCGCACCACGTGGGGCAACAGGATAAGCAGGATCGGAAGCAGACGCGCCGCACGGACCAACATGATTGCAATGTAGCGCCCGGTCGCGGCAAGACAATGGCACGGCGCGATTGCTGTGCACGCAGTCAGTCGGCGAGCCGCTCCACGTCCGGGTCCGCCAGGAATCTCAGGACCAATTCCGCGTCCCATTGGCGGCCGCGCCAGGTGAGCACCCCGGAGCGGTTGAGCGCGGTGGCGATTTCGTCGGCAGCCGTGGCGCCCTCGGCGCGGGCCGCCGCCATGGCGTCCAGGACCTCTCGATTGAAGCTGTCCCGGCTCTCCATATTCTGCCGTCGCGGTTCCGTCATGACGCCTCCAGTGCCGCTTCTTCCGGCAAAGCAGGGAGAGACGCTAGCGCGGTCGGCCGCGCCGGCACATGACCCGGATCAATCCGCGGGCCGGCGCGGCCCCCGTCGAGACAGAAACGGCGCTAGCCCGTGAGCTGTTCCACGTCCGGGCTGGCGAGGAAGGCGAGCACCCGCTCACCATCCCACTGGCGGCCGCCCCAGGTGGTCACGCCGGATCGATTGAGCGCCATGGCAAGCTCGTCGGGAGTGGTGGCCCCGGCGTCGCGGGCCTCGGCGATCGCGGCGATCACTTCCCGGGTGTAGGAGCCGCAGTCCTCGGGCCGTATTCGGCAGGTTTCGGTCATGCGTTCATACCTTGAATCGCGTTGCTGTGGACCCGGCCCGATGGTTAACGGCGGGACGGGGAGCCGATCCGAAAGCATAGGCCCCAAGCGGTTTCCAAACGGTATAGGCCCCGGATGCCCTTGATCCGGCCCGGTTTCGTCCCGTGTTACGGCACTGTCCGGGGATTCCTCCCCGTCGTCCGGTTCGCGGCAGCGGCGGCCGCCGACCGGGCCAGAGGGAAAGGGCCTAGAGCATTTTCCGACCATATGGACCCATTCTGCCGGAGGCATTTTTCGCCATGACCAGGAAAGTGCCGCCGAGCGTATCCGTCATACGGGCAAGGCGTTTGACGACGTCATGGCGAAAAAGGCCCCGGCCCGACAGGGTTGCGTTTGGGCGGGCAGCCTCGGCGTTGCCGCCCTCACCCGATGCGCTGCATCGCGTTTCGGACGGCGCCTGGCGGACTGCCGCGCCCAAACCGCAACAGAATTGTGTCCATATGGCCGGAAAGTGCT
>JASJBI010000018.1 GCA_030066595.1 Alphaproteobacteria bacterium | reverse complement strand
CGGGCCGAGATGGATCTGGTGATCGCGTTTTCCGCCTGTCCGCAGGATATCCTGCCGATCAACGGCACCAGCGGCCAGATCCACGACGCCCATTTCCAGGTCTGCTGAGCCGCTGCGGGGCGGGCAGGGTGCTTGTCCTGTGGGGGCCCAGAACCCATACTTCGGGGTATGAAGGAATTCACAGTCAGGCCGGATCCCAAGGATCCGCGGCTCACCCATCGCGTTGCCGGCGTCGACCAGGACGGCAACCGGATCGACACCTCGGTGGTGGTGGAGCGGCCGCTGACCCTGTTCCTCAACAAGCAAGAGATCGTCACCATGATGACGATCGGCGACTTCCCGGACTACCTGGCCGTCGGCTATCTGTTGAACCAGAACATGCTGCGGCCCGACGACGTGATCACCGGCATCGACTACGACGACGACCTCGACGTGGTCGTGGTGCGGACCGAGCGGGAGACCGATTACGAGGACAAGCTCAAGAAGAAGATCCGCACCTCGGGCTGCGCCCAGGGCACCGTGTTCGGCGATGTGATGGAAAGCTTCGAGGCGGCAGACCTGCCAAAAGATGCGGTTCTTAGAACATCTTGGCTCTATAACCTCACAAAAAAGATCAATACGAGCCCGAGCCTTTATCTCGAGGCCGGGGCGATCCACGGCTGCGTGCTGTGCGAGGCGGACCGGCCGCTGGTCTACATGGAGGATGTCGGCCGGCACAACGCCATCGACAAGATCGCCGGCTACATGTTCCTCAACAAGATGGGCCCCGAGGGCAAGATCTTCTACACGACCGGCCGGCTGACCAGCGAGATGGTGATCAAGACGGTGCAGATGGGCATCCCGATCCTGATCTCCCGCTCGGGCTTTACCGCCTGGGGCGTGGACCTCGCCCGGCAGGCGGACCTGACCCTGATCGGCCGGGCCAAGGGCAAGCGCTTCATCGCGCTGGCGGGCGAGCACCGCATCGTCTATGACGCCGATCTGTCCAAAATCGGCGACGAGCCGAAAAACGTCCAGCGCAAGGCGAGCCTGCCCGGTGAAGCCGCGGAGTGACCGCGTGGCCCCGGCGACGCGCCCATCTCGGCACCCTCTGTCATGACCGATGACACCCTCGGCGTTCTCCTGGCCGGCGGGCAGTCGCGGCGCATGGGCGGCGGCGACAAGTGTTTGCGCAGGCTCGGCGACGAGACCATCCTGGCGCGAATCATCGCGCGGGTGCGCCCCCAGGTCGGCCCGTTGATCCTCAACGCCAATGGCGATCCGGCCCGATTCGCGGATTGCGGCCTGCCGGTGGTGCCGGACGTGGTCGCGGGCTTTGCCGGACCGCTGGCCGGCGTTCTGACCGGGCTCGACTGGGCGGCGGAGCATGCGCCCGAATGCGGCTGGGTGGCGAGCTTCGCCACCGACGCGCCGTTCCTGCCGCGGGACCTGGTGGAGAGGCTGCACGCGGCGGTCGAGGAGCAGGGCGCCGACATGGCCTGCGCCGCCTCAAACGGGCGGCATCACCCGGTTTTTGGCCTCTGGCCGGTCCGGTTGCGCGGGGATCTGCGCCGGGCGATGCTCGAGGAGGAGGTGCGCAAGGTGGACGTCTGGACGGCACGCTATCGCTTGGCCGTCGCCGCGTTCCCGGCGACACCCGAGGACCCGTTCTTCAACACCAACCGGCCCGAGGATCTGGCGACGGCCGAAAGGATGCTGGCGTCCGTCTGATCCGCACCAGCGGGTGATCGGGCGGCAAGTTGACTTGCATCTGGAATCCCCCGACACTCTGCCGCCCCAAGCGTGATGCGGGAGTATTGCGGATATGAGCGAGAGTGCGCAGGAGCAGGCCATAAGTCGCCGAACGCTCTTCCGGAGAGTCTCGGGTGGCTTGGGCGTCGCCGGGGCGGCCATGGCGATCTCTGGGCGGCGTGCGGAGCCGCGCGCGCCACGGTCCGACCGAGATGGCGGCTATCGTCGCACTGAGCACGTGGACAAGGTGTACGAGGCGGCCAGCTTCTGAGCGCCGTCGGGCGGACGCACATGCTTAGGAAGACAGCGAGCGGTCGTGTCGTGCGCGCATCGCGCGGGCGGGCGTCCGCCACACAGTCGGGCCTCGACCGAAGGACCTTCCTGCGCCGATCCGGGCTGGCGGCCGGCGGGCTCGCCGCCGCAGCACTCTCGAACGGCCGCTTTGCCGCGGCGCAAACCGGCACCGATCAGTCCGAACCCGCCCGGATACGCACGGTCTGCGGCCATTGCGGCGTCGGCTGCACGATCATGGCCGAGGTCGAGAACGGGGTTTGGACCGGTCAGGAACCCGATGTCGATCATCCCATCAGCCTCGGCGGTCTGTGTGCGCGGGGCGCGGGCGCGCGTTACGCGACCCTCAGCGACCGCCGGCTCAAGCGCCCACTGAAGCTGCTCGACGGTAAGTGGACGGGCGTCACCTGGGAGCAGGGCGTCACCGAGGTCGCCAATCGCCTGCTCGGTATCCGGCAGCGCTTTGGCCCGGACTCGGTCTACTGGCTGGGCTCGGCCAACCTGACCAACGAGCAGGCCTATCTTCTGGGCAAGCTGGCCGCGTTCTGGGGCACCAACAATGTCGATCATGAAGGCCGGCTGCTCCATGCCGCCGCCGATCTCGGGCTGGCCCAGAGTTGGGGCTTCGGCGCCGCCACCAACAGTCTGAACGATCTGCACCACGCGCGCAGCATCCTGGTCATGGGCGGCAGCCCGGCCGAGGACCTGCCGCTCTCGATGCTGCACATCCTACGCGCGCGCGAGCGCAACGACGCCCCCTTGGTCGTCTGCGATCCGCGCTATTCGCAGACGGCGGCGTTGGCCGACGAGCATGTGCGCTACCGCCCGGGGAGCGACATCGCGCTGCTCTGGGGCCTGGTCCGGGAGATCTTCGCCAACCGCTGGCACGACGAGACCTTTATCCGACAGCGGGTGGGCGGCGTCGACCGGGTGCGCGCCGAGGCCAACAAGTGGTCGCCGGCCGAAGTCGAGCGGGTCACCGGCGTGCCGCCGGCCCAATTGAAACGCGTGGCCCGGGCGCTTGCCAGCAACCGCCCCGGCGCGGTCATCTGGTCTACGCCCGGCTCGCAGGGCGTGCTGGCCGCCAGCACCGTCCGCGCCATGGGCGTGCTCCAGATGGTGCTCGGAAACATCGGGGTAAAGGGGGGCGGCGTTCATCCACTGCGCCTCTATGCCAACAGCCAAGGCGCCAGCGACATGGGGCTCCTGTGCGACAGCCTGCCGGGCTATTACGGGCTTTCGGAGCGGGCCTGGCGGCACTGGGCGCGGGTCTGGAAGGTCGATTACGAGGTCTTGCTCGAGGAGAGCTTCGGCGGCGAAAAGGAGCTGATGGAGCGGCCTGGGATTCCGGCGTCCCGCTGGTTCGACGGCGTCCTGGCGCGCCCCGACAACTTGGATCAGCCCGGCACGATCCGGGCTCTGGTCATTTGGGGTCACGCCGTCCATCTGACCAGCCGTCTGCCGGAGATGCGCGAGGCGCTCAAGAGCCTGGACCTGATCGTCAACGTGACCCCCTATCCGAGCATCGCCTCGGTCATGCCGGAGCGTCGGGACGGGGCCTATCTGCTGCCCTCCACCACGCCCTATGAGACCGAGGGCACGGTGACCAACACCCACCGCGCGGTGCAGTGGCGTGAACGCGTGGTGCAGCCGATCTTCAGCTCCCGCACCGACCAAGCCATTCTTCATCTGCTCGCGAGCCGGCTTGGTCTTGCCGGGAATGTGTTCCGCAATATCGGTCTGCCGGCGGGCGAGCCCTCGGTCGAGGACGTCAACCGGGAGGCCAACAGCGGGCTGGTCCAGATCGGCTATTCCGGCCATGCGCTGACGCGCATCAAGCAGCACATGCGCCATGGCGCCAGTTTCGACCGGCGGACCCTGCGGGCCGTCGGCGGACCGGCGGCCGGGGACTACTACGGGCTGCCGTGGCCGTGCTGGGGGACCAAGGACGTCGCCCATCCGGGCACGCCCAACCTGTTCGACACCTCCATGCCGGTCGCCGAGGGCGGCGCCTGTTTCCCGGCCATCTTCGGTCTGGAGCGTGACGGCAAGATCATCTGGGCAGAGCAGTCCTATCCCGATCAGTCCGAAATCAAGGACGGCTATCCCGAGTTCACCGCAGCACTGCTCAAGCATCTCAATTGGGAGAGCGAGCTGAACGATTGGGAGCGGGCGACGATCGCCGCCATCGAGGGTGAGAAGACCGATTGGCGGACCGATTTGTCCGGCGGCATTCACCGCGTCGCCCTGGCTCACGGCTGCGCCCCGTTCGGCAATGGCAAGGCGCGGGCCTTTGTCTGGGATTTTCCCGACCCGGTGCCAATACACCGGGAACCGCTCTACACCCAGCGGCGCGATCTCGTCACCACCGACGGCAAGAAGAGCAAAAAGAAAAAGCGGGTCTATCCAACTTTCGCAGACGGTCGTGCCTATCGGCTGCCGACCGACCTTGCGAGCATTCAGGCGGTGGACTTCAGCCTGGACTTTCCCCTGCTGCTGATCACCGGCCGGATCGCGGAATACGATACGGACGGGGCCTCGGGGCGCGCCAACGCCTGGCTCGCCGAGTTGCGCCGGCGCATGTTCGTGGAGATCCATCCACAGGACGCCAACGATCACGGCCTGCGGGAAGGCGAAACGGTCTGGATCTTCGGCCCCTCGGGCGGGCGCATCCGGGCCGCGGCGATGATCACCCAGCGGGTCGCTCCGGGCTTGGTTTTTCTGCCTGTTTCATTCGCGGGGCAGTGGGCCGGCGCCAGTCTGCGGGCGTTGTATCCCGAGGCCAGCGACGCCTTTGTGCTGGGCGATTCGGCGAACGCGCTGATGGGGGAAGGCTACGATCCCGTCGGTCAGACGCCGGAGATTTACTGCGGCCTCTGCCGCATCGAGAAGGTCTAGTCACCGTGGCCCGCATGAAATTCCTGGTCGACGCCGAGCGCTGCATCGACTGCAACGCCTGCGTGATCGCCTGCAAGAACGAGCACGAGCTGCCCTGGGGCCTGCATCGGCGGCGGGTCGTCACGGTCGATCAGGGGCTGCCCGGGCAGCGCTCGATCTCGGTCTCGTGCATGCATTGCTCGGATGCGCCCTGCATCGCCGTCTGTCCGGTGGACTGCATCTACGAGACCGAAGACGGCGTGGTGCTGCACGCCAAGGACATGTGCATCGGCTGCGGTTACTGCTTCTTCGCCTGCCCGTTTGGCGCGCCCCGCTTTCCCGAGGCGAGCAATTTCGGCGGTCGCGGCAAGATGGACAAGTGCACCTTCTGCGCGGGCGGGCCGGAGGAGGACCACTCGAAGGCCGAGCAGCGGCAGTATGGGCGCAACCGCCTGGCCGAAGGCAAGCTGCCGATCTGTGCCGAGCTCTGCCCGACCAAGGCCCTGCTCGCGGGCGAGGACGCCGCCGTGGCCGGGATCTACCAGGACCGCGTGGTCGCGCGGGGCTTCGGCTCCGGAGCTTGGGGTTGGGGCACCGCCTATCAGCGCAAGCGCGTTCCCTGAGCCCGACGATATGGTCCGGCTCGTATCGAGGACGTTCGGCCCAAGCGCGCGGCGGATGGTGGCCGCATGGCTGCTGCTCGCTTTGGCGGGCGGCGCTTGCGGCAGCGCCCTGGCACAAGACAGATCCGTCTATGAGGCGGACGTAAGACCACCCGGCGACCCGCCAGCGTCCGCATCCGGTGCGACGCCCCCCGCCCCGCCGCGCTCGCCCGGCGCCGATCTTTGGCGCGACATTCGGGAAGGGCAAGCCGGCGATGTCCTGTTGCTCGACCGCAAGACCGCGGTCCTGATCCAGGTCGAGGGATTGACTTGGCGCTGGATCGTGACCGACACGCTGACCGCGTTCGGTGCCTGGCTGCTGTTGCTGACGGTCGTCGCGGTCGCGGCCCTGTACGCGGTCCGGGGCCGGGTCGCGCTGCAGGATAAACCAAAGGGCAGAAAAATTAGAAGATTCAGTATATTACAGACATTTGTTCACTGGTTGGTTGCAGTCAGTTTTCTGGTGCTGGCGCTGACCGGTTTGAGCCAGCTCTACGGCAAGGACCTGTTGGCGCCATTGGTCGGAGCCGACCTGCACGCGCGCATCGCCTTTGCGGCGAAGCATCTCCACACCCTCGCCGGGCTGGCCTTCGCAGCCGGCATCCTGCTGCTCGCCGCGACCTGGTTTCCGGCCGGAGGCGTCGCCAGGGAGCTGCGCCGGGACCGTCGCGCCGGCGGCGCGCGTGACCGGCTGGTGGGCAAGTTCGGCTGGCTGCAAAGGGTAAGCTGGGCGGTGTTCGTGGTGGGCGGGCTGCTGATGGTGGCGAGCGGCGGGGCACTGCTGTTTCCGTTTACCTTTGGTGGGGTCGACTACGCCGGCGTCGTCGACATGCAGCTGATTCATCTCGGCCATGCCGTGCTCGGCCTGGTGCTCATGGCGGCCGTGATGGTCCACATCTATCTGGACGTCGTGGCCAAGGAGGGCTCATTGGGTGCCGTCCTGTCCGGTTACGTGAGCGAAGCCTGGGCGCGCCAGCATCATCGGGGTTGGCTGGCGACGGTGCTCCTGCGCACTTCGGCGGACGGGCAAGAGCGGTCAGGGAATCCGACAGATCCGTCCGCCGCTGACGGACAGGAGAGCACGCGTGAGGCCGCTCCGCCTGCGGTCGGCGTGCGGAACCCGGGCCGGCGGCTCGGCTCGGAGGCGGGCTGGACCGGGACCGGATCCGAAGCGGGTCGGGAGACGCCCGGGCGATGGCGCCGTCCGAGCGGGTCAGACGACGGGGACGGCCGGTGAGCCGGCTGTTGGCGATCGCCGCGCTCGCACTTGCGGCCGGTTTGACCCGGACGGATGTGGCGGTCGCGGCCGAGCCCGCTGAGATCGCGCAAAGGATCGAAAAGCGGTTCGGCGTCAAAGTGCTGCAGATCAGCCGCGTCGAGCGCAAGGGCCAGCAGCTCTATGCCCTGCGCGTGATGACGCCCGGTGGCGCGCACAACGATGCCTGGCAGGTCAATGAGCTCTTGGTGAGCCCCCGCTCGGGCCGCCTGATCTCGACCTTCCGCCATCGCACAAGCGGTTATGCGGTCGATGGGCCCGTCCCGCCGGTAGACAAGGTGGTCTCGCCGAAAAGCTTGATTCGCGTGTCGTTGCCGCCGCACGGCCGGTCCGTACGCGTCTTGGCCCCCAAATCGGGCGCGACCGACGGGCGACCCAAATCCCGGAAGGATCGGGTCACCGGCGACCGGTAGGCAAGTTCGCCGGGCCTAGTCCGGGCCTTCCGGATTGGACGCGTCATCCGGCTCCACAGGCAGCAACCCCACTTGTTCACTGTTTATCAGTTGCTTTCCGGCATTCTCGAAATTCACGGTGATGCGGTTCCCGATCGCCGACTGAACCTGTCCCAGGCCCCAGTCGGGCTGATCGGGGTGGCGCACGAACATCCCGGGCAAGAAAGGCGACGACATGGCTTCCTATCGATCCTCGGGGGCCGACACCGCGATTGAAACCGGCAGGGCATCCTGTATCTTGCCGGCCAGCGTGGCGCAGGACGACCCGGTTGGGGAGCGATCCGGTGCCACGCGCGGACCCATAACAGAGTGCCAGGCGATCAAATGGCTGTCACCGTAGATCTTCGAATCGTTCAGCTGATGTGTTCCCGGCTGTGTCACGACTTGGCCGGGCTCACCGGCGCGGTCAACAACGGCATCGAGCTGATGACCGAGATGGGGGCCTCCGCCGACCCCGAGGCCATGGAGCTGGTCACCCAAAGCGCCAAGGAGATGGCTGGTCGCCTGCAGTTCTACCGGGTTGCCTTCGGCATGGCGCCCGGTGTCGCCAAGTCGGTCGGCGATGCGCAGGAGCTGGCCCGGCAGTACTACGGCGAAGGCAAGGTCAAGCTTGACTGGGGCTCCACCACGGTCGACACGCAGCAGGCCTTCGACGAGGCCGAAATCAAGCTGCTGCTCAACCTGCTGCTGTTGGCCAATGACGCCCTGCCCCGGGGCGGTGTCTTGGGTGTCGGGATTTCGGAGAACGCCGGCCGGCTGCAGGTCCTGGTGGCGGCCGGCGGTACCGGCGCCCGGCCGGGCGACGAAATGCAGGCCGCGCTCGATCGCGAGCTCACCGCCGAGGCGGTCACGGCGCGGACGGTCTTGGGCTACTTCACCGCGTGCCTCGCCGAGAGCCTGGGCCTCCAGCTCGCCATCGAGCAGCCCGAATCGGATGCGGTGACGATTTCGGCACGTTCTTAAGGCCCTGTTTGGTCCCCCAGAAGTCCAGAATTTACTGGATTTTAAATAAGTTCCGCCAGTCTCGCGCAGTTAACCAAAGCCTGTGCGCGACCCTTGTCCTGGCGTCGTGGCGCAGGCCAACCGCAACCAGGATGCCGTCAAATCCTGGGAGACCAAGGGGCGCACAGGAATGGACGACCTGCTATCCGAATTTCTTACCGAGACCGCGGAAGGACTTGAGGTCCTCGACGTCGAGCTGGTCAAGCTCGAGCAGACGCCGAACGATCCGACGCTCCTGGGCAACATCTTTCGTATCGTTCACACCATCAAGGGCACCTGCGGCTTTCTCGGATTGCCCCGGCTCGAGGCCGTCGCCCATGCCGGCGAGAACGTTCTCGGCAAGTATCGCGACGGCGAGGTCGAGGTCACCGAGGACTCGGTCAGCCTGATCCTGGAAGCGCTCGACCGGATCAAGTCGATCCTGGCCGTCCTGGAGGAGACCGAGACCGAGCCCGAAGGGGACGACAGCGATCTGATCGCGCGGCTCAACGCCGCCGCCGAGGGCGGTGCGCCGGCAGAGGCAGCGCCGCCGGCCGAGGTGGAAGCGCCGGTCCAGGCTGAGGAGCCGGCCGGAGACGACGGCGCAGCGGAACAGCCGGTAACGGCTGAGACGGCGGAGGCGGCGGACACGGCAGAGCCGGCCGAGCCTGCGCCAGCGGATACGCCGGCGGCGGAACTGAGCGACGCCGGCGCCGAGGCGAAACCCGCCGAGCCGCCAGCGCCGGCCGCGCCCAAGCCGGCCGCGCAGCAGCCCGACAAGGGCGGCGAGGAAGCGCCCCCCGAATCCTCGGTCGCCGCGCAGACCATCCGTGTCCACGTCGACCTGCTCGAGAACCTGATGACCATGGTCAGCGAGCTGGTGCTCACCCGCAACCAGCTGATGCAGATCATGCGCGGGCGCGAGGATGCCGAACTGGCCGCTCCCCTGCAGCGTCTCAATCACGTGACCTCGGAGTTGCAAGAGGGCGTGATGAAGACGCGCATGCAGCCGATCGGCAACGCCTGGTCCAAGCTGCCGCGGATCGTCCGCGATCTTGGTCGCGAGCTCGGCAAGAAATTCGAGCTGCAAATGAAGGGCGAGGAGACCGAACTCGATCGCCAGATCCTCGAGCTGATCCGGGACCCGCTGACCCATATGGTCCGCAATTCGTGCGACCATGGCATCGAGGCGCCGGAAGATCGGCTCGCCGCCGGCAAGAAGGAGACCGGTCGCATCTTGTTGGACGCGCACCACGAAGGCGGCCACATCATCATCCGGATCGTCGACGACGGCCGCGGCCTCAACCTCCAGAAGATCAAGGACAAGGTTGTGGCAAACGGCGTCGCCAGCGAAGCCGAGCTGGCCTCGATGACAGACCAGCAGATCCAGCAGTTCATCTTCAATGCGGGCCTCTCGACGGCGGCGGAGGTGACCAGCGTATCCGGCCGCGGCGTCGGCATGGACGTGGTGAAAACGAACATCGAGAAGATCGGCGGCACCATCGAACTGAATTCGACCGAAGGTCAGGGCTCGTCCTTCACCATCAAGATCCCGCTGACTTTGGCGATCGTGAACGCCCTGATCGTCGAAGTCGGGGGCGAGCGCTTCGCCATCCCGCAGCTCAGCGTCACCGAGCTGGTGCGCACGGGCGACTCTGCGGAACGGCGCCTGGAAGAGATCAACGGCGTGCCCGTTCTACGCCTGCGCGAGCGGCTGTTGCCGCTGGTTTCGCTGCGCAAGCTGATGCGCTTGGGCGATGCACCGGTCGCGCCCAAGGAGGCGAACGGCTCAGACTCCGGCGTGGACGAGGATGGATCGGTCGCCGCCCTGACGAATGGCAAGGACACCCAGGAGAGCTTCATCGTCGTGTGCCAGGTCGGGACCTACAATTTCGGCATCATCGTCGATCGGGTGTTCGATACGGAAGAGATCGTGGTCAAGCCGGTCGCGCCGATCCTGCGCGATATGACCCTGTTCTCGGGCAACACGATCCTGGGCGACGGTAGCGTCATCATGATCCTGGATCCGAACGGTATCGCCATGGCCAGCGGCGAGGTCGGTACGGCCGAGACGGAGGCCGCCGAAGACGCCGAGCGGTCCGAGGCCGGATCCAGCGAGCGGATCGCGCTGCTGCTGTTCCACGCTGGCGGCGATACGCCCAAGGCGGTCCCGCTGGCTCTGGTCGCACGCCTGGAAGAGATCGACGTCGAGAAGATCGAGAGGTCGAACGACCAGGCGGTTGTGCAGTATCGCGATCAACTGATGCCGCTGGTGACTGTCGACCAGAGCTACGAGATCAGATCCGAAGGCCGCCAGCCGGTGGTCGTCTTCTCGGACCGGGACCGTTCGATGGGCCTGGTCGTCGACGAGATCGTCGACATCGTGGAAGACGTGCTGGATGTGGAACTGCCGTCGCGCTCGGAGAACGGCATCCTCGGCAGCGCGGTCATCTCCGACAAGGCGACGGACATCATCGACGTCGGTTTCTTCCTTGGCAACGCGTTCGATGACTGGTTCGGCTCAGAAGAAGGGCCCACCTTCGATTCCGAAGGGGAGGGCCGGCGCGTGCTGTTGGTGGACGACAGCCCGTTCTTCCGCAATCTGCTGACCCCGCTGTTGTCGGTCGCCGGATACCAGGTGACCACGGTCGATTGCGCCGACGCCGCCATGCAGCTGTGCGAAGCGGGCAAGCAGTTCGACGTCATCATCAGCGATATCGAGATGCCCGGCATGAACGGCTTCGAGTTCGCCCAGGCCGTCAAGTCGAGCGAAACATGGGCGGATACCCCCATCGTGGCCCTATCCAGCTTCGCTTCCCAATCCGACCTCCAGCGGGGCCGGGATGCCGGTTTCAACGACTACGTCGCTAAGTTCGATCGGGATGCGCTGCTGCACTCGCTGAACGAGACGCTGACCGTCCAAAGAGGTGCCGCATGAGCCAAGAACTCGTCACAACGTCCAAGGTCGGCGATACAGACCATGAGACCGGCAACGAGGAATTCGTCACGATCACGATCGGCGAGCAGTGGTTTGGCGTGCCGGTGCTGACGGTCCAGGACGTCCTCGTCGCGCAGAAGATCACCAGTATTCCCCTGGCGCCGCCGGAGGTGGCCGGCGCGCTCAATCTGCGCGGCCGCATCGTCACCGCGATCGATGTTCGCCAGCGCCTTCGCCTTCCGCAGCGGGATCCGGACCAGCACAGCATGAGCGTCGTGGTCGACCATGGCGGCGAGCTGTACAGCCTGATCGTCGATTCCGTGGGCGAGGTCTTGGGCCTCAACAAAGCCGATTTCGAGCGGAACCCATCGACGCTGGACGCGGTGTGGCGCGAGGTCTCTGCCGGAGTGTATCAGCTCGAGGGCAAGCTGTTGCTGATCCTCGATGTCGAGCGCCTGTTGGACATACAGGTGGCAAAAGCCGCTTAGGCAGGCGGTGCGCTGGTGATCAGGTAGGACTGCCAACCTCGTCCTCGACATCACGGCGGATCGGCCAGCAACAAGGTGGAGAGCATGGGATGAAGACCTGTCTCGTCGTAGATGACTCCAAGGTCATTCGCTCGGTCGCGAGAAAGATCCTGGAAGAGCTGTCCTTCTCGGTGAGGGAAGCCGAAGACGGCAAGCAGGCCATGGACGCCTGCCGAACCGGCATGCCGGATGCGATCCTCCTCGACTGGAACATGCCGGTGATGAGCGGGATCGACTTTCTCAGAGAACTCCGCAAGACCCCGGGCGGCGATAGCCCGGTGGTGGTCTTCTGCACCACCGAGACCGAACTTGAAAACATACGCGAGGCTATGCTCGCAGGCGCCAACGAGTACATCATGAAACCCTTTGACAGTGAAATCCTCCAGACCAAGTTCGCGCATGTGGGACTCCTGTAATGACGTCGCCACAGCTCGAGAACGCGGGCCGCGACCAAGCGGCTGAGGACGCCTCTGCGCAGTTCTACCGTGTCATGGTGGTCGACGATTCGGTCGTCGTCCGCAGCATGCTGACGCGCATCCTCGAATCGGATCCCGAAATCAAAGTCGTCGCCTCGTTCGTCAACGGCCAACAGGCCGTCGACAACGTTGGCCGGCTGAAGCCCGATGTGGTCGTGCTGGATATCGAGATGCCGGTCATGGACGGCTTGACGGCGTTGCCCAAGCTGATCGAGGCGGTGCCCGGGCTCAAGGTCGTCATGGCTTCGACGCTGACCCGGCGAAACGCTGAAATCAGCCTGCAGGCTCTCGACCGAGGTGCCGCGGACTATGTGGCCAAGCCGGAGGCCCGCGCCGATATCAGTGGTGGCGACTTCAAGCAGGAGCTGCTGCGCAAGGTGAAAGTCCTGGCGGCGGTTGGTCGCACGCGGAGCAAGGCTCCGGGTCCGGTGAGTACCGGGATCAAAGACGACGCGAAACCCTCCTCGACCGTGGTGCCGCAGCCGGACGCGCCGATCTCGCTGCAAAAGCCCTCGACCATTCAGCCCCAGATCCTGGCGATCGGCAGCTCGACCGGCGGACCCAAGGCCCTGACCGAAATGCTGGCCACGCTGGATCCCGCATTCAACCTGCCCATCGTGATTGCCCAGCACATGCCCGAGACCTTCACCACCATGCTGGCCGAGCATATCGGCCGCGTGTCAGACCGGCCCAGCAAGGAAGGCGAGCACGGTGAGGTCCTCAAGCCCGGCCACATCTACGTGGCCCCCGGCGACTATCACATGACGCTCGCGCGACAGGATGGCGAGATCGTGATCCAGCTCGACCAGGGACCCCGCGAGAACTTCTGCCGGCCCGCGGTGGATCGGCTGTTCGTCAGCGTCGCCGAACTCTATGGCGGCAAGACGCTGGCGGTCGTTCTCACCGGCATGGGCTCCGACGGGCTGAAGAGCAGCGAGAAGATCATCGCTGCCAAGGGCACGGTCGTGACCCAGGACGCCGAGACCAGCGTGGTCTGGGGCATGCCTGGCGTGGTCGCGACGGCAGGGTTTTCGTGTGCCAACCTCCCGCTTCTGGAGATTGGCCCCTATGTCTCGAAGATGGCTGCAGGAGGCGGGCAATGAGAGACACGGATATCCAGTTCCTGACAACGTTCCTGAAGGACAAGTCGGGTCTGGTGATCACCCCGGACAAGACCTATCTGCTCGAGAACCGCTTGCAACCGGTGGTCAGGACGCACAGCCTCGAGAGCATCGATCAGCTCGCGGACTTGGTCAGGGCGGGTGCACGCGAGGATCTCGAGACGGCGGTGGTCGAGGCGATGACCACCAACGAGTCTTTCTTTTTCCGGGATATGACGCCGTTCGACAATTTCCGCGACGTGGTTCTGCCCTACCTGATCAAGACCCGCGCCGCCAGCAAGCGTATCCGTTTGTGGTCGGCGGCGGCGTCCACCGGCCAGGAGCCCTACTCGCTGGCCATGCTTCTCAAGGAAGTGGGCGGGCCGATCAGCGACTGGACCATCGAGATCCTGGGAACCGATCTCGACACCGAGGTCCTGAATCGCGCCAGGGACGGCATCTACACCCAGTTCGAGGTCCAGCGGGGCCTGCCCATCCAGCTTCTGGTCAAGTATTTCGCGCAGGTCGGCGACAAGTGGCAGATTGATCCTTCGATCCGAAAGATGGTGAACTACCGGCAGCACAACCTGCTGAACGGCGCGGGCCTGCTGGGCGTGTTCGACGTGATCTTCTGCCGGAACGTGCTGATCTATTTCGACAACGATACCAAGAAGCAGGTTCTGGACGACATGGGCCGGATCATGACGCCCGACGGCATCCTGTTCCTGGGCGGCGCCGAAACCGTGCTCGGCGTCACGGAGAGCTTCGTGCCGATGCCCGGAGTGCGGGGAACCTACGCTCTGAAGGACGCCGACACAGGCGCGATCTGCGCGCCCGCAGCCGCCACCGGCTGACACCCGGGCCGGCGTCGCCCCGCTCGGGTATCCGGCCACCAATCACGGCGACATTGGACAAGTCTGTCTGTTGACCTCTCGGCGGGGCCGCGAGGCGCCCTCTGGGCGTGCCGCGGTCGGCCGGCGCCCGCCGGCACCGGAGCTCGCTGATGCTGACCGCCATGCTGGGCAGGAGGTTTCGGGCCGCGGCCCAAAAAGGCGTTGGCCCCGCAGCGGCCGCTGCGAGGCCAACCCGAACCCGAGATGTCGTAT
This sequence comes from Alphaproteobacteria bacterium, assembly GCA_030066595.1. GTDB lineage: Bacteria > Pseudomonadota > Alphaproteobacteria > JAJFFI01 > JAJFFI01 > JASJBI01. The sequence goes on along the minus strand of JASJBI010000018.1, from coordinate 69,582 downwards.
GTACTAGGCTGCGGACGCCTGGGCGGTCGTCCCTTCCGCAGAATCGGTCGGTGCGGGATCCCGCAGCACGTAGCCACGACCCCAAACCGTCTCGATGTAGTTGTCGCCCTCGCAGGCGGCGCCCAGCTTCTTGCGAAGCTTGCAGACGAACACATCGATGATCTTGAGCTCCGGCTCGTCCATGCCGCCATAGAGATGGTTCAGGAACATCTCCTTGGTGAGCGTCGTGCCCTTGCGCAGCGACAGCAGTTCGAGGATCGCGTATTCCTTGCCGGTCAGATGCAACGGATGACCGTTGACCTCGGCCGTGCGGGTATCGAGGTTCACCGTGAGCCGGCCGGTCTTGATGACCGAATCCGAATGGCCCTTGGAGCGGCGCACGATTGCCTGAATACGCGCGATCAACTCACGCTTGTCGAACGGCTTGGTTAGGTAGTCGTCGGCCCCAAATCCGAGCCCCTTGATCTTCGCATCCAGCTCGGCCAGGCCGGAGAGGATGAGAATGGGGGTCTGCACCCGTGCCCCGCGCAGCCGACGGAGAACTTCATAGCCGTCGATGTCGGGGAGCATCAAGTCCAGGACAATGATGTCGTAGTCGTAAAGCTTCCCGATCTCGAGACCGTCCTCCCCCAAGTCAGTGGAGTCGACTACATAATTCTCAGACTTGAGCATCATTTCGATGCTCTTAGCCATCGCAGTGTCGTCTTCGACCAACAGTACGCGCATCGGAAATACCGGAGTAGTTGTCATGTTGATTTTAACCATACGAATTTATCAAGTTGAAGGTTAAGAATTCGTTTACTTGTGAAGGAAATCTGGGGTCTTCTGTGGCTTTTGTGCAACTTTACAGAACCTTAAAGCTTGCCAAACATACTGCTTGGGCCTTGCCCTGGTTCGCCAATAACGGAGCGACAGGGGGCGATCGAAGGGGCGGGTCAGGTGGTCCAGTCTTTTCTTGCAGACGTCCGGCGAATTCCCGAGCAGTGGCTCTATGGCCGGGTCACCGCCGTTCTCGGGATGCTGGTGGAAGTGGGGGGTGCCGAGCGCCGGCTCTCGATCGGTGATCGCTGCGTCATCCACGGGCGGACCGGGTCTCGGGTGACCTGCGAGGTGGTCGGCTTCCGGGATGGCCGCGCGTTGCTGATGCCGTTCGGCTCCCTCGAAGGAGTGGGCATCGGCTGCAAGTCCGAAATCGCCAACGCCGAGCCGGTGATCTACCCGGATCTGTCTTGGCTTGGGCGGGTGGTCAATGCCATGGGCCAGCCGATCGACGGCAAGGGACCGCTGCGCGGCGGGCCGGTTGCCTACCGGCTGCGCAACGCGCCGCCGCCGGCGAATCTGAGACAGCGGGTCGGCGGCAAGATCGATCTCGGGGTGCGCGCGATCAACACCTTCCTGACCTGCTGCCGCGGCCAGCGAATGGGCATCTTCGCCGCCTCCGGTGTCGGCAAGTCCGTGTTGCTTTCAATGCTGGCCCGGCACGCCGCTTCGGATGCCAGCGTGATCGGTCTGATCGGCGAACGCGGCCGCGAGGTCCAGGAGTTCATCGAGGACGACCTGGGGCCGGATGGGCTGGCGCGCAGCATCCTCGTGGTCGCCACCTCGGACGAATCCCCCTTGATGCGCCGCCAGGCGGCCTATCTGACCATGACCCTGGCGGAGTATCTCCGGGACCTGGGTCGGGACGTGCTCTGCCTGATCGACAGCATCACCCGGTTTGCGACCGCCCAGCGGGAGATCGGCCTGTCCGCCGGCGAGCCGCCTGCGAGCAAGGGCTATACCCCGAGCGTCTTCGCCGAGCTGCCCAAGCTGCTGGAACGCGCCGGGCCGGGCACCGACGCCGGCGCGATCACCGGCCTGTTCACGGTGCTGGTGGAAGGCGACGACCACAACGAGCCGATCTCGGATGCGGTGCGCGCCATCCTTGACGGCCATATCGTGCTGTCCCGTGCGATCGCCGAGCGCGGCCGGTTTCCCGCCGTCGATGTCCTGCGGAGCGTGTCGCGTACCGTGCCCGACTGCAACACGCCCGAGGAGAACGCGCTGGTCGAGCGGGCGCGGGCGATGATGGCGCAATATCAGGACATGGAAGAGCTGATCCGCATCGGCGCCTATCGCGAGGGCACGGATCCCAAGATCGACGAGGCGATCAAGTTCAACCCCGTCCTGGAGAGCTTCTTGAGCCAGAAACTTGAGGAGCGCGCCGACCTGGCGGGCGGCTATGCGACCCTGGAGGCGGCCCTCGCCGACGGCAACTGATGCGCGGCTTCGGCAGCATGATCAAGCTGCACAAGGCGCAGGTCGACGATCGGCGCCGGGAGTTGGCGGCGCTCGAAGCCCAGGCGCAGGAGCTGGCGCTAAAACTGAAGCATCTCGACGCCGAGATGGCGGCAGAGGCGGGCCTGGTCGCGGACGACCCTTCCGCCTGCAACACCTATGCAGCCTATCTGGCGGCCGCCAATGTCCGGCGCGAGACGCTACGGGCTGCGATTTACGCCATGGGACGGCAGATCACTGGCGCTCAAGAACGGGTCGCCGCGGCTTATCGTGAGCTCAAGAAGTACGAAATCGCCGAGGAGAACCGGTTGCGCGAACTGGCGCTGCAGCGTGCACGCCGCGAGCAGGCGGAGCTCGACGAGGTCGCCCTGAACATGTTTCGCCGCCAGAAGAGTGACTAGGTCGTCCCGTTCGGGCGGCCCCGTCTGATCAGGGGTTACACAGTCACGCCAATGTGGCCGGCTTCGATTTCCTCGAGCGGGGAGACAGGAAAGCTCGGCACCGATTGAAAGGCGAGCTCTCCGGCCCAGTCGCCGTCGCGCCGCAGCCTGCCGAAGATCCCGGCAACGTCACGGCGGACCTCTTGCGGCAGCGGCGCGTGGCTTCTGACGATCAGGTCGAACTGACCCTCATGGGTCAGGCCGTCGAGCTGCATTGGTCCGAGCTGGCTCAGCTCGAACTCGACGATGAACCGGGTTGCGGGCTCGTCCTGCTGGCCGGCGGTATCCTTGCGCTTCTGCCGGCGGGTAAAGACGCGAAGCTGCTGGACCGCCTGGCCGTCGTGGACAGGCAGGAAGAACGCGCGCCACTCGCTGGTCGACGCCTCGCCGGCCAGTCTGGCCAGCAAGCTGAAGTCGTCGCCGAGCCGGGCGGCCAGCTCGGCGCTGCGCGAGGCCAGGGCCCTATTGGCCTGCTCCCCCAGCCAGCTCCGCATGTCGCCCATCCGCATGGCCGCCAACAGGAACAACAGATCGTTCGTGAACTGGGGCCCCGGGCGGGCGATCGCGGTTTCCATGACCTGGCTCGCCGCCGCCGGATTTGTCTGCTGCAGGGCGGTCAGGGTCTCCTTGAGCGCCGGCCAGTCCTGGCTCAGATCGATGCCCATATGCGCGATCTGTGGCGAGACCCTTGCCGCGGCGGCGACAACCGCGGAGATGACCTCGAGCCTGGCCGTGGTGCCGGGCGTCAGGTTGGCCTTGGCGGTCAGGGCCAGCTCGCCGAACGGGGTCTGCATCAGGGGCTGCCCCAGGCGATTGTTGCCGACCACCGTCGCGGTCAGGATCGGGCCCTGACCCGTGGCGGGCGTGGCCGGCGGCGTACCGGGCGGCCCCGGCAGCGCGGCGCTCGGCGGTGCGGCCGGTTGCGCCGAAGGGGGCTGGATGACGGGCGTGGGCGCGGCTGTGGCGGTCGGTGGAGCGGCTCCGGGTGGCGGGCCGGCCGCGGGCGGGCCGGAAGCCGCCGGCGGCGTACTGGCGGCTGACGGCGCTGTGGGCGCGCCTGATACCGCTGGAGGGGCTGTCGAGACCCCGGGTGCGGTCGATGCACCACCACCGGCCGGCTGCGGTCCGGTCGGTACGGGCGCCAGCTGCGGCGTCGGCGCGCGCAGCTCGACCACGCGCACCGTCACCTGACTCCCGGGCAGGAACAGCCGCGGCTCGGCGCCGCTGGTCAGTACGGGCCGGAGGCTGGCCTCGACCGGGGTCGCCAGGGGGGCGGTCGAGGGTGTCGCGGGCGGCCGCCCGGTCGCGGTGGCGGTGAAGCTGCCGGCATTCTTCAAGATGGCTGCCGGCGGCGAGGCGGCGGTTCCCTGAGCGGGTGGAGCGGCCGACCCGGCCCGGGCTGTCGCCGCCGCCGGACCCGATGGCCTATGCCCGGTGTCCGCGCCGGCGGGAGACGGCTGGGCCGGTGGCGGCGTTGTCGGCGGATGCCCCCGACCATCGGGTGCGGCGGCCGGGGCGTTCCCCGGCGTGCCCTGGGGCAGCACCACGGTGACGCTGCGGGAGCGCGCGGTATGTCCTTCGATCTGCAGGTTGATCTGGCTGCCCTGGGGGAGCGGCGCGCGGGTGTTCAGCGCCAGGGTCCCGAACTGGCTGCGCACCAGGGTGGCGCCGGTCTCGTCGGTGCCGACCACGGTGGCCGCGATGACGGTGCCGGCCGCCAGGCGGAGCACTGCGGGCGGGGATTTCGCCAGCGTGGCCAACGACGTCTGGGCGTCGGGTACCGGTCGCACGGCAACGTCGGTCAGGGAGGTCGGTGGTGGCAGAATGCGGCTCATGTCCCCGGACTACCCTCAGACCTGTCCCACGGTCCGGATCTTGGCCTTGGGATGGATTTCGTTCTGTGACATCACCACGGTCGCCGGGCGCACCCGTTCGATGATCGAGCGGACGAAGGGGCGTACGCCGGCACTGGTCAGCAGGACCGGCATTTCGCCGGTCATGGCATGCCGCTCCAGCACCTCGCCGACCGCGCGGATGAACTCCTGCAGCTTGGACGGTGGCATCGCCAGCTGGTGATCCTCGCCCTCCTTGATGATGGCGTTGGCGAAGGCCTCCTCCCATTCGGGCGACAAGGCGATCAGGGGCATGTGCCCGGCCGGTCCGGTGCAGGCGTCGCACAGCTGGCGCGCCAGCCGCGATCGCACATGCTCGGTGATCAACATGACGTTGCGGGTATGGCCACAGCCCTCGGCGATGGCTTCCAGGATCGTCGGCAGATCGCGGATGGAGATCCGTTCTCCCAGCAGGCTCTGCAGCACCCGCTGGATTGCGCCGACGCTGATCTGGTTGGGGACGATGTCCTCGAGCAGTTTCTGGTGGTACTCGTCCAGCTCGTCCAGCAGCTTCTGGGTCTCGCTGTAGGACAACAGCTCCGACATGTTCTCCTTCACCACCTCTGTCAAATGGGTCGTGATCACCGTTGCCGGATCGACCACCGTGTAGCCCTTGAATAGCGCCTCCTCCCGGTGGTTCTCGTCCACCCAGGTGGCCGGCAGGCCGAAGGTCGGTTCGGTGGTCTGCTCGCCCGGCAGGGTGATCTGCTCGCCCCGCGGATCCATCACCAACAGCATGCTGGGCCGCAGCTCGCCCTGGCCCGCCTCGATCTCCTTGATGCGCACAATGTAGGTGTTGGCGGGCAGCTGCATGTTGTCCTGGATCCGGACCGCCGGCAGCACGAAGCCCATGTCCGTGGCCAACTGCCGACGCAACGCCTTGATCTGGTCCGTGAGCGCGGCACCCCGGTCGCTGTTGATCAGGCTCAGCAGCCCGTACCCCAGCTCGAGCCTCAGGTCGTCGATATGCAGCACCGACGAGATGGGCTCCTCGGGCGCGTCGGCCTCGGCCTTCTCGGCCTCGATCGCGGCCTGCTCGGCGACGTCGCGAGTCTGCTTGCGGGTCATGTACCAGGCGAGCCCGCCGGTGCCGCTGGCCAGCAGCAGGAAGGGCGCCATCGGGATGCCGGGCAGCAGCGACATAGAGACCATCAGGAAACTGCTGAGCGCGAGCGCCTTCGGGTAGCCGCCCAACTGGCCGAACACCGCCTTGTCGGCCGAGCCGATGACGCCGGACTTGGAGACCAGGATGCCGGCCGCGGTGGAGACGATCAGGGCGGGGATCTGGGTCACCAGACCGTCGCCTACGGTCAGGAGCGTATAGCTCTGGGCCGCCTCCGCCAGCGAGAGGTCCTGCTGCGAGATGCCGATCACGATGCCGGCGACCACGTTGATGAAGGTGATGATCAGCCCGGCGATGGCGTCGCCGCGGACGAACTTGGCGGCGCCGTCCATGGCGCCGAAGAAGGTGCTCTCGCTCTCGAGCGTGCTGCGCCGCTCGCGCGCCTCGTCCTCGGTGATCAGGCCGGCCGAGAGGTCGGCATCGATCGCCATTTGCTTGCCGGGCATGGCGTCCAGGCTGAACCGTGCCGAGACCTCGGCGATGCGCCCCGAACCCTTGGTGATGACGACGAAGTTCACTACCACCAGGATCGCGAACACGATGATGCCGATCACGAAGTTGCCGCTCATCACGAAGTTGCCGAAGGCTTCGATGACGCGGCCGGCGGCGCTCGGCCCCTCGTGGCCGTGCGCCAGGATGAGCCTGGTCGAGGCCAGGTTGAGGGCCAGCCGCAGGATCGTGGCGATCAGCAGCACGGTCGGGAATGAGCTGAAATCGAGCGGCTTCTCGATGAACAGCGCCGTCATCATGATCAGCACGGAGAAGGTGATCGAGACCGCGAGGCTCATGTCGAGCAGCCAGCGCGGCATCGGCAGCATCAGCACGATCAGGATGGCGGCGAGGCCGAGCGCCAGGGCAATGTCGCCATGATTGGCGAGCGTCCGCAGACGGCCCAGGAAACTAGCCACACCGCCGCCCGCGCCGTCCTCTGTCTCGGGGCCGGTTGCTCCTGCGCTCGCGGTCTCGGTATCCGCCATGTCCTAAGGCACCCGTGCGATCCGGTTCAGGCGCCCGCCCGCTGTCCGTCGCGCGGCGACGGCACGCGGATTCCCTGTTCGTTGTACTGTTTCAGCTTGTTTCTCAGCGTGCGGATCGAGATGCCCAGGATGTTGGCCGCGTGGGTCCGGTTGCCCAGGCAATGGTCCAGGGTGTCGATGATCAGGTCGCGTTCCACGTCCGCGACGGTGCGGCCCACGAGGCCGCTGGTGGAGGCGGCCGTGGCGGTCGCCGCCGCGGCGGCCAGCCCGGCCGCCGCGCCCGCCGGTGCGTCGCCGATCTGGCTTCCATCCGCCAGACGGATCGCCTCAGGACCGATCTCATCGCCGGTGGCCAGCAGCACGGCGCGATGCATGGTGTTCTCGAGCTCGCGCACGTTGCCGCGCCAGCCATAGGCCCGGAGCACATCGAGCGTCTGGTCCGCGAGCGGGCGCGCCGGCAGCCCGTTGGCTTCCGCATACTTGCGGATGAAATGCTCGGCCAGGAGCCCTATGTCCATCGGCCGCGCACGCAGCGGCGGCAGATTCAAGCTGACCACGTTCAGGCGAAACAGCAGGTCTTCCCGAAACGCGCTCTTGCGGACCTGTTCTTCCAAATCGCGGTTGGTGGTGGCGATCACCCGGATGTCGACCTTGATCGGCTTGTTGCCGCCAACCCGGTCGATCTCGCGCTCCTGGATGGCCCGCAGCAACTTCGCCTGCAGGCGCGGCTCCATTTCGCTGATCTCGTCCAGCAACAAGGTGCCGCCGCTGGCTTCCTCGAACTTGCCGATGCGACGGGCGACGGCCCCGGTGAAGGCACCCTTCTCGTGCCCGAAGAGCTCGGACTCCAAGAGGGTCTCGGGGATCGCCGCGCAGTTCACCGAGACGAAGGGGCGGTCGGCGCGCTTGCTCTTGCGATGAACGTAGCGGGCCATGATCTCCTTGCCGGTGCCGGACTCGCCGACGATCAAGATGCTGGCGTCGCTGCCGGCCACCTGGTCGGCCAGCTGAAAGACCGCCTCCATGGACGGGTCCTTGTAGACGATCTCGCTGCTTTCTTCGGTGACGGCCTCGAGCACCGCCGCGATGAGTTCGGGATCCGGGGGCAGGGGGACGTATTCCTTGGCGCCGGCCTTGATCGCCGCGACCGCGGTGGGCGCATCACTGCCGATCCCGCAGGCGACCACGGGAATGGTGATCCGTTCCGCCTGCAGGCTGGCGATGAAGTCGGCAATGTCCAGTTTGACGTCGATCATCACCATGTCCGCGCCTTGACCGGACCGCAGGGCGTTGAGCCCCGAGGCGATATCGTCGGCCTGGGCCACCTTGGCGCCGCGGGCCAGGGCGATCTTGCCAGCGGCCGTGATATGGCCTTCCAGTGATCCAATAATCAGCAATCGCATTAACTTTCTCCCCGCTGGAAGCGTCGCGCCGTCAGCCGGCCGGTCTCACTGCTGGTGCCCAGTCGACGCCGGCGTCATGACGGCTGGGATACCTTCCGCTCGCCTCATCCGGGACCTTAGGCATGGTCCGTCTTGATGATCTCGGTCATGGTCACGCCCAGCCGCTCGTTGACGACAACCACTTCGCCGCGGGCGACCAGCCGGTTGTTGACGTAGATGTCGACGGCTTCGCCGACCTTTCGGTCGAGCTCGACCACGGCCCCGCGGCCGAGCTTCAGAAGCTGGCTGACCTGCATGGTGGCCCGGCCAAGCACTGCCTGGACCTGCACCGGGATGTCGTAGACGGCTTCAAGGTCCTTGGCGTTCCGCGTCGCATCCGGATGCTGGCCGTCACCTTCGGGCTCGCCGGCGGGCTCCTGCTGGGCCCCGGCTTGCTCGGTCTCGGCTTCCCAAGCGGCCATGATGTCGTCGTTGGGATCGTGCTTGTCCTCGCCAGCGGCGTCCGCTTCCTCGCCGTCGCCGGCTGGCGGGTCCGCCGCGGCCCCGTCGCCGGGCGGTTCGCCTGCGGCTCCGTCTTGATCCTTGAGTTCCTCGAGTTCCAGATCCTTGTCGTCAGACATGGTGTTCTCCTTGTTGCGGCTCCGCCGCGTTAGGCGTCCGAAGCCGCCGGCAAGGGCTCGGTCGGCCGGCCGACCTCCGCCCCGGTCTCATTCCCCTTCGGGGTCGAATTTCCAGGCAGTGACATCGCCGGTATCATCCGGCTGGCCGCGGCCTCGATCTCCTGCCACAGCCGCTCCGTGCTCCGCTCGGCGCCGCCATCGGCCCACTCGATCATGCAGTCGGACGGCTGCAACTCCGGATCGGCGAGCAGGACCACATCGCCGTCATAGCCGCAGCGGCCGGCAATGCCGTCGATACGCTCGCGGATCGGATCCAGCATGCCGTCGTGCACCCGGACCACGACGCGGGGCTCGCCGAGGAGCTCCGCGAGGGCCGACTGGATCAGCCCCTCGAATTCTTCGAGGGAGTTGCGGCGTACGAACTCGGGCAGGAACTTGCGCATCAGGGCCAGCGCCACCTCGGCCGCCCCCGTCTGCATCTGTGCTTTGATGGCCTCGCGCTCGCCATGCAGCGCGTCCATGGCGGTCCGGATGTTGGCCAGCGTCTGGGCGGTGGCCTGTGCGATCGACTGATTGGCCTCCGCGAATCCGGCCTGCCGGCCCTCTTCGAAGGCGGCCGCGCGCAACTCCGTCAGCGCCTGTTCCTGTTCCTCTCGGCGCCGCTCCTCCTCCAGGCGCGCGCGATCGTCCACCGACGAGCCGTTTTTGGCATCGAAACTGGCATCGAACAGGAACTTTTCCGCTTCGCCCATGATACCGATCCGGTCAGTAAATCAGCTCGTCGTCGTCTTTGTTGTCGAGGATCACGATCTCGCCAGCGGCGGCCAGGCTCTTGGCCACGTTGACCAGCTCGGTCTGCGCTTCGTCGACGTCGCGCAACCGCACCGGCCCCATGTCCGACATCTCGTCCTGGAGGAACTTCGCGGCGCGGGTCGACATGTTCGACAGGAACAGATCCTTGAGCGGATCCGAGGCGCCCTTGAGCGCGAGCGCGAGACGCGCATTGTCGACCTTGCTGAGCAGCGTCTGGATAGAACCCGGGTCCAGGGTCGCGAGATCCTCGAAGGTGAACATCAGTTGCTTGATCTTCTCGGCGGATTCCTTGTTGCGTTCCTCGAGGGCCTCCATGAACCGCGCCTCGGTGCCGCGATCGAAGCCGTTGAAGATCTCGGCCATCAGCTCGTGCGCGTCGCGCCGGTTGGTGCGCGCGAGGTTGCTCATGAACTCGGTTCTGAGCGTGTTCTCCACGTCGTCGAGGATCTCGCGCTGCACGGACTCCATGCGCAGCATGCGCATGATGACCTCCATGGCGAAGCTCTCGGGCAAGAGCGCGAGCACGGGCGCGGCGTGATCCGGCCTGATCTTCGACAGCACCACGGCGACGGTTTGGGGGTATTCGTTCTTCAGATAGTTGGCCAGCATCTGCTCGTTCACGTTGGCCAGCTTGTCCCACATGGTGCGACCTGCGGGCCCGCGGATTTCCTCCATGATGGATTCCACCCTTGTGCCCGGCAGGACGTTCTGCAGGAGCCGTTCCGTGCTCTCGTAGGTGCCGACCAGCGAGCTGGTATTCGAGATCAGATCGGCGAACTCGACGAACAAGCGCTCCACCAGATCCGAATCGATGGTGCCCAGATGCGCCATGGTCTGGGAGATCTCGCGGATCTCGTCGTCATCCATCTTCTCGAACAGGGACGAGGCGTTTTCCTCGCCGATCGCCATTAACAGGATGGCCGCCTTCTCGACGCCTGTGAGCGGCTTATTGCCCTCTCGTGCCTGCTGCCCAGCCACCGTCCTAGCCCTCGTTGAACATCCAGTTGCGCAGGATCGCGACGGATTCCTCGGGGTGGTTCTGAACGATCTCGCCCACCTTGCGAATCGAGGACTGCTTCACCTTGCCCTCGATCGCCGCGATGTCGATCATACTGGCGTCCTCTGGGTCGGTGCCGTCCGGTAGGGCCCCGACGCCGCCCGATCCGTCGGTGAGCTGCGCCGGTCCGTCCGCCTCTCCGCCCGGCTTCGGCAGCTGGTCCAGCAGGCGCTGCATGACCGGGCGCACCACGAACAGGATGATCAGCACCGCGGTGATCAACAGGATCAAGACCTCGCCAATCCGGAAGATGTCGTTCTTGTCGAAGTCCAGGAGCGGATGGTACGCCTCGTCTTCCAGGGCCTCGGCTTGGGCGAACTGCATATTCACGACCTCGACCGTATCGCCGCGGGTTTCGTCGTAGCCCATCGCCGAGCGGACCAGCGCGGTGATCCGCTGCATGTCCTCCTCGCTGCGCGGCTCGTACGGCCGGATTTCATCTTCACCGGGCGGTCCGTAGACGCCATCGACCAGCACCGCGACGGAGATGCGCTTGACCAAGCCGGATTCGCGCACATGGTTCTTGACCACGCGCGAGATCTCGTAGTTGACGGTCTCCTCCGTGCGGGCGTTGCTCTCGGTGCTGACCTTCTCGGGGCCTTCCTGCGTGGTCTCAGGCTCGGGCAGCTCCTCGGCAACCGTCACAGGGGTCGGGCCTTTCTCGCCGTCCTTGGAATCGCTGCGCTCTTCGACGGACTGGGTCGAGCGAACCACTTGGCTGTCCGGGTCGTATGTCTCTTCGGTCGTGGTGATGCGGTCGAAGTCCAGCTCCGCGGCGACCTGCGCCCGGACGGTCCCCGGCCCGAGCGAGCGCTCCAGCAGTTCCTCGATCTTGCGGGCCACCCGATGCTCGTAGGCCTGTCGCGTCTCCTGGGCCGACGTTGCCGCCAGCTGGGCGCTGTCCTCGCCTTCACCCCCGCGTGCCAGCAGCTTGCCGCGGCTGTCCACAATGGACACATTCTGCGGGTTCAGACCGGGCACCGCCGCGGCGACCAGGTACTGAATGGCCGACACCTGCTCGCCCGAGAGCTGGCTGCCGCCCTTAAGCTGGAGGGCAATCGACGCCGTTGGCTCGTGATGGGTGCGGCTGAACAGCTGCCGGCGGGGCAGCACCAGGTGGACCCGCGCTGCCTTGACCTGCGCGACCGTACGGATCGACCGGGCCAACTCGCCTTCCAGCGCGCGCAGCCGGTTGACGTTCTGGACGAAGCTGGAACTGCCGATTCCCTCGGACCGGTCGAAGATCTCGTAGCCCACCGAACCGCCACTGGGCAGGCCTTCCTCGGCCATGCTCATGCGCAGCCTGAGGACCCGGTCGGACGCGACATAGACTTGCGTGCCGTCGCCAGCGATCTTGTGCGGCACGCCGAGCGCCTCGAGCTTCGACACGATCTGGCTGGTGTCGTCCGGATCGAGCTCGCCGTAAAGCAGGGCCATTTCGGGGCTCGTGAACCGAGCCATCAGAAACACGAAAAAGCCGAGTAGGAGGGCAGCGCTCAATCCAAGGGCGGCGACCCGCGCGGTGCCCAAGGATCTGATCAAGTGCATAAGAGAATTCACTTACCGTACCTCGGTTGGGCTGGCGCGATTGGGCCGTCCTGACGGTGGGCTCGAGGCACGCAAACTCGTTATGCCTCAAGAGGTTCCACGCTACCGAGGCGCTGTGAAAATCTAGTTAATTGCTGGGCAAATTCTGCCTGGCGAGGGGAAGAAATTGCCGCCGCGCGAGGCCAGAGATCGGGCGTCGGGTGGTATCCCCTTGCGGAGGATCAGAACTCCGCGCGACGATCGATTTCCCGGGTCCCGGTGGTCTCGTTCTCGCGGTACTTCTGGGTGCGGGTGACCCGAAGGCCGGGCAGGCCGTGGCGCTCGATCAGCCGCTGCCAGGACTGGAACTCCTCGACCGACAGCTTGTAGCGCTCGCAGGCCTCCTCCAGCGTGATCAAACCGCCCCGGACGCCGGCAACAACCTGTGCCTTCCGACGGATCACCCAGCGGGTGGTGTCGGGCGGTGGAAGATCGTCAATCGTCATACTCGTTCCGTCGGGTCCGATAACGCTTCTGACCTGTTCGCGGCTGTCGAAAGCCATACCTTGTCTCCGTCGGGAACTACGTGTTCACAGCTTGCCCGAGTGTATGCGGTACGGTTTAAAAAAGCCCTAAACGCAACGGTTAACCATTGGCAAAAGCTGGAATTTAAGGAAAAAGCCGGCCAGCGCTGGGTGGGCGCTGGCCGGCCATTAGGCATAGCCGGAAAGACCACTACCGGGCGATCCGGACGACCTCGTCCAACATCTCGTCCGCGGTGGTGATGATCCGCGCCGAGGCCGAGTAGGCCTGCTGGGTGATGATCATGTTGGTGAACTCGGTGGCGATGTCCACTGTGGACGCCTCCAGCGAGCCCGAGGCGATGGTGCCGGCGGAGCCGGCCCCGGCGGTGTTGATCAGGCCGTTGCCGCTGGCATCGCTCTCGGCGAACACGTTGCCCGACTTTGAGAACAGGCCGTTCGGGTTCGGGAAGGTCACGATCGGGATCTGGAAGATCGGCGTGCTTTGCCCGTTGTCGAACAGCGCCGTTACCAGCCCATCCTCGCCGATCGTCACGCCGTTGAACGAGCCGAAGCGGACGCCGTTCTGGGTTATGAAGTAGATGATGAAGTCGCTGGCGAACTGGGTCATGGCGTCGCCCTGGCCCGCGGTGCCGAAGTCGATGGTCACCCCGGTGCTGGCGGCCGCGCCGTTGGAGTAGGTGAGGTCCACCGAGCCCACGTTGAAGCTGGCCGGCGTGCCGTCCGAGTTGAACACGATGCCGGCCGTGGCGTAGGAGGTCGCCTGGGGGATCGTGTAGACGTTGGTCGCGCCGGTCGCCTGGGTAATCGCGGCCGGCGGATTGTTGGTCGGCGTGATCGTTATGCCGCTGAGATCCACGGTCAGTGCACCGTCGGTGGCGCTGCCTTGCTGCAGGAACAGCGAAGCGGCGTCAAGCCCGGTGCCCACGGTCATGCGGGTGTCGCCCGCCTGGCGCGTGAAGGTGTCCAAGGTGATGTTGCCATAGGCGCCGTCGACGGGCGGACCGGCACCCAGCGTCGGGGCGGCACCCATGGCCAAGGTGGCAATGCGCACGTCGTTGGTGCCGTCGTTGACATAGAGCTCGACGGTGGTCGCACCCACAAGGTCGCCCGAGTCCGCGCCGGCGACACCGGCGGCGCCGCCGTCGATGCCGTATTTGAGGCCCGCCATGCCCGTGAAGCGGATCTCCGTTCCGCCATTGTCGATCTCGACATCCACCTGCAGGGAGCCGGCGGTCATGCCGGGCAGGGCCTGAACGATCGCGTCGACGGCGGCACTGATGCCCGTCGTCGCGGCTGTCATGGTCGGTGTCGGAAATGTCGCGATGTTGCCGCCGCCGATCACCACGTTGTTCGTCTCGGTCGCGGCGTTGTACGAACCGCTGAAGTTCGCGTAGGCGGTCTGCAGGGCCGTCGCGACCTCCGCCGTGGTGGTCAGTCCGGTGAGGCTCACGGGGATGTTGCCGGCAGTCACGCCGCCGCCCGTATCGAACTCGAAGGTCAGCGCGCCGTTCGTGGCGTCGGTGAGGACCACCGTTTCGGTATCCGTTGGGATGGCGTCGAAATCGATCCGCCCCGCCGCGCGATAGGGGATGCCGTTCGGATCGTCCAGCACGGTAAGCTGCGCGCCGCGCGGCGGCGTCGCATTCACATCCCACTGATTCTGTGCGCTTTTCGTGAAGGTCAGTGAGAGATTGTGGTCGACGCCGAGAGAGTCGAAAACCTGGACCGTGACGTTCTGGGTCGAACCGATCGCCGAGGTGGCCGGCAGGTTGGCGCCGACGCCGATCTGGGTTGTCGGCGTGGCGCTGCCGCTGATGCCGGCGACGTTGATGGCGTTCAGGCTGCTCAGCACGCTGGTGTTGCCGACCGTGGGCACCCCGTTCGCGTCGGTCGGGAAGCCCATCAGGTAGAAGCCCGCCGTGTTCCTCAGAAAGCCGCTCTTGTCCGGCGCGTAGGAGCCGGCCCGGGTGTACAGGAACTCGTTCGTGAGCCCCGGGGTCGCCGATTCGTTCACGACGAAGAAACCGTCGCCCACGATGGCGACGTCGGTCTGCGAGGCCGAGGCCTGCAGCAGTCCCTGAGTGGCGACCTCCTGGAAGGGGTTGGCGCGGACACCGCCCGGCGAGAAGCTGTTCTGGGTCGCGTTCTGGGTCACCAGGGTCGAAAACCGGGCCCGGGTGCGCTTGTAGCCGGTGGTATTCACGTTCGAGATGTTGTCCGAGATCATGCCCAGGGCCTGGCTCTGAGAAGACAGGCCGGACACGCCGGAAAACATCGCGCCGAAGATACTCATGGGATTGCTCCTTGCTCTACCTGATTCTGTGTCCGTCTATGTGACGTGGATCCTTGCCGGGCCGACAGGCCTCAGGCCTGCGGCTCGCTCCCTGGGTTGATGTTGGTGTCTCTGACCGAGAGGACGTCCGCCAGCGGATAGCTCACCCCGCCGATGGTGATGACCAGCGTGCCCTCGGCGTTGCTGACGCCGTCGACCACGCCCTCGATCGAGGTGTTCAGCAGCGTCGCTTCGCCGTCCTCGTCGATGGCGTTGATCTCGAACGTGTAGGGACCGTCCGGCTGTGGGGCGCCCTGGTCGTTGAGGCCGTCCCAGACCACCTGGTGCGAGCCGACGCCGTTGTCGCCCTGCAGGGTGCGGACCACCTGGCCCGCCGCATCGCGGATCACGACGTTGACGCCGCTGGCGGCGCTGGTCAGCTCGTAGTTGATCTGGGCCTGTCCGTCCACCATGGCGACGGTGTCGCCGATCACCTCGACCGTCTTGCCGACGAAGCTCACGGCGTCCGCGACCTGGTTGGACTGCTGCAGCGTGATGAGACTGTCGAGACGCGCGGTCTGCGCGATCAATTGCTCCACCGAACTGAACTCGACGAGCTGCGAGGTGAACTCGTTCGGATCCAGCGGCTCGAGCGGATCCTGGTTCTGCAGCTGGGTGGTCAGCAGCAGGAGGAAGTCATCGAAGTTGTCGGCCAGGCTGGCGGACGATTCCTGCGTCTGCTGGGAGGGGGTCAGAAAACCGAGAGAATTCAATTCCATGGCTCTGGGTTCCTAAACATGAATGTCAACAAGTCCAGTCCCACCCGTGAACCGGGAGGGATCGATGGCGTCGGGCGGCAGATCATCGGCCATGCCCTCGTCCTGGGAGGCAGGCTGGCCACTACCGGATGCCGCGTCCTGGCCGTTCGCATCGCGGTTTTCGCCGCCGCGCAGATTGAAGCTGAGGCTGTTGGAATCGGTCTTGAGGCCGGCGTCCTGCAGCGCCCGTTCCAGGCTGCGGGAGTCCTGCTTGAGCATGTCCAGCGTATCCGGCCGATCGGCCGTGACCACCGCGAGGACGCGGCCGTCATGTCCGACCTCCATCGCCACGCGGACATGGCCGAGGGACGCGGGCTTGAGCCGGATCTCGATCCGGTCGGCGCCCTCGGCAATCGCTTTGCTGATACGCACAGCCACCTGCTCGGCCACCGGCGTGGGCGGAGCGGCCGGGCGTGCCAGCTGAGCCGCCGTGGCGCGGGTCGCGACTTCGCTGGAGCTGGCGCCGGTTCCAGACGACGCGGTCATATTCTGGAGGCTGGCGTCGGCGATGCTGCGGATCCCGTCCATCGTCGCGGGGGCGGGGTCTGCTGCGATCCGGGCAGCCATCGCGACCGGTGTCTGGGCGGGGGCCGTCGCCGGGTCGGTCAGCAGCTGGATCGGCGTCTGGCTTTGCGCGTCCGTTACCGGCCGCAGCAGCTGTGCGGCGGTGTTCGCCGTGCTGCCGTTGGGCGCGGAGGCGCCGGACTGCGGAGTTCCGTTGACCGCCCCTTCCGCCACGCGGGCGAGTTCGCCGTCAGGCAGCAGGGCCGCCCGTATGGCGGGCTCCTGGATCTCGGGCCGGGCCGCGGCAGCGGTCTGGGGCAGGATGGGCTCGGGAGTCGCATCGATCGGCAGAACGGGCGTGGCAACTGCCGGACGCGCGGGCGCCGCCGGCGCGGGTTCCGACGGCACAGGTGCGGTCGCGTCGACCGGCTGTGCCGGCGTGCCAAGCGCGCGATCCTGACCCCGCGCCGTGGTCTTGCCGACCAGCGCGCCGACCAGGGAGGCCGTCTCGGCTGCCGTGCTCTGGCTCTCGGCCGGCGCGGCGGCCAGGGCCTGGTTCGCGATCGGCGACGGTGCGAGCGTCTCGCCGGTCGGCTGAGTCAACGGCGCGACCAGGGACGGCAGGGTGCTGTCCTCGGCCGCCCCGGCGAGGGCAACACCGGCAGGATCCACCGGCATGGCTGGTTGGGGCGCTGCCGCCGCCGTTTGTCCCGGCACGGTCTCTCCGGGCGTTGCGTTCGGCAGCGGGGTTGTGGACGGATTCGGCGTCTCGGCCATGATCGCCTGCGCCGGAAGCTCGATGCCCTGGGTCGGCAGCTTGGGTAGTACGGTGGCCGGAACCTGGCCGGCAACCGCGTTGGTTTCCTGGCCCTGACCGGCTGTCGTGCCGGTCCGGTCGGAGGCCCGCGCCGCATTCGTCGGGTGTGTCTCGGCCGGCTGGTTCGTGTCACCGCGCGCTGTCGCTTCGCGGGACCCGGAATGGGCGGACCGGCGGGACCGGAAGGGTTCGGCGAGGTCGTCGATGTTGCCCGCGCCGTCCTTGTTGAATTCGGCCGGTCGGCGATAAGGATGGTCGGTACTGCTGCGATCCGGCCGATAGGCTTGTGTGGGCCGGGGGTCGGATGTCGAACGGGACACCGCGCGTTCAGCCCGGCGCAGCTCGGCGGCGGCGCCGTCTCGGCTGTCGCTCAGGATGTGCGAGAAGGACACCCGGTTCACCTGTGCGTGAGCCGGCGCCTTGCGCCTGAGCTGTGCCGCGAGCTGATCCTTCGTGGATAGGAGCGCGGTGGTGTCCATGACCATACCTGTCACACTAATCTGCCAACTCCTCAGCAAGCTTGATGCCAAACTCGGAGAAATTCCCTATCGCTCTGAAAAATATACATTAAGCACTTACGCGATCGCCTCGCGTGAGGGCTTGATTCGGCCAATTGGGCAAAAGCTGCGCGACCTGGGCGGCAATTTGTGCCGCGGCGGCAAGCGGAGGGCCGTGATCGGCAATCGATCGGTCGATCGCGTTTTACCGACCCTTAACCAAACCTGTCCGAGGATGGCGGGGCAACCGCGGGAGCGAGACATGGCCGAAACCTCTGGCCCGACCGAGCTGACACCCGAAGACATCGAGCGAGCGGTCGAGATCTTCACCGAGCATCTGGGCGCGGCCTGCGCCGAATGTGAGGAGGAGGATCTGCACCACCGGGCGATCATCTCCGCCGTCTTTGCGGGGCTGGTCGAGATCACCTATCAGATCGCCGGCACCGAGACGGTCGGTATCCTGCGCCAGATGATCCAAGAGCTGGACGTACCCGGATCGCCGCTGGCCAAGATGCCGGAAAACGGTGGCCCGACGCCAGAGGCCAAGCTCAACTGACCCTCAGACAAGTCACTTAGACCGACCCGTCTGTCTTTAGAGATCGGCAGCATACCATATGGCCAGCGTCAGCCGTTTGGTCAGGCCGAGATCTTGACCGAGCTCTGCGTGGGCGCCGCTGGGGCCAGGCCGGGGTCCTGCGTGGCCGCCTGGGCACCGTCTTGGCTGCCGTCCTGCGTGTTTTCGAAGGCGACCAGCGCCTCGGCCCGCTCGCGGGCCAGTTCGCTGCTGTCCTTCCGGGCGAGCTCACGCCACGAGTCGCGCAGCGGTTCCAGCAGCCGCACCGCTTCCTCGGCGGGCTTGGGATCGTTGCGGATGTCGACCTGGGGCAGGGAGGTCAAGAGGAACCGGTAGAGCTGGTAGAGCTTCTCGGCGATCAGCCCGCCTTTCTCCATATCCAGGTTCTGCGCCAGCTCGCCAATGATGTCGACGGCCTTCTTGTTGGCCTGCCAACGGCCTTGAATATCATTTTTGTCAATGGCTTCCACGGCTTTTTGAAGAGAACGGATCGCCTCGTCGTAGAGCATAAAGACCAGCATGGCCGGGCTCGCCGAGAGAAGCTGTTGCGTTTTGTACTGGTTTGTCGCTGCGTGTTCCATTGGCTTGGTTCCGTTCCTTTCGTTGACCCTCCCGCTTCGCGGAAGACGTGGTTTAGTTATCGCTGGTCAGAGCGGCCGTGAGCTCCGTGATGCTCTGCCGTATGTTCGCCAGCGAAGAGAGCGCCTGCTCCATGGCGATGAACTTGTCGAGCAGTCGCTGACGTTCCAGCTCGAGGCGGACCAGCATCTGCTCGACCCGATCCTCGGAGACCTCGTTCTGGTCCTCCAGCGTGTCGATCTCGGCCTCCAGCGTGCCGCTGGTAGGGTCCACCAGCTCGTCGATCACGCCGAAGAACTGGGCCCCGACGCCGACCGTGAAGTCGAGCGTGATGCCGCTCAGGTCGGTACTGCCGTCGAAGATCACCTTGAGCCCATCGGCTTCCGTCAGGCTGGTCGCGGTGAGCGTGCGTCCCGAGCTCACCGTCACGCTGCCGTTGTCGGTACCGTCCACTGGGCCGCCGATGTTGGCCGAAAACACGCTGTCGCCCACATTGGACAGATTGAGTTCGGCCACGAGCCCGCCCGAGACCTCGACGAAGTTCAGGGGGTCGTGGTCGTCACTGACGATCTGGATGCGGAAGCTGTTGTCGATCACGTTCTCGATGACCGCGGCCGACACACCGGTGACGTTGTTGGTGATATTGGTGGCCAGGTCCTCGAGGCTGTCGGTAGCGTTGAAGTTGACCGTGCCGAGCAAAGAGTTGCTCTCGTCCCGGATCTCGAAGGAACCGTTCGCGATCGTGTAGTAGTTGTTCATCGGCGCGTCCTTGCCGGTGGTCAGCGCCGCCGTCTCGCCGAACAGCCCGGTGCCCAGATCGACGGTGAACGTGCCGCTGCCCGCGCCCGTCGAGCCGGACAGGGCGTCGAAGGTGAGCTGGGCCACCTGCACGTCGTTGCCGCCGTCGTCGACGAAGATCTCGATGGTATGAGAGCTGGCGTCGTCCAGATCGGTGGCCGTAATGTCAGCCGCGGGCACGCCCGCGCCGTCGATCGTGAACTTGATACCGGCCGCGGTCGAAAAGCTCGACACCCCGGCGCCGCTGCTCTCGATGCCGAGGGACAGCAGGCCCGTCGCCTGGCTGTACGCGCCCGCCGCCACCAGGGCGTCGATGGCGGTCTCGCTGAGCCCCGTGCTCGGCAGAACCGTGTTCAGGTTGGTAAAGCTGCCGCCGTTGCCGGGTCCGAGCCCGGCCGTGTTGGTGGCGCCGCCGGTGATGTCCGTGGCACGGCTGAACGCCGGCGCGTCGCCGGTCAGCCGGAAGGTCACGCCCAGGGACGAGAAATCGACGTCCGCGGTCTCGCCGGCCGCCAGCTCGCCGCCCGGGCCGTTGGTGACCGCCGCGGCATCCAGGATCGCGGTGATGTCGATTGCCTGGTTGGTGCCGTTGGTCAGATCGTTGAGCGTCAAGGTCTCGGTCACCGAGTCGTAGCTGTAGCGATAGGCGTTGCCGGTAGCGACGGTCTGGTCGAAGGTGATCAGGCTGATGCCGTCATTCAGCGGACCGTTGGTCTCGGCGTCGGTCTGGGTGAACGTGTAGTTGTTGGTGACCTTGGCGCTGTCGAACTTGTCGTCGAAATTGACGTTGAGCGTGTAGCCGGAGGCGTTGAAGGTGGTCTCCGAGGTGTAGTCCAAGAGTGCCACCCGCGGATCGGACGAGCTGAAATCGAAGGCGAACAGCCGGCGCACGTCGTCGGGGTTGTTGAGCAATGCCTCTTCCAGCTTGGAGTTGTTGACCTCCAGGGTGTCGCGGTTGAGCGGATCCACCAGCGCCGCGTTGTCGACCAGGTCGACGCCGATCTGGGCGAGGACCGAGAAGGCGTCGTTCACGCCCAGGGTGCCCTGGCCGACGATGGTCGAGAGCTGCTGCTGGACGGTGCGAATGGCGTTGTTCCCGAACAGCACGCCGGCGTCCTCGGCCGCTTCCCCGGACTCCGTGTCGATGAGGCTCTGCTGGTTGAGGAACACGCGCACCGCGTTGTACGACTCGACGAAGGTATCGACTTCGCCGACCACCGAGGTCAGGTCGCGCTCGACGTCGATCTTGATGGTGGTGTCTTCCTCGGCCTGAAACAGGGACAGCGTGACGCCGGTGAACAGATCGTTGATGGTGTTGCTGCTGCGCTCGAAGATCTGCTCATTGTTGAGCCCCATCTCGGCCAGCAGCCCGTCGGTGTCGGTGAAGGTGAGGGCTGTTCCGGAGGCGTGCGTGATTTCAAGCCGGTACTTGCTGCCGTCCTGGATCACCTGGGACTCGACGCCGCCGGCGCCGTCCGAGGCGGCGATCTTGGTCGCGAGCGTCTGCAGCGTGTCGGTGGTCAGATAGTTGACCGTGTTGCCGTTGACCACGAACGAGCCGTCCGAGGCGGCGGCGGTGAAGAGCGTGTTGAGGGCCGCCGTGTCGCTGGAGATCAGGTTGGTCTCGTGCCGGTCCGGATCGGTGAAGCCATCCGCCTTGAGCCGCGCGGTCTGGGCCGACTGCAGCTCGTTCTTTATGGAGGCGCCGGTCAAGACGCCCAGCGTGTCGAGCGGCGTTCCCGAGGTGTCCGCCAGGGTGATGTTGGTGCCGGTCTTGTCGGCGGTCAGCACCAGGTGGTTTTCGGTGGCGCTGATCGAGACGATGCTGGCCGACACTTCGGTGGCACCCGTGCCGGTGTTGGCGTTGTTGATCCGGTCGCGCACGTCCTGCAGCGTGTCCGAGCTGGTCATGGTGATCGACGTGCCGTTCACCGTGAAGGTGCCGGTGATCCCAAGCGCCGTGGTCGTGCTGGTCTGGGCGTCGCTCATCACCTTATGGGCGGTGGCGACGCGCAAGATCTCGACGGTGTGGCTGCCGAGATCGGCGGAATTGGCGACGGACACGCCCATCAGGTTGCCGGCGGCGGCCGGGGTCTGGCTGTCGGTCCGGCTGCTGGTCGCGAAGGCGACCTTGGATGCGAAGATATTGTTGGCGCTGTCCACGCTGACCGCGCCGCGCAGCTTGTTGACGCTCGTGCTCAAGCTGTTGAGAAGGCTGCGCAGGTCCTTGAGCGCGGCCACCTTCTCGGTGTTGCTCTCGATGCGCGCCTCGATGGTGTCGATCGGGATCCGCTTGGCCGCGATGATCGAGTCCGTGACCTCTTGGAAATCGATCTCGGAGGTCAGGCCGGAAAACGAGACCCGGCCGTTCTCATCGATGACCAGCGAATTGAGGTTCAGCGCATCCATGGTCGCGTTGTCCTCCGCCTAGACGGATTGATCGATGGCCGGGCCCAGCAGCTCGTCGATCTGGGCGGCCAGTCGGCGCAGGTCTTCCGCCGGCACCTCCTGCACCATGTCGCCGGTGTTGCGGTCGACGAAGCGGCCGAAGACCTGGCCGGTGCGGTCGTCGATGTGCAGCGTGAGCCGCACGTCCCGGTGGCCGGGCAGAGGCGGCGCGGACTGAACCGCGGTTCGGGTCTGGGCTTCGGCCACGCGCTCGGCCGTGGCGACGGACGTCTTGTTGGTCTGGGCGGGTGCCGCCGGCGCGGCGGCGCGGCCCTGATTCTTTGGGGCGTCCGAGACGGGGAGCGAGGCCGGGATCCTGGACGTGATCTCCATCTTCTCCTCCACTTACCGGTTGCCCTCCCTAGGGGAGACGGAGAGGGGGGCTGGGCCCCCGCTCTCCAATCCCATCTTCGCCTACTGGAACAGACGCAACAGGTTCTGCGGAACCTGGTTGGCCTGGGCCAGCATGGAAATACCGGTCTGCACCAGGATGTTCTTACTGGTGAAATCCGAGATCTCCTTGGCGACGTCGAGGTCGAGCAGACCGCTACGTGCGGCCTCCGAGTTCTCGATCGCCGCGGCCAGGTTGTTCGACGCAAAGCTCAACCGGTTCTGCGCCGCACCAACCGTCGACCGCTGCTGGTTGATCGTGTCGATCGCCGCGGTCACGGCGGTGGAGGCCGTGTTCGCGGAGCTCGCATCGGTGATCACCGTGCCACCCAGGCTCAGCGCGTTGGCGCTGGCCGCGCTGACCGTGAAGGTCAGCGTGTCCTGCGTGGCCGCACCGGTACCAACCTTAAAGTCGAAGTTCTGGCTGGTGCCGGTCGAGGTGAAGGCCGTGCCGAAGATCAGCTCACCGATGTCGAGGGTGAGCGTCCCCGCGCCGGTACCGGTCGCACTCGCGGTATCCAGCGAGATACGGCCCAGCACCTGCGTCGAGGTCGCCAACCGCACGTCGATCGTGTGGATGGCGCCGTCATCGAGGTCGTCCGCCGGCGCTGCACCGTAAACCCCACCATCGACGCTGAACTCGAGGCCGTTGGTGGCCGCAAGCGCCAGCGTGTTGGCGCCCGCGTTACCGGTGTAGTTGATGGTCAGGATACCGGTCGCCACAGCGAAGGACGTACCCGTGTCCAGGCCCACCAGCTCCCGGAGCCCGGTGATGTCGAAGCCGGTCGTGCCATAGGCAACCGTGGACGTCGTGGCCGAAGCGTTCGCGCCGACCGTGACCGCCTGGTTGCCCTCGGTGTTGATGGTGGCGTTGGTCCGGTTGAAAACCGAGTCCAGCCGCACGGTCACGCCGAGGTTGTTGAAGTTCACGTCGACATTCGTGCCGGCGTTCAGCGTGTTGTCGGTGGTCGCCTGACCATTCGCCGTCAACTGCGCATTGAACGCAGTGGTGATGTCGATGGTCTGACGGTCACCGGTCCGCGTGTTGGTGAGCGACAGCTCTTCGCTCGTGTTGTTGTACGACATACGGAACGTGTCGCCCGTGGTCACCACGGTGGTGTCCAGGGTCTGAACGCTGACGCCCGGCGCCTGACCGGCGGTGAACTCGTTGGTCGTGCCGACCACGGTCTGGTCGCCGGCCACCATGTCGTTGTTGGCGTCGAACACCGCCGAGCCGCCGGCGATCAGCTGCGTGCCGTTGAACTCGGTGTCGTCGGAAATACGCGTGATTTCCGACAGCAGGGCCTGGTACTCGGAGTCCAGAACCGCGCGCTCGGTCGTACCGAACTGACCGGACGAGGCCTGAACCGCCAGCGCCTTCATGCGGACCAGGATGTCGCCGATGGTCGCCAGAGCGCCGTCGGCGATCTGGAGCAGCGACGAGGCCTGGCTCGCGTTCTGGGTGGCCTGCTGCATGGCCGCGACCTCCGCCCGCAGGCGGGAGCCGATGGCCAGCGACGCGGCGTCGTCCTTGGCGGACACGACGCGCAGACCGGACGACAGCTTGGCAAGCGAGCTGGTCGTCTTCATGTCGGACGCCACCAGGTTGCGGTGGGCGACATTGGCTGCAAAGTTCGAGATGACGTTAAGAGCCATTTTCAAGTCTCCTACTTGGATTGACGAATTCGGCCAGGGGCCGAGAGGAACTACCTGTTCCACACATCCCGCAAATAGACTCCGGGGTGCAGCTACTGGCAAGCAAACGGAGTGCCAAGAGCGGAATTTCGGGGAATCAATGGGTTGCCCCGCGCCGACGCGGGGATTGACTCGCTGCTGGGCAAATTCTGCCGGGCAGAATCGTCCGGTCGGGCAGATCCTGCCCGGCGTTTCCTGCCGCTGCGCGGTACCTCGATCCGTCGTCGCCCCCGGGCTGGCCGCTGCCCCGGAATACCCGCCATTGCGGGGCAGGGCGATGGCTGGGGATGTGGGCCGCGCAGCTCCCGTCCGTCCCAGCTTCCCGATCGCATGCCTAACCGGCGTTAACCAAGGCTTCAGCGGCGTCCCCTAGTTTGGATGCTCCGAATTTCCGCCCCAGGACCGCGATGCCCTACGGCAATCTCTCCCAGTTCGCCCATGCCCATCCGGCGTTGGCCCCGGCGCGCAAGAAGCGCGGCGCGATGCGCCGCCGCTGGCAAGACCGCCGGTCCGACCCCGCCGACGCGGACAGGGTGCATCCGGTGCAGGCGACCGTCATCGACCGAAGCATGGCGACCGCGGCAGAGCTCTTGGGCGCGCGCCGGTTCGAACAGGCGACCCAGCTCATAGGCCAGGTGCTGCGGCACGCGCCGGAATACCCCGATGCGTACAACCTAATGGGCGTGGCGGCGCGCGGACGCGGCGATATGGAGAGCGCCATTGGCCACTTCCGCCGTGCGGCGGAACTCAACCCGCAGCTCGCGGGCGCCCAGGCAAATCTCGGTCTGGCGTTGGTCGACCAAGGCCGCCACGGCGAGGCACGGACCCCCTTGATGCGGGCGCTGGAGATCGATCCCAGCAATGCCCTGGCCCTTTACGGGGTGGGCGTGGTCTTGTCGAATTCGTGCGCCTTCGCCGAAGCCGAGGCGGTGCTGCGGCGCGCCGTCCGGATCTCGCCGCGCTATGCCGAGGCGCACGCGAAACTGGGCTTCGTCCAGTTCGAGCTGGAGCACTTTCGGGAGGCGGACCGGTCCTGTCGGCGGGCGATCGCGCTGCAGCCGGAGAACCCCGCCATACACGACACCCTGGGACGGGTGCTGACGGCCCAGGGCCGGTTCGAGGAGGCGCTGGAAAGCCTGGGGACCGCAGCCAGCCTGGACCCAGGGACGGCCGACACCCGGTTTCATCTCGCCGAGCCATTGCTCTCGCTGGGCCAACTCACGGACGGCTGGGATGCCTATGAGCATCGTCAAAAGCCTGAGGGTGAGGGGCGCTGGCCGGTCTGGCGGGGCGAGAGCCTGGCCGGCCGATCCATCCTGATCCGCCCGGAAGGAGATCTCCGCGACCAGATCCTGTTCGCCTCCTGCTTTTCGGACGTGCTGCGCCAGGCGGATCGCTGCGTCATTTGCTGTGCGCACGAGCTCGGCCGCCTGTTCCAGCAGTCATTCCCCCGTGCGGAGATCTGCGGCGTCGCCCATGATGACGAAGTCCCAGACTTGCCGGGTATCGACTTCCAGATCCTCTCCGGCAGCCTGATGCGGCAGCTCCGCAGAAACGTGGAGGACTTCCCCAGTCACGCCGGCTATCTGCGGGTCGATGCCGCCCGCAGGTCGGCGCTCGCCAACTGCGTCGCGGCCCTGGGACCGGGCCTCAAGGTCGGCATAAGCTGGCGCGGGAAAACGGGTACGGAGGTTCGCCGGGCCTTCATGCCGCTCACGGACTGGGGCGCTGTTCTGGCCACGACGGACGTCCATTTCGTCAACCTGCAGTATGACGACGCCAGCGGCGAACTCGCCGAGTCAGCCGGACTGACCGGCACGCCGGTTCACGAAATCGAGGGCCTGGACGTGAGCCGGGATCTCGATGGTCTGGCGGCGCTGCTCTCGGTCCTGGACCTGGTGATTGCGCCGAACAACGAGATCTTGACCCTGGCCGGCGCGGTCGGCGCGCCACTCTGGTTCCTGGATACGGCCCCAGGCTTCGGAACCTTCGGCACCGGCCGCTGCCTTTGGTTCCCGCGCGCTCGCGTCTACCGCCGAGAGGTGGGGACGCCCGACTGGAGCGCTGTCTTGCGCCGGGTCGCAGCGGACCTCGCCGTCGAGGCACATCAGCAAGCGGCCGCGTGAGCATGGCCCGCGGCAAGGCCCTCGCCCCGGATGGCAGCTCCGGAGGCGCAGCACCCCTGACGCGCCAGCAGCGGCGCCAGCAGGCGCGGCAGGCCCGCAAAGGCGGGGCCGGTGCCTCGCCCGGAAAGGCCGCTGCCCCTCGCGACTCCGACAAGCAAGACTTCATCGTCCAGGCGATCCAGCGGGCCACGCAGGACATCCAGTCGGGCGCATTCCGCAGCGGGCTCGAGCTAATCGAGCAGGTCCTGCGCCTGGCCCCCGATCATGCGGAAGCGATCGCGCTAAAGGGCAACCTCGCCTATATCCACGGCAACTACGAGACGGCGATCGCGCTGTTCCGACAGTCCCTCGCGATCGAGGGCCGCGCGCCCTTTGTCCTATTCAACCTCGGCGCGGTCCTGGTCAAGGCGGGCCGCTACACCGAGGCGATCGAGCCCCTGCGGCGGGCGATCAAGCTTGAGCCCGGTCTGGCGCAGGCCCATAACGCGCTGGGCGGAGCCTATGTCGCGCTCTGGCGGTTCGACGAGGCCAAGCGGGCCCTTAACAAGGCGCTGTCCCTGCCGGGGCCCAAGGCACCGGCCTGCACGAATTTGGGTATCGCCCATTTGGGGCTCGGCGACGCAGAGGCGGCCATCGGGTGTTTTGCCAAGTCCCTCCGCCTCAAGGCCGATCCGCGCGCGCTGTACGACGGTCTCCTCCCGGCCGCCGGCGTGCTTGCCCTCGCCGACGATCCGGACATGCGCGCTGCCTGGCCGACGGCCAAGCAGGTACTGCGGGAGGTCAACCCGGCTTCACCCGGGCCCGACCTCGTTGACTATGCCCTCGAGACCCTCAAGGTCGATCCGGCATCCGACGCGCTCGCACGCGCGCAGGCCCTCTTGCCGCCCGTCGATCAGGAAACGGTCGCGCTGGCCGCGCCGGAGATTGCCAAACCCGCTTCCGGTGGCGCGGAGCTGCCCCGCCGTGTCTGCGCCCTTTACTTCTTCGGCCGCAGTGCCACGGGACTTCTCCACGCGCTGGTGGATGGCCACCCCCAGGTCACGACCCTGCCCGGGGTTTATTTCAAGGGTTTCTTCGGTCCTGGCGTGTGGGAGGGCATTCGCCATTCCGATGCGGACGAGATGATCAGCCGGTTCATGGACGTCTACGAGGTCTTCTTCGACGCCCGCCATCCGAAATCAGTGCCCGGCAATCCCTCCAAGGGTCACGTCTCGATGGGCGCGCAGGAGGGCTTCGTCAACATGGGACCGAACCGGGACCAGGTCCTGACGGTCGACAAGTCCGCGTTCAGGGCGCACATGAAGGCGCTGCTCGCCGGGCGCGAGCGCCTCACCCAAGGCGATTTCTTCCTGATGCTCCACCGCGCCTTCGAGCGTGCGCAGGGAAAGCCCGGCGACGAGGAGCTGGTCTTCTACCATATCCACAATCCGCTCCCCCATGAGGTCCTGAATTTTTTCCGCCATTTCCCGGACTCGCAACTCCTGATGATGGTGCGCGAACCGCTGCGCAGCTGCGAGTCCTGGATCAGCGGCGAGGTCCTGCAGGATTCCGACTATCTCGGTCTCGGAATCAAGCTAGCGCACATGCCCTTTCAGATTTCCCGGCCGGAGTTTCGGGGACGGGACGCGCGCGGTCTGCGGCTCGACGACTTGAAGTTGAGGCCAGAGGCATCCATGCGCGCGCTGGCCCACTGGCTCGGCATCGGCTGGAACCCGTCGCTGTTGACCCCGACGATGCAGGGGCTCGCCTGGTGGGGAAATCCTGGCAGCAAGACATTCGGGGCCGATCCCTTCGATCCCGCCGTTCTTACCCGCGAGGTGGGCGAGATCTTCAGGGAAAGAGACCAGCGGGTGCTGCGCGCCCTCTACTATCCCTTCCGCGTGCTCTATGGCTGGGAACAGGACAATCCCGACGCCTTTCGAGCGCTGCTGGCCGAGGCGCCGGAGCTGCTGGAGAATCCGCTGGACTGCGAGCACGCCTTCGCCGACACGCTCGGCATTCCCGTCACCCGGCTGACGCAAAGTGTCTCGTTTAGATACATCCGCCTTGCGCTGCGCCTGCGGCTGGAGGCGTTGGCAAAGCACGGCACCTGTCCGGGGATGATCGAGCCGCTCGAAATCGCGGACTGATTTCCAGGAACGAGCAGGACGAACCTTAGGACAAGCTCGCCGTTTAAAGGATCGCATGGGCACACGCAGAACATTTGCGCCGGACGGATCCGGTCCCGGTGGGAGCAGCACGGCCCATCTGGAGCCCGAAAAGCGCGCGATCATTGCCGAGGCCTTGGCCCTGGCCGGTCGAAAGCTTCAAGAGGGCGCGCTCGTCCAAGCCATGCACATGGCCAGCGAGGTTCTCAAGCGCGTGCCCGGCCATCCCGAGGCCCTGGCGATCCAGGGCAACGTCGCCTTTCTCCAGTGCAACTATCCTGCGGCTATCGATTTCTACCGGAGATCGGTCGCCGCCAACGGTCAGGTGGCCCAGGTGCACTTCAATCTGGGAGTGACCCTGGAGAAGGTCCACCGGCATGCCGAGGCTGCGGAGAGCTTTACCAGAGTGGTGGCGCTCGACCCTCACTTCCCCAACGGCTGGATGGCGCTCGGCGTTGCGCGAACCGGCGAGTGGTCGTTCAAAGAAGCGATAGAGATCACGGTCAAGGCGCTGGACTACCCCTGCGACCGTGCGGAGGCTCTTGCGACGCTTGGCGGGGCCCATCTCGGCTTGGGGCAGGCGCGGGAGGCGCTGCTCCGCTATGCCGAGGCGGCGCGGCTCAAGCCGGACGCCCAGCATCTGCACGGAGCGATGAATGTCGCCGCGGCCGTTCTCGCCCTTTCAGCGGAGGCCGGCGTGGACGAGGTTTGGACGTCAACCTTGGCCCAATTGCGCGAGACCATGCCCGCCTCGCCGATGCCGGCGTTCGTCGAAGCGTTCGTGGAAAAGATGCATGACATTCAGTCGACCGAGGCTCTCGATCGGGCGCGGGCCGCGCTGCCGCGCGCCGAGGAGCAAGCGATAGCCTTGTCCCACACCATCTCGGGCCGGCGCGGCCCTTCGGCCGAGAGGGCGCCTGCGCGCATGTGCATCCTGCTCAACTTCGGCCGCAGCGGCAGCGGTCTTGTCCATGCCCTCCTCGACGACCACCCCCAGGTGACGACGCTGCCCGGGGTCTACTTCAAGGGCTTCTTCGGACCCGGCACATGGGAGCGGATCCGAAACGCCGACCCGGAGACGATGATCGGCCAGTTCATGGACGCCTATCCGGTCTTGTTCGATGCCCGGGATCCGCGGCCCGTTCCGGGCAACCCGACGTCCGCGGAGAACGGAGTCGGCCTCCAGGAGGGCTTCACCCATATGGGCGACGACGGAAAGCAATGGCTCGCAATCGACCGGTCTGCCTTCCGGGCGCAGATGCGCGAGCAGCTCGCCGGCCGGTCTAGCGTGAGCCAAGGCGATTTCTTCTTGATGGCTCACCGCGCCTTCGAACGCGCCCGGGGCAGGTCGGACGAGCAAGAGCTTCTCTTCTACCACATCCACAACCCGACCCCTTATGAGCTCGAAAACTATCTCAGGCAGTTTCCCGAAACGCAGGTTCTGATGATGGTCCGGGAACCGGTGCAAAGCTGCGAGTCGTGGAATACGAAGTACGTCCAAGAGCAAGGCAACTATGTCGGCTTTGCCACGCGGATGGGATTCATGCCGTTTCACGTAGACGAAGCGGCGTTCGGTAACCGCGACGCCTTCGGCCTACGCCTCGAGGATCTCAAGCGCCGGCCCGAGGCGAGCATGCGCGCACTGGCCGCGCGGCTTGGCATCGACTGGCACCCGCGCCTCCTGGAGCCGACCATGCAGGGGCTCAAATGGTGGGGGGATCCGACCAGCAAGACCTTTGGCCTCGATCCCTTCGACACCGGCGTCATCGAGCGCGAGGTCGGCGAGATCTTCGGCGCGCGGGACCAGCAGATCCTGCGCACGCTGTACTACCCGTTCCGCGTGCTCTACGGCTATCAGGAGCCGGACGCGGCGGGCTTTCAGGCCGATCTAGAACAGATCGAGTCGATGCTGGATGAGCCCATGGCGTGCGAGAGGACGCTGATCAAGAACGCAGGCCTGCCGCCCGAGAAACTGCCCCACCACACGTCCTACAAGTACCTGCGAGTGGTCTTCCGGTCGCGACTTGAGACCCTCAAGAAACACGGCACCTATCCGGGAATGATCGAGCCGCTCGTGGTCGAGGGCTGAGGGCGCGGCCGCCCGCCTTTCGGGAGCAGATCACTGAGGATGCAGGCCCGCGCTGCCGAGGTCGCGCCGTTGTGCGCGAGCCGCGGCGCCGCGCCGGGGTAGGCGTCCGGCGCGGACCGGGCTCGCGCCCCTCGCGGCCGCGCGGGTTAGGCCGCGAGGTTCAACGGAAAGCGGATCGGGTAGTCTTCGTTGGTGAAGATGTGCTGGATGCCGACGCGGGCGGCCGTGTCGATGACCAACGGGGCGCGCATGTTGGCGGTCACCAGCACGCTGTCGTTGAGGTCGCGGCGGACCGTCACGATCGCCAACAGAGCCGCGTCGTCTTTCCGGATCTCCAACTCCTCGAGCGCATCCGCGATGTCCTGCGGCGCCAGCAGGCTCGCCTCCATGTTGAGCGGCGCCACCAGGAAGGAGAGGTCCGGGTCTTCGAGGTTCTGCAGCAGCTTGAACTGCTCGAGCCGCGGGTCCGGCAGGTTGGCCAAGGCGAAGGCGCGTGCAGCGGGGAAACCCGGCAGCCCCTTGGGCGTGGCGATCGCGTTCTTGCGGTCGAACACAAACCGGCCCCAGCGATTCTCGATGACCAGCTGGTCGGTGTCGGCGATCTGGCCGTGGCCGGCTTCCTCGAGGGGATAGGAGACCTCGAGTTCGACATCCGCCGTCAGCTCCGCGAGTGAAGATCCGTTGTCCATGGTTGTTATCCTTTGCCTACCTAGAGATGGGGGAGGGTTGCGCCGCTTGGTCTGGCCGCGCGGGTTAGAGGAAGTTGAGGATCGAGAGCTGGCCCATGCGCACGACCACGGAGAAGGATGCCTCCAACGCGGTCTGGTTGGCCTGCAGCCCGATCAACGCCTCGGCGACGTCGACGAACTTGATCTCGCCGACGGTCTCTTCCGTCAGCAGGATGGTGTCTTCGTGCTTGACGTTGATCTTCTCCAGGTTGGAGCGGTCCAGCCCGATCCGGGAAATGATGTTCGGAATGTCGTCGATGGCCTCGGTAAGAAGCCGCTGCGCCTCTTCCAGGCGCGGGATGTCCAGGCTTGGGTTGGTGGCGACCAGGTGCAACGCCCGGACCAGGTTCTCGAAGCCCTTGGCGTCGGCTCTGACGCCATAGTTCACCTGGGTGTTCTCGTCGGCCCGGACCGAGAGCTCCTGGTTGTCGCCCTGGTAGTAGGCGGGCGTCTTCTGTCCAAACAGAAGATTGCCCACGTCGATGGTGAAGCTGCCCGCGCCGGCGCCGGTGGTGGCCAAGGTGTTGTAGTCGATGGTGGCCAAGTGGTGCCCGCCGACCACGACATTGGCGCTGCCGGTGCCGACCCGGTCCGTGGTGCCGACGCCGACGCCGTCGCCCAGATCCACGCCGGCTGCCGAGAACTCGACCGTGGTGCCGTCATTGGCCACCTGGATGGTCATCAAGCCGGTGTCCGGGTCATAGACGGTGGGATCGAGCGCCATCAGCGCCTGGATCGCGGTCAGGCCCACGGCGCTGGTCCGGTTGGTGACGGTCAGACTGGCGGTGGTGATGGAGCCGATCGCGGCCGCGTCCAGCGTGCCGGTGGTGATGTTGTCGGCGTTGCGGACGAAATTGCTGTCCAGCGTCACGGTCGCGCCGAGCCCGGGAAAGGCGATGGCGGCCGTCTGCCCCGGCGCCAGATTGGCGCCCGGCACGCCGGTGATCGCGTTCAACTGCGGGGCGATGTTGACGGTGGTGCTGGTCCCGGTGACGGTGTTGGTGAGCGTCAGGTTGGCGGTCACCGCGTCGGTGAAATCGTAGCTCAGCCGGTAGCCGTCGCCGCTGGTCACTACGGTCTCGTCGAAGGCCAGCGTCATGCCCTGGGTGGCCAGCGACTGGGCGTTGGTGCCGGCGTCCAGCAGCACGGAGGGGACGCTGGGATAGACGGCGGGCGGCGCGGTGAACAAAGAATCGGTGAGATCGACCGGCGGGATGTCCATGCGGCCGCCGCCGAACAGGTACTGGCCGTCATCCTGCACATTGAGGATGCCGGCCACCTGGTCCAACAGACCCTGCGCCTGGTTGACCAGGTCGAGCTCGTCTTCGTTGCCGCCGCTCAAGGCCTGCAGCATGGTGACGCGGAAACTGCTGGCGATGTCGAAGAGCGACGAGGACTGGGCCTCCATCACCTGCAGCCGGTCGTCCACCCGGTTGTTGGTTGCGACGAAATTGTTGATCTTCACCAGCGACGCTTCGAGTGAGACCAACCGCTTGGAGTCGGTCGCGATCCCGCTGTAGCGTTGGGCCCGGTTGCCGCTGGAGATCTGGGCGTTCTGCTGGAACACCTGCGCCTGCAGATCCAGGATCCGGTTGCGGGCGAATTCGCTTTGCGCCATGGTGCCGACACGGAAAACGGTCATGGTCGCCTCCTACCTGCCGATCTCGCTGAGGATGCGGATCATCTCGGCCGCGGTGGTGAAGACCCGGGCGTTGGCCTGATACGCGCTCTGCAGATCGACCAGGATGGCCATCTCTTCGTCCACGTTCACGCCGCTCTGCGAGCTCACCCGGAACTCGAGATCCTGGAACACCGTCTGCCGGAAACTCAGCCCGTCTGCGGCCTCGGCCGCATCGATCGCGTTGCTGCCCAGGATCTGTGCGCTGTAGTCGATCAGGTTGCCGGTGAAGGGCGGCAAGGCCCCGGCCGACGGGATGCTGATGTTCTCGGCCAGCTTTTGGGCCATCCGCGTGGCTACGGAGCCGTCGCCCGGGGCAATCACGTTCTGGCCTGCCTGGATCACCGCCGGCGGCGCGGCCATGCTGCCCCGCGACAGAAGCGACGGGTCGGCCACGATGTCGGCGCGGACGCCGATATTGCTGGCGATCGAGACGGTGTTGTCGCCGATGAAGAAATCGTTCAGGCCGAAGTGGTGCGAGAAGCCGCGGCTGGTGGCGGTCACGTCGCTGCTTGCCTCGCTGATGACAACGCCGTTGGATGCGTTGGTGGCGTTGATGACCAGCCGGCCCTGAGCATCCACGGATGCGCTGCCAAACCCACCGAGGCCGGTGTCTATGGCGGTGACCAGATCGCCGATCGTGGCTATGCCGGCCAGGCTGAGGTCCAGCGGGGCGGCGACCGTATTGCCGGTGCCGTCGACCACCGCGATGCGCACCGTGCCGGTGGCGGCGAAGGCGTCGGGGCCGGCCAGACCCGACAGCGTGCCGGTCAGGGTGTTGCGCGCCGGCAGCCCGGCGCCATCGTTGTGGATCGCATTGATCTCGTCGCGCAGCGCGTTCGAGAGCGCGTCCAGCTGGGCCTGCAGGTTCGGCAAGGTCGTGTCGCGCATCGCCACCAGCTCGGCGATGCGGCCGCCACCCACATTGGGCGTGATGTCGACGCCGTTGACGTTGATAGCGTCGAATCCGGCGGGATAGGTGAAGCTCGCGTCGACGCCGCCCGCCGGGGTGTGGGAGATCGGCGCCGGCACCACATCCAAGAGCGTGACCCCGGCCTTGGTGGTGACCGTCACCTCGCCCGTCTGCCGGACAAAATAGGAGATCCCGATGTGCTCGGAGATGGTGCTGAGGGACCGGTCCCTCTGGTCTTCGAGTTCTGCAATCGGCTTGTCGATCGCAATATTGCGGGCGATCTCCTGATTGAGCTGGTGGATCTTGTTCAGCTCGATATTGACGATGTTGACGCTGTCGGAGATCTCCTGGTCGGCCTGCGCCCGCAGCCCCTGGATGTCGCGCGCCATGCCGTTGAGCTGGTTGGTCAGCTGCGTCGCCGCGTCGATCACCTGCTGGACCCGGGTGATGTCCTCCGGGAACGCCGACAGGGCCTCCATGCGCTCGGCCAAGGTCCCGAGGCTCGCGGTCAACGACGTGCTGTCCGAGGGCGTGCCGAAGAAGTCCTGCATCCGCGTGAAGAACTCGTCCCGGACGTTGAACTCGCCGAGCTCGGTCATCTGGTCGCGCAGGTCGCGCAGCAGCGATTCGTTGACGTTGCGCAGCAGGTCCGTGGTGAACACACCGGCGCCGGTCCCCACCAGCACGCGGGTCATCGAATCCACGGTCTTGCGCGTGTAGCCCTCGGTGTTGACGTTCGAAACGTTGTTCGACGTCACCTGGATCGCGGCCTGGTTGTGGGTCAGGCCGCTGAGCGCGGTGCGGAGGGCGAGGGTAAGGGACATGTCCGGGCGCCTCGTCTGGCTAGATCTGCCGGTTGACGCTCAGCGAGATGGTGTCGTCGGCATGGCATGAGCGACCGACCGCCTGCGCGCCGTTCGGGCCATAGGTCGCCACCTGGGTCTGCCGGTCGCCGACCGCCGCGACGATTGCGCGGATCACCCGTTCATTCGCTTCCTGCGCGGCGCGCAGCGCCTGCTCGTTTGCGCGGCGCGCAGTCTCCAGCTGGTTGAACGCCGTCTTGAGCTCGTCCCGCAGGACCGGCTCGACGGCGCGCAGGCAGGTGGGATCCGTGGCAAGCTGCTTGACCTGCTGCTCGTAGGTCAGCGCCAGGGTCGACTTCTGGTCCTGCAGGGCCTTGATCTCTGCCGGGCGCATGGCTTCGAGCAATCCGCTCTCGCGACCGAGCAGATCGATCAGGCTGGTGCAGATGGCGATGAGGTCGCGCACCGTCTGGTTGGTCGGCCGCGGCGGGGCGACTTCCTTGATATGTGCAGCGCTTGGTTTCGCATTCGTGGACATGGCGTCATACCTCCTGGAGCCGCAGCATCTCGCGCTGAACCGCGTCGGCGATGCCGACGCCGCCGCTGCGCGCGAACACCCGGCCCAGCTCGTCAAACAGATGGGAGCGGTAGATCTTCTCGCCCGGCCCGCCGCCGAACGGATTGTCGCCGCCAAGATCGGTGAACATGCTCGAGAACATCAGCGACAGATAAATCGACTCGAACTCCTCCGCGGCGCGCCGTGCGTTCTCGGCCCGGGTGCTTGGCACAGGTTCCGGTGCGGGACTCGGCCGCGCGGAAATCTCCGTCAGGGGGGAGAGCTGCGTGAGGATGTTCTCGGCCATCATCGCACCTCGATATCCGCCTGCAGCGCGCCCGCGGCCTTGATGGCCTGGAGGATCGTGATCAGGTCGCGCGGGCCGATGCCGAGCGCGTTCACGCCTTCGACCAGCTCTTGCAGACTGACTCCGGACTGCAGCACCGACAGCTTTCGGTCGCTCTGCTCGTCCACTTCGATGTTCGTGCGCGGCACCGTCACCGTCGTGCCCGTGTTCGACAGCGCGTTCGGCTGGGAAACCTGCGGCGTCTCGGTGATGCGGATCGTCAGATTGCCTTGGGCGATCGCGACCGTGCTGATCCGGACCTTTTCGCCCATGACGATGACGCCGGACTGCTCGTCGATGATCACCTTCGCGACCTGGTCCGGCACGACCGGAAGCTGTTCGATCTTGGTGATCATGGCGACGATGCCGCCCTCATAGCTTCGGGGCACGTTGAGCAGGACCGTGCCCTGGTCCAGCGGGCGGGCGACCTCGCGCTTGAGCGTCCGCTGCACGCTCTTGTTGATGGCGGAGGCGATCCGCGTCGAGGTGGTGAAGTCGGGGTTGCGCAGCGAGATCTTGATCGACTGCAGTTGGGCCAGCTCGAAGCCGAGCTCCCGCTCGACGATGGCGCCGTTGGCGATCCGGCCGCTCGTCGGCACGCCCTTGGACACGCTCTCGGCATCGCCGGAAGCGGTGAACGCGGCCGTCGCGACCGACCCTTGCGCCACCGCATAGACCTCGCCATCTGCGCCCAGCAGGGGGGTCACCAGCAACGTCCCGCCCAACAGGTCGGAGGCGTCGCCCAGGGCGCTCACCGAGACGTCGATGCGACTTCCCTGGCGGGCGAACGGCCGCAGGGTGCCGGTGACCATCACGGCCGCGACGTTGTCCGTATCCAGGTCCGTGAGCTTGTCCCGGGTGTTCACACCCAGGCGTTCGAGCATGCCGATCAGGCTTTGCTGCGTGAAGGGCGATTTGTCGAGGGAATCGCCTGTGCCGTTGAGACCGACAACCAAACCGTAGCCGACCAGCAGGTTTTCGCGGACGCCCTCGAAATCGGCGATGTCCTTGATGCGCGAGGCGGCCGCGGCGGGTTCCGAGAGCGCGGCCGCAGCCAGCAGCAGAACGGCCAGAAACCCCGACATCAGCGCCGAGAGCAGGCTCCGGAGCCGCCTGGCATTCGCGTGCCTGCGCCCCTGAACTGTACCTATGGCCCTAGCTGCCTGCATTCGTCCGCCTCTGTGGTCCGGTTCGGTCGATCCGCCCCCTGCAGCGCACAGGAGACACCGACCCAACCACGCGAAGCGAAACTCGTGCCACTTCCAGACGTTGGGTAAGGGCTTGAACTAGATAGAGTTTTGAGGGGTGTCCTGGATTTGACGAAAATCTGCTCCGGGCAATCCCTGCCGCGGCGGGCAATTCTTGCCGCGGGGCCTGTTGCCTAACGGATCCTTAACGTCCGCCGCTCAGCACGATGCGAAGCCCCCTCTATCCGCGCCGCCACAGGCACGACCGGCCGTCCCCGGCGCATGGGCGCCGGAGCTGTGCCGATCAAGCCGGAACAGTTCTTAAGGGATCTTGTATTTGAGCTCGTTCAGGAAGGCGATCCCGGCCGCCGCTTCCTCAACCGAGGCGGTGCCTTTCGACGCGGCGAGCCTGTTGATGGCACTGCGGATGAGGAACGGGCTCTCGCCGGTGATGCCCTTGAGCTTGCCGGTGCCGCCGGTCAGCGTGAACGTGCCGGAGCAACCGGTGAGCTGCACACCCACGCAATCCCACTTTGCGAACACCCGGTCTCCCGAAGACGTAACGATGACGCAGCGACCTTCGCCCTTCTGAGAGCCGTCCTGCAGATTCAGCTCCGCGACGCCCGGGCAGGTCATGATGGCCGCATCCAGCGTGCCCTCCTTCCTCGCCAGGAAGAGGATACCTCTGAAACTACCGACGAAGAGGGCGTCTTGCTCGCTGGTCGGGACGATCTGCCCGACACCCTCCCAGGCGGTTATCCCCTGAACGACCTCTTCCTCCGCTGCATCGGCTGGCTGTCCGGCCAATGCCATCATCAGAGCGGACAACAGCGAGATCCGCAATCGAGACTGCATGCGCATGGATTCCCCCTCTGCGTTGACAGTGATTGTCTTCGTGTTGCGAGCGGCGCGTGCCAGGATGCACCTCTCCGCTGCATGATAGCACGGGCTCGATCCGCCAGCAGCCTACACAACGCCACACCGCCACGTCCGGCCATCACGCGCCAGGCTGCGGTCTGCAGCAGAGCCGGACCCGGCGCAAGTCGGCTTGGCCCAGCCGGCGTTTCAACGCCTCGGCGGGACCGCCGTGGGTTTCTTTTCCCTCGCGCAATGGCCTCGCTGAGGCCCACGGGCGTTGCCTATTAAGCTATTGATATGTATATAAAAACTTGGCTGAACTCTTAACCGGTTCTTAACTGCGCGGGCCGCACCCTGTCTGCCACCAGCCAATCGTCAGACATATGAAACAATGAAAATAGACCCAACGGGTCGTGTCGGTGCGGCGCGGATCCGGCGCGTCAAACAGGCGAACCAGGGCGGCTCAGAGGCGTTCGCCGCACAGTTCGACTCGGAAGCGGAGGCGACTGCCGGGAGCGCCACGACGACGGTCGCCAACGTGGGCGGTCTGCTGAGCCTGCAGGAGGTCTCCGTCGAGACGCGGGAGGAGAGCCGGGCCGCGGCGCACGGCCACAATCTGCTGGATCGGCTGGACCAGATTCGTCACGGACTGCTGCTCGGCGCGATCCCGAGGGAGGATCTGGAACGGCTCGCGGGACTGCTGCGCGAGGAACGCGCTCAGGTCAAGGACCCGAAGCTCGTGGAGATCCTCGACGAAATCGAGCTCCGTGCCGAGGTGGAGCTGGCCAAGTATGAGCGCCGCTAACGCAGGCGCCCTGAGCGATCGATCCCGGTGAAGGTTTTGTTTCAACGAAACAATCGACTTGATGCGGGTAGGCGATGCCCATAAATTCCCGCCGGCTTTGGCA
Organism: Alphaproteobacteria bacterium; assembly: GCA_030066595.1. Lineage (GTDB taxonomy): Bacteria > Pseudomonadota > Alphaproteobacteria > JAJFFI01 > JAJFFI01 > JASJBI01. The sequence continues at coordinate 31,177 of JASJBI010000018.1, read as the reverse complement.
ACCATTCACCCAACAAAGGCATGTCCTCAGTCAGCGTTCCTCCAGACTACAAACCTTCCGACAAGGAGCCGTTCATGGGGCCGGTCATGGCGGAGTATTTCCGTATGAGGCTGGTGCGGTGGCGGCAGGAGATTCTGAGCGAGTCCAGTGAGACCCTGCAGCACCTCCAGGAGGAGAGCCTGCAAGAGCCGGATCTGGCTGACCGCGCCTCGCTGGAGACGGAGCGCTCCATCGAGCTGCGGACCCGGGACCGGCAGCGCAAGCTGATCAGCAAGATCGACGCCGCGTTGGAGCGGATCGAAGACGGGACCTACGGGCTGTGCGAGGAGACGGGCGAGCCGATCAGCCTCAAGCGCCTCGAGGCGCGCCCGATCGCCACGCTGAGCATCGAGGCGCAGGAGATGCACGAGCGGCTGGAGAAGACGCACCGGGACGATTAGACAACGAGGGCCCGGACCAGCTGGCGCCACCTCGACGGCGGCCGGTGCACGGTCGGTAAGGCGGGATCAGGAAAAGGCCGATGCGGGTGCATCGGCCTTTGCCATTCCGAGCATTCCGACCGGCCTACCAGGGGAACCAGACGTCCTGAACCTGCTGGCCCCAGCGCGGCTGCTGGACGTCGGAGACGTTGCCGCGGCCGCCATAGACGATACGGGCCTCGGCCATCTTTTCGAACTTGATCGTGTTGTCCGAGGTAATGTCCTCGGGGCGCACGACGCCGGCCACCTCCAACTCCCGGAGCTCGAAGTTGACCCGAACCTCCTGACGGCCCTGCAGCACCAGGTTGCCGTTGGGCAGGATCTGGGTGATGAGCCCGGCGACCTCGAGTTCGATCTTTTCGTCGCGCTTGATCTCACCATCGCCGTCGCTGTTCATCTGGCTTTCCAGGTTGACCAGGTTCTCGGGGTCATAGGCCTCCGGGAAGAACGGCGCGATGCTCCGCTCCCAGCCGAAGTAGTTGGGCCAGGCGGCGTTCTCGTTGTTGGTCCGCGACCGCTTGGTCTCGTTGTTGAGCGCAGCCGAGTCGTCGATGTCGATGATCACGGTGATGATGTCGCCCACGTCGCTCGCGCGCTGGTCCTTGAAGAACGCGCGCGCGCCAATGCGCCAGAGCGAATTCGGCGCGGTCGCGACCTGCTTCGGCTGCGGCATCGGCATCGTCACCGGGCGGTAGCCGGGACGCGCGGTGGGGTTCTGGATATCCGTCAGGCGCGGCGCCTCGCCGAGTTCGCCCGCACGGTCCAAGAAGTTACAGCTCGTGGTCACCGTGGCCGCAACGGTCACGGTCACAAGGAACGCCAGCTTTCCCGAATCCTGGATCATCGTGACTATACCTGTCTTGTGGATGCGCTTTCCTGTCGCGACCCGTCCGCTCATTCGTCCGCGGCCACGGCGCCGAGTGTCTCCGCGACCACCCTGTCGGCGCTGACGACCTTGGCCTCGACGACTCTCTTGCTCTGCGGGTTCATCACTCGGACGGTGGCGCCCCGGCTGCCGTCGTCCAGCGCCTTGCCCCGGGCGGTGAGCGTCATGAACCGGGTCTTGTAGACCATCGTCACCGTGTTGCCTTTGGCGACCAGGACGGGTTCGCGCACGTCGGCCATACGGATCAGGCTGCCGGCCGTCAGCGGCCGACGCGGCGCCTTGCCGATCAGGTCCCCGGCATCCGTGATCACGTTTCGGCTGACGCGATCGGATCGCATGCTGATCCATTCGATATCGTCCTCGGCGATGATCTGCGATTTCCGCAGGCGCCGTTTCAGGACCGGCACCTCGGCCGTCCGAAACACCTGTCCCGAGACCGGCTGGACGACGGTCGGGGCCTCGGCCGGCGCTTGCAACAGACCGGTGAACCGACGGCTCGCGCGGTCGTAGCGGAAATTCTTGATCGCGATCGACGGCGCCATGCTGGCCGGGATATGCACGGCGACACGGTTGTTGTCGAGCTCGACCCAAAGATCGTCCGACTGGGCTTCCTCGCCGAGCAGGCCGCGCACCTCGGCAACGATCGCCTCGGCGCCGATAACCTGGCTCGCCCGCGAGATCACCACCCGCTCGAACTGGCGCGGCCGCCAGCGCAGGCGATGCCGGATGGCGATGTCGCGCAGCCGCTCGGCGTTCAGGATCACCGAGCGGCCGGGTCGCGGCGCATATAAGACGGCCCGGTCACGGCGCTTGGTCAGATTGTCGAAGAGATCGCCCAGGTGCACGACGTCGTTGTCCACCGTCACGGCCTGCCGCAGCACCGGACGGGTAGGCTGCGCCAGTTCGCCTGCGCCATCGCGCTCTGCTGCGCCGGCGTCGCGGGAGCCGGCCTCTGCGGCGTCGCTCGACGCCGGACCGAACGCCGGGGCGGTCAGCGAGAGAGCCAAAAGGAAAGTCAGTACTTTGCGCATCAGCCTCGCTCCTAGCGGAGGTTGGTCATGGTCGACATCATTTCGTCGGACGCCTGGATGACCCGTGAATTGAGCTCGTAGGCGCGTTGCGCCGTGATCAGATTGGTGATCTCGGCGACGATGTTGACGTTGGACGTCTCGAGGAAGCCCTGCAGCACGGTGCCGAATCCCGGAGTGCCGGGCGCGCCGGTCGTTGCCGCACCGGAGGCCGGGGTCTCGATGAACATGGTATCGCCGATCGCCTCGAGACCGCCCGGATTCGAGAAGGTGGCCAGCTCCAGCTGGCCGACATTCGTCGGGCTGATCTGGCCGTCGATGGTGACGAGAACCTCGCCGCTCTCGTTGATCGTGACATCGATGGCGTCCGACGGGATCGTGATGCCGGGCTGCACGGTGAACCCATCGGCGGTCACGATCTCGCCGTCCGGGCTTAGCTGAAACGAACCGGCCCGGCTGTAGGCGGTGGACCCGTCGGGTAGGTCGATCTGGAAGTATCCTTCGCCCTGGACCGCGAGATCGAAGGTGTTCTCGGTGCTGGCCAGATTACCCTGTTCGGTGATGCGATAGACGGCCGCCGTGCGCACGCCCAGGCCGACCTGCACGCCCGAAGGCACAATGGTGCCGTCCGACGTCGAGGTCGACCCGACCCGGCGGTCGCTCTGATACAGCAGGTCCTGGAACTCGGCGCGCCGCCTCTGATACGCGGTCGTGTTGACGTTCGCGATGTTGTTGGAGATGACCTCCACATTGAGCTGCTGGGCCAGCATGCCCGTCGCCGCGATGTCTAGAGATCTCATTGGTTCAGATCCTTCTTCCTGATCAGATCCGTCAGTTCGCGTCCGTCAGGGCGCGAATCGCCTGGCGGATGCGGTCATGCTCGTCCTCGGCGATCTGCTGAGCCGACTGGTAGCCGCGCATGACGCTGATCATCCTGGTGATTTCCTTGATCGGCTGGACATTCGAGCCTTCGATCACGCCTTGCAGCACGACCGCCTCGTCGGCCGGCTCGGGATCGGCGCCGCGGGGGAGGTAGAGGCCGCCGCCGGCCCGCTCGAGGCTCGACGGGTCGCGGAAACGCACCAGATCCAGAGTGCCGACCTCGCCACCGTCCGCCAGCACCTTGCCGGCGCTGTCGATGGTGATCTCCTTGTCCGTGGGCGCGAACACGAGCGGACCACCGTCGTCGCCGAGCACCTTGAGACCGTTGCTCGTGGCTAGATTGCCGTCCTCGTCGATGGTGAACCGGCCATTGCGGGTGTACATCACGCCGTTCGGCGTCTCGACCGAGAAGAAGCCGTCCCCCTTGATGGCGAGGTCGAGGGGGTTCCCGGTCTGTTGCATGGGGCCGTCGACGAGGTCCCGGAGCCGATCCAGCCCGGACAGCGTGTCGTCGGTCCCGAGCTTGTCGAAGTATTCCCGAAACCGGAGCTGTTCCCGCTTGTAGGCGGGCGTGTCCGCGTTGGCGATATTGTCCGCCACCATGTCCATGGCCTGGGCCAGCATGGTCTGCGCGGCGAATGCATAGATCTCTGTGGTGACCGTCATGATCCCATGGCGCAGTGATTGTCCCAGAACCGCTCATGCACAGGGCGTGCCATCGATAAAGTGGTTTTAAGTCAAAGTTTTGCGATCCCGGATCCAGGCCGGAGCGGCCATTTGCGGTGTCTCGGCGGCACAGCTTACCCGGCAGATATTTCCCCGACCTCCGACTGGATGAATCCTCGCAAGGCTTTGAAATAAAAGCCTTTCGAGCGACGGCGCTCAACCTCTTCTTAACCATCGTTCGGTACTGTCAAGCTTCGGGCGACCGCGCCCGGCAGATCCGTGAATGGGGCACTCCATGGCTGCGCAGGAAGTCGATCAAGATATCCCCGAAGAGGCCCTCGAGGAGGGCGCCGAGGCCGAAGACGGCGGCACGCCGAGCAGGAAACGGCTGCCCGGCAAGAAGCTGGTGTTGTTCGGCGTGCTTCCCCTGGTGTTCATCCTGGCGGGGCTGGGCGGCGCCTATTTCGCCGGCCTGTTCGATCCGTACCTGTCCCCCGGCGAAACCGAGCAGGCGGCCGAGGCCGAGCCGGAACCGCAGCACACCATGATCTTCCACGACCTTCCCGACCTGCTGGTCAACCTGAACACCGCGGGCCGCAAGAGCCACTATCTGAAGGTCAGCATCAGCCTCGAGCTCGAAGACGCCGCCGATATCCCGCGTATCCAGGCGGTGATGCCGCGGATCATCGACAACTTCCAGATCTATCTGCGGGAACTGCGGGTCGAGGACCTCCGCGGCTCGGCAGGTTTGACGCGGCTTCGCGAACAGCTGCTGAAACGGATCAATATGGCCGCCGCGCCGGCAAAGATCCTGGACGTGCTGTTCCGCGAGATGCTGATCCAGTGATCCGAAGCCAAAACCGAAACAGCAACGGCGCAGCAATTGATGGCTGAAGACCAGGAAAATCTGGCCGAGGAATGGGCGGCAGCGGCCGAAGCCGATGCGGCTGAGGAGGCGGCGCCCGGGGGCGATGACGAAGACGGTGGTGCCTTCGAGGAGACCCGCTCCGCCCGCGTCCTGAACCAGGACGAGATCGACAGCCTGCTGGGCTTCGATAGCGACTCCAGCGGTGGCGGCGCCTCCGACTCGGGCATCAACGCCATCATCAACAGCGCCCTCGTCTCCTACGAGCGCCTGCCGATGCTTGAGGTGGCGTTCGACCGGCTGGTTCGCCTCATGACCACCAGCCTGCGCAACTTCACGTCGGACAATGTCGAGGTCTCGCTCGACAACGTGTCCTCCATCCGCTTCGGCGACTATCTGAACTCGATTCCCCTGCCGGCCATCCTCGCCGTGTTCAAGGCCGAGGAATGGGACAACTACGGGCTGGTCACGGTCGACAGCGCGCTGATCTACTCCATTGTGGACGTATTGCTGGGCGGGCGGCGCGGCACGGCGGCAATGCGGATCGAGGGCCGGCCGTACACGACGATCGAGCGGAACCTGGTCGAGCGCATGATCCATGTCGTGCTGTCCGACATGTGCGCCGCTTTCGAGCCCTTGTCCAAGGTGAAGTTCGCGTTCGACCGGCTGGAGACCAATCCCCGCTTTGCCGCGATTGCGCGGGCCGCGAACGCGGCGATCCAGGCGCGGCTGCGCATCGACATGGAGGATCGGGGCGGGCGCATGGATCTGCTGTTCCCCTATGCCACCCTGGAGCCGGTCCGCGAGCTGCTGCTGCAGATGTTCATGGGCGAGAAGTTCGGCCGCGACTCGATTTGGGAGGGACACTTGGCCAGCGAGCTCTGGCACACCGACGTCAAGATCGAAGGTGTCTTGGACGAGCAAACGATCTCGCTCAACGAGGTGCTCAACTGGAAGGTCGGCGATCGTTTGATGCTGAATGTAAGCCCGGAATCGCCCGTCGAGCTGCGCTGCGGCGACGTCTCCATGTTCGCCGGCCGCATGGGACGCTGCGCCGGCAAGATCGCGGTCCGCATCGAAGAGAAGATCGAAAAAGAGGCGGACTAGCGATGACCTTCGCCTTGATCGTCGATGGCGTCGTCATCGTGCTGCTGTGCGTCGCGATCTATTTCGGCGTGGTGCTGAGCCGCAGGCTCGCGGCGCTGCGCAGGAACGAAGCCGAGATGCGCGCGAAACTCGACGAGTTCAGCGCGGCCGCGGCACAAACTGAAGCCGCCCTGAGCCGCGTCAAGGGCCTGGGCTCGGGCGAGCCGGTGGTCGGCGCCGACCCGGACGTCCTCGCAAAGGGCGAGGTCCTGCGGGACGATCTGATGTACCTCATCGAGCGCGCCGAAGCGGTCACCCGGAAGTCTCAGCTCGCCGGCAGACCGGCGCCCGTTGCCGCACCGGTGGGCACGTCCGAGAACGACATCGGGCATGCGCTGCGTCAGGCGGTCCGGGGCAGGTCCGGCGAGGCAGGCTCGTGAGATCGATCGAAGAGGGGACATGAGAACTCCACGGTTCAAGCTCAACTTCCTGACCGCATTCCTCTTGCTTGTGGGCGTGCTCCTGACCCTGCGCATCGGAGGGCTGGTACACGACCTCGATCCGTCTCTGGCGGCCGAGCTGGCCGCAATCGACACGGCGGCAGGCGACGCCACTCGGGCGTCCGGCGAGAGTGAGATCAAGCCGGCGAAGACACCGGCCGAGACCGGCGCGCCGGCAAAGCCTGTCGACGAAGCCGGCAAGACGGACGCCAAGGCCGCCGCAAAGGAGCCCGACAGACCGGGTGCCACGGGCGCGCCACCGTCACCGGCGCCCAATCCGACCGGCGGCATTCCGCGCGACCCGAGCCTGTTCAGCGACGCGGAGATCGAGGTGCTGCAACAGCTGGCCAAGCGACGCGCCGCGCTCGAGGAGCGCGAAAAGGACATGGAAATGCGCGAGGGCTTGCTGCAGGCGGCCGAGCAGCGCGTCGAGCAGAAGATCTCGGAGCTCAAGAAGCTGCGCGAAATCGTCGCCCAGCTGATCAAGCGATACGAGGGCAAGGAGCAGCAGAAGCTCGCGGCCCTGGTCAAGATCTACGAGAAGATGAAGCCGAAGGACGCGGCCCGGATATTCGATCAGCTCGAGATGGAGGTCCTGCTCTCGGTGATGCAGGGCATGAAGGGCTCCAAGGTCGCGCCAATCCTGGCGGCCATGGATTCCAAGAAAGCCCGCGAGGTGACCCAGGAGCTTGCGGCCCGGCGAAACGACCTGGATGTGGATGCGGCGGAAGGCGGGTCCTGAGCCCACGGGCGGTCCGGGGCGCGCCTCATCAGGTCCGGCCGACCCCTTGGGAAACCGCACTTAACCCTAATTTAACGGCGGATTCCTAGACTGCACGCCTAATCCACTTGCCGGCCTCCAAAGGGTTCAAGCGCGACAGGGGTGACTTATGGCTATCGATAAGAACATGCAGATCCTGATTGTGGACGACTACAAGACGATGCTGCGTATCGTCCGCAACCTGTTGAAGCAGCTTGGTTTCGAGAACGTTGACGAGGCTACCGACGGATCGGCGGCCCTGCAGAAGCTCCGGGAAAAGAGCTACGGTCTGGTGATATCCGACTGGAACATGGAGCCGATGACCGGCCTGCAGCTGCTGCGAGAGGTCCGTTCTGACGATGAACTCAAGGAAATGCCGTTCATCATGGTGACGGCGGAAAGCAAGTCCGAGAACGTTGTGGCCGCCAAGGAAGCGGGCGTCAGCAACTACATCGTCAAGCCCTTTAACGCGGAAACGCTGAAGTCCAAGATCTCGTCGGTCCTGGGCGACTTCTAGCCCAAGGGTTCTCAGGGATGATCGGTGCCCAAGCCAGGGCCCAGCTGGAAAGCTGTCTGGCGCTCCTGAGGGATCGTCGGGACGCCGCCGCCGGCCGTCGCGAGATCGCCGAGATCGTGCGCGACGTATTGAACAGCCTTCAGGGCGACATATCCGCGCGCGATATCCGTCTCTGCGAAGAGTTGGAATCCTTGGCCCAGTACATCCAAGAAGCCAAGAACGAGATCGCCGCGCTGCGCCCGGACGAGATCAGCCAGCAGCATATCCCCTCCGCAACCGACGAACTCGACGCCATAGTCGCCGCGACCGAAGAGGCGACGGGAACGATCCTCGACTGCACCGAGACGGTCGAAGAGGTCGCCAAGGGGCTGGACCAGGAGAACGCCAAGAAGCTGGAAGACGCGGTCACCCGCGTCTACGAGGCCTGCAACTTCCAGGACATCACCGGCCAGCGCATCACCAAGGTGGTCAAGACGCTCAAGCATATCGAAGAGCGGGTGAACTTCGTGGTCTCCGCGCTGGGTCACGAGCCCGCGAACGGCGCTGAGAGGAAGCCGGGCAAGGCCGGTGAGCAGGCTGCACCGGCGCAGGACGACGCCGCGCTTCTGAACGGTCCGCAGCTGCCCGACAACGCCTTCAGCCAGGAAGACATCGACGCCTTGCTGGCTGATTGAGTTCGAAGCGGGGCGTGCTGCCAAGAGAGGGGCGGAATTGGACGTGAGCCGCGCTATGGGACTTCGAGAACTCCCGACTGAGCAGATCCGGAATCGATCGGGCAGGGACAGCTGGCTCCGCCTCGTCGCCATCGGTCTCATGATTGCGGGCCTCGCAGGTCCGGGTCCTGCGGCCGCGCAAAACGCCCGCGCGCTGGATGATGACTACAGCGGCGTGGTGGTTGACCTCGCCGCGACGCCTCCGGCCGAGCTGCAGGGGAACAGCCAACGGCGCGGGACGCGCCCGCAAGCGCGTCTCGCTCCCAAGCGCCGACCTCAAGCGGCGTTCGCCGCAACCGCGCCCAAGGCGCGGACGTTGAAGCCGACACCGCGCCCGGACGCGTCGCCAGCAGCCCTGCCAAAAACAGCGCCTAAGCCAGCAGCAGCGGCGCAGGCCGCCAAGACGGCGCCGTCGCCGAAACCCGCTGCAGCGGCGCCGGCCGCGTCGCCATCGCCCAAGCCATCCGAACCGGTCCAGGAGCCCGTGGCCGCACCCGCCGCCACCCCAGCGCCTGCCGCGGTGCCGGTGCCCCTGGACCAGGACGCCGTGCCGGTGCGCTATCTCGCCGGACGGTCGGGCGGGACCTTCACCCTTCGTTTCGAATGGCCGGTTCCTGTCTCGGCCGCGATCTACCGGCGGGGCGGTTACGTCTGGGCGGTCTTCGACCGCGTCGAGAAACTGGATCTCCGCGCCGCCCGGCGGGCCGGCGGAGACCAGACCGCGTCACTGCAGCAAGTTCCCTTGCCGCTGGGCAGCGCGGCCAGGTTCCGCGTTGGCACCGGTCTCTATCCGAAGGTGTCGCGCCAGGGCAATGTCTGGATCGTGCAGGTCTCGCGCAAGCGGGCGATCCCGGCCAAAGAGATCAAGGTCCTGGCGCAGCCCCGGGCACCGGTCGAACCGCGTGTTCTGCTGCCGGTCCGCGGGGCGGTGGACCCGCTGGTCATGGTGGACGATGGGCTGTCGGAGACGGTCTATGTCGTCCCCTTGCGCGGCTCCGGCCTGGGGGTCGGATCCGACCGGGTGTTTCCCGAGTTCCGTCTGATCACGACGGCGCAGGGGATCGTGATCCGCGCGCTCGCCGATGACGTCCTGATCCGCCGCATCCGCGAAGGGGTTCAGATCACCAGCGTCAAGGGTCTTGTGCTTTCGGGCCGCGAGTCCGAGCGGAAGGATGTGCGCTGGCCCGGAGACAAGGCGGCTTCACCCCGCCTGATCGACGTGCCGGCCTGGCGGGCATTCGGCAAGAACTTCCGCGTGACCAAGCAGCGTCTTCAGAACGAGGTCGCTGCCGCGACGGAGTCCGAGCGCGGCCGGCAGCGGCTGGTGCTGGGTCAGTATCTCTTCGCGCACGGGTTCTATTCCGACGCACTTGGCACGCTGACGCTGGCGCGCCAGCAGGACGCCATCGGCAAGGAAGCGGCCTTCAACCTGCTGCTCGGCGCGGCGGCGCTGCAGGTCAACGATCTGCGGCAGGCCGGTCAGGCCTTGCTTGACCCCGGCCTCAACGGCAACGCCGAAGCAGCGCTCTGGCGCGGGGCACTGCGATCGACACAGCTCGACTGGGAGGCGGCGGCGGAGAACTTCGCCGGCGGCAGGGCCCTGCTGCGCTTCTATCTCGAGCCGTTTCGCTCGAACTTCGTGCTGATGGCGACGCGGGCCAGCCTGAAAAACGGCAAACCCGCCGAGGCGATGGAGTTTCTCGACCTGTTGACCGCAGGCAAGCCAACCCGGGCCCAGCTGTCCGAAGGAGACTACCTGCGCGGCGTCGCGCTGCGCGCCCGCAAGGAGTTGGACGCCGCCCTGGTGCAATGGGAAAAGGTGATCAAGGACTCGAAGCCGCCGATCCGCATCGAGGCGGAGGTCGAGCGGATCGAGGTCCTGTTCGAACAGCAGAAGATCTCGCGCGCAGAGGCCGTCATCAAGTTGGAGGACCTCCGCTTCGCCTGGCGCGGCGATGACGTGGAGTTCCGGGTGTTGCGCCGGCTCGCCGCGCACTACCTTGCGGAAAAGCGCTATCGCCTGGCCTTGAGCAACATGCGCCGCGCGGCCGAGTTCTATCCAAACCATCCGGAGTACGGCGCCCTGCGCCGCGACCTGCGCAAGGCCTTTCTCGACATCTTCCTCGAGGGCGGCGCGGACGAGCTGGCTCCGGTCACGGCGCTCGGCATCTATGACGAATTCCAGGAGCTGACTCCAGCCGACAGCCGCGGCGACATCATCGTCGAGCGCTTGGCCGAGCGTCTGGTCTCGGTGGACCTCTTGGAGAGCGCCGCCAAGCTCTTGGAGCGCCAGATCGACCGTCGCCTGAAGGGCGTCGACCGGTCCCGCGCCGGGGCCCGGCTCGCCGCCGTCCGGTTGATGGACCGCCAGCCCACCGAAGCCCTCATGTCGCTGGACCGCACCAAATTCAGCAAGCTGCCCGAGGACCTGATCATGGAGCGGAACCGCCTGCGCGCCCGCGCCCTGTCCGATCTCGGTCGCCAGGACGAGGCGCTCGACGTGATCGGCTCGGATCCGGGGCCGGAGACCGACTTGGTCCGCAGCGCCATCTACTGGCGGCTGCAGAACTGGCCGGGTGCGGCCAAGGCCCTGGGCCGGGTCGCCAACCAGTTGCTCATACAGGACGGCCGGCTGGGGGACGAGAATGCCAAGCTGATCCTGAGCTGGGCGACGGCCTTGGCGCTGAGCGGCGACCACAAGGGGCTCCTGGTGCTGCGCCGGCGCTTCGACCATCTGATGGAGGAAAGCCCCTACCGGGACGCCTACCGGGTCGTCGCCAACGAAGCCGACGGCGAGGTGGCCGACTATCCCTCGCTCGTGGCGAAGGTCCGCGAGGTTGCCCACTACGAGGGCTTCCTGTCGTCCTACAGGGACCGTCTCAAGCGGCCCGCACCCCCCGGCGCTACGCCTTAGAAGGTTCTGCGGCGATCGGACGGTAAAAGCCCGACGGCAGCCCCGCCGCGGCGCGCGCTTCGGCGTTGAAGGGCGGTTTCAGAACGCCGCGGAAATGCCGGCGGACCAGATCCTGCCAAGCCGTCCTGGGGTCTATGCCCCGCCGGGCGCAGAGCCAGTCGAACCAGCGGCAGCCCGCGGCCACGTGGCCGATCTCGTCGGCGTAGATGGTTTCCAGTATGCCGGCGCTCCGCTCGTCGCCGAACCGTCGCATGCGCTCGATCATGTCCGGCGTGACGTCGAGCCCACGTGCCTCCAGCACCATCGGCACCACCGCCAGCCGCGCCAGCAGATCATGCCCCGTCCCGGCGGCCGCTTCCCAGAGCCCGTCATGGGCCGGCAGATCGCCATAGGCGAGCCCGAAGTCGGCCAGCCGGTCGGCCAGTAGCCGGAAATGCCGGGCCTCGTCGTCTGCCACAGTGACCCAGTCGTCGAAGAAGGCGCGCGGCAGCCCGTCCGCGGCGAAGCGGGCGACCATGTCCCAGGCGAGATCGATGGCATTGAGCTCGATATGGGCGAGCGCATGCAGCAGCGCGGCGCGGGCCGCGGGGCTTCGGCCGTCGCGCCGGCGCGGCATTTCCCGCGGCGGCCGCAGCTCCGGACGGGCCGGCCGGGCGGGGCGCTCCGGCGGGCGGGCGACGCCAACAACAGGGAGCCGTCCGGCGCGCCAGGCGGCCGCCATCTGGCGGGACAGCGTCGCCTTGTCTTCGGCCTGCGCGCAGCCCAGCACGGCGAGCGCGGCGTCGGAAAGGCTTGCGGGGAGGGAGTCCGTCATTGCCTTCGGGCGGGTGTCTCGTAAGATCCGGGGACAGGGAGCGTCGCCATGAAATACGTGGTTCTTGGATCGATCAATCCAAAATGGTCGGAAGCGCCGGATGAGCGGATCCGCCAAGTCCATGCCAAGCTGGACCAGCTCGGGATCTCCGTCGAGTCGGCCTACTACACGCAGGGCGAGGTCGACTTCGTCGAGGTCCTGGACGTGCCCACGCCCGAAGCCATGTTGGCGCTGTCGCTCTGGTACATGACGGAAGGCTATGGTCATCTGCGCTCGATGCCGGCCTTCGACATGGACACGGTGCAGGCGGCGCTCGTCGAGGCCAAGCGGTAGCCCTCCGAAGCATGCTCAGGCGGTTTTGACAGACGTCCACCGACGGGAGACACTGTCCGCGCACGGGGTGAGCAAGCCCGCAGGCGGGCGAGGAGGAGCGATGAAATACGTCATGCTAGGGACCTTGAGCGGCGACTGGGCGACACGGCAGAAGGAGCGCACCGGCAAAGCGCGCGCCAAGCTCGAAGAGCTCGGCATCACGCTCGAGGCTCTCTACTACACCCAGGGTACCTACGATTTCGTCGACGTGGTCGAGGCGCCCGACGCGGAAGCCATGCTGGCATTTTCGGTCTGGTACGCGAAAGAAGGCCTCGGGCGCATCACCACGATGCCGGCGTTCAGCGAAGCGGAGCTTCAGTCCGCGGTCGACAAGACCTAGGTCCCGTCGACCCCAGCCGGCGACGGCGCCGCGGGCCTACCCTTCCTGCGCCGCCTTCAGGACCTGGTCCACGTGGCCCGGGACCTTCACCTTGCGCCAGATCTGCTTGATCTTGCCGTCCTCCCCGATCAGGAAGGTGGAACGGTCAATGCCCATATACTTCCTGCCGTACATGGACTTCTCGACCCAGGAGCCATAGGCCTCGATGACCTTGCCGTCCTCGTCGGAGGCGAGCCGGAAGGGCAGGTCGTACTTGGCCTTGAACTTGTCGTGCTTGGTGACGCTGTCTTTCGAGACGCCGATGATCTCGGCGTCGAGCTTGGAGAAATCCGGCATCGAATCGCGAAAGCCGCAGGCCTCCTTGGTGCAGCCCGGCGTGTCGTCCTTGGGATAGAAGTAAAGCACCACTTTCTTGCCCTTGAGGGCCTTGAGCGAAACCTCTTCGCCGCCGTCGGTGGGCAGCTTGAAGTCCGGAGCTTTGTCTCCGACGTCGATAGTCATGGCAGAATCTCCCTCCTGTCTTGCTCTGACGGTTCCTCGACTTTTACGGCGCTGGCGGGCGCCTCGATCAGTTCCACGAAGGTCTCATGGACGAAGCGGGCGGAGTCCGCGAGCGTCGCCTTGAGGTCCCGGAAGTCTTCCGCTCTGCCGGCCCGCACCAAGAGCCGTCTGAGGCCGTCCGGAAGCTGTTCCTCGCGGAACGGCCGGCTGCCGAAAGTCAGGCGCAGGATGCTGTGGACCCGGCGCCAGAGCCGCATGGTCTCGGCCAGCTGCTGGGCCAGGGCGGGATCGAGACAGCCGGCCCCGCCGAGCTTGCCCAGCGCCTCGGTGGTGTTGGTGTCCAGGATGGCAGGATTGTCGGGCGCGTGCCGCAGCATCAGGTATTGGGCCAGGAACTCGATATCCACCAGGCCGCCCCGCCAATGCTTGATGTCCCAGATCGACTTGGCCTGGTGATGCTTGGCCATGCGGGCGCGCATGCGCGCGACCTCGTAGACCAGCCGCTCGGGATCCCGCGCGCGTGTCAGGATCCGCGTGATCTGGTCCTGGACCAGGGCCCGCAGCGCCGGCGGCCCGGTCACGGGCCGCGCCCGGGTCAGCGCCATGTGCTCCCAGGTCCAGGCGTTCTCGATCTGGTAGCTGACGAAGCCTTCGAGGCTCGGCACCAGCGGGCCATTGCTGCCGGACGGACGCAGCCGCAGGTCCATCTCGTAAAGTTTTCCGTGTCGGCCGGTCGGCGAGGTCACGGCGCTGACCAGGGCCTGGCCGAGACGGGCGTAGTAGTGTCCCGGCGTGAGCGGTTTGGCCCCGTCCGACCCGCCCGAGCCCTCCGGGCAATCGAACACGAACACCGAGTCGAGATCCGAGCCGGGCATGAGCTCGCGCCCGCCGTGTTTGCCGAAGGCGATGACGCACAACCCGCCCCCCGCGATCTGGCCGTGACGTTCGGAGAAATGATCCTCGGCGGCCGTCTGCGTCGCGCTGAGCGCCGTGTCCGCGATGTCCGACAGGGCTCCGCCGGCCGCATCGCCGTCGGTCGTGTCCAAGAGGATCTGCATGCCCATCTGGAACTTGCGATCGTTGGTCCAGCGGCGCGTGATCTCCAGCACGTCCTCGTAGTCGTTTGCCTCGGTGAGGGCCTCGTCGAGGGTGCGTTTCAGCTCGTCCTGGCTCGGCGGCCCCGACATGCTGTCCCCATCCAGCATCACATCGAGCAGCGAGGCGTTGCGGGCCAGCCGCTCGGCCAAGTAGGGCGCACTGCCCATCACTTCGGCGACCACGTCCAGGAGTTGCGGATTGGCGTGGAACAGCGAGAACAGCTGCACGCCCGCCGGCAGACCGGCCACGAACTCGTTGAACTTGATCAACGCGGTGTCGGGATCGGTCGTCTTGGCCAGGGCCGCCAGGAGCGAGGGCACCAGCTCCGTGAGGATCTCGCGGGCACGCGCCGTGCTGGTGGCGCGATGGCGGCCGTGATGCCATTGCCGCACGATGGTGGACACGCGCTCGGAGTCGGCAAAACCCATCTTGGAGATGGTCTCGAGGGTGTCCGGGTCGTGCTCGCCGCCGGTGAACACCAGATTGCCCGGCCCGGACAGGGAGGGCGCCTCCTCGAACAGCGCGCCATAGTGGTCCTCCACCCGGTGGAGATGCCGCAGCAGATCCTCGGAGAAGGCCTCTGGGCTGTCATAGCCCAGGAACACCGACACGGCCTCGATGCCGGCCTTGTCCTTGGGGATCGCGTGCACCTGCTGGTCTTCGACCATCTGCAGCCGGTGCTCGAGCCGCCGCAGGAAATGATAGGACTGGATCAGCTCGTCCGCCGTAGCCTGGTCCAGCCGGTCGGCTTCGACCAGCGCGCGCAGCGAGTCGCAGGTCGCCGCCGTGCGCAGCCGGCGGTCGCGGCCGCCATAGATGAGTTGCTGGGTCTGCGCGAAGAACTCGATCTCCCGAATACCGCCGCGTCCAAGTTTGACATTGTGGCCGGCCACGGCGATGCGATTCCCCCCGCGGTGCGCGGCGATCTGCCGCTTGATCGAATGGATATCCTCGATCGCCGCAAAATCCAGGTTCTTGCGCCAGATGAAGGGTGTGAGAGACCTGAGAAATGACGCCCCGGCCTCCCGGTCGCCGGCCACCGGACGCGCCTTGATCAGGGCCGCGCGCTCCCAATTCTGGCCCAGGCTCTCGTAGTAGGTCTCGGCGGCGCGCATCGACATGGCGGGCGGCGTGGCGCCCGGGTCGGGACGCAGCCTGAGATCGGTCCGGAACACGTAGCCGTCCGCCGTCCGCTCCTGCAGGATCGTCACCAGCTTGCGGACCAGCTGGTCCAGGGTCCGCTGCAGCTCGAACCGGTCGCAGCCCTCGAAGCGTTCCGGCTCGTAAAGGACGATCAGGTCGATGTCGCTGGAATAGTTGAGCTCGCGCCCGCCCAGCTTGCCCATGCCAAGCACGGCAAAGCCGCTGCCGGCCTCCGGCTCGTTCGGATCGGACAGCGCGAAGGCGCCGGCGGCGGATGCATCGCGCAAGAGATGGCCGAGCGCGCAGGACAGCGCCGCCTCGGCAAAGTCCGTCAGCGCTCGGGTCACCTGTTCCAGGGTCCAGATCCCGCCGATATCCGCCAGGCCAACCAGCAGAGCCGTCCGGCGCTTGGCCCGGCGCAGCGCCTGCATTAGATTGGCATCATCATTCGATGTCCGAACGTCACTCAGCAATAGGCTGATAATGGCTGAAAAAATCTTGTCTGGACTGCTCTGCGACAGGGAATGGACAAGCGGGATCTCGGCCAGCATACAGCGGCCCAGGAACGGGCTGTTGCCGAAGACCGCCTCCAACAGGCGCCGTCCGGCGGGGTCATCGGCAAACGCCTTGCCGAACCGCCTGGCCGCTCGATCCTCCAGCGCGGCGGCCGCATCGCGCCATCGGTCCAGCCCGCGCTCGACCGCATCGGGGTCTGCCGCCCGCGGCAGAGAATCGACGTTAACAAGCAAGGTAAGTGCTCTTATCTATGGAAATCCTCAGCGAAATGGTGAGACTGAGACAGACGGCCAGACGCGTCAAGAATCCAGGCCACCGCCACGCCCCAGAGTGATCGGAGCCTCTCCCCAGCCGTGATTCGAAAAACCACCAAGATCTTTCTGGAAGGCATCATCGTCGGGCTGGCCACCTTGGTTGCCTTTATCGCCGTGACGGCGTGGCGCCTGTCCGAGGGCCCGATCGCACTCGATTTCGCCTCCTCCTACATCGACGAAGCCCTGACGCCCGACGACGGCCGGTTCAGCGTCGAGCTGGAGAGCACCGTCCTGACCTGGGAAAGCGAACGCCGTGCGGTCGAGGTTCGCGCCGTTGGCGTCCGCGCGGTCGACCCGGAAGGCGAACTGCTGGCGCGGGCGCCCGAGATCTCGATCAGCTTCAGCGCGGCCGCCTTGTTGCGCGGCATCTTGGCGCCGACCCGGCTGATCATCATCGAGCCCAGGCTGCACATCGTGCGCGCGGAGGATGGCCTTATCCGGGTCGGTCTGGAGTCGGATCGCGAAGCACCGGACGGCCCGGACGAGAGCAGCACGCTCGACGAAGTGCGAAATGCGATCCCCATCCTGGCGCGGGACCTGCTCGCGCCGCCGGATCCGGAGCGGAACACCGGCTATCTCAAGCAGGTGCGGATCTCCCGGGCCGGCGTCGTGGTGGACGATTTGGCGCTCGGCGTGTCCTGGAAGGTGCCGGAGGCGGAGGTGCTGCTGGCCCGGGACGTGGTCGGCCTCGAGATGCAGGCGTGGGTCGACCTGGATACGGGGTCGGGCGACGCCCGCATGCATGTGGATGGCGTCTACAGCCGCGCGGCCGACCGGTTCGATATCGTCGCGGGATTTCAGGACCTCGAGCCCGGGCTGATTGCGGGCGGACTGCCCGAGCTGGCGGTCCTGCGTTCGATGCGCCTGCCGATCGACGGGAACCTGCGACTGACCGTGGACCGCTCGGGGGTCGTGGGCAACGTGGAGATCGATGTCAGCGGCGGGCCCGGGCAGATTATCTTGCCGGAAGGGGGGCTGCCCAACCTGCAGGTGGCGCAGCTGCGTACCAGCGCCTCGGTGACCGACGACCTGCGGCGGATCCGGATCGATGATCTGGTGATCGACCTGGAGGACGGGCCGGCGCTGCGCGTCTCGGCGGACTCGACGACCGGCGCGGACGGCCGGGATGTGCGGGCCACCATCGCCCTCGAAGGGATCGAGATTTCCGATACCGCACGGTACTGGCCGCAGTCGGTGTCCAGCGGGGCGCGCCAATGGGTCTTGGAGAATGTCAGCGCGGGGACGATCACGGAGCTGGATATACAGGTCGAAGGACGTTTTCCCCGCGACGCGGAACCGAGTCTCGAGCGGTCCGATCTGGAGAAGTTCGAGATCACGGCACTGCGCGGCGCACTGCTGTACGAGGGCATCACCGTGGAAGCTCTCGACGGGCTGCCGCCCGTGCGCGACATTATCGGCGGCGGGACCTTCGACCGGGAAGATCTGGATCTGGGTATCGTCAGGGCGAAGCTCGAGGGCCTGGAGGTCCGCGACTCGCGCCTGATGATCGTCGACTTCGACAAGGACATCCAGGTCGCCGAGATTTCGCTCAGCGTAACGGGTCAGATCGGCGAGATCCTGACGATCCTCGATCGGGAGCGGTTTGGCTATCCGTCCGCCCTGGGCATCAAACCGGCGGACGTTCGCGGCCATGCCTCCGTGCAGACCGAGTTGACGGTGCCGCTGATCTCGGATCTGGAGCTCGGCGGGGTGGGCCTGAGCGTGCGCGCGCGGATCGACAAGCTGAACTGGCGGAACGCCGTGGCGGGCTGGGATCTGGCGGACGGCAAGGTCAAGCTCGCGCTCGACGAAGACGGCATGGAGCTTGTCGGATCCGCGAGCTTTGCCGATGTTCCGCTCGACTTCCGCTGGCGTGAGTCTTTTCAAGACAGTGGACCTTGGCGTCGCCGTCTCACCGCCAAGGGTGACATGGACGTGTCCCAGGCCGGGAAGTTCGGGCTGCAGATTTCGGATTACGCCTGGGGTCCGATGGATGTCGAACTGGCGTTCGAGGAGTCGCTCGGCGGAGACCAGAGCATCGCCTTCGACATCGTGCTCGACCAGTCTGCCATCGACATCCCCACCATCGACTGGACCAAGCCGCCCGGCGTGCCGGGCGCCGCCAAGTTCACCCTGGTCATGGTCGATGGAGAGGTACGCGAGGTGAAGGATATAGAGGCATCCGCGGCCGGACTGGACGTGGCCGGCAACGCTCAGTTCGAAGCCGGCACGGGCCGGGTCGTCGCCGCCGAGATGGCGCGGTTTTCCCTGGGCAAGACCGACCTGAACGGCCGCATGCAGGTCGACGAGGACGGCCGGTACGATCTGGACATTGGCGGTAAGAGCCTGGATATCTCCTCGCTGATCAAGCCGGACACCGCGCGCGGCGGGAACTGGCAGCTGCCCCCATTGACCGCGGCGGTGGCGATCGACCGGCTCTATACGCGACCCGACCGTTACCTCGAGAACGCGCGTCTCAGGGTCCGCTATGACGGCGAGGACTGGCGGCAGATCAATTTCCGCGGCTGGCCCTCGCATCGGACCAACGAGGTGGCCGCCGCGGCCTTCACGCTGTCGCTCAAGCCGCGCGGCGATCAGCGCATCCTGACGGCAGGATCGGCGGATGCGGGCGGCGTGATCTGGGCTCTCGGGATCTCGGACAACGTGGTCGGCGGCGAGCTCAACGTGAGCGGCAGCATCGACGACAGCAAGCCGGAACAGCCGATCTCGGCCAAGGTAGCCATGACCGACTACATGGTGCACGACGCGCCGGTCATGGCGCAGGTCCTCACGCTCGCCTCGCTGACCGGGATCCAGAACGTCCTGGACGGCGAAGGCATCCGGTTCAGCCTGTTGGAGCTGCCGGTGGTCAAGACCGGAGACAATGTGAAAGTCGAGGACGCGCGGGCCTACGGCTCCGAGCTGGGCTTCACGCTGAACGGCGAAGTCGATCTGGCCGAGAACACGGCCGATCTCGGGGGGACCATCGTGCCGGCCTACACGGTCAACAGCCTGCTCGGCTACATCCCTTGGCTCGGCGAAATCCTTGTCGGGGAGAAGGGCAGCGGCGTCTTTGCCGGCAGCTATCGGATCAAGGGACCCCTCGACAATCCGGAGGTCTCGGTCAACCCGGTGGCCACCCTGACGCCGGGCTTTCTGAGACGCATATTCGGCGGGCCGGGGGATGACGTGAAGGGCGATCCGGACGATCAATGGACGGACGCCGACGGCGCGCCCGAGACGGGCACGCGTGGCCTCGGACGCTAGACTATTCTGACCAGGGCGTGCCGCTTCTTACCGGCCGAGAGCTTGATGTAGCCCTCCGCGTTGATATCGTCGGTGCTGAGGGAACGGGCCTCGTCCGACACCGGCGCGTCGTTGATGCGCGCCCCGCCGCCCTTGATCAGCCGGCGCGCTTCGCCATTGCTCGCCGTCAATCCGGACCGGCAAAACAGCGCAAATGCCGCCGGACCCTGTTCCAGTTCGGCGCGGGCCATTTCGATGGTCGGCAGGTCCGTTCCGGCCTGACCGTGTTCAAAGGTCTCCCGGGCCGTCTGGGCGGCCGCGTCAGCCGCCGCCCGGCCATGCAGCAAGGCGGTGGCCGCGGTCGCGAGGATCTTCTTGGCCTCGTTGATCTCGGCGCCCTCGAGCCGCTCCAGCCGCGCGATCTCGTCCAGCGGCAGGTCGGCGAACAGCTTCAAAAAGCGGCCGACGTCAGCGTCCTCGGTGTTGCGCCAGTACTGCCAGTAGTCGTAGGGCGAGAGCCGGTCGCCGTTGAGCCAGACGGCCCCCTGGGCGGTCTTGCCCATCTTGGCGCCGCTCGACATGGTGATCAGCGGACAGGTCAGTCCGAACAGCTCGCGCTGGTCGATCCGCCGGGCCAGATCGACCCCGTTGACGATGTTGCCCCACTGGTCCGAGCCGCCCATCTGCAGGACACAGTCGTGCCGCCGCGCCAGCTCCAGGAAGTCGTAGGCCTGGAGGATCATGTAGTTGAACTCGAGGAAGCTCAACGCATGCTCCCGCTCGAGGCGCAGCTTGACGCTGTCGAAGGACAGCATGCGGTTGACCGAGAAATGCCGGCCGAAATCGCGTAGGAAGGGGATGTAGGCGAGGCTGTCGAGCCAGTCCGCGTTGTTGACCATGATCGCGTCGGTCGGACCGGACCCGAAGGTCAGGAAGCGCTCGAAGCTGGCCTTGATGCTGGCCATGTTGGCGTCTATCTGCGCTTCGCTGAGCAGCTGGCGGGTTTCGTCGCGGCCGGACGGATCGCCCACCTTCGTGGTGCCGCCGCCCATCAGCACGATCGGCCTGTGTCCGGTCTGCTGCAGCCAGCGCAGCATCATGATCGACAACAGGTGGCCGACATGCAGGCTGTCGGCGGTGCAGTCGTAGCCCACATAGGCCGTGATCGTCCCGTCCGCCGCGCGCGCGTCGAGGCCCTCGGCGTCCGTGCACTGATGCACGAATCCCCGTTCGGTCAGCACGCGCAGGAATTCCGATCTCAGCTTTGGCATGGATTGCGGGACTGTGTGGCGCGGCCAACCGTGGCCGCCGCTGGTTCGGAAGGTGGCTGATTTAGCACAACGGCGGGGCCGCGGACAACTTGGCGAGGGTGGTGCCGTCGCTAAGCCGCGCTCTCTGCCGAGGCGACGCCGGCGAGGTAGTCCTCGACGTGCTGGATGAGTTCGTCCGTATGGTCGGCGAAGAAATGGTTGGCGCCTTCGATCGGCCGGTAGTCGATCGAGATATCCTTCTGGCTGGACAGCTTGTTGACCAGCTTGTCGACGGCCTCCTTGGGCACCACCTCGTCCAGGACCCCTTGCACGATCAGGCCGGAGGCGGGGCAGGGCGCGAGGAAGCTAAAGTCGAACATGTTCGCGGGCGGTGCCACGGCCACGAAACCATCGATCTCGGGCCGCCGCATCAAGACCTGCATGGCCACCCAGGCGCCGAAGGAGAACCCGCCGATCCAGCAGCCGGTGGCATTCGGGTTGTGGGTCTGCATCCAGTCGAGCGCGGCCGCCGCGTCCGAGAGCTCGCCCTCGCCGCGGTCGAACTGGCCCTGGGATCGGCCCACGCCGCGGAAGTTGAAGCGCAGGGCGGAGAAGCCGCGCCGCGCGAATGCGTGGAACAGCTGGTAGACGACCCTGTTGTTCATGGTACCCCCGTGCTCGGGATGCGGATGCAGCAACAGAGCTACGGGCGCGTTCGGTACTTTACTATGCTGATAACGGCCTTCCAGGCGTCCTTCGGGACCGTTTATGATGACCTCTGGCATTTCTCCCCTGGATATACCTGGTTTGGCGTTGCCTTTTATTTGTGGACTTCTTCCTGATCCTTCCGCAACGACCGGTTTTTCGGCGCAACACGGTTTCTTGACCGCGCCAACTCGAGAAACTATGTCTTTACGGACGCCAAGAGGTGGCCCCGGCCACGTTCGGAGGTGCCGCCGTCCCGCGGCTTATATCGGCTGAAGCGCTATGTTTTTCAAGAGAATCGTCGAGGAAATCGACTCCATGATGGCGCGCGATCCGGCGGCTCGCTCCCGGATCGACGTCGTCTTGAGCTATCCCAGCTTTCACGCGGTCATGTTCTACCGCCTGGCGCACTGGTTCTGGGTCAGGAACTGGCGGCATCTTGGCCGCTGGCTGTCCCATCTCGGGCGCTTCCTGACCGGCATCGAGATCCACCCCGGCGCGACCATCGGCCGGCGTCTGTTCATCGACCATGGCATGGGCGTTGTGATCGGCGAGATGTCGGAGATCGGTGACGACGTCACCTTGTACCACGGCGTGACCCTGGGCGGCATTGCGCCGTCGGTTGATTCGAAGGCGCAGGTCGGCCACAAGCGGCATCCGACGCTCGAGAACGGCGTCATCGTCGGGTCCGGCGCGCAGGTGCTGGGGCCGGTGGTCGTGGGCGAGGGATCCAGCGTGGGCGCCAACGCCGTCGTCGTCCAGGATGTCCCGCCGGGCGTCACTGTGGTCGGCATCCCCGCCCGGATCGTTGCTTCGGAGGCGAAGAAGAAGCCCGAGCGGCGCCAGTTCAGGGCCTACGGCATGCCGGACGGCGATCTGCCCGACCCCATGGTGCGCGCTCTCGACAGCCTGCGCGGGCAGGTCGAGGGCCTGATGGGCCGGGTCGAGGAGTTGGAGCAGGAGTTGGCCGAAGCCCGTAAGGACCAGGGCCAGAAGGCCGCGGCCACCGTGGTGACCGTGAAGAAGTCGGCCGGCGGCAGCTGACCATCCCGTGCGCATGTGAGGGAGGCGGGCCAAGCGCGGGCCGACGCGGCACTGCCCGGGGCTCTTGTGCCTGAGATGAAGCAGACAACCGACATCGCCTATCTCGACTACAACGCGACCGCGCCCGTCCGTCCGGGCGTCGTCGAAGCGGCGGCGCGCGCCATGGCCGAGGGGGGAAATCCGTCTTCGGTGCACGCGGCGGGCCGCGCGGCCCGTCACGTGGTCGAGCAGGCGCGCGAGACGGTCGCCGCCCTGGTCGGCGCCGCAAGCGCCCAAGTGGTCTTCACCGGCAGCGGAACCGAGGCCAACACTCTGGCGCTGAAAGGCGCGGGCCGCGGTCGCGTCCTGATCTCGGCCATCGAGCACGATTCGGTTCTGCGGGCGGCGCCAGAGGCCGAGATCGTACCGGTCGAACCCAGCGGGGTCGTCGATCTGTCTGCGCTGGAGGCCAGGCTCGCCGAAGACGGCGCCCCTGCCTTGCTGAGCCTGATGGCGGCCAACAACGAGACGGGCGTCATCCAGCCGGTCTTGGAAGCGGCCGCCATTGCCAAGGCGCATGGCGCGCTGGTGCATTGCGACGCGGTTCAGGCCGCGGGCCGGATCCCCGTCGACATGGCGGCGCTGGGCGTGGATCTCGTGACGCTGTCCGCGCACAAGCTCGGCGGACCGCAAGGGGTCGGCGCCCTGATCGTCGCGGATGAGGTGGCGCTCAGTCCGCAGATCCGGGGCGGCGGGCAGGAGCGGGGCCGGCGCGCCGGCACGGAGAACGTGCCAGGCATCGCCGGCTTCGGCGTCGCCGCCCAGCTGGCCAGTTCCAGCCTCGAGGAGCAGGGCCGCATCGCCGCGCTTAGGGACCGGCTGGAGGCGGGCATTGCCGAGAGCGCGCCGGACGC
This sequence comes from Alphaproteobacteria bacterium, assembly GCA_030066595.1. GTDB lineage: Bacteria > Pseudomonadota > Alphaproteobacteria > JAJFFI01 > JAJFFI01 > JASJBI01. The sequence continues at coordinate 7,645 of JASJBI010000018.1, read as the reverse complement.
GGTGATCTTTGGCCGCGAGCGGGCGCGCCTGCCGAACACCACCTGCGTGGCGTTGCCGGGCATGTCGGCCGAGACCCAGGTCATGAGCCTGGACCTGGCCGGGGTGGCGGTGAGCGCAGGTGCCGCGTGCTCGTCCGGCAAGGTCGCGCCGTCGCATGTGCTGGGCGCCATGGGCATCGAGCCGGCGCTCGCACGCTGCGCGATCCGGGTGAGCCTCGGCTGGGCCAGCCAACCGTCCGACGTTGACCGGTTCCTCGACGCGTGGCGGCCGTTGCGCGCGCGGGCGCGCCGCCCGTCCGCGGCCGCCTGAGCCATCGCCATGCCCCGGATGATTTTCGAGGCGGCGGACGGCGTGCGCCGGGAGGTCGAGGCGGCCTCCGGAAAGTCCATCCTGGACATCGCCCATGACAACGGCATCGACATCGAAGGCGCCTGCGAAGCGTGCATGGCCTGCGCCACCTGTCACGTGATCGTGGACGCGGCCTTCTACGACCGGCTCGATCCGCCCAGCGAGGCGGAGATGAGCATGTTGGATCTGGCCCTCGGCATCACGCCGACCTCGCGGCTCGGCTGCCAGGTCGTCCTGACCGAGGCGCTCGACGGTCTGGCCGTGCGCCTGCCGGACGACGTGCTCGATCTGCGGGAAATCTGATGGCCGGGCCGTCCCTGTTCGAACGCCTCAAGGAGAGCTGCCGGGACGACTGGCAGCGCTACGTGGCGCATGAATTCGTGCGACGGATCGCCGACGGCTCGCTGTCGGAGGCGGCGTTCCGGCACTATCTCGGTCAGGACTATCTGTTTCTGATCCACTTCGCCCGGGCCTGGGGCCTGGCGGTCTACAAGAGCGAGACCCTGGACGACATGCGCCAGGCGGCCGAGACGGCCACCGCGCTTTTGGACGTGGAGATGAAACTGCATGTCGACTTCTGTAGGGGCTGGGGGCTCAGCGAAGCGGACATGCGGGCGCTGCCCGAAGCGAGCGAGACCATGGCCTACACCCGCTATGTGCTGGAACGCGGCTTGGCGGGGGACGTGCTCGATCTGCACGTGGCGCTCGCCCCCTGCGTGATCGGCTATGGCGAGATCGGCGCCCGCCTGGCGGCCGATCCCGAGACCGCCGCCGGCAACAACCCCTACACGGCTTGGATCGAGATGTATGCCGGCGCCGAATACCAGGAGGTGGTGCGGGGCGCGGTGGCGCAGCTCGACCGGCTCTGGTCAACGCGCGGCAGCGAGGCCCGGTTTCCCTCACTGGCCGCGACCTTCGAGCAGGCGACCCGGCTGGAAGCGGATTTCTGGCAGATGGGCCTGGACGCGGCCGATCGGGCGCTCGGCTGACCGGCCGGGGCTGTCCCGCCGCGAATCTCCGACTCCGAACGCGGCCGATCGATCGCCTGGCCGTTCCCGCGCTCGGCGGTGAGGCCGCTCAGGTCATACTTCCCAGGTCATAGTAGAGCAGCATGGTGATGATGCCGGCCGCGCCCATGACCATGAACGACAGCAAGAGATGCTTGAAGAGCCCCCTGTCGCCCAAGGAGAACGCAAGGAACAGCTTCATGTAGGTGTTGGCGAGAGCGCCCAGGACGACGTTGAAGCTGGCCCAGTCGAGCGAGATCAGCCCGGACCTCTGGGCGTCGCTCAGAGAGAAGGCAATGGCATCGGCGTCCGTCAGGCCGCTGACGATCGCGACCACGGGAAGCCACGCTTCGCCCAGGTAGGTGATAGCGAGGCGCGTCACCATCAAGATCGCGGCGAAAACCAGGCCGAAGGTGAGTGCGGACTTCAAGCTGAAGGGATTGTCCAGGTTCATCTCCTGGCCGCCTTCGGGGCCCTCCTCATGCGCTTTCTTCGAGCGTATGAGGAACAGGCCGGCCATGATGAAACCGACAGCCCCGGTGACCAGGATCGGCAGGGCCATGTTGCGCATCAGCGCCTGATTAAACACGCCGATCTGGATCAACAGCCGCGGGAACATGATCGATGACGCCAGCAGGATGGCGACCGCGAAGAGCTGGTTCCACGCCGGCAATTCCTTGCTGCGCCTGGCAAAGCTCAGGGTCGTGACGGTGCTCGAGGCGAGGCCCCCGATCAGTCCGGTCAGTCCGATCCCGGCGCCACTGCCGAGGATCTTGACCAGGATGTAGCCGATGAAGCTGATGAAGGAGACCAGCACCACGATCAGCCACACTTTGAATGGCTTGAGCGCGGCGAGCATGTGCATGACGAACATCGGCGCCAAGGAGGTGGAGAGCTGGTTCCCCGCGGCGACCTGCTGGTTCCCGTCGGCCGTGAAACGGCCGGACACACCGGCGTCGGTCGCGCTCGTGACCTCAAGCACCCCGAGATAGCCGCCGTCCCCGTACAGGTTCAGGCTGGTGTCGACCTGGAAGACCTGGTTCTCAGCGGGAACGAAGGCGAGCTCGCCCGTGGTCTGCTCGAAAGAGGCGACCTCGCCGATCGAATAGGTCAGGACGTTGTCCATGGACCGGGTCGGCAGGACGGGCAGGATGATGAAGGTGATGATCAGGAACTTGACCGTCGCTTGGAGCTCGAAGGTCTGGATCTGAGAGCTGAAGCGCGTGAGCGCCCGCTTCTGCGAAAGGACGGTGAGCAGTACGATCCCCAGCGCGATCGAAAGGGCGTAGAAGCCCTGTATCGTCAACACGCCCAGGAAGAAGGTGACGATGGCGGCGGCTTCCGTGGTGATGCCGGCATCCTCGACGTTCCGTGCCCGGTCGGCCAGATACGCGATCAGGAGCAGGGCGACGACGGCGAGGAAGCCTGCGCCGATCAGCCAGGAGTTTTCGAACTGGTTGGCGACAAAGGCGCTGATCGCGCCGATCAGCGCAAAGAGAACGAAATCGCGCAGGCCCGCGTTGGTCCCATCGCGGGCGCCCATGGCCCGTTCCAGGCCGATCACGAAGCCCAGCGCCCCCGCCAGCCCAAACTCTATGAAGAGTTCCAGGAGTTGGTCCTGCGCCATTGCCCCGTCCCCGCAGTTTCTGCTTCGCCTATGTCGCCAAGAGCGACGCCGGCGGAGTGGCAACCAGAGGAATGCCCCTGAGCCATCGCCGACCCCACTCGTGCCGCATTGGTCTATGCACCCAATCGCTCCGCGCGCATCCAAGGCGAGCCTGCGCCCGAATCCCGGACCACGCGCCGAAAGAGACAGGAAGAGCCTGGGCCGCCTCCAGCCTCTTGAGACTCACGGTAACAGCCGCCTGAGCGAGCCGGAACTGTCAAGACTGACAGACCGGCCGGGTCCCAGTGAACGCGGTTAACCATGGTCGCGATCCGCCTGCGCCGTCGGTCTGCCCGTGCTAGTCTTTCGTCGGGGAGGAAAGGCAATGGAGGGGACCGTCGCGGTTCCGGTATGGCTCTTGGTCCTGGTCGGCCTGCTGGCCGCGGTGACGCTCGTCAACCATTTCGTGCTGCCGGGCGCGCGCTGGTTCCTGCGCCGGCGGGTCAACCGGGTCATCACCGAGGTGAACAGCCGCCTGCGGCTCGAGATCCCCACCTTTCAGCTGACCAAGCGCCAGGTCCTGGTTGACCGGCTCGTCTACGATCCCGAGGTCATGGAGGTCGTCGCCGCCGCCGCGGCCGAGCGCAGCGTGCCGCGGGACGGCGTCATGGCCGAGGTCGTGACCTATGCCCGGGAGATGGTGCCAGCCTTTAACCCGTGGTTCTATTTCCGCATCGGCTTCCGGCTTGCCCGTCGATTCTTCCGCCTGTTCTATCGGGTGCGCATGGGCTATCTGGATGCGCAACTCCCGGCTAAGGTCGATGCCGACACGGACGTCGTGTTCTTCATGAACCACCGCAGCAACATGGACTATTTCCTCGTCACCTATCTGGCCTCGGGCAGCGCTGCCCTGTCCTACGGGGCCGGCGAATGGGCCCGGATCTGGCCGTTCAGCCAAGTGCTGCGCTTTGCCGGCGCCTATATCGTGCGCCGGGACACCAGCGACCCGGTGTACCGCAAGGTGCTGGAGCGCTATGTCCAGATGGCGACGGAGGGCGGGGTGCCGCACGCCATGTTCCCGGAAGGCAAGCTGAGCCGCGACGGGCGCCTGCAGGCGCCCAAGCTCGGCCTGCTCGGCTACATCACCAAGACCTTCGATCCCAAGGGCGCGCGCGACATCCTGTTCATGCCCGTGGCGGTCAACTTCGACCGGATCGTCGAGGAACGCACCTTGGTGGAAAACCAGGAGACGGACTACCGCGGCCGCGGTGGGAGGTTCGTGCTGGGATCGAGCCTGCGGTTCGTGCTTCGCGAGCTCTGGCGCGCCGTGACCGCCCGCTGGGTCGGCTTCGGCAACGCGAGCGCCAGTTTCGGCAAGCCGATCTCCCTGAAGGCGTGGCTGAAGCGGCATCGCGTCGATCTGCGCAAACTCGATCGCGCAGCGCGCTTCGAGCGGATCGACCGGCTGGCTCGCGAGCTGATGGACGAGATTTCCCGGGTCATGCCGGTCCTGCCCGTCCCGCTGATCGCCGCGGCCCTGCTCGAGGCCCCGGGCGAAGCCCGCGAGGCGGACGCGCTCAAGCGGCGCGCCGGAGCGCTGGCCGACGAGCTGATCGGAGCCGGCGCCCAGATGCCCATTCCCGAGGCGGAGCGGGCGGCGGCCCTCGACAAAGCCTTCGACAGCCTCTGCCAGCGCGGCCTGATTGTCCGGGGAGAGGCGGGCTATGCCGCCAATCCGGAGGACGTGCCGCTGCTGCGGCGCTATGTGAATTCCATCGCGCATCTGATCCCTGCGCCCGAGAGGATGGCGGCCCAGTGAACTGGGAAGCTCCGGTCCGGCGTCATGCCGAGGACCTGTTCGCCTTCTGGCTGCGCTCGCCCATCGGCGGACTGGTGGCGCGCCCCTGGTGGGACCGGGCCGCGTTGTGGGTCTTGGAGCGCTGGTTCTTCCCCCTATCCAGGATGTGGGCGGCGGCCCGCGCGGCCGATGGCGATCCGGACCGCTTCTTCGCAGAGATCCCGATGGAGCCGATGCCGGCCCAGTATGCACGGCTGGAGGCCGTGCTCGCCCGGTTCGAAAACCGGCGCGCGGAGGTCAGCGCCGGCGAAGCCGCCTGGCAGGAGGCCTTTTTCGGCTCGGACGGGCTGGCGCCCGAGCGCTTGGCCGCGATCGAGGCGGGCCGGCTCGACCGGCGCACCGCCTATAACGCCATGCGCCGCCATTTCGCCTTCATCGGCGCGCGGCGCCAGGTGCCCTATGTGCGCTGGGCGGTGCCGGCGCCCGACCAGGTGGAAGTGCTTTACGGTGCCGCCGCGGACGACCCTGCCGGCGCCTTTGCGGCGCCTGCTCAGATGCCGCCGATCGACCAATCCAAGCCGTTCCCCGCGCCGATCGGGGTGAACTACTGGCTGCGCTTCGCCTCGCCGTCGGCGCGCATGGGCGACCAGGTGGTGGCGCGCGTCTACGAGCCCGAGGATGCGAAGGATCCGCCGACCCTGATCTTCGGCCACGGGGTCTGCGTCGAGTTCGATCACTGGCACGGGCTGGTGGACGAGGTCGCCGCCATGGTCGCCATGGGCATCCGCGTGGTCCGGCCCGAGGCGCCTTGGCACGGCCGCCGGGTGCCGGATGGCCGTTATGGCGGCGAACAGTTCATCGCCACCCCGCCTCAGGGCGCGCTCGATCTGTTCCATGCGGAGGTCAAGGAGTGGGCCGTGCTGATGGACTGGTGCCGGGCCCACAGCAAGGGCCCCGTCGCCGTCGGCGGCTCCAGCCTGGGCGCGCTGCTCTCCCAGCTGATCTGCGACAAGGCGCGGCACTGGCCGGCCCACCTGCAGCCGGACGCGGCCCTCTTGATCACCCATTGCGGCAAGCACCAGGACGCGGTGCTGCGCGGCGCACTGGCGCGGACCTGGGGCATGGTCGCCGCGACCGAGGCGCAGGGCTGGACGCCGGACCTGTTGGCTCGCTATCTGCCGCTCCTGGATCCGGCGGACAGGCCGCCGGTGGTGCCGCCCGAGGCGATCGTCACGGTGCTCGGGCGCTATGACGACGTCACCCCCTATGACAGCGGCCTCAAGATCGTCGAGGACTGGGGCATCCCCGAGGCCAACCGGTTCATCTGGCCGCGGGGGCATTTCAGTGTGCCCGTCGGCCTGATGTACGACCACGCGCCCTTGCGCCGGTTCCGCGAGGTCCTGGCGGGGCGCAGGTAGTCAGGTGGCTGGAACACCGTTCACGCTCACCCTCGCATTTCGTCCTTCGAGACGCCGCCTTCATCCTGAGGAGGCCTGATGAAGGGCCGTCTCGAAGGAGAAGGCGGCTCCTCAGGATGAAGTGCTCGGTGTGAAGGTGCGCATTTGAAGGTTTGACCTCATCCTGAGCTTCCTCATCCCGAGCTTGTCGAGGGACGAAGGGTGAGGTCAGGCGAACTCTCGGAAGCCTTTGAGTAGCCTGCTAGACCCGGCAGGGGCCCGTCCCTATATTTCGCGGCATGACGAGGGATTTCGATATCGCGCCCGGCAGCCGGGTGGTGGTCGCCATGTCCGGCGGCGTGGACAGCTCGGTCACGGCCGCGCTCCTGGCCGAGGCCGGCTTCGATGTCGTGGGCATCACGCTCCAGCTCTACGACCACGGCGCCGCGGTCGGCCGCAAGGGCGCCTGCTGCGCCGGCCAGGACATCCACGACGCCCGCCGCGTGGCCGCGACCATCGGCATGCCGCACTACGTGCTGGACTACGAGTCCCGCTTCCGGGAGAGCGTGATCGACGACTTCGCCGACGCCTATTTGCGCGGCGAGACCCCGATCCCCTGCATCCGTTGCAACCAGACGGTCAAGTTCCGGGATCTGTTGACGGCGGCGCGGGAGCTGGACGCGCAGGCGCTCGCCACCGGCCACTATGTGCGCCGGGTCCCGGGCCCGAACGGCCCCGAGCTGCACCGGGCCAGGGACATCTCCCGCGACCAGAGCTACTTCCTGTTCGCCACCACGCCGGAACAGTTGGACTTTCTCAGGTTTCCCCTGGGCGGCCTCGACAAGCGCGAGACCCGGGCGCTGGCCAAGCGCTTCGCGCTGCCGGTCGCGGCCAAGCCCGACAGCCAGGACATCTGTTTCGTGCCCAACGGCAACTATGCGGACGTGGTCCGCAAGCTCAGGCCCGAGGCGCACGAGCCCGGCGAGATCGTGCATCTGGACGGCACCGTGCTGGGCCGGCACGCCGGCATCGTCGGCTTCACGGTGGGCCAGCGCCGGGGGCTGGACGTGGGCGGCCGCCACGGCAGCGACAAGCGCCCGCTCTATGTGGTCCGGCTCGAGCCCGAAGAGCGCCGGGTCGTGGTCGGGCCGAGGGAAGCGCTGGCTGTGGACCGGGTGCTGCTCGGCGAGGTCAACTGGCTCGCAGTCGAGGCCTCCATGGCTCAGGACGTCGAGGCCGCGGTCAAGCTGCGCTCGGCCCAGGCGGCGGTGCCGGCACGGGTGCGTCTGCAATCCGGCGGGCGGGCAGAGGTGGCGCTCCGAGACCCGCAATTCGGCGTGGCGCCCGGCCAGGCCTGCGTGGTCTATGACGGCACGCGGGTGCTCGGCGGCGGCTGGATCCGCAAGACATGGCCCGTCGGGGCCGGGGAGGCGGCCCGGCCGGCGGCCGCCCTTGACAACGGGCCGGCGGGCCTGCACCTATAGCGCT
>JASJBI010000011.1 GCA_030066595.1 Alphaproteobacteria bacterium | reverse complement strand
GGCCGGACCGGGTCCGGCCCGGGCGGAACCGGCCTCTGCGCCGCGGTATGGGCAGATTTGGTGATGGCTTGCAGGAGCGAGGAGGTGGGCTGGATGGTCATGGATCTGGGGCTGGATCGAGACCCCGGCACGCTAGCCGGGCGGAGATGAACAAAAGGTAAAATTCGCGGCAAACGTCCGGCAGCCGGACCCATGCGGCTTGCCGAATGCGGGGAAATCGCCATAGTGAGCCCGATTCCGTTCGGATCCAGGCCCCCGCCCATGAACGACCTCAGGCTCGGCTACGAAGCCATCATCCCTCATATCCGGGCGCTCTCCATGCGCGCGCTGGAGATCGGCGACGGGGTCGCGGTCATGCTCCTGCCCTATCAGGAAACTCTGGTGGGCGACGTCGAATCGGGGGTGCTGCACGGCGGCGCCGTGACCACCTTGATCGATTCGGCCGCGGGGCTCGCGGTGCTGGCCGCGATGGCCGAGCCCGGCCCCATCGCCACCCTGGATCTGCGCATCGACTATCTGCGGCCGGCCACGCCGGGCAAGGACGTGTTGGCCCGGGCCGAGTGCTTTCGCATGACCCGCCAGGTGGCCTTCGTGCGCGCCAGCGCCTATCACGCCGATGAGGGCGAGGACGACCCGGTGGCCGCCTGCCAGGCGTCCTTCGTGGTCAAGAGCGTGGGCGGCGGCCTGGAAGCGGACCGGCGGCCGCGATGACCCTGGAATCGATCCTCGAACAGGCCCGCCGCGAGCGGGACCTTGGCCTGATCTCCCAGGCGATCCCCTATGCGGGTTTTCTCGGCATCAGCGCCGAGGAGACGGACGGCCGGGTCATCACCCGTCTCGCCTACAACGAGCGCAACCTGGGCAACCCGGCGCTGCCGGCGCTGCACGGCGGCGTGGTCGGCGCCTTCCTGGAGACCGCCGCCATCATCGAACTGCTTTGGGCGCGCGAGACGGTCTCGGTGCCGAAGATCATCAACATCACCATCGACTATCTGCGCCCGGCCGGGCCCAAGGACAGCTTCGCCCGCGGGATCGTCACCAAGCAGGGCCGGCGCATCGCCACGGTCGCGGTCGAGGCCTGGCAGGACGAGGCCGACCGGCCCATCGCCACCGCCAACTGCCACTTTTTGCTGCGCTCCGGATAGAGCGGCGACCGCTCAATTCGCGCCCGCCTACGGCAAGCAATATTGGCTAATACCAGGTAAACCGGGCCGCCGGCACGCTAAAGTAGAGCCGCCCCGGCGACTATCTCTTGCGACACTGAAAATGAAGCCCGAACAGCGACTTGGGCCGATCTCCAGCATTTATGGAATTAATAATTCAATAATATCTTGTATTTAGGATTTTTGGCTCGCTCGACTCCTGCCTTGGGGGATCATCGTCTTGGCCGTCGCACAACAGCTGGAAGACTACGCCGCAGAGCCGGAGCTGGATGCCGAGGCACTGCTGGCGCTGGCGCGGGACAAGTCGTCCCAGGGCCGGGCCGCGTTGTTGCGCCAGGTCGGCGACCTGTTCGGCGGAACCAGCCGGGAGCTGACCGAGGGCGAACGGTCGCTGATGGAAGACATCCTGGTGCGGCTCGTCAACGACGTCGAGCAGTCGGTCAAAGCGGCGCTGGCGGATCGGCTGGCGGACGTTCCCCAGGCGCCCCGCGGTCTGATCCTGGCGCTGGCGAATGACGAGTTCCGGGTCGCCTATCCGATCCTCAAGCGCAGCAGCCTGCTGCAGGACCCCGACCTGATCGAGATCATCCACCACCGGACGCGACAGCACATGCTGTCGATCGCCATGCGCGATGAGGTCAGCGAGGCGGTCTCGGACGAGCTGGTCGAGCGCGGCGACACCTCGGTGGTGCGGACGCTGTTGGAGAACACCGGCGCCCATATTTCCGAGCCGGCGCTCGAGTTCCTGGTCGAGCAGTCGCAGACCATCGGCGCCTACCGGGAGCCTCTGGTCCGCAGGGAGGAGCTGCCGGCCGACCTCGCAGCGCGCATGTACGCTGTGGTGTCCGCCTCGCTGCGCGAGTACATCCTGGTGAATTTCGAGATCGAAGCCCCCGTGCTCGACGCCAATCTGGGGCCGACCGCCGAGCAGCTCATGGACGAGATCCGCGAGCGTTCCCGGCTCGGCCAGCCGCGCCCGGTGGAGCTCGCCGAACTCCTGGCGCACGCCAACGCGCTGTCACCCCGCTTCCTCATCGATCTCCTGCGCGAAGGCGAGGTCGCCCTGTTCGAGGGCCTGCTCGCGGAGATGGCCGGACTGCCGTTGAAGCAGATCCGGCGCTTCATCTATGAGCCGGGCGGACAGGCCTTGGCCATCGCCTGCAAATCTGCCGGCGTCGCCAAAGCCGACTTCGCCTCGATCCTGTTGCTCAGCCGCCAGGCGCGGCCGGGCGACAAGAGCGTCGATCCGCAGGAACTGCCCCGCGCGCTGGCGCTGTTCGACCGGGTCAAGGAAAAGGTCGCGCTCTATGTCGTGCAGCGCTGGCGGATGGACCCGGACTACCTCTACGCCATCAAGCGGCTCGAAACAGACGAAGCGGCGGACGGCTAGAGTATCCCCGGCCCCGACCGGTCACGCGGCGGCCTCGAGCGCCGCGACGCCCGGCAGCTCCTTGCCTTCGAGCCATTCCAGGAACGCCCCGCCCGCCGTAGAGACGTAGGAGAACGCGTCCAGCACGCCGGCCTGGGCCAAGGCCGCCACCGTGTCACCACCACCGGCCACGCTCAAGAGGCGTCCCGACCGAGTCAGATCGGCGGCGCGACGCGCCACGGCCGCGGTGCCGGCATCGAAGGGCGGCGTCTCGAAGGCGCCCAAGGGCCCGTTCCAGACCAGCGAGCGGCAGTCCTCCAGCCGCGCCGCCAGATCCCGGGCGCTGTCCGGCCCCACATCCAGGATCATGGCGTCGTCCGGTACCGCGTCGATTGCCACCGTCCGGGTCTCGGCGCCCGGCGCCAGCTTGCCCGCCACCACCGCGTCCGTTGGCAGCAGGATCTCGCAGCCGCCAGCCTCGGCCCGGGCCATCACCTCGCGCGCGGTGTCGGCCAGGTCGGGCTCGCACAGGGACGCGCCGACCGCCACCCCTCGGGCGTGCAGAAAGGTGTTGGCCATGCCGCCGCCGATCACCAGGAGGTCCACCTTGGCGGTGAGGTTGGCCAAGAGCGCCAGCTTGGTCGAGATCTTGGCCCCGCCGACCACCGCCATGAGCGGCCGGGCGGGGTTCTCCAGCGCGGCCGTCAGCGCCTCGATCTCAGCCTGCAGGAGCCGCCCGGCCGCCGCCGGCAGCCGCTGCGGCAGGCCGACGATCGAGGCGTGCGCGCGGTGCGACGCGGAAAAGGCGTCATTGACGTAAAGATCGCCGAGGGCGGCGAGCCCCGTGGCGAACGCCGGGTCGTTGGCCTCTTCGCCGGCATGAAAGCGCAGGTTCTCCAAGAGCGCGACGCCGCCCTCGGGCAGCGTGTCGACGACCTGGGCCGCCGCCGGCCCGACGCAATCCGGCGCGAACGCCACCTCCCGGCCGAGCGCGTCCGCAAGCGCCTCGACCACGGGCCCGAGCGACATCTCCGGGACCATCTGGCCCTTGGGCCGGCCGAAATGGGACATCGCCACGACCCGCGCGCCGCGTTCGGCGAGCTCGGTGACGGTGGGCGCAAGCCGTGTGATGCGGGTCGCGTCGCTGACCGCGCCGTCCGCCATGGGCACGTTGAGATCGGCGCGCAACAGCACCCGCTGTCCGCGCACGTCCAGATCGTCGATGGTCTTGAAGCTGGCCATGGCTCCGCCCTTTTGCCGGTGCTGCCGTGATCAAGCACAGGCGGCGGCGCGGCGCAACCGCCCGCGGCGGCGCGGCGTCCCGCTTTCTGCCTCCCCCACAAGGGGGAGGGAAATCGATCAAGCTGCCACACGAACTTCTCCCTCCCCCTCGATGGGCTAGGGCCGGGGCGGCGTTACAAGAACGGCCTGCCTTCGCGTCAAGCGCGGGCCCGCTTTGCTGCGCCTGTCGCGGTGATTACAGTGGCGGGATCGATCGCTTGCCATCCAGGACCCTGCCATGCCGCACACGCTTGCCTTGATCACCGGCGCCTCCCGTGGGATCGGTGCCGCCTTTGCCGAGGCCCTGCCTGCCGAGACCGGGCTCTTGCTCACCGGCCGGGACGAGGCGCGCCTGGCCGCGCGCGCCGAGCGTCTGGCGAGGCCGGATCGGACGGTCGAGACCCGCGCCGCCGACCTGGCCACCGAGGCGGGCCGAGAAGCGGTCATCGACTGGGCCCGGCAGTTCCCGGTCGACCTGCTGATCAACAATGCCGGCCTCGGCCGGCTGGGCCCCTTCGGCGAGAACCCTGCGGCGACGGAACGGGCGATGGTCGAAGTCAACGTGCTGGCCCCGGTGGTGATCACCCGCGCGCTCTTGCCCGACATGCTGGCGCGCGCCCGGCCCGAGGCCCGTGCCGGCGTCATCATCGTCTCGAGCGTGGCGGGCTTCCAGCCTGTGCCCTTCATGGCCACCTATGCGGCGAGCAAGGCGTTCGACCTGCACTTCGCCGAGGCGCTGGCGCAGGAGCTCAGCGGGGCGCCGGTGGACGTGCTGGCGCTCTGTCCCGGGGCGACGGACACGGATTTCTTCGACCGCGCCGGCATGGCGATGGAGGCGCTCTCCCTGATCGCGACGCCCGAGCGGGTGGCCCGGCGGGCGCTCGCCAGCCTCGGCCGGACGACGGTCTGCCTGCCGTCGACCAAGAACCGCCTGACCAGCGTGATCGGACGCTATCTGCCGCGCGGGGTGGTCGTGCCCGGGGCGGGCCGGATGATGCGCGGCATGCTGGACCGGCGCGAGGGTTGACGCGCGGCCCGCCTGCGCCTCCTCCACAAGGCGGGAGGGAACATACCAGGCCCCACAGACAAGTGCCCCCTCCCCCTCGAAAAGGGAGGGTTGGCGCGGGGGTGGATCAAAGGCTGTGGAGTGCGGGCTTAGCCGCCGGCCTGACGTCGTGGCATCTGATGGCGGCCGGCTGGCAGGGCGTGGTCCGGACCGACGCTAAGCACGCGGCAGACCTCGTCGGTCATCAGGCCGATGGCGGCCGGTCGGCGCGAGCCCTCGAGCGCGGCCACGCCGCCGATCTCCTGGATCGAGCCGGTCAGCCGCATCCAGTGGACCAAAGCGCCTTCCTCCAGGTCGATCACCGCGATCGCGCATTGCGGATAGGCGTTCTTCTCTTCCAGATTGCCGCCCAGCTTGAGACCGTCGATGACCACGCCGTCGCGCCGGGCCGAGATCGCGACCACGGCAAACCGGTCGACGAAATCGATGTCGCGCAGATAGCCGGGACAAAGCACCATGGGCTCGAAGACGCCCCGGTCCAGGTCCACATGGCCGAAATGGCCGCTGCCCGAATCCATCAGCCACAGCTTGCCATCGCGGAAGCGCGGTCCGTGCGGCAGCGACAGGCCTGAGACCACGGTTCGGCCAGACGGGACCTCGATCAGGCTGCCGCCGTCCCAGACGTCGTCGCGCCAGCCGTCGACCCGATCGGATCGGCCCGCGACCGTGGCATAGGCGATCTCGCCGTCGACCATCGCCATCCCGGTCAGATGACAGCGGTCGCCCGCGGTCAGTGATTCGACGAAGGACGGCCGCCAGACCGGCAGGAAGCTGTGCCGGTCGCTGACCGTGGCGATACAGTTGAACAGCGTGTTGACGAAATAGATCTCGCCTTGATCGTCCGTGGCGATGTCGTGGATATCGAGATCGCCCGTCGTGTAGGCGGTCTGGGGCAGATAGAGCCGGTCGTAGCCTTCGGCCTCCTGACCTTCGCTCAATACGTTCTCGAAACGCCAGAGCTGGTAGAGAGATCCGAGATACAAGGTGTCGTGCACGCCGTGGATCGCGCGCGCCTTCTCGAAGCCGCGCTCGAACACCGAGAGCGTCCGGTTCTCGTTCAGACCGACGAAGTAGATCTTGCCGGAACGCGGGGCCGTGAAGACCACGCTCACGCCGGTGTCACTCAGCCAGTCAACGAACCCCTTCGAGCAGCTGATGTCGAGCGGCAGCGCCCAACCGACTTCTTCGCTCATCGACCCCTCTAGCCCGGAACCGCGCAGATATGCAGCGGCGATTCCCCTTGATACAGAAGCACCGGCGTAAAAACTAGGGAAAAACAGTGGCAAAACCGAGGCGCCGCGGCAATCGGATCAAGACGGGAAGGTCACCGGCAGGGCGCCGACGCCCCGCAGCGAGAGGGAATCGATCCATTCCGGGGCCGGCTCCGCCAACGCCGGCGCACCGAGCCGCGCCAGCAGGGCCCGGATGGCGATTCGCCCTTCGAGCCGCGCGAGCGGCGCGCCGAGACAGAAATGAATGCCATAGCCGAAGGTAAGATGCCGGTTGTCCTCGCGTGCGATGTCCAGCCTGTCCGGGTCCGGAAACCGCGCCGGATCCCGGTTGGCGGCGGCGAGAAAGACAAAGATCCGGTCGCCCTTGCGAAAGGTAGTGCCGCCATAGTCCACGTCTTCGAGCGCGATACGCGTCATCGCCAAGGTCGGTCCGTCATAGCGCAGCATTTCCTCGACCGCCGCCTCGGTCAGCTCCGGCTGGCGGCGTAACCCTTCGAGCTCGGCCGGGTGCCGCATCAGGGCCAGCATGCCGTTACCGATCAGGTTGGTCGTGGTCTCGTGGCCCGCGAACAGCAACAACACGCAGGTCGCCACCATCTCCCGCTCGCTAAGCTCGCCGCTTTCGTCGGCCAGTGCCATCAACCGGGTCAGTCGGTCGTCCCGCGGCTCCCGTCGGCGCGCCGCGACGGCCGCATGCACGTAGTCGCACATGGCCCTGGCGCTGTCCTGCGCGCGCGCGCGCTTGTCCGGCGTAAGCTGGGCGCTGCCGACGAAGGTGGCGAGATCGTCCGACCAGACCTTGAACTTGTCCTGATCCTCGAGCGGCAGCCCCAGCATGTCGGCAATCACCATGACGGGCAGCGGAAAGCCGAAATCGCGGATCAGGTCGCCGGCGCGCCGCTCCGCCATGCCGTCGATCAGTCCGGCCACGATCGCCTGCACCCGCGGGGCCATACCTTCCATGACGCGCGGTGGAAAGATCTGATTGGCCGCCCGCCGCAAGCGGGTATGCCGGGGCGGATCGGCGAACACCATCCAATCCTCCAACATGGCCAAAAGGTCGCCAATGCGCCGGCGCTCGGTTTCGCCCAGGCTGTCCCGGAACGGCGAGATCCGGTCGGCCGACAGTTGCGGGTCGTTGAGCGCCTGTTTGCACAGATCGTAGCCGGTGATCACCCAGCTCTTGAGACCCTCGCACCAGTGCACGGGCTCGCGCGCGCGCAGCGCGGCGAAATCGGGATAGGGATCGGCCAGGAAACCGGGACGGCGGGGATCGAACAAAGGCGACATCGAGCTTCAGGACACCGGAAAGCGAGAGCCGCGGGCGCGCGGCAGCCTCAGAAGGCGCCCGGACCGCCGGACGGCGGCGGTTGGTTGCCGCGCCGCGATCGACGCAGGCTGTCGGGAGTCACATCGAAGACTTGACAGAGGCCCGCCAACAGCGCGGCGGCGGCATCGAGCAGGCCAAGCGCGAACCGCCTGCCCAGAGGCGTGGCCCGGTCACCGGCCGGGGGAGACGAGGCGGATGTAAGCCAATCCTCCATGACCGGAATCGTAGCACGACGGCCAGCTCCGCGTAAACGCAGGGCGGCGGCGCTGCGCGGCGATCAGTTGGTGGTGTGGGAGCGGAGCACGTAGCGGCCGTTCTCGATGCCCATGAAGATGTCGTCGATCTCCGGATGGGACACCGGGCCACTGGTCTCGTCGGGCAGCAGGTTCTGCTCCGAAACGTAGGCGGTATAGGTGGTCTCTTCGTTCTCGGCCAGGAGGTGGTAGAAGGGCTGGTCCTTGCGCGGCCGCATCTCCTCCGGGATCGACAGCCACCATTCCTCCGTGTTGGCGAACACCGGATCCACATCGAAGATTACGCCGCGAAACGGAAAGAAGCGGTGCTTGACGATGTCGCCGATCTGAAACTTGGCGGTTGGGATGCCGATCTCGTTTTCCATGGACTGCCTAGTCTAGGAGACGATGCTTTGGTTATGGTGCATACGCACAAATTTGGAGCATCGTCCCCCAAGGATCAAGCGCGACAAACTGTGACGCATGCGCGCAGCGTCCCTGCCAACACCCGTGCATGGCGGAAATACGCCTGGGATCGTCGCGCGCAGTCGGCAGGGCGGGACCGGGGCAAGGGTTCAGCTGGCGCGACAAAGCCCGAACCCTTGTACGATGCCGCCCCCTTGCCAAGGGCCTTTGCTTATCGTCAGATCGTCTTAGTTTCAGGGCCAAGGGGTGCCGCTCGGGCACGATCATCACGAAAGGCATCGGCATGACCGAAAAAGCAACCTTTGCCGCCGGATGCTTCTGGGGCGTCGAAGCGGCGTTTCGCAGGCTCGACGGCGTCGTGGCCACGGCGGTCGGCTATACCGGCGGGCACACGGCCAACCCGGGCTACAAGGAAGTGTGCTCGGATACCACCGGACACGCCGAGGCGGTCCAGGTGGAATACGACCCGGCCCGGATTTCCTACGAGGATCTCTTGAATCTGTTCTGGCAGGTGCACGACCCGACCCAGCTCAACCGGCAGGGTCCCGACATGGGCAGCCAGTACCGCTCCGCGATCTTCTTTCACGACGACGCGCAGGAACAGGCGGCACGCGCCTCGAAAGACGCGCTCGAGGCCGCCGGGCGTTTCCCCCGCCCGATCGTGACGGAGATCCTGCCTGCGCCGGACTTCTGGATGGCCGAGGACTACCACCAGCAGTATTTCGAAAAGCAGATGGGCGGCCGACGCCGGCTCTAGAAAGCTGTTCGTGAAAAAGTCTTTCGGCCTCGCGTAGCTCGGCCTCAGTGCACTTTTTCCCGCTTGGACTGAGGAAAAAATCCGACTTGAGGCGGCTCTGCATCGGATTTTTCCGTGTCTGATGTGCAGGCTGTTGCGGCTTCGACCGCAAGACCCTGCGCATGCGGGTCACGCTCATGACGGGCGCGTCCGTCATGAGCGTGACCAGAGTACGTGAAAACAAGTCGCCTGGCCGCCCCAAGACTTGTTTTCGCTACTTCCTTGACTGTGAAAAAGTACACCGAGCAAAGCGAGGGACTTTTTCACAAACTACTAGAACGCCGCTTCGGCCAGCTCCATGAGCGGCGCCTTGCCGGCCTTGATGGCCTCCAGACGCGCGGCGCTCTCGGGCAGGATGCGGGTCATAAAGAAGCGCCCGGTGGCGAGCTTCGCCTTGTAGAACGCGGCCTCGTCGCCGTCCTGTCGGGCCAGCGCCAGCTTGGCCATGCGGGCCCACATCCAGCCCATGGCGACCAGCGCGAAGAGCCTGAGATAGTCGACCGCCGCGGCGCCCGCCTCTTCCGGGTCGCGCAGGCCGTTCTGGGCGATCCAGGTCGTGCCTTCCTGCAGCCGCCCAAATGCCTTGGCGAGCGGCTTGGTGAACTCGGCCATGGCCGGATCCGACTTCTCCTCCTCCAAGAAGTCGGCCAGCGGATGGAAGAACCGGCGCAGCATGCGCCCGGTATGGGCGGGCAGCTTGCGGCCCACCAGATCGAGCGCCTGGATCCCGTTGGTACCCTCGTAGATCTGGGTGATGCGGGCGTCGCGCACATATTGCTCCATGCCGTGCTCGCGGATGTAGCCGTGTCCGCCATAAACCTGGACGCCCAGATTGGCCGACTCGAAGCCCATGTCGGTGAAGCGCGCCTTGATGATCGGCGTCATCAGCGCCAGCAGGTCCTCGGCCTCGGCGCGCACCTCCGCATCGGGATGCTTGAGCGAGACGTCCACCTGCATGCCGATCCAATAGGCCAGCGCCCGGGCCGCCTCGGTGTTGGCCCGCATGGTCAACAGCATGCGGCGCACATCGGGATGCACGATGATCGGGTCTGCGGCGGCCTGGGCGTTCTTCGCACCGGTGAGCGCGCGGCCCTGCAGCCGCTCGCGGGCGTATGCGCAAGCGCCCTGATAGGCGACGTCCGAGAGGCCGAGCCCCTGGACGCCCACGCCGAGACGCGCGGTGTTCATCATGGTGAACATGGCGCGCATGCCGCGATGCGGCTCGCCCACGAGCCAGCCCGTCGCCTCGTCGAAGTTCATGACGCAGGTCGAGGACGCGGCGATGCCCATCTTGTGCTCGATGCCGCTGCACTGCACGCCGTTGCGCGGGCCGGCACTGCCGTTCTCCTTGGGCAGGAACTTGGGGACCAGGAACAGGCTGATGCCCTTGATGCCTTCCGGCGCGTCCGGCAGCCGGGCCAGCACCAGATGCAGGATGTTCTCCGCCAAGTCGTGCTCGCCCGCGGTGATGAAGATCTTGGTGCCGGTGATCTTGTAGCTGCCGTCCTCACCGGGCTCGGCCTTGCTGCGGATCAGCCCCAGATCGGTCCCGCATTGGGGTTCGGTCAGGCACATGGTGCCGGACCAGGTACCCTCGGCGAGCTTGGGCAGGTAGCGCGACTTGAGCTCTTCGCTGCCATGCAGCTCGAGTGCGTTGTAGGCGCCCCCCGACAGGCCGGGATAAGTGCCGAAGGACAGGTTCGCGGCGCAGATCATCTCTTCGAGAACGACGTTGAGCGCCTTTGGCAGTCCCTGGCCGCCATAGGCGGTGTCGAAGGAGAGCGCGTGCCAGCCGCCTTCGGTGAAGGCGGCATAGGCCTCCTTGAACCCCTTGGGCGTGCGCACCACGCCGTTCTCATAGGTGCAGCCTTCCTCGTCGCCGCTCCGGTTCAACGGGAACAGCTCGTTCTCGCAGAACTTGGCGCCTTCCTCGAGCACGGCGTCGATCAGGTCGCGGGTCGCCTCCTCATAGCCGGGCAGCTTGGCAAGCTGTTCCATGTCCAACAGCTCGTGCAGGACAAACGCCATGTCGCGCAGCGGTGCTTCATAGGTGGCCATAGGCTCAGTTCCTCAGTGGTTTGCCGGTGTCCAGCATGTATTCGATGCGGGCGAGCGTGGCCGGCGTCCGCGCGAGCCTCATGAACGCCGCCCGCTCGAGTTCCAGAATGCGGTCCTCGGTGACGGTCGCCGTGATGTCGGTGTCGTCGCCGGAGAGCACCTCGGCCAGGGCGCCGGCGACCACCACGTCATGGGGCGTCGCGAGCCCCTGGCGCGCAAATCCGTCGACCGCCAGGTTCATGGCCGTCTTGCCGCTGGATCCCGGCAGGGTCAGCTCGACGGGCTCGGGCGGGGCATATCCCTCGACCATCGCCAGCGCCTTGGCCTTGGCGTCGGCCAGCAGGCGGTCCCGGTTCATGGTGATGCCGTCTCCCTCGCGCAGAAAGCCCATCTCCCTGGCCTCGGCGGCGGATTTCGCCACCTTGGCCATGGAGATCGTTTCGAAGGCCTTGGCGACGGGCGGCATCGGGCCTTTGGGTCCCTTTTCCATCTGCGCCCAGCGGGTCAGCAGCTCCTTGCAGCCGCCCCAACTGGGCACCACGCCGACCCCCACCTCGACGAGGCCCGTATAGGTCTCGGCGTGGGCCTGGACCGCCGCGCAGTGCATCAGCACCTCGCAGCCGCCGCCGAGCGCCATACCCGAGGGCGCGCCGACCACCGGGAAAGACGCGTATTTCAGCATCTTGTAGGTCTGCTGCCCGGCCTGGACCATGTTCTCGATCGCGGGCCACATGGCGATGTTGGCGGCGAACAGGGCGAGCCCGATATTGGCGCCGACCGAGAAGTTGCTGCCTTCGTTGTAGAGCACGAGAGCCCGGAACCGGTCGCCCTTCTGCACGGTCGCGACCGCCTGGCCGATCATGGCCAGCACGTCCGGGTCGATCGCGTTCATCTTGGTGTGGAACTCGAGACAGGCGACGCCGTCGCCAATGTCCCAAAGGCTCGCGGCGGCGTTGCCGGCAACGCGTTCGGACGCGCGTTTGACGTCTTCCAGCAACAGGACGCCCTCGGGCCGGACGATGTCGTGATAGGCGCCGTCGCTGCCGAAACACTGCAGCCGCCCGCCCTCGACCCGGTAGAAGGTGCCGTCACCGACCTGCTTGAGCAACTCCGGCACCGGCAGGCCGTCGGCGGCCAGGCGTTCGGCGAACCAGGCCGGGCCCAGCTTGTCGATCAGCTCGAACGGCCCCCATTTCCAGGCGTAACCCAGGCGCATGGCCTCGTCGACCGCATGGATGTCGTCGGCGATGCCAGGGACCAGCGCCGCCGAATAGGAAAGCGTGTGGGCCAGGATTTTCCAAGCGTAGTGGCCGCCCTTGTCCGGATGCTCGACCAGCGTCCGGAGCCCGGCTTTGGCCGCCTGCAATGAGGCGAGCTGCGGCGTCTGGACCGGCCGGTAGGCGCCAGTCGCGAGATCGATCGCCTCTTTGACCCGCTTGCCGCCCTCTTTGTTCAGCCGGTAGAAGCCGCCCTTGCCTTTCCGCCCGGTGTAGCCGTCGGCGATCATCGTCTTGACCCGGTCCGAGATGCGGTAGACCGGTCGGAACGCGTCGTCTTCCGGCACGTTGTCGCGGAGCGACTTGGAGACATGCGGGATCAAGTCGATGCCGACCAGATCCAGGAGCCCGAAGATCCCGGTCTTGGGCACGCCCATGGGCCGGCTGGCGATCGCGTCCGCCTCTTCGACCGTGAGCCCGCCGTCGAGCGCCTCGTTGACGGCGATCTGGATCCACATGGTGCCGATCCGGTTGGCGATGAAGCCCGGCGTGTCCTTGCAGCGCACGACGCCCTTGCCCAGGCCCGTATCGGAGAATCGATGCACGGCGTCCACCGCTTCTGCCCGGCTTTCGGGCCCGGCGACGATCTCCAGGAGCCGCAGGTATCGGGGCGGGTTGAAGAAATGGGTGATGATGAAGTCTTGCCGGAAGCGCTCCGGCAGCCCCTCGACCAGCTTTGCCAGCGGGATCGTCGACGTATTGGACGAGACCACCGAGCCGGGCTTGCGGATCTGTTCCAGCTTTTCGTAGAGCGCTTGCTTGACCTGCGGGTTTTCGACCACCGCCTCGAGGATCCAGTCTGCGTCCGCAAGCAATCCGATATCGTCTTCGAGATTGCCCGGCGTCACCAGCTTGGCCGTTCGCTTGTGCATGAACGGCGCCGGATCCGTCTTGAGCATGCGGGCGATCGCGTCCTTGGCCAGCTTGGAGCGGTCGTTCGCCCCCTCCGGTACGATGTCCAACAGGACCACCGGCACGCCCGCATTGGCGATGTGCGCGGCAATGCCGCTGCCCATAACGCCGGCGCCGATCACCGCGGCTTTCTTGATTTCCATCTTGCCATCCACTCCCGTCTCCGCCCGCAGCCTCATGCTTCGTCCTTCGACTGCCGCGCGTCATCCTGAAGAGCTCCGACGGAACGTCCCGAAGGAGAAGCGCGGCGCTCAGGATGAAGTGTCATCCTATGCGGTGCCGCCTAGGCTGCTTCCAGCACCGTGGCGATACCCTGGCCGCCGCCGATGCACATGGTGGCGAGTGCGTGCCGGCCGCCTTCCCGGCGCAGATTGCTCGCGGCCTTGCCGGTGATGCGCGCGCCGCTGGCGCCCAAGGGGTGGCCGATGGCGATGGCGCCACCATCCAGATTCACCTTTGCGGGGTCGGCGCCCATCTCGCTGATGCAGGCGACAGACTGCGAGGCGAAGGCCTCATTGAGCTCGATCACGTCGATGTCCTGGATCTTGAGCCCGGCCCGGTCGAGCGCCTTGCGGCTCGCCTCGACCGGGCCCATGCCCATGATCTCGGGCTCGAGGCCGGTGCCGGCGATGGCCTTGATGCGGGCGATGATCTCGAGCCCGCTGGCCTTGGCGTAGTCCTCGCTGCAGATCAGCGTCGCCGAGGCGCCGTCGGTCAGGGGCGAGGACGTGCCCGCCGTCACCGTGCCGTCCTTGTCGAAGGCGGGCTTGAGCGTGGACAAAACCTCGGTACTGGTATCGGGCCGGATGCCGCCGTCCTTGTCGACCGTGCCGTCGGGCGTCTCGATGGCCACGATCTCGGCTTCGAGCCGTCCCTCCGCCTGGGCCGCCGCCGCCTTGCGATGGCTCTCGACGGCGAACTCTTGCTGCGTTTCGCGGGTGACCTGATACCGCTTGGCCACCTCCTCCGCAGTGGTGCCCATGGAGTAGTAGACCTCGGGCCAGCTGTCGGCGAGCTTGGGATTGGGCGCCGGGTTGAAGCCCAGGATGGGAACCCGGGTCATGGATTCCACCCCGGCGCAGATATAGGCGTCGCCCGCGCCCATTTTGATCGCGCCCGCGGCCATGTGGATCGCCTGCATGGACGAGCCGCACCACCGGTTCACGGTGATGCCGCCCATGCGGATCGGCAGGCCTGCCAAGAACACGATGTAGCGGGCGACGTTCCAGCCCTGCTCGGCCTCGGGATTGGCGCAGCCCACGATCAGGTCCTCGACGTCCTCGGGGTCGACCCGGGTGCGCTCGATCAGACTCCTGATCACCGCCGCGGCCAGATCGTCGGGCCGCACCTTTGTCAGGGCGCCCTTGTGCGCGAAATGAAAGGGCGAGCGCACATAGCCGGCGATGACGACGTTGCTCATGACCAACGGATCCTTTGCTGTTTGCGGACGCAAGTCCTTGCTTAGGGAGATTTGGTCCGCGAGGCAAGCTGTCAACGATAAACCCGATGTGATTGGCAAATCCTGAATAGAATGCCAGATCCGAGGGACGAGTTTGGCGATCCGCCGGTACACTCTTTGCGTAAGAACTCAGAGGAGAAGGAGGGAACAGTCATGCACCGTATTCCAGCAGCCCTGGCAGCCACTCTCTTGCTGACAGCGCCAACGCACGCCACCGAGATCGCGCAGGGATCCGAGATCGAGGCGATGTTCAAGGGCAGCAACGTTCACCGCAACGCCCGGGACGGATCCGGTGTGCGGTTCGACCTCTGGCGGCTGTCGCCGGACGGCTCCTTCGCGGGCAGCTATCGGATCGAGAAGCCGATCACCCGCGGCGAATACTGGCAGGAAGGCCACGTGTCCGGCACTTGGCGCGTCCAGAACGGGCAACTGTGTGTCGAAGGCCGGGGCCTCGAGGACGACGGCCGCATCTGCTTCGACGTTCGCAGGGACGGCGGTAGCCGGGAGTATGTGGCGACCAACGCCGCGACCGGCTTCAGCTGGCAGATGTTCGTCTACCCGCACCGAAACGGCTAGAGCTCTATCGTCAATGAGGAGAGCACCGATGCGCCCTCTGCTTGGAGTTGCCCTCGCGGCCCTGATGGCCCTGCCGGCACAGGCTGCCGACATCACACCTTTGTTGACGGACAGCAAGGTCTATCGAAACGCGCGCGACGGATCGGAGATGCGGTACGACATCTGGTACCTGTTCGCGGACGGCACCGTGCGCGGGAACTACCGGGTCTCTCGGCCGGTCACCCGCGGCGGCCGCTATGTCTGGCGCGGCACGATCGCGGGCAGATGGACGGTCGAGGACAGCACCCTCTGCCTGGACGCCGAAGGCCTCGAGGACACGGGTCCGATCTGCTACGAGATCAGAAAGGGCGGTTTCGCGCGCAACGAGTTCGTCGCGACCAATAAGGAGACCGGCTTCAACTGGCAGGTGTTCGTCTACCGCCAGAACGGCTAGCTGAGACGTCAACCGAGGGGAACCGGAGCCGGTCGCGGCAACGTGACTTGGCCAAACAGGTAGTACGCGCCGGTGCGTCTTGAACTTCGGAGAGAAACGGGCCTTCAGCACCAGAATCCCAGCAGTCGTTCATGCGCGCACTGACCTCTCTCACCCTTTTCGCCGTTGCCCTGTCCCTTGCACTGCCCGCAAGAGCGGCCGAGATCGAACCGATCCTCAAGGGCAGCGAACTGCACCGCAACGCCGTCTACGGCGGCGATTCGCGCAGAGACGTCTGGCGCCTGGCACCGGACGGCACGCTCACAGGAAATTACCGGGTGCAGCGCCCCGCCACCGCCAGCTACTACACCATCGAGGGCGCCGTCAGCGGCCGATGGAGCGTGCAGAACAACACGCTGTGTGTCGAGGCCGAGGGCTTGGAAGGCGACGTGATCGAGGGCAACGGTGTCCAGCGCATCTGCTTTGACGTGAGGAAGGCCGGATTTGGCCAAAACGAGTACGTGGCCACCAACACCGCAAGCGGGGCCAACTGGCAGGTCTTCATCTATCCCGGGCAGGATGGTTAGAGGCCATTCGCACGGCCGGGGTTCCGTATCAATCACCGCAACGTGACTTGGCCGCAGCGGCGGAACCGGCGCATGCTGTTCTGAGCCGGACACAGATCCGGGATCTCCGGTCTTGCGTAGTTAGAGTATCCAAGGAGGTAGCTCATGCGCACGCCGACATCCGTGATCGTTTTCGCCATCGCGGCATCGATCGCGCTGCCCGCCGCGGCAGCCGAGATCGAGTCGATCCTCAAGGGCAGCACCGTGCACCGCAGCGGCCGCGACGGCGGGGATACGCGCTACGACATCTGGCGTCTCGCACCGGACGGTACGCTGACCGGCAACTTCCGGGTGCGGCGCCCGGCAACCCGCACCTACTACGTCATCGAAGGCGACGTCAACGGCCGGTGGAGCGTGCAGAACGACAACCTCTGCGTGGAAGCAAAAGGGCTGGAAGGCTACTTGATCGAGGGCAACGGCGTTGAGCGTATTTGCTTCGAAGTGAGGAAGGGCGGTTTCGGCCGCAACGAATACGTGGCCACCGACACCACAAACGGAAAGAACTGGCAGGTGTTCGTCTATCCGGGGCGGAACGGGTAGGCCTCACTCCCGCCGCTGGCGGTCGCCGATCAGGTACACCGAGATCAGCATCAATCCGAGCACCACACCACCGACCAGGGCAGCAAGCCATATGTCCTGCGTGGCGATCAGGGTCAGGCCGAAGCCGGCGGTGGCCATGATGACCATCAGCAGATCGACGGCGCGACGTTGCGTGCGCGACGGCCGGTTCAGATCGGACATGGCTGCAGCCTAGCCGGTCGGGGGGCGCGCGCCCCCGCGCAGGCGACCGTTAGCGTCCCAAAGGCGCAGAGCGAATAGGCCTTCGGGCCTCGTTGACCGGCCAGGCGCCGACCAGAATGTTGCTCACCTCGCCATCCCCCGGTCCCAGGGGGAGGACCAGCCGATAGTGCCGAAAGAGCCCTACCCCGGAATCCTGCCGGTGAGACACGAACAGCGGTTTGCCGGTGCTGTAGACCTCGGAATAGGTCCGGCCCACCTCCTCCGCCACTTCCGCCGGAAGCTCGTGCACGTATCGGCCCGTCATGTCGTGGCCGGTGGCTTGGGCGACATTGGTGCCGAAGACGCGATAGCGGAAGGTGCGCCCCCCGTCCTGCACGTCGACCAGGTTCACGTTGCCGAGCCAGGCCCGCATCTCCAGCAGATCGAGATCCGGCCAGGCCGGCATCGGCCGCCCGGCCCGTTTGCCGTCCCAGTAGCGATACAGCGACAGCAGGATCGGCAACTCCCTAAGCTGATGTTCCAGCGTCTCCATCGATCGAGTCCTTCGGCAGGGAACAGCTCCCGTTGCCCGCCGGTATCCCAATCTCGTTGCCCTGACTGTCGATCTGGCGCGGCTTCACCGAAGGCCGCGTCCGCTTGCTGAAGGTTAGGGTCCTTCAGTCTCTTGTGCTTCGCTGAGGAGTTCTTTCTTCAGAATCTTGCCGATCGCCGATTTCGGCAGGCTGTCGCGCAGCTCGAGATGCTTGGGCATCTCGATCGGCGAGATCTTGTCCTCGAGGAACGCGTTGAGTTCGTCATGGGTCATGGTCGCGCCCTCGACCAGGCTCACGAACGCCTTGACCGTCTGCCCGCGATAGGCGTCGTCGATCCCGACCACCGCGACTTCGGCGACGGCCGGATGCATGTGGATGGCCTCCTCGACGTTGCGCGGGTAGATCTTGTACCCGCCGGCGATGATGACCTCCTTCAGCCGATCGACCACGAAGGTAAAGCCGTCCTCGTCCATGTACCCCACGTCGCCGGTATGCAGCCGGCCGCCGCGCAGGGTCTCCGCGGTGGCGTCCGGCCGCTTCCAGTAGCCGGCCATGACCTGCGGGCCGGAAATGCAGATCTCGCCCTTTTCGCCTGGCGACAGCACGGTCTCGCGGTCTTCGAGCGAGACGATCTCGATCCGCGTGCCGGGATAGGGCAGACCGATGGAGCCGTCCTTGCCCTTGCCGCCGATCGGGTTGCAGGCGGCCACGGGCGAACATTCGGAGAGGCCATAGCCTTCGACCAGCGTGCAACCGGTCAAGCTCTCGAAGCGGTCGCGCACGTCGGCCGGCAGACTGGCCCCGCCCGAGATGCAGAACTTGAGGGAGGACAGGTCGTACTTGTCCAGCTCGGGATGGGTGTTGATCGCGGTGAACAGGGTGGGCACGCCGGCAAACAGGCTGGGCCTCTTGCGGGTGATCGTCTTGAGCAGTTGGTCGATCTCGAACCGGGGCAGAAGGATCAGCCTGGCCCCGCTGTAGACGCTCAGGTTCAAGATCACGGTCATGGCGAAGACGTGGAAGAACGGCAGCACGGCGACCGTGACTTCGGAGCCAGGCTCCCCCTTGGCGAACCAGCGACGGCACTGCAGCGCGTTGGCCGAGGCCGCCCGGTGGGTCAGCATGGCGCCCTTCGGCACACCGGTGGTGCCGCCCGTGTACTGCAGCAGCGCGATGTCCTTGGCCGGATCGACCTCGAAGGGTCGGAAGGCGCCATCGTTTGCCAAGACGCGATCGCAAGGGATGTGCGCGCCGTCCTCCGGGATCGTCGCGATTTCGTCCCGCTTGACGATCGGGAACAGCCGGTTCTTGGGAAACGGCAGGATATCGGCCATGGGGCAGACGATGATCCGCCTGAGCCGGCTCTCCCGCATGACCTGGGCCATCTTGTCGTAGAGCGCGGCGAGATCGAGGGTGACCATGAGGTCGACCTCCGCGTCCTCGACCTGGTTCAGCAGCTCGAGCTCGGCGTAGAGCGGGTTGAAGTTCACCACCGTCGCCCCGGTCTTGAGGATGGCATAGTAGAAGATCGGGTAGTACGGGCAGTTGGGCAGGAACAGGCCGACATGAACGCCCTTGCGGACGCCGAGCTCCTGGAGCCCCTTGGTCGCCCTGGCCACGAGTTCGCCAAGCTCGCGGTACTTGTACTCCTTGCCGAAGAAGTCCAGCGCCACCCCGTCCGGATAGGTGGCAACGCCATGATCCAAGAGCGCGAACAGAGGCATGACCGGGATCTCGGCATGCCAATCCACGTCCTCCGGATAGGACCGGAGCCAGGGATGCTCCTGTCGGTCGCCCGTTTCCTGCGGCGCGTCCATCATCTCGATCGCCATTGGCCGTTCACCTGCCGAACCGCACCCCGACCAACCCTAGTGAGAAATGGTTAACAAGCCGATTTTCGGCTGTCGCTCACGCCCGCGCCGTGAGATCGCGATAGAGCGCGGGATCGGCGTTGCCTCCCGAGGCGACGACGCCCACCGTCCGGTCGCGGCAGTCGATCTTGCCGGCCAATGCTGCGGCCAGCGCAACCGCGCCTCCGGGCTCGATCACCAGATGGAAGTAGCCGAAGGCGGCCGCCATGGCGACCGCGACCTCTTCCTCTCCGACCACCAAGCCGCCGGCCAGTCGTGGAGCGGCGACCGCGAAAGTGAGCTCCCCCGGCGCGCGCGACAACAAGGCGTCACAGATCGAGCTGCCGCCCGGCTCGTTGGCAACCCGTTGGCCCGATCGCAGCGAGCGGGCCATGTCGTCGAAGCCCTCGGGCTCGACCGCATAGATCTCGGTCTCGGGGCTGGCCTCCCCGATGGCCAACGCGCAGCCCGCCACCAGACCCCCGCCGCCGCAAGGCACCAGGAGAAGGTCGAGCTCGGCCTCCTCGGCGGCGCTCTGCTCGGCAAGCTCCAGGCCAAGCGTCCCTTGTCCCGCAATCACGTCTGGGTCGTTGAACGGACGCACCAGGGTGGCGCCCCGCTCTTCTGCGATCTCGCCGGCGACGGCGGCCCGGCTTCGCTCGTCGCGCTCATGCAGCACCACCTCCGCGCCGTAAGCGCGGGTGTTCTCGATCTTCACCGCAGGCGCGTCGCGCGGCATCACGATGGTGGCAGGCACCTCCAGCAACGCCGCGGCGTGGGCCACGCCCTGGGCATGGTTCCCGGACGAGAAGGCGACCACGCCCCTGGCCCGGATCTCTGGCGCGATGGCGCTGATCCTGTTGTAAGCGCCGCGGATCTTGAAGGAGCCGGTGCGCTGCAGAGGCTCGGCCTTGAGCAGCAGGCGTCCGCCGAGCCGCTCGTTTAGAAGCGGCGACTCGAGAAGCGGCGTTCGCACCGCGATTCCCTTGAGCCGGCCGGCCGCAGCGCGCACGTCGGTGATCGTGGGCAGGCGCTCAGGCAACATCTCGGAAAACAGCTCTCCCGAAGGGTAGCAACGGTCCATCATAGGGCCGTCCGCACCCGGACGGCAACAGGTGGCCGAGCGTTCCGCCACATCCTGCGATGAGCCAAAGCCGGTCCTGCGGGTCGTTACCCGGCCCTGGCGGAATCCCACGTATACAGAGATTTAAGCTTGGTCGCGACGGGTTTTCCGCGCCACAGGTACGTGATAGAAGCCTGCCAAGGAGCGACCATGATCAAGAAGCTTTTTGGCCGGTCGGACCGGGTTCTGTCCGCGCATCGCCGCGCCGGCGGCGAGCTTGGCGTATTCACCCTTGCGCTGGTCGGCGTCGCGGACTGTTTCGATGCAGACCAGTTGTGGGACCGGAAGTATGGCGGCGGCGCCAAGATCACCGAAAAGGTGAGCGGCGCCGAAGAATTCCGGCTGGAGGCGGCGCTGGACGGCTGCCGCAATAGCGTGTTCGCGCGCGACGAGGCTGGCCGGTTTCGCGAGCAGAATCCCGTCTTCACGGACGTGGTTGCGTGGATTCCAGCGGCGACATGGCACGCCGAATCGGTGCGCGGTGGGCATCGCATCCAGGCGCTGGCCACAAATCTGGAGATCCTGCACAGCACCAAGTTCAAGGGATCTTTGCCGGGGGACCGAAGTCCCGTCTACACGATCATGCCGGACGAGGATATCGCCGAGAACGAGGTGGTTTTTCAGTTCGGGTTCGGGGTGTTCGTTCCGACCGGCGACGACGTCCTACAGGCCACTTTGAGCCTGCGGCGCGGAGACACCACCGAGGCCCGGGATTTCCCCGAATGGTCGTTCTGGCAGGACGGCGCGCAGGTGAAGCGGCCGGTCGGCGTTTACCGCAATCAGCGATCGGTCCTGATCGCGGCCAACGCGCAAGGACCGATCCGTGCCCCGATCTGGTTCCCGCATGGCGAAGGG
Source organism: Alphaproteobacteria bacterium (assembly GCA_030066595.1). Classification (GTDB taxonomy): domain Bacteria; phylum Pseudomonadota; class Alphaproteobacteria; order JAJFFI01; family JAJFFI01; genus JASJBI01. The sequence continues at coordinate 46,316 of JASJBI010000011.1, read as the reverse complement.
CACATCCTGATCAACCTCAACGCGGCCGATTCCCAGCGGATCTACGCGGACAACGAGGTCGTCGACGTTGTCGAAGCCCGCAAGCCCAAGACGCGGGGGGAGCCCTACGAATGGTTCCTGGCCGATCGGCGTCAGGGGAAGGGGGCCAAGGCCAAGCCGTTCGACCGGGTGGTCGTCCGCCTGACGCCGCTGGCCGAGGCGGTGCGCATCTCCGAGCGGCGCGCGGCGGGCCAATCCTTCCGCATCGATGCCGGCAAGCTGCGCGACCGACCGGCTGATATCGACGAAAACAAGACCACGCGTGCCCGAACGCCGCGCGGCGCTCCGGCGCAAGCCGAATCGGGCGGACGGCGGTTCGGCCTCGACCGTCTCTTGGGTGGTCGTGCCAAGGGGCGGAGCGGAGCGGAGACCCCATTGTCCGATCGTTTTTCCGTGCGGCTCGCCGGGCTCGCGCTGATGCGAATCGACGGCGCACACCAACTCAAAGGGCTACTCGATTGGACCATCTATTTCGATGACGACGGCAGGCCGGTGCCGTTCGCGGATGCCAGCAGTGTCGATAGCAAGGGTTGCTTGGCGCTGCAGGCGACGAACCGGGACGAGCAGCTCTACTACCGGCTCGCGACGGAACAGGGTTTCAAACCGGTGGCCACGATCCCGTGCGTGCTGCCGACCCGGAACAAGCAGTATCTGGACCTGCTGCCTGCGCCGGTGCCCGACCGGTATATCGGTCTGCTGATGCTGTCGGAACAGCCGGCCTTTCCCTTGAGCCCGAAATCTCTGATCCTGGGTCGCAGTAACCTGGATGCAACGGCACAGCAGCCCGACCTGCCGCTCGAGCTGTTGACCCACCCGGAGAGCCTGAGCTGGGCGCAAGGGGCTGGCTATCCCGGGGCCAAGCTCAATGCAATCAACCTTTCGCGCCGGCATGTGAGTCTCCGGCTCGAGGAGGATACGCTCTCCTTGGGGATTGCCGAAGGCTCGTCGCCGGTATTTGCGCTGGACGAGCGGGGCAGTCTGATCGATAAGCTGGAACCAGGCATGCGGCGCGAGATCGCCCTGCGCGATGCGCAAGCCTTTATCGTCGGCAGCTACCTGTTGCGGTTCCATGAGGAGAAAACCCGCACCATGGTATCTTCGGAAGAGACCATCCTGCGCCGTCGGCCCGAGGCCTGATTATGCTTCGTGAACCGGGGGTGTCGCTCTCTGGGCTGAAATGAGAGCAGGTTCGGCGGTTGTGCGCGGATTCGCCGCGCTGTTGGTGCTGGGCGCCATCGGCGGCGCCTTCTGGCGCGTGCACGCGTTGCACCAAATCGCCGAGTCCGGAGCACCGGCCGCCGCGGGCGTCGCCGAGGACGAGAAGCTGTTCGCGGAGCTGTTGGCCGCGGGCGTCCTGATCCCGCGCGCGGACGGTGGTCTCGACCGCCTGCCGGAGGACTTCCTCCTGCGCCAGCGGGCGGCCGGGGCGTCGCTGCCACCGCAAGAGGCGCGCCGGCGCGACCGGCAAAGCGAACTCCTCAAGCTCTATGATCATTCCGCGGTCGGCGCCATCGTACGCAAGCAGGTCGAGCTCTGGAACCAGACCCGGCGGGTGGTGGCGATCCGGGACGACCGCCCGCGGGCCGGCGAGGAGCCGCGCAACGAATGGCGCGCCACGAACCTCAAGGGGCGCCCGCTGCCGCCAGGCGCAATCGTGCCCGAGACGTTCGGGTTCATTCACGACGGCAGACTGACGCCGGGGTTCAGCGACTGGCGCACCGTCGCCGACTCGCCCGACCGGGTGCATTTCCTGAGCGAGGTCTCGGTGACCGAGCCGACGACGCTCACCGTGCAAGTGATCGGCACGCCCGAGACGGTTCCGACCGGCGCCGAGGTCAAAGCTCTGGAGCTGCCGTTCCCGGATGGTTGCCCGGCACCCGCGCGCGCTCATATCGTGACGATCCCGCTGGATCCCGCCGCAGCGCCGGTTGCGCTCGAAATCACGGCCGCGCCGTCGGTCAACTGCGCTTCCCGGATGCATGGCCTTTCCATCGGCCTGATCGGCGATGCCGCCGGTGCCGGCCAGCGCTACGGGTTTCGGCCCGTGAAGCGGTCCAAGCCCGGCAGCAAGTTCGCCATTCGGACCGCCGACGGGATCCATCTCACGGGTGAGACCGGCACGGGCCGGCCGACCGAAGACTCCTTTCGGTTGGGCCTGGTGCCGATCGTCGGCACCAGCGCCGGCGACAGCTTCAGCCTGAGCGGTCTGCTGGCCAGCTCGCGCCTGCCGGCCGAAGGCGTGACCGTCGATCTGACCATCCGGGCCCGCCATCAGGCGGCCGCGCAGGAGGCGCTCGCCTGGGGCATGGCCCGCTTTCCGGATGACGACCAGTGGGCCGGCGAGCGAAAGGGCGCGCTTGTGGTGCTGGACGCCGAAACGGGCGCGATCCTCGCCGCGGCCAACTACCCGTTCGTTCCGGAAGGCGTGCACCCTTGGGACTACGCCTCCTTCTCGCAGGCCTTTCCCTTGCGCGATCCGTCCTCGATCATCGCCTGGGAGGTGGTCGACAAGCACAACACGCCCGGCTCCACCTTCAAGCCGGTGGTCTCGGTCGCCTTGATGCGCAAAGCGCGGGAAGCACCCGAGTTCGGCAGCCAGGCGCGGGAGCTGATGGAGGGCGTGCCGACCGCCGAGCTGGGCGCCAAGCTCGGCGTGCCGGCGGGCGCGGGAAGCTACGCGCCGCCGGGCTCGACCCGGTCCATCAAGAACTTCGGCGGTCGCAGCCTGGCGAGCTACCAGGACACGCCGCTGCGCGATGCGGCCTGCGGCCCCGCCATCGAGGACCACAACATCGGTCTGCGCCAGATGGTGAAGCATTCGGTCAACCACTGGTTCGCGCGCATGGCGGTCATGATGGAACAGCCCAAGATCGACGCCTATGTCGACCGCATCGCGCAGAGCAACGGCGACGCATTCGCCGCGCCGGATCTCGATATCTTCCGCACGGCGCGCGCGCTCGGGATCGACGACAAGGCGCCACTGGACTTGGCCAGCAACGTGCCGGCGGCCTTTGGGCTCAAGCGCTTCCGCGGCGTCGCCAACGACATCCTCTACAGCCAGCACAGCAAGAACGCGCTCGGCCAGATGGCCTTCCGCAAGAGCCAGCGCGGCATTCGCCGGCTGGCTCTGTTCACGGCAGCGCAGAACGGCATCGGCCAGTCCGTCTCGGCGGCGCCCCTGCACATGGCGCAGGCCACGGCCGCGATCGCCAGCGGCCGGCGCGTCCGCGCCCATCTCTTGTCCCGCTGGGGGCAGCACCCGTTGGCACCGCCCGAGGCACCCTCGCTGGAGGTCAGCCCCGACCTGCTCGCGCTGCTGCATCAGGGCATGAAGGCGGTCCCCGAGAACGGCACCGCCGCCGGCGCCTTTCGAGAGATGACCGAATTCCGCTGCCGGACGTACGGCAAGACCGGCACGGCCGACGTCTCCAAGGGCGCGGGCTACAACACCGGCTGGTTCGTGGGCTGGCGCGACCCTGAAGGGCCGCGGCAACGGCGCATCGCGTTTGCCTGCATGACGACGCATGCAACCGGCCGATACCGGTTCGGCGGGTCCGCCTGCGCGCCGGTCGTCGCCCGCATGCTGGCGAGCCTCGAGCCACAGATGGAGAAAGCCGAGAACCGGTGAGCGCAGACCCGCCGGCGCAGTCGACCAGCGAACGCGCGCGCAGCGCCGGCGCCTTTGCCTGGCTGCCGGTGGGGATCTGCCTGCTGCTGCTCGCCGCTGCGGCCTATCTTGGCTGGCAGCTGCGCGCCCACGCGCCGACGGTCAGCTATGTGGACGAGATCGTTGTCGCCACCGCGGAGACGCCTGTTGTCCTGGGCTGGCGCAAGCTGGGCCAGCATCCGGGGCCGCGCTCGGCTTCCGGCGAGCATCTCCTGGTCGAGCGCCGGGATGGACAGTGGCTGATCGGCAATCGCTCGCAGGAACGGCGCGTGCTGGTCCGCACCGACCGGCTCGCTTCGCGCTTTCTGCACCGCTGGCAGCTGGCCGCTGGCGACCGGATCACGCTCGCTGACGCCGAGCTCACGGTCGTGGCGGCGGATGGCGCGCAGCTCGTCCTGGCGGACCCGGAGACGGGGCGGCGGGTCTCGTGGCGGGACGGACGCCTCACGCCGGCCGCCGAGCCGGCGCATGGCGTCTGCCGGTCCGCGTGGCGCCGCCTCATTCAACGGGTCCGATGGCGGTTCCGCGAGGTCAACGCTGCCGCGCGGCCCGAGCTGCCTCTGTTCACGATCGGCGGGGGCGTCAACTGCTCGAACCGCTGGCAGCACGTAAAACTGCCGCCGCGCGGGCTGTCGGTGAGCTGGCACGACGGGGCCTTCTGGCTGGCGCCGGGCGCGCGCCGCTATGACGTGCTCATGCAGCGCGCCGGCGGCGGGCCGGCCAGGGCGTTCACCGACCTGACCATTCCGGTGGACGGCGTCGCAGGGCGCGTCGAACGGATCATCCTCGGCCGCACCAACTACCGGCTCGTGCCAAGCCCGGACTCGCTGACATTGGTGCCGGTCGCCAATATCGACCTGTGGTTCGAGAATCCGCCGGAAGATGCGCCGGTCCGGTCAGCCGCCTGGGCCGGCGCGGGAACCGGCCCAGCGGTCTGGCTCGAGAGCCAGGCCATCGTACTGCTTCCTGGGGCCGGCGCGGCGCTGGTTCTGGTGGCAGGTCTTGTCGCCTTCTGGAGCCGCCGCCGGCAGATCGGCATGGGCTGGCTGGTCCGCGCCACCGCAGCGGCGGTGCCGGCCGCACTGGGCGGCTGGACGACCCTGCTCCTGCTGCGGGGCGGCGGCGCGCCCGATGCCATGCTGGTCGTCGGCATGGTCTGGCTGGCCTGGGGCTGGTGCTCGCTGATCCTATGGTGGTCGGGGCGACTCGCGGGCCTGGGCGGCTGGATCTGGGCGGCGGCCGTGTTTCTCGCCGGCACCGGGGTCATCAACATGTTGCAGCTCGGCGCCGGGGCGGAGAACACCCGCTGGCTGAGCTTCGTGCTCAAGCACGCTGCCCTGCTCGGGCTGTTCGGCTGGGCGCTGGCCCTGCTCAGCGTCGTTACCGACGAGGGCTGGCGGCGGGTGTGGACCTGGCTGTTCAATGCCGAGGGGCTCGCCGCCGCGCTCGCCAGCCTCTTGGTGCTGCTGATGGCCGCGCAGCTCGCCCTCGGCAGCGAGGAGGGCATTGCCGGGATCCAGCCGGTCGAAGCGGCCAAGTCCGTTTTCGTCCTGCTGCTGGCCTTCCTCGGCATGAACCTCGCCGAGATCCGCAGCCGCGAGACCAGCGCCTACCGGCGCTCACCCGTCCTGTTCCTGCTGCCCTTCCTCCGCTTCATCGGCGTCTTCCTGTTCGTGGTGCTGAGCGTGGTGGCGGGCGTGCGCGACTTCTCGCCGATCATCATCCTCGGCCTGGTGACGCTGGCCTGGCTGTGGAAGGCAGGCGGCGGTCAGCGCGGCGAACGCACCGCGGCCGGACTTTGGTCGCTGATGCGGCCCGGGGTCGCGACCATGCTGGTGGTCCTGGCCGGCGCGGGTCTGTGGGCGCACAACAACGCCGAGGCCTTGCCGGCGGGCATGCCGCAGAAGGACCGGATCCTGGTCTGGGCCGAGCCGGAGCTGCATCCGCACAGCGGATCGCAGGTGCTGGGGGCGATGGACCGCGTCGGCGAGGGCGGCTGGACCGGCGCGCTCGACTGGTTCGGCCCGAACGGTCGGATCATGACCCTGCCGGCCGTGCAGGACGACTTCATCGCCGCCTTCTTTCTGCATCGCTTTGGCGGGCTTGCCGGACTTGTGCTGCTGACCGTCCAGATCCTCTATCTCGCGGCGCTGTTCGCGGTGGCCCGGCGATTCGAGAGCCGGTCGGCACAGGCCGATTTCCGGCTGCAGCACGCCGGCAAGGTGGTGGGCTTCACCCTGTTCGGGCTCGCCTGGATGCAGATCGCTCACTGGACCATCGCCTGGTGCAACACCCTGGGCCTGCTGCCGGTGATGGGCCAGCCGATGAGCTGGCTGTCCGCCGGCAACAGCCACCTCTTGGGCTTCACCTTGCTGACCCTCGTCATGGCGCTGATCACGGTCTGGGCCGCGCGCCCGTCCCGCTGACGGGTCGTACCGGGCTGACCAGCCCTGCCGCTACTTCCTGAGTTCGAAGCGGCCTTCCAGCAACCCACCGCCCTCGCTGGCCACATAGTTCGGGCCCGTGCCGGACACCCGGTAGCAATGGCGCTGGCCATCGTCCCAGTCCGACCACTGCAGGCAGAGGCGCTCGCCCTCGACCCACCAGCGACCGCGATCGGTGCCTTCGGTTTCCGGCATGACCCAGCTCTCGGCCGCTTCGCTGTAGGTGCCGGCGACCGAGCCGTCCGAGGCAAAGCGCCAGACGTCGCGGCGGACCGGATGCGAGCTGCGGGTCGTGGCATAGACCGTGGCGCCGGCAAAGAGCGCCCGCAACGCCGCGCCGGGGTCGGGTCTCGCCGCTTGCTGGGGGACTTGGGTGGCCGCCCGTCGGGGCGGGTTTGGCGTGGCGCCCGTTGCCGCCGGTCGAGTCGTGGAGGGCGATGGCGCAGAGGCCGCTTTCTCGGCTTGGCGCCGGGCCGCTTCCTCCGCACGCCGCTTCGCCTCCGTCTCTGCCCGGCGACGCTCGGCCTGCTCCGCTTGCGCCCTTTGACGTGCTGCCTCCTCGGCGCGGCGCCTTGCCTCCTCGTCGGCGCGTCTGCGGGCTTCCGCTTCGGCGCGTTCCCTGGCCTCTTCGTCCGCCCTGCGACGGGCTTCCTCTTCCGCTCGTGCTCTGGCCTCGGCGTCCGCGCGTCGGCTGGCTTCCTCTTCCGCTCGTGCTCTGGCTTCGGCGTCCGCGCGTCGGCGGGCTTCTTCCTCCGCACGCGCCCGGGCCTCGGCCTCGGCGCGACGCCGCTCAGCCTGCTCCGCTTTCGCCCTTTGGCGTGCGGCCTCTTCGGCCTGACGGCGTGCTTCCTCCTCGGCGCGCCTGCGAGCTTTCTCTTCCGCGCGGGCCCTGGCCTCGGCATCCGCCCTGCGGCGCACCTCCGCCTCCGCGCGCGCCCTCTCCTCTTCTGCGGCCTGCCGCCTGGCCGCGTCCGCCTTGCGCCGCTGTGCCTCTTCCCGGGCCCGGCGTTCCGCATCTGCCGCCACCGGGCCGCTGTCCTGCGCGACAGTGGGCGGTCGGGCGCTATCGGCTGAGGGTGGCGCGAGATACCACACGGCGGCAGCCGTCGCCGCCAGAACCAGGACCGCGAGCCCGCCCAGCAGAGCCCCGACCATCGGCCCCGAGCGCTGCCGGCGGCCAGACGGCGGACGCAATGTGTCGCCAGGACGCATCGTGGCGCCTTCGACGCGCCGTGACGACGGTGCGCCATAGAGCGCGGCGCGCCATTCGGCCAGGGACTGGGGCCGGTCTTCGGCCGCGACTTCGAGCGCCCAATCGATCGCCCGCAGGAAGGGCTCTGGGAACTGGCCGCGCCCGACCTCGACCGCAGGCGCCATGGTGTCCCGCTGCTTGCGGTCGGTGGCATCCGGAGGCGGCTCGCCGGTGATGGCCGCATACAGGACCGCCCCCAGCGCATAGATGTCCGACCACGGCCCCTGCGGCCCCTCTTTCGTATACTGCTCGAACGGCGCATAGCCGCGGCTCACGATGCTGGTCAGCGACTGGGTGCGGTTGCCGAGCGCCTGTCGGGCTGCGCCGAAGTCGATCAGTACGGGCGTGCCATCGCGCCGAATGAAGATGTTCTCGGGCTTGATATCCCGGTGCAAGTAGCCGCCCGCATGGACCGCGGCGAGGCCATCAAGCAGCGCCGGCAGCATGCCGTCGATATCGCCTTGTGACAGTCCGCCACGCTGGATCATTTCGAACAAGCTGCGGCCTTCCTGGAAGGCCATGACGATGTAGGCGGTGCCGTTGGCCTCGAAGAAGCGCAGCACTGGAACGATATTCGGATGCTCGAAGCGGGCCAGCGTCTGGGCCTCGCGCAGGAACTCGCGCAGGCCCCAGCTAAAGTCCTCTGCGGTGCCGGTCGAGCGGGGCTCTACATTGCTGGTGCCCCGGCGGATGGCCAGCTCGACCGGCAGGTACTCTTTGATCGCGACCTGCTTGCCAAGGTTGACGTCTTCGGCCCGGTAGGTAATGCCAAACCCGCCGTCGCCCAGCACCGAGAGAATGCGGTACTCGTTGAGATCAAAACCGGCCGGAAGCGCGTTGCCTGGGTGCGCGTACACGGGTAAGCCTCTGAAATTCTAGAGTTTCTACCGGAGCGCTTCGATCCGTATCGCCTCTTGCGCAGACTAGCGCCTTGCACGCCGCTCCGGCAAGCGCGCCCGGATTAAACTTGTATTTACAATTATATCCTAAGTTTATCGCCAGAGGGGCGTATGCAACCCGCGACAAGGACCGGAGCCGCGACCCGGCTCCTGCTCTCATCGCCGGGCATCACATCTAGAAACGCGGCTGTCATGCTCGTACGCGACCTGAGCAATCTGTCGATCTTCGTCGTTGATGACAATCGGCAGATGCTGAACCTGTTCCACACCATGCTCTCGGCACTAAAGGTCAGGAATATCAAGCTGTTCCTGGATCCGGCGGATGCCCTCGACGCCCTCAGGATGTCGGCGCCGGACCTGGTGATCACGGACTGGAACATGTCGCCTCTGACGGGCATGGAACTGTTTCACCGCATTCGCAAGGGCGGAGAGATCCTGCGGCCGGACGTGCCCGTTCTGATCGTGACGGGCTATGCCGAGATCGACAAAGTCATGGAGGCGAAGCGGGAGGGCGTCTCCGGCTTCTTGACGAAACCCGTATCGGCCAAGCTCCTCTACGAGCGTATCGTGCTCGCGATCGACGACGGCCACGCATCCCCTGCCCCGCAGGCGGCGGGCACCTGATCGACGGTGCCGACAGGCCGTCCTGCCTGCCAGTCCATTTCCGAGAACCCAGTCCGCGTCCATAGGTGCCGTTCTGTCGCGCTCTGCGTGCAACAGGCCGCGGCGCAATTCTCCTGCCACGGATGGCCCTGATCCAGATGGGATCGGCGGCTCTCATTCGGGCGCAGGCCCGTCCGCGATGCCGTCCGAATGCTTCTGGTCTCAAGGTGAAGAAATACTTGGTGAATTAGCGTTAAAAATAATTTTTCTAAAATTATAGTAAAATTCTCCGAAATTCAGTTTGACATTTACCAACTACTGAATTTACACTCTAGCAATACTTAATTTTTGTTAAGGTTGACGTCTAGGATCCTATTTTTACTTTATCCGGACGTTTGCTGAAGGTGAGGGAAGGAGGGCAGAAAATGGCCGAGATGGATGCACGCGGTGGAGCTATAGCCCGCGTTTTTGGTCGCCGACAGGGAAAGACGTCGCCCGCTTCGGATCGCGATTGGCCGGTTGCCAGCCATGCGCATCTCGGCCAGGTCGTGACCGCGCCGTCCCACGACAACGTGGTGGAGATGCGGCCCGCGTGGGCCGTGGAGACGCGTCCGTCAGGGTCGAAATCGGTTGGCGCAAAGCCCTTGGTGCGCGCACTCAAGCGCGAGATCAAGATGGATCTGATGGACCGTCTCGATCTCTCCAAGGTGTCCACGCTGTCCCGCGATCAGTTCCGGCCGCAGTTGAGCGGCCTGGTGACCGAGATCCTGGCCGAGCGCAGCAGGCCGTGCAGCAAGGCGGAGCAGGAGGAGCTCGTCACTCTGCTGCTGGACGAGATGGTGGGGCTGGGTCCCCTCGAGCCCCTGCTCAAGGACGAGAGCGTGTCCGACATCATGGTCAATGGCGCCCACAAGGTCTACGTCGAGCGGAACGGCAAGACCGAGTTGACCGACGTAACCTTCGACGACGACGCCGACGTGATCAACCTGGCGATCCGGATCGCCACACGGGCCGGCCGTCGCATCGACGAGTCGTCGCCCCTGGTGGATGCCCGTCTGGAGGACGGCAGTCGCGTGAACATCATCATACCGCCGCTGGCGCTCGACGGACCGGCCATCTCGATCCGCAAATTCTCCCGCAACGCCCTGAGCCTCGGCGCGATGCAGGGGTTGGGGTCGCTGTCGGAGCAGATGGTGGACATCCTGCAAATTGCCGGCAAGACGCGACTCAACATCCTCGTCACGGGCGGAACAGGTTCCGGCAAGACGAGCCTGCTCAATGCGATTTCCGCGTTCATCAACCCGGGCGAACGGGTGGTGACCGTCGAGGACGCGGCGGAACTCAGGCTGTTGCAGCCGCATGTGGTTCGGCTGGAGACGCGTCCGCCTAGCCTGGATGGCGGCGGCGAGATCCGCACCAGAGACCTGGTGCGCAACGCCCTGCGCATGCGCCCCGACCGCATCATCGTCGGCGAGGTTCGCGGCGACGAGGTCATCGACATGCTGCAGGCGATGAATACCGGACATGACGGATCGCTCGGGACGTTGCACGCCAACACGCCGCGCGACGCCCTGACCCGGCTCGAGAATCTCGTCGCACTGGCGGGATTCAATGCGCCGCCGCGCAACCTGCGGCAGCAGATCGTCAACGCGCTCGATCTGATCGTTCACACAAGCCGCATGCGAGACGGCGTTCGTCGGGTCACCCACATCACCGAGATCATCGGCATGGAGGGCGACACCATCATCACGCAGGATCTGTTTGCCTTCGACTACGACGAGAACAATGGAGAGGGCCGGGTCAAGGGCCGGTTCACCTGCTCGGGCCTGCGGCCGCGCTTCGCCCCCAAGGTCCGGCAGTACGGGCTGGAGCGCGAGCTCTATGCGGCCCTGCACGCGACGCCGGACTTGGTCGCAGCCTGAACCGGCAAAAAGTCTCGGGGCTGGCCGGCTGAGCGGTCAGTCGGCCAGCCACCCCGGGACGAGCGGCCGCGGGAGCGAAACGGGGCCTCCGGGAAGCGCAGGGCCGGATCTGCTAAAATTTGTCTAAAATATAGATCAAATATAGATCAAGTATTCATGAATGTTGATCTAAATAACGTGCAAAATTGTCTTGCGCTTCCTCAGCAATTGGGATATATTGGGAATTTATAGATCTCTTAACCATCAGGAAGATCTGGGATGATCTCGCAAATGGGCACGACGAATTATAGGGGTTTCCTCTCGGCTATCGCCCATGCCCTGAAGGGGCCATTGGGCCTGGCAGGCGACGAGAACCCGTCCGAACGTCCGGCAGCGCAGCCGCCGGCGGACAGATCGACTATCGCATTCGAGCACCGGTTCTTTGGGATGTTCCCGAACGGGTACTTCCAGGCCTCGGGACAGCATGGTGAGCCAGTCTTCGTCATCGAGGCGATGGGCAGCGAAGTGCAGCTGCCCGTTTCCGCCATCATGCGCGAGTTCGATATCGCGCAGGACTCGCCGGATGGCCGCATGCTGGAAATCGTTTCCGAGGGCCTGGTATTTGTGACGTTTCTGCGTCTGGGCGATCCTGTCCCGGAGGAGATTCTGATCGACGAGCCGCTCCGCGACATCACCGAGTGGGACCAGGACTTGGCCTACCAGCGGCTGCTGCTGGTCCTGCGCGCGCGTGCGCGGGGCGAGCGTCTGTCGCTTGCCAGGATCGCCGATGCACGGGTCGCCCTCGGCAAGGCGGACGCGTTCGGTGACTTCGAGAAGGTCTTTTTCGAGGCCTTGGACGAACTTGGGTGCGCCTACAACGCCGCGGATGGCGTGATCGCATCGCTGCAGACCTTGGCCGAGGATCTCCATCGGATCGACAGGCTGCGCGGCCGGTTCCGCGAGATCCAGTCGATTCAGAACCACCTTCACCAGCTGCTGCTGCGGCTGGGCCACAAAGCCGAGGCGCAGTCCTTCACGGCCTCGGTGGCGGAGCTCATGTCCCTGGCGGTCAAGAGCTATCGGGACACGCTCCGGCGCGTCGAAGTGGACATGCAGGGCGCCATCACGGATCTCGATCCCGGCGCAAGCGGCGTCGCGACCACGCGACGACGGGTCCAGGACGACCTCTACCGCCGCCTGCTGGCTTGGGACGCGCTGGTCGACGGCTGGAGCCACGTGAAATCGAAACCCAGCCTCGAAGCCGAGATCCTGCTCCGCAAGACGTACAGCTTCCTGGCACAACGCTTCCTCGAGCCGGGCGAAGCCATGGGCCCGAGCCGCGCGCCGGAGATCGCAGATGGACGGTCAAAGGAGAGCATCGCGGTCGCTGCCTAAGGAAGGGCACGCAAATACGACATCACGATCGCCCCGGGGCCGATATCCGGCTCCGGGGCGAACTTTGAGCGCCGGCGGCATCGGAATACCGCGCGCCAGAACACCCTGCGCAAATTGCGACCGGCGCAGAATGATCGTGCCTCGCTCGTCAGGACTAGCCAGTGCGGTCCCCGATCATCGCAGCGGGGCCCAACGTCCCGCTCCCCATCGACAAGTCATTCAAGTGTCCGAAGTGGGGACTGTACTTGAAGAACAGCCGTCCTCGCATTAATCTTCATGAATATAAACGCCATTAATGGTTAATTTTTACTTAAGTCACAGTAATTAACTAAAGAAAAATCTCGAAAAATGGATATTAGACTTGAAATTAACTAACCATTTACCGCATACTTCTTCCTGCATTCGGGTACTAATGGAGCCGCAGCCATGATTTCGCTGATCTACGCCATCCTGATCGACGAGAGCGGGGCCACCGCGATCGAGTACGGGCTGATCGCCGCCCTGATCTCGGTCGCCGCAATTGCGTCGCTCGACGCCCTGGGTGGCAATCTCATCACGCTGTTCGAGAACATCTCGTCCAATCTGGCAGCCACCAGCGGCGCCACCTCCTAATCACGCTTCGGGCAACTTTGGACGATCCGCTCGGCAAGCCAGCGGCTGTAGACCGCCGCACCCTTGGCGTTCAGGTGCGGTCCTTCCCAGAAGTAGTCCGGCCTCCGCGCGAACGCGTCCAGAAACGAGTCGGGGTCTCGGGTGAGGTCGCAGTTGCCATTGCCGGCAAACGCCGCATGGATCGTCTTCATTGCCGGAGAGAACCGGTTTGAGCGATCCCGCAGCTGCCCGGCCATGGGCGTGACGACCGCGATAAGCTGGACACCGAGACGCCGTCCCGAAACCGCAATCGCATCGAGCGCCCGCTGGGCCTCCGGCAGCACCGGTTCGGGCGGTGATCGGTCTTCCGCCAAGGAAACCTCCTGGACCTGGGACCCTTTGAGCGGGAGAAATCCGTTGCCGTTGAGGCGTGGCTTGTACCAACCTTCGATCACGGAGTCCGCTCCACCCCGATAAGGGTAGAGCCCGGATCTGAACTTGAGCCAGGCCCAGGGGTCGCCACGGGCGACCCAGTCGCGGACCATGGGGTCCTGCCGCGCCAGCGGGGTGTGGCGCCTGAGCTGCTTGAATGTGCTGCTCCGGTACCCGGTCGTGAACTCAGCCGGATCGAAGGCGACCACGACACGCTTGAGCTGCGGCAGGTCCGGCAGGTTGCGCAGCACGGAGGCGACGTAGAACAGGCCCTGGCCGTTCTCGGAGGCGTTGTACGCCCCGGGCAGAAAGGATGCCGGGTCGATCGCCGTCCGGCCTGTGGAACTTCCCAGGATCAGCGTCTCGGGCGCGACCATGGCGATCCGCGCGACCGGCGACTTCGACGAGCGCCCATAGACGTAGTCGAGAAACACTCCGGCGCCCTGGTCAATGGCCAGGAGCAGGGCTGCGGTCAGCGCGAGCGCGCGCGCCAGCCTAGAAGCGGAAATAGATGAAGGTGCGGCCTTCGTCATGGCCCATCAATATGACGAGAAGGATGAGGGCGGCAATGGCCAGGCACCGCTGCCACAGGCCCGCGGCGGGGGCCAAGAGCCAGGGGACACGGTCGACCACCCGGTTCCCCAGGGTCATGCGGGCGGGAAAGCGCCGCGCGGTCTCCACGGCCAGCACGATCGCCAGCAGCACCAGCATGTTGCTCCGGTCGGCGATCTTGACCGGTCCGGGCGCCGCACTCAGCATCGCCGCCAGCATGTCGCCATAGGCCGTCACCGACGGCGCCCGGATCAGGCCAAAGGTCAGCACGACCAGGTGAAAAGTGAGCAGCATGCCCAGTGCCGTGCCGACCAGCGTGGGCAAGCCGCGCCGGCCCCGCGACCAGCGGCCATAGGCCAGCATCATGCCGGCCTGCAGCAGCCCGAACAGCACGAAGGTCCAGCTGGCGCCGTGCCATAGGCCCATGACCAGCCAGACGATGAAGAAGGTCAGCGCCTCCTGCCAGAAGCGCGGCAGCCAGGCGACGCCGATCACGCGCATGCCCAGCGGCCGGTAGAGGTAGTCGCCGATCCATCGGGTCAGGCTGATGTGCCAACGCTGCCAGAACTCGACGATGCTGCGCGAGAAGAAGGGTTGCTTGAAATTCTGCGTGAGCCGTACGCCGAACAGCGCGGCGGCGCCCAGCGCGATGAAGGAGTAGCCAGCGAAATCCGCGAACAGCTGAAAGGTGAAGCCGTAGATCCCGACCAGCGCGGTCGCCGCGCCGATTCGGTCGGGCGCCTCGTACGCCGCGTCGACGGTGACCCCCAGACCGTCCCCGAGACAGACCTTCAGGAACAGGCCGTAGAACAGCATGACCAGTCCATCCAGCACCATGTCCGGGCTCGGCCGTGCCGCGGCGCGGAGCTGCGGCGCCAGCGACGGATAGCGCTCGATCGGCCCGGCCAAAAGCTGGGGGAACAGGGAAATGAACAGCGCCAGCCGCGCCGGGTTGCGTTCCGGCGGATAGAGCCCGCGCTGGATATCGATGACGTAGCCGAGACCCTGGAAGGTGAAAAAGGACAGGCCGACCGGTATCAGCACGGCGCCATAGCCGCCGAAGTCCAGACCCGAGGTCGGCACCAGGCCGATCAGGGCCTCGGTGAACCAGAACAGCAGGTACTTGTAGAAAAGCAGCGGCGCCAAGACGACCAGCAGCCAAAAGGTCACCAGCCAGGGCGACCGGCGACCGCCGTCGAGGGTCAGGCCGGCCAGCCAGCTCGCCAGGATCACGGCCAAGAGGATCGGCAGAAAGGCCCAGTTGAAGCTGCCGTAGAAGGCCAGGCTGACGAGCAGCAGGAGCCACGGGCGGATGGTTCGCGGACTGAGGGCGTAGAGCGGCGCCATGACCAGAACCAGCGCCACATAGGGCAGCGACGAGACGTTCATGTTGCGGCGAGCCGCCGCTCGAACAGCACCCGGTCGTGGCGCGCCCCGTCGACGACGAAGGCGTTCGAGACGCGCCCGATTTCGTGGAACCCGGCCTTCGCGAGACAGCGCAGCGAGGCCGTGTTCGGCGCGCCGACCCAGGCGGTCACCGTCGCGAGGTCCAGCGGGTTGGCCCCGAGGAAGCGGTCGAGCGCCTGGCTGGTCAGCCCCTGCCCGGCGCGGCTCTCATCGCCGAGCGCATACCAGAGATTGGCGACCCCATCGACGGCGTCGATCGAGTCGAGCGCGATCAGACCGAGCGGCGCGTCCCGGTCGTCGCAGAACAGTGCCCAAAGCTGGTCCGGCCGGCGCAGGGCGGCGCGCACCAAGGCCGCAGTCATGTCGCCGCCGCGCAGATTGGACGCCAGATAGCGGCGGATCGCGGGACGGTTCAGCCAATCGGCGATCAGCTCCGCGTCCTCGGGCTCGGCGCGCCGGATGCCGGGCGCTAGCGGTTCAGCGGATCCGTGCTGCGCCAATTCTGAAAGTCTTGGGCAAGGCGATCGGGCCAGCCGGCCGGATCGGCGCCGTGCTGGGCGACGATCGCCAGGGCCAGACGCTCGAGCCCGAACCCCAGGCACCCGGTGTTGATGACGCGACCGTTGCGCTTGATGTCAAAGGCCTTGGAGAAGGTCGGGCCGTGCAGGTTGGACGACATGACCGCAAGCTTGCGGTCCTGACCGGGGACGGCCATGCGGTACTCGAACTTCAGGGCAAGACGGCGCTGATGGGCCGCCTTCGCCTCGAAATCCGAGGTGAAGAACGGATCGTTCGAGGGAATGAGCTCGCCATAGAGCTGCCAGTCCTGTGCCAGCGCTTCAACCAGCGAGAGGGTCCGCGCGCGGGTCTCGCGCACGAAGTCCGGATCGCCCAGAAAGATCACCTCGCGCAACGAGAACTCCAACAACCGGCCCAGCTCCACGTGGTTGGCCGCCTCGAAGCGATGGCATTTGGTGATCGCCGTGACCGCCAGGTTTGCCGTTATCTCCTCGCCCCTGAGGGCGGCATAGCAGTGATAGCAGGTGGACGGATTTTGCACCAACTCCGCCCGGCTGACCTCGACCGAATCGGGGACGGCGCCGGCACGATCGACCTTGACCCGGCTGGCGTAGTCGTCGAGCAGCGTCAGGTCCTCCCGCAAATGGGTGAGGAAGTGCAGATGCTCAGGGAAGGAGGACAGGTGCTCGGCGCGCCCCAGGCTGTCCAGGGGAATGCAGTTCGGATAGCTCTCCTCGCGGGCCTCGAAGGGGCGGGCAAACCGGTCGAGCACGGCCGCGTCCAAAAAGCGCAGCAGCGTGCTGAGCGGGGCGCGGAACACGAACAGTCCCGGATGCACCTGGCGCGCCGCCCGCGCCCATATCTCAGGCAGTTTCGTCGCCGCCCCGCTCGGCAAGGGCAGCGCAAAGGCCGGAGCGCTGTCTGACGTGTCGACCCCGTCAAAGCGCTGGATCAGGGTCGCCAGGCCCTCGGCCAGACGCGCTTCCGCCACCGGCGCGGATAACTGGAAGACCCAGCCATTGTCGCGGATCGCCACGGCGCGCACAGCCGGATCGATGAACGCAGCGGCATAGAGCACCTGCCCGGCACCCGTCTCGGGCACAGGGGCCGCGATCTTCGCCTCATATACTTCGGCCGGCGCCATGCTAATCGCCTTTGCGAGACTCCACGTAGCCGGCAATGCCCCGGACGGTCCTGTAGTCGGGGGCATAGAAGTCAACCATCGACATGTCCACCCCGAAGGCCTGCTTGACGCTGGCGATCAGGTTGACGATTCCGAAGGAGTCAATATAGCCGTAGTCGAACAGGTCGACATCCATCGTGAAATCCGGATCGTCGCCTGGGATCTTCTGGTCTTCCCGGATCATCTGCATGAGGAAATCGACAGGGCTCTGAGACTCCAAGGCCTGCTCTCCTTAGATCCGCTGCGGAATGGCTGGCGCTTCGGCGGCGGCCGCTATCTCTGGCGCAGATCGGCCGGAGATGCAAGGCCCGCGTCGCAACCGTCAAGGGGGTACGCGCCCCGCCCAAAATGGCGGTTTGTTGCGGGCTCAGCGCGCGCCTTAGTCTTTTGCATACGAATGAAACTACGACTAAGCTCGGACAGCCAGATCGTTGGCGACTGATTGCCGGAAAACCCCACGGCGAGCGAAGGTGGCTGGCCGTCTTGCATTCCGAATCGACGGGCCGAGATGGAAGATGGGAGGGGATCGACGGTGAACAGCTCCGAGGAGTCCCTGGCAGGCATCCCCCTCTTCGAGAGCCTGACGCCAGCCGACCTGGACGACCTGCGCACGCGTTGTCAATGGCGTCGCTTTGCCAGTCACCAGGAAATCGTCCGCTATCTGGATGATACCGCGGACGTCTTTTTCCTCGTCAAGGGACAGGTGCGCGCCGTCTTCTATTCGCGCTCCGGCAAGGAGGTCACCTTTCGCGACATCGGTCCGGGCCAAGTGTTCGGTGAATTCGCCGCAATCGACAACCAGCCCCGTTCGGCCACGATCATCGCTTTGGAGGACTCGCTGGTCGCCGTGATGTCGGCGGAGACCTTCCGCGAGAGCTTGCGTCAGCACCCGGCCGCGGCGGAATACATGATGAAGCGGCTGGTCGCCCTGGCCCGCCGGCTGTCCGATCGGGTGGTCGAGTTCAGCACCCTGGCGGTGCGCAATCGGATCCATGCGGAGCTGTTGCGGCTGGCCCGGCGGCGCCTCGAAGACGGCAATGTCGCGGTCATCGCGCCGGCACCGACCCATGCCGACATCGCCAGCCGCGTCAGCACGCACCGCGAGGCGGTGACCCGCGAGTTGAACGCGTTGGACCGGCAGGGCCTGATCGAACGCACCCGGGACAGCCTGATCATTCGCGACGTGGACGAGCTCGCCCGCATCGTCGAGGAGGTCAGCGGCGAACCGGCGCGGCCACAGGACTGATGGCGGACCTGCAAGCAGGGCTTTAGAGATCGAGGAACGGCACGAGCAGCATCAACAGGTAGGGCATCGCCAACAACGAGCCGATGCCAAGCACCAGGCACTGCAGGGCAAAGCCCCCGATCCTGCCAAGGAAATGGCGAATGGCCATATGCGGAGCTCCCTCACCCCAGATGCCGCACATGATGGCGCGATCTCGGCCTCGGCGCTGTGGTATTAGCCACGTTGCGAAGAAATGTTTCAGCGAGCGTGGCCGCGACCTCTGGCCATGCCGAAAGGCTGAAACCGAAGGATTTGTCACCGTACAGCGACGCTTGGACCATGCCCCGTTCGCCAGGCGCAACCCAGACCCGCGTCCTGTGGGGAGCAGCCGCCCGAGTGGCAATTGACATCGCCAACCCAGCGGGGTAGCGCTACCGCCGCGATCGCCGGGACCCGGCAAGCCAAGGGGAGCGGAGCATGACAGCGATGGCACGCCTCGCCGGTGTTGCGTTGACCGGGCTGATCTTGAATGCGGTAGTCGGACACCCGGCCGCAGCCGAGATGCGGCAGGTCGGCGAGATTCTATTGAGCCGCGGGGCCGTGACCGCAGAGCGCACCGACGGACCGGTTGCGCTGGCACCCGGCGCACCCATCTACCTGGCCGACCAGATCGTGACCGGGCCCAAGGCGCGGGCCAAACTGCGCTTTTCCGGCGGTACCGTGGTGGCACTCGGTGCCGAGAGCCGGCTGAACGTCGCCGAATACGCGAGCGAAGCCGGACAGCGCGAGAGCTCGATCCTGTCCCTGTTGGGCGGCATTCTGCGCATAACCGTCTCCCCTACCAACCGCCCGGCACGCTTTGACCTGCAGACCCAGACGGCGGTGGCCTCGGCACGGTCCACCGACTTCATTGTCGAAGCCAGGCCCGAGACCAGCGCGGTCTTCGTGATCGAAGGCCGGGTCGCCGTGGCGCGGCCGGACGGCCGGGACGAAGTGGAGCTGGACCCGGGCTTCGGCACCGACGTGGCGGCGGGTGCGGCACCCAAGGCGCCGAAGAAATGGGGCCAAAAACGTGTCGAGGATGTCCTCGCGCGGACCCACGTCCCCTGATCCCACGCATTCCCGAGGGCCAGGCTGGCGGCTCCGTGCGCTCGGCGTCGCAGTCTCTCTGGCCCTGACGGCGGCAACTCTTGCGCTTTACGCCGCCGCGCCGTCGTTGCCGCTGCTGGATGATCTCGAAGGCCAGTCCCTCAATCTCCGCTTCCGGCTGCGCGGCCCGATCGCGCCGGGACGCGAGGTGGCGCTGGTCATGGTCGATGAGGCGACCGTGGCTGAACTTGGCCGCTGGCCGATCCCGCGTCGCGAACTGGCCCGCGCGGTCAGCATCCTCAACGCGGACGGCGCCCGGGTCATCGTGTTCGACCTGCTGTTCACCGCGCCCGAGGCCGGCTTGTCGCCGGAGGTTGCCGCGGGCCTGCGCAGCGCCCGGGAGCGCTTGCCGGAGGGCGCTGCCGAGAGCGCGGCCGTCCTCGATCGGATCCTCGAGGCGGGGGGCGGTGACCGAGGCTTCGCGGCGGCACTGCGCGCGGCCGGGAACGTTCTGATCCCCTTTACCTTCGTGTTCGGTTTCGACCAGGACACGGCAGAGCGCCCCTACGAGCGACTCGCCGAGGCGGCCTACGCGGTCTACCAGCTCGCGCCCGGCGAAGAAGACAGGCTTCGCCTGCAGCCCACCGGACATCTCGCCCCGCCCGCGGAGATCGCCGAAGCCGCCGCCCACATGGCGCATGTGACGGTCGCCCTGGAAGGCGACGGCAGCTTGCGTCGCGACAGCCCAGTCATCGGCTACCGGGGCGACTACTACCCCTCGCTGCCGGTCACCGCGGCGCAGGCCTATCTCGGTCTGAACGCCTCGGACATCGTCGTCCGCTTCGGCGAGGGGCTGCAGATCGGCGACCGCTGGGTTCCGACCGACGGCACGATGCGTCTGCCGGTCAACCACTATGGCCCGACCGGCAGCTTCGAAACCCACTCGCTTCTGGACCTGCTCGAAAACCGGATCGCCCCGGGTCTGTTCCGGGATCGCCTCGTGATCATCGGTGGCGCGGCAGCCGGTGTCAGCGACAGCTTCCCCTCGCCGTTCACCCAGACCCTCGCCGGCAGCGAGTATGTCGCCACGGTCATCGACAACATCCTGCATGGCCGCACCCTGGTCAAAGATGCGCGCACCGCGGGGCTGGACATGCTGGCGATCCTGATCCTCGGCCTGGCCGCCGCGGTGGCGAGCCAGCTGCCGCGGCTCTTGACCTCGGTCCTGAGCTTCGCCGTTCTCCTCGCGGCTGCGGGTGTTGGCGGGTTCGTGGCCTTCACCGCGGCCGGCCTCTGGCTCAACACCGTCTTTCCGGTGCTCGCCATCGTCGCCAACTTTGCACCCCTCGCGCTGGTCCGCGGCGTCCGGGAACAGCGAGCCCGCCGCCGCGCCGAGCGGCAACGGCGCAACCTGGCGCGCTACTTTTCGCCCGCGGTGGTGGACGCCCTGGCCGACCGCGACAATCCCTTCGCGCTCGACCGGGTGCAGAACGCGGCCGTGATGTTCGTCGACATCGTGGGATTCACGACCCTGGCCGAGCAGATGGACCCGGCCGCTGCCATGGCATTGTTGCGCGAGTTCCACGCCCGGGTGGAGCGCGCGGTCTTCGCCAACAACGGCACCTTGGACAAGTATCTTGGCGACGGGGCCATGGCCTGCTTCGGCGTGCCCGTGCCCGGCCTGTCGGACGCGCGCAATGCGCTCCTGTGCGCGCGCAGCCTGGCCGAGGACGTGGCCCGCTGGCGGGGGGGCCTGGCCGGTACGGAGCGACCCGCGATCAAGATCGGCGTCGGCCTGCATTTCGGACCGGTGCTGATGGGAAACGCGGGCGGCGAGCGCCAATTCCAGTTCACGGTGACGGGCGATACGGTGAACGTGGCCGCCCGGCTGGAGGCGCTGACCCGCTCTCATGGCGCCGTGATCGTCGCCTCCGAGGCCTTGCTGGACGCGGCGCGCGCCGCGCAGGGGACGGACGCGGACACGGACGCGCTCGAGGGGTTCGTGGCGCTGCCGGCGCAGACCGTGCGCGGCCGGGAAGAGGTGATGCGCCTCTGGGCCTGGCGAGGCGACGGGACGGTTAGCCGATCCCCAGAGTCTTGATCATGCTGGCATAACCGGTCTTGCTCAGCCGTTCGGCCGCCTGATCGAAATACTTGGGGTCCGCCTCGATCCCCAGCCCTTCGACATAGCGGTTCATCAGGTTGAATAGGGCACAGGTCAACACCGCATCGTGCAGCGCCTGCTCGTCCCAGCCGGCCGCGAACACCGCGTCCGCATCCGCCCGGGTCAGGCTGTCCGGCTGATCGGTGAGCTTGGCGACATAGCGCAGGATCGGTTTCATCCTCTCGTCGACGCCGGACTCCTCGATGTCGTCGATCAGCCTGGCCACCGTGCCCACCTCGATGCCCATGACCTCGGCGGTCGCCGTATGTGCGCCGCTACAGTACCGACAGCGGTTCTTGGCCGAGACGAAGGCGGCGATCAGCTCGCGCTCGGCGCCCGAGAGCGGCGAGGGCCCCCGCAACAGCGCCTCGTGGAACTCCAACAGCGGCTTGGACGTCTTCGGGAACGCCTTGAAGACGTTCATCAGCACCGCGCCTGGCTCGATCGACGGAAGGAAGGACATCGGCTCTCTCCCTGTTGCATCCGGTCTTGGGCGACGGCGGTCAACCGCCTGCCGCCAGAATGCCCGCACGGCCCGTCCAAAGGCAATGCTGCAGATACAAGTGGCCGCCGGCTGAGCCGAGGCGCCAAAAGGGGAAAGGGCGGCTGCCAATTCCGGCAGCCGCGTCGATGCAACCGATCAGGCTGGCGCTATTTGGTGGCCTCCTGGAGATAGGCGATGATGTTGGCCCGGAGCGACTCCTTCGGGAACTTGTTCTTCATCTTGTTGGTCACCTTGTCCTTCCCGAGATAGGACTTCAGGAAGGCCGTCGGATCCTTCAGGTACACCATCAACTGTTCCTCGTCCCACTTGAGGCCCTTCTCGCCCGCCGCCTTGAGGTCCTTGGAATACTTGTACTTCTCGACGGACCCGGCCGTGCGGCCGAACAGCCCGGCCAGGTTCGGCCCGGTCTTGTTCTTGCCGACCTCCAACGCGTGGCAGGCCTTGCAGCGGTTGAAGCCCTTCTTTCCCTTGGCCGCATCGCCCGCAGCCAGCGCCGATCCGCTCGCCAATGCCACCGAGGCCAGCACCGTGAGCGCCAAGAGCTTGAATCTGGTCATCGCCAATCGTCCTTTCCTGAAAATCCGGCCCCGCCTTATGCCCGAGCGGCCGGGCTTCGTCAACGCGGTGTCCTGCCGCACATGGCCTGTGTTTCCGCGGCCGCAGACTGCCTGTCGCGCCAAACGGCGGCCTTGATTTCGGTCAAGGCTTTGGAAACCCATTTGCGCGAGCCTCGGGGCCCATGGATCCCGCCTTGCTCGCCAAATATGCCCGGCCGGTGCCGCGCTATACCAGCTATCCCACGGCCCCCCATTTCCACGCCGGGGTGACGGCGGCGGACTATCGCCGCTGGCTGGCGGAGATCCCGGCCGACACAGCGCTGTCGCTCTACCTGCATCTGCCGTTCTGCGCCCGTCTGTGCTGGTTCTGCGGCTGCCACACCAAGATCGTCCGGCGTTACGACCCGCTGGCGGCCTATCTGGACGGCCTGATGCGCGAGATCGACCTGGTGGCGGATTGTCTCGGCGGGAACCGCCCGGTGAGCCATGTCCATTGGGGCGGCGGCACACCGAACAGTCTGTCGCCCGCCGATACCGTCCGGCTCGCCGGGCATCTCCGCGGGCGCTTCCGCTTCACCGAAGACATGGAATTCGCCGTCGAGCTCGACCCGCGCACGCTCAGCGAGGACGCGGCCGGCGCACTGGCCCGAGCCGGGGTGACCCGGGCGAGCCTGGGCGTGCAGGACCTGGACCCCGGGGTCCAGCGGGCGATCAACCGGGTGCAGCCCTTCGAGGTGACGGCGCAAGCCGTGGCCTGGCTCCGCGCGGCCGGCATTCAGGCGATCAACATCGATCTGATGTACGGACTGCCCGGACAAACGGTTGCGGGCGTCGCCGCCACCGCCGACCAGGTCGCGACCCTGGCGCCGGACCGGCTGGCACTGTTCGGCTATGCCCACGTGCCCTGGATGAAAAAGCACCAGCGGCTGATCGACGAGGCGGCGCTGCCGGACCCGGCCGAACGCGCCCGCCAGGCGGCCATGGCGTGCGCGCGCCTCGAGGCGGCCGGCTACCGCGCCATCGGGCTCGACCATTTCGCACGCGCCGACGACCCCCTGGCGCGGGCCGAGGCGGACGGCCGGCTCAACCGGAACTTCCAAGGCTACACCACGGACGCCGCGCCGGTGCTGCTGGGCTTCGGCGCCTCGGCCATCGGCCGGCTGCCGCAGGGATACGTCCAGAACGCGACACCGATCCACGCCTGGAAGGACGCCATTGCCGAGGGCTGTCTCGCCGTCGTGCGCGGCATCGCGATGAGCGAGGACGACCGCTTCCGCGCCGCCATCATCGAGCGGCTGATGTGCGACCATGCCGTCGACCTGGCGGCGATCTGCGCCGACCACGGCCGGCCGCTCTCCGATCTTGCGGCCGAGCGCGACGCGCTGGCGCCCCTAGCGGCGGACGGCGTGGTGGCCCTGGACGGAAGCGTTGTCCGCGTGCCCGACGGCGCCCGGCCGCTGGTGCGCACCGCCGCCGCGGTGTTCGACCGCTATCTGCAGGCCGGCGCGGCGCGTCATTCGCAGGCCGTTTGATGGCAGCTCTCGCGGTTCACCTGCCGGCACGCACATAAAGCGAGGCCGCGACCTCCGTCCCTTGACCTCTGAGGTTGCCCTCTGCAGGCGCCAGAACATTCGGATCGCGGCCCCGGCCACAGCGGATCATCGGTACGGCGAGTCCGTCACCTACGCAGGTCCACGCCCCGATTAGGAACGCTTCGACGCGGGATTTCGCTCGTCTTCGCTCCCCGCCATGACAGGCGAAGGATGCCAGCAACGGCACCGGCTGTCGTTGATCCACCTCAACGGAAGGCCATTGGGCCGGCGCTGGGCGCGGCCTGCCGCGCTGTGGTCGCGGCACCCTTGGTTCCATCGCCGCGCGATCAAGCACCCCTTTGCACCCTTGCTCCAAATCGGCGATCCTGGCCGCAAACCGGACAAACAAGACGCCGCGGGAGGGAGCGCATGAAGATCACCATCGACATCGACTGCACGCCCGAGGAGGCGCGCGCGCTCATGGGTCTGCCTAACGTGGCCCCGCTGAACGACGCGATGACCGCCCAGATCAAGGAGCGCATGGAGGACTACTTCCGGTCCATGGACCCGGAGACCGTGATGAAGACCTGGTTCCCAGCGGGCCTGCAGGGGTTCGAGGCGATGCGGGAGACGTTCTGGTCCCAGTTCGCCAAGGGCGCGTCGAAGCCGAAATCCGGCAAAGGCTGAGCGGCAACGCGCCAATCCCCGTCTCTGACGCAGATCAACGTCCTCGGGCGGCGTTTGTGCCAAGCTGACAGGGTCGATCGCGGGGCAAGGGTCGAGGTGTCGCCTGCCTTGCGCGGGGCTGTCAGGATGACGCCGAGCACCTTGGCGCCGTGCGCCGCGGTCGGCAACTCCGTGGACATCGAGGATGCGCCCGCCGCAAGCGGGTCCGAGGAGGTGCGATGAAGACACGAGATCTCTCGTCAGGAGCTCCGAGGCAGGACCGGCGCCTCGAGGAACGGGTGCATGACCCCTACAAAACGCGGCTCAAGCTCAGCGACCCGGCGGTCTGCCCGGAATGCGGCGCGGCCTACGACAGCGACCGCTGGCATTGGCAGGAGCCCAGGCCAGGAGCCGTCGAAGTGCTGTGCCAGGCCTGCCACCGCATCCAGGACAACTACCCGGCCGGCGAGCTGACCCTTGGCGGCGCTTTCCTGTGGCAGCACAAGTCCGACATCCTCAACCTGGCGCGCAACCAGGAAGCCCTTGAGAAGGGCGAGCATCCGCTGCACCGGATCATGGCCATCGAGGAGCGGTCCGAGGACGGGACCATTCTGATCACCACCACCGACATCCACACGCCCCGGCGCATCGGCCAGGCGGTGCAGAGCGCCCACAAGGGCGAGCTCGACTTCAGCTACGACGAGGCCGGCTACTTCCTCAGGGCAAGCTGGACGCGGGACGGCTGAGCGGCCGACATGGCGGCACGTGCCGGCCCTGGCCGGCAATTGGGGCCGACCTGATTTCACATGAGATAATTTGATCTAGCAAGCGAGATATCCTCGTTTGCGCGCCGGACGGCTTGGGCCTATCCTCACCGTCATGAGGACACCTGCATTCGTCTTGATAGGACCAATAATCCTTTTCGGAGTAAGGAGATAGCGCCATGAACAGCTGCCTCGCCTACACCGACAACCGCCTTGGATCCACCCCCGCGGCGGCGCTGGACCAGGCTCCGGATTGGTCCGAATCAACCCAAGCCTTTCTCATCCTTATAACGGACTGGCTGTTCGCCTGGGCCGAACGGGCCCGCCAGCGTCGCCAGCTTGGCGCATTGGATGGGCGCATGCTCGCCGATATCGGCGTCGACCGGGCCTCGGCCCAGATCGAGGTGGCCAAGCCCTTCTGGCAGGATTGAGCGGCGGATCGGATCAGGCCGCCAGGTGGGCGAAGACGACCCGGCGCGCGGCTCTAACTCCGGCCCCGTCGAACCGCGGCAATCAGGCAGCCGGCGCCCGCCAGCAGGCAGATCGCGACGTTGACGTGAAACAGGACGGGATCGCCCGCCGCGGTCAGCACGTCGCCATGGAAGAACTCCATGGTGCCGGCCTCGAGGCTGGAAGTGCCATAGAGGACCATGCCCAGACCGGCGAGCAGGATCACGGATGCATTCTTCGAGCGTATCGTCATGGCCCACCATTTCGTCGGGCAGTGCCTACGGCGGAAATGGCCGCCGCCTGTCTAGTCGCCCGCGTCCCCGATCTAAGGGGTAAACCGATAAGGTCAACGGATCCTTAAGAGCGCGCGGGAGCAAATCCGCGGTTCACGCCCTCACAGACCGGCGTCCGCCGACAGATTGCCCGTGCCCCGCCGATCCGCGCCGGACGGGAGCGGTGCCGTGCGATCGAACACCCAGGTGGCGACATCCGCATACACCACCTCTGCCTGGAGGTCGCGCAACAGCATATGATAGCCGTTCTCGTAGATGGCGACGCGCCGGGAGTCCTCGGGTAG
Source organism: Alphaproteobacteria bacterium (assembly GCA_030066595.1). Taxonomy (GTDB): domain Bacteria; phylum Pseudomonadota; class Alphaproteobacteria; order JAJFFI01; family JAJFFI01; genus JASJBI01. The sequence goes on along the minus strand of JASJBI010000011.1, from coordinate 19,903 downwards.
ACGGTCGAGCACAAGAAGGGCCGCAGGCGGCTTGATGATCTCGTCCTTCTCGCCGTAGAGGAACAGGATCGGCCCCCGGACGTTGGGCGCCGCCTCGAGCGCCATATCCATCAGGTTGACCAGGCCGTAGATCGTGTCGATCCGCGCCCCTTTGATCACCCTCGGGTCCATGGAGAGCGAGCGCAGCATGGCGTAGTTGTCGGACGGCAGGCGGCCCAGATCCTGCCCGGTGACCCGAACCCACGGAACCGTGTGGGCGCCGGCCCACAGCAGGCCGGAGTAATGGACCGGCAAGAGATCGCGGCCATAGGCGGCCGGCGTGGCGAGGATCGCGCCGTCGACCTCGGGCGGGTTCGGCCCGCCGAGCGCCGCGATCACCGCAGCCCCGCCCATGCTGGAGCCCAAGAGGTAGAGCGGCACACCCGGATGCCGGTCGCGCACCGCCCGGACGAAGTCCTTCACGTCCGCGACGATCGCCTCCCGGCCCGGCCAGATGCCGCGCGGATAGTTGGTGCCGAAGCCGCGCTGGTCATAGGCGTAGGTGGCGATGCTGCGGCGCTGCCAATAGCGGGCCGCGCGCCTGAAGTGGTCGGAATACTGGTTGAAGCCGTGCACTGCGGCGATCACGGCCTTGGGCGGATAGGTCTTGCCGGGGTTGTCCGGCAGCCAGGCGGTGTAGGTGAGCTTCTCCCCGTCCGCAGCGGTGAAGAACTCGCCGATCTCGGGCGCGCGCTCGCGCGGTCCGCTCTCGCGGAACTGCGGCACGCAGGCGGCGAGGGCCAGGAGCGACGCGAGCAGGCCGACCAGCGCGAACCGCCGCCAGCCGGTTTTCATCGCAACGCATCTCTGATCCGCTGTGGGAGCCATCGCCATCCAAGTCATCCAACAGCCAAATGCGGCAAAGACCGGCCCAAGGCTGTCGCCGGTGTGCCGTATGGTCGGACTCTAAGCCGCAAACGGCAAATAGATATAGGGGGAGCCGTTTAAAAGAGGTTGCGGGCCGGCGCCAGCAGGGACCGGATTGCAACCCAGCGGCTTGGACCCACTATGTCTGAGCCAGAATGGCTCAGAATGAGGAGAGCGCGTCCTCGCGGCTGTGCAGACGCTCCCCGGCGACGTAGGTGGCGCGGACGGATCGGTCGTCGCCCAGCGTCATCAGCACAAACAGTTCATCGGAGAGATCTTCGATCGTCTCCATGCGGTGCGCCATAGCGGGCGTGGCGCGGGCGTCCAGGACCACGATATCCGCGTCCCGGCCCGGCCGGAGCGCGCCGATATGGGCGTCGAGGGAAAGCGCGCGCGCGTTGCCCAGCGTGAGCATGTAGAACGCCGTCAACGGCGACAGGTTGGCCCCGCCGAGCTGGACGACTTTGTAGGCCTCACCGGCGGTGCGCAGCATCGAATAGCTGGTCCCGGCGCCCACGTCGGTGGCGATCGCCGTTCGGATCGGCGCGTCCGGATCGCGCATCCGCTCCAGGTCGAACAGCCCGCTGCCGAGAAACAGGTTGGAGGTCGGACAGAACACGGCCACCGAGCCCGTCTCGCTGAGCCGGGCGCGCTCCGCCTCCGCGAGATGGATGCAATGGCCGAAGAGCGACCGCGGCCCGAGGAGGCCGTGCCGGTCATAGACGTCCGTATAGCTGCGCGCCTCCGGGAACAGCGAGGCAACTGTCTCGATTTCGCGCCGGTTCTCGGCAAGATGCGTCTGGACATATGCGTCCGGATGCTCCGTTGCGAGCGTGCCTGCGGCGTCCAGCTGCGCCGGGGTCGAAGTGACGGCAAAGCGCGGCGTGATCGCATAGTGCTGGCGGCCGCGGCCGTGCCAGCGGGCGATCAGTGCCTTGCTCTCGTCGTAGGCGCGCTGGGTGGTGTCGAGGAGTGCCGCGGGGGCGTTCCGGTCCATGAGCACCTTGCCCGCGACCATGCGTGAGTTCCGCGCCATGGATTCGGCAAAAAACGCGTCGACCGAGTCCGGATGCACCGTGCAATAGACGGCCGCCGTGGTCGTGCCGTTGCGCATCAGCTCGTCAAGGAAGAACCCGGCCACGCGGGCGGCATGGGCCGGGTCGGCGAATTTCTCTTCTTCGACGAAGGTATGGCCTTCGAGCCAGTCGAGCAGCTGGGCTCCGTAGGACGCCAACACCTGGGTCTGCGGATAGTGGATGTGGGGATCGATGAAGCCCGGCAGAACCAGCGCCTCCGAATGGTGGTCGACCGGCACGTCCGGCGCCAGTTCTGCAAGCAGCGCGGGTGCCTCGCCGACGCGCGCGATGCGTCCGTCCTCGACCACCACGAGACCGTCCTCGAGATAGTGGTGGCACGCGCGCTCGCCAACCTCCGCCGGATCGTCGACGAATGTCAGCAGGCGGCCGCGGATCGCCCTCTGTGGGCGCGCCGACATCGCCTACTCGGATTCCCAGGCCGGCGCGCCGGCGGCGATCCAGGCGGCCAGGATCTGGCGCTCGTCGTCCGACATCTCTGTGACGTTGCCCGGCGGCATGGCACGGGTGTGCACGGTCTGCAGCCAGATCGCCTTGGCCTGGAGCCGGATCTGCTCTGGGGTCTCCAGGACGACACCCTTGGGCGCAACCGCCATGCCTTCCCAGATCGGCTCGGCGGCGTGGCACATGCTGCAGTACGACAGGACGACGCTCTCGACCTCGGCCGTATCGACTTCCACTTCGGCCGCTGCCTCGTCGGAGACCGGCGCGGGCAGCGCGCTCAGCCAGACGATCAACGCCATCCCGGCCACGGAGACGCCCCAGGTCCACCACGGGCTCGGGTCGCCCTTGTGGCGCGTGTTGTAGAAATGCCGGATGAGCGCGCCGATCACCAGCACGATGGCCAGGATGAGCCAGTTCCACTGACTCGCGAAGGCGAGCGGATAGTGATTGCCGATCATCACGAACAGCACAGGCAGCGTCAGGTAATTGTTGTGCAGCGACCGCTGCTTGCCCTGGCGGCCGAGTTCGGGATCCGGTTGCCCGCCCGCGACCAACTCGGCGACGACCTTGCGCTGGTTCGGGATGATCACGAAGAAGACATTGGCCACCATCATGGTGCCGATCAGCGTGCCCATCTGCATGAACGCGCCACGGCCGCTGAACACCAGCGTGAACAGCCAGGCCAGCAGGACCAGGAACAGAAAACCGACCGCCGCGAGCGCGACATCGTTGCGGCCGAGCGGTGAGCGGCAGAGCAGATCGTAGATGATCCAGCCGATCGCCAGGCCGACGACGCTGATGGCGATCGCCATCCAGGGCTCGAGATCGAGGACGGCGCGGTCGATCAGATAGAGCTCCGCCGCCATATAGTAGACGATGACCAGCAGCGCCACGCCGCTGATCCAGGTCGCATAGGCCTCCCATTTGAACCAGGTCAGCGAGTCGGGCATCCGGGCCGGTGCCACTAAGTATTTGACCATATTGTAGAATCCACCGCCGTGCACCTGCCAGGCCTCGCCGCCGGCGCCCTCCGGCAGACCCTCGCGCTGCTTCAGGCTGAGATCCAGATGGACGAAATAGAACGAGCTGCCGATCCAGGCGATTCCTGCAATGACGTGAACCCAGCGGACTGCCAGATCGACCCACTCCATCAAGACCGTCTCCATGATTCTCCCTCCAGGTGCGACCGCGCTCTCTTGCCCCGCCGGCGCTTCTATGAGCTTTAGTCAAATCGTACACGCGCCGGGCACGGCCGGAGAACCGGCCACACATGATCATGACTTTCAAAAAAATCCGAATAAACTAAAGTAAGCCCGGGGTGGGGTGGTTTGGCGCTTCTGGAGAATATCCGCGTCTTCGTTCGCGTGGTCGAACAGGGCAGCCTGTCGGCGGCGGGACGGCACATGCGCCTTTCGGCGGCGGTGGTCAGCCACCGCATCCAAACGCTCGAAGCCCATCTCGGCGTCCGGCTGCTTTATCGGACCACGCGCAATGTGCAGCCGACCGAGCAGGGTCTCGCGTTCTACAACGCCTGCCAGGACGTGATGAGCGCCCTGGAATACGCGGAAAGCGTAGTGGCGGACGCGGGCGCCAACCCCCAGGGCACGCTGCGCGTCACCGCGCCGCTCGGTCTCGGACGGCATGTTCTCGCCCCGTTGATCCCGGCGTTCTCGGATCAGTATCCGCAGATCAACGTCCAGCTTCGCCTCTCGGATCATCTGATCGACCTGTTGAACGAATCGATCGATGCCGCGGTCCGCATGGCGGTCCTGCCGGATTCCAGCCTGATCGTGCGCAAGATCATGGACTGCGAGCGCATCTTGTGCGCCGCGCCGAGCTATCTCGACGCGCACGGGACGCCCAAGAAGCCGGATGATCTCCTGAACCACGAATGCCTTCTCTTGCGCTTCCCCGGCTCCCAGCAGTTTCGCTGGACGCTCAAGTCGAAGAACAAATCGTCCCCTCTCCCGGTGCATGGCAGCTTCGACGCCGATGACGGCGACGTGCTGTTGGACTGGGCGCTCGGCGGCCGGGGCATTGCGCTGAAGCCGCTCTGGGAGGTGGCCGAGCACATCCGGGCTGGCCGGCTGCAGCCCGTCCTGCTCGATCACCCGTTGGATCCCGTCGCCCTGAGCGTGCTCTATCCGCACCGGCGTCTCTTGCCGGCGAAGGTCAAGGCATTCGCGGATTTCGCGGTCGAGCGCATCGCGGCCGAGCTGCAGTCCACCCTCGACGGCCTCGATCTCGCCGCGCTGCGCTGAAACGACGGATCGCGGCGGCGAACGCTACCAGGGTCGGCCCCAAAAACTGATACAGATCAAAGAGCTACGGGCGGCCGCAGCGCTGTTTTCGGCCGCGACCGCCCTCGTGTCATGGGCGCGCTAGGCTTCGACGCCCTGCACGTACCAGTCCATCTTCTGCAGCTCTTCGTCGGACATGGACTTGCCTTCGGCGACGACGACCTTGCCCTCCTGGTTCTTGATCGGACCCGCGAAGGGGTGAACCGTCCCGGCGATGATGCCGTCGCGGATCGCGTCCGCATCCTTGCGCGCCTTCTCCGGTACCGCGTCGCCGTAGGGCGACATCTTGACCATTCCCTCCTTCAGGCCCCACCAGATGTTGTGGCTCTTCCACTTGCCGTCCAGCACATCCTGGACCCGCTGCACATAGTAGCCGGACCAGTCGTCCAGGATCGCGGTGAGCTGCGCCTTAGGTGCGTAGGCCTTCATGTCGGAGGCCTGGCCGAAGCCGTGCACGCCCCGCGCCTCGGCGGTCTGCAGCGGCGCCGGGCTGTCGGTGTGCTGGCAGACGATGTCTGCGCCCTGATCGATCAGGGTCTTGGCGCCGTCGCCTTCCTTGCCCGGGTCGTACCAGGAGTTTATCCAGACCACCTTGACCTTGATGTCGGGGCGGACCTTTTGGGCGGCCAGCGTGAAGGCGTTGATGCCCATGACCACCTCCGGGATCGGGAAGGAGGCGATGTAGCCGACGATTCCGCTCTTGCTGACATGGCCGGCGATCGCACCGCAGATCGAGCGCCCCTCGTGGAAACGCGCGTTATAGACCGCGACGTTGGGCGCGGTCTGATAACCGGTCGCATGCTCGAACTTCACCTTGCGGAACTGCTTCGCCACCCGGATCGTCGGGTTCATGAAGCCGAAGGACGTGGTGAAGATCAGCCCGTGGCCCGAGCTGGCGAGCTGACGAATGACGCGTTCGGCGTCCGGCCCTTCGGCCACGTTTTCCACGTACGTTGTCTTGACCTTGTCGCCGAACTTATGGACCACGGCCTCGCGCCCTAGCTCATGGCCGTGCGTCCAGCCGTAGTCGCCGATCGGCCCCACATAGACGAAGCCGACTTTCAGCGGATCGGCGGCGAATGCGCGCGGCCCCGCGAGAGTCAAGGCGCCCGCCGTCGCCGCCGTGCCGATGACGAATTTGCGGCGTGTCAAATCGTATTTCATGAGAGTTCCCTCCTGCTTGATTATGGTTTCACTCGGTTCAGGTTGACGGCCTGAAGGGCCGGCCAAGGCACGCGGGCGCATCCAAACGCCCCTTCCAGGGCCCGGCGGCGATCACCGTCAGGACCAGGATCGTCGCGAGGTAGGGCAGCATGGACATGACCTGGGACGGAATGTCGAGTCCACCCGCACCTTGCAGATAGAGCTGCAGGATCGTGACGCCCCCGAAGAGGTAGGCGCCGAACAGAACCCGCCACGGCCGCCACGACGCGAACACGACCAGGGCGAGCGCGATCCAACCGCGGCCGGCCGTCATCTCCTCGGCCCACATCGGCGTGTAGGCAAGCGACAGGAAGGCCCCGCCCAGACCGGACATGGCGCCGCCGAAGACGACCGCCCGGTAGCGCACGCCGATCACGTCGTAGCCGATGGAATGGGCCGAGAGATCCGATTCCCCCACCGCGCGCAGGATCATGCCGCCGCGCGTTTTCTTGAGGAACCAGGCGACAGCGACGGTCGCCACGATCGAGAGGTAGACGAGCGCATCGTGTCCGAAGACCAGGGAGCCGATTACCGGCAGATCACTCACGCCGGGGATGGCCAGCTTGGGCAGCGGCGTGACGGCGATGCCCACGAAACCCGCGCCGACCAGCGCCGACAATCCGATGCCGAAGATGGTGAGGGCCAAGCCGGTCGCGACCTGGTTCGCCGCCAGCGTCAAGGTGAGCACCCCGAAGGCGAACGCCAGAATCGCGCCTGCGAGTGCTCCCGCGAACACGCCGAGCGTCGAGCTGCCCGTCGTGACCGCGACGGCGAAGGCCGCGACTGCGCCCGCCAGCATCATGCCCTCGACGCCCAGGTTCAGAACGCCCGACTTCTCGGTGATCAGCTCGCCCAGCGCCGCAAAGAGCAAGGGCGTTGCCGCGCTGATGACGGTGAGTAAGACAAGAACCGCGCTGCTATCCGTCATGACGCCGTCTCCGTGACCAGGCGCACGACGCGAACCCGGTAACGCACCAGGAAGTCGGACGCCAAAAGGAAGAAAAGAAGCAGGCCTTGGAACACGCCGGTCACCGCCTGCGGTAGGCCGACCTCGACCTGGGCGTTCTCGCCACCGATGTAGGAGAGCGCCATCAAGAAGCCGGAAAGGATGATCCCCAGAGGATGCAGCCGACCCAGAAAGGCCACGATGATCGCGGTAAACCCGTAACCCGGCGTGATCACCGGGATGAGCTGCCCGATCGGGCCCGCCACCTCGAACGTCCCGGCGAGGCCAGCCAGGCCGCCGCTCACCAAGAGGCCGAACCAGATGATCGTGTTGCGGCTGAACCCGGCGAACCGGGCCGCGGCGGGCGCCTGCCCGACCACCCGGACCTGGAAGCCGATGATGGTGAAGGTCATCAGCACCCAGACGGCAACCGCAATCAGCAGCGCGAAGATGGTACCGGTATGCATGCGCGTGCCGTCGAAGACGACCCCCAGGAGGGCCGCGTCCGTGAACATGCGCGACTGCGGGAAGTTGAACCCGGCCGGGTCCTTCAACGGCCCGTAGACGAGCGTGCTGAGAAACAGCGTGGCAACATAGGTCAGCATCAGACTCGTCAGGATCTCGTTGACGCCGAAACGCGTCTTCAGGAAGGCCGGGATCGAGGCATAGAGCATGCCCCCGAGCACGCCGGCGATGCACATCAGCGGCAGGACCCACAAGCCCGTGTCGCCCCAGAAGGCGAGTGCGACCGCGCCGCTGGCAATCGCGCCGATCGTGAGCTGCCCCTCGGCCCCGATGTTCCACACATTGGCGCGGAAACCGATAGCGAGGCCGACGCCGATGATGATCAGCGGCGCCGCCTTGACCATCAGCTCGCTGAGCCCGTACAGGCTGAGCAGCGGCGAGACGAAGAAATGGTAGATCGCCGCGAAGGGGTCGTAGCCCATCAGCATGAACAGCACGAAGCCCGTGACAACGGTCAGCAGCACCGCCAGGAAGGGTGTGAGATAAAGGAGATTGCGGGAGATCTCCCGCCTCGGTTCGATCTTAAGCTGCATGGGTCTCCCCCCCTCCCTGCGCTGCCGGATGCGCGTCCAGTCCGTGGACGCCGCCCATCAGCAGGCCGATCTCCTCGACCGACGCCTCCGCCGTCACAAGCGCGTTCGACAAGACGCCCACATTGATCACCGCCAGCCGATCCGTGATCGCCAGCAGCTCGTCCAGATCCTGCGAGATCACGACGACCGCCGCGCCCTCGCTCGCAAGATCGTTGAGGGCTTGGTGGATCGTGGCCGCCGCGCCCGCGTCGACGCCCCAGGTCGGCTGCGAGACGATGAGCACGCCCGGGTTCTGAAGGATCTCGCGGCCAACGATGAATTTCTGCAGGTTACCGCCCGACAGGCTGCCGGCCGAAGCCTCCGCGCCGGGCGTGCGCACGTCGAAGTCGGCCACCACCTTCTCGGCGAAACGCCGCGCCTCGGCGCCCTTGATGAAGATCGAGTTCAACAGCTCCATCCGATGGTGGCCGCTGAGCACCGCGTTTTCGATCAGGCTCATGGCGGGCACGGCGCCGTGGCCGTTGCGCTCTTCCGGCACGCAGCAAACCCCGAGCCGGCGCCGCGCGCCCGCCGACATCCGTCCGACGGGCTGATCGTCGATCCGGATGATCTCGGCGTGATGCGCCAGGCGCTCGCCCGAGAGCGCGATCAGGAGCTCGTTCTGGCCGTTGCCGGCCACGCCGGCGATGCCGAAGATCTCGCCCGCACGCACCTCGAGGGCGATGTTGCGTAGGTCGACGCCATGGATTTCCTCCGAGGCCATGTGCAGGCCCTCGACCACCAGCCGCGGCTCGCCGAAATTGCCGCCCGCCCGCCGTGAGACGGTCTTCAGCTCCTCGCCGATCATCAGCTGCGCCATGGTCTGCGCAGTCTCGGCGTCCGGGTCGCACTCGGCGACCACCTTGCCGCCCCGCAGGATCGTGGCGTGGTCGCACAGCGCCTTGATCTCGTGCAGCTTGTGGCTGATGTAGAGGATGGAGACCCCTTCCGAGGCGAGCTGGCGCAAGGTCTCGAACAGGCGCTCGACCTCTTGCGGCGTCAAGACCGAGGTCGGCTCGTCCATGATCAGAAGCTTCGGGTTCTGCAGCAGACAGCGGACGATCTCGATGCGCTGACGTTCGCCGACCGACAGGGTGTAGACGTTGCGATGGGGCTCGAGCGGAAGCCCATAGGCCCGCGACACCTCGGTCACCCGGTCGGCCAACTCGCGCATGTCGCCCGGCTCGTCCATGCCGAGGGCGATGTTCTCGAGCACCGTCATCGCCTCGAACAGCGAGAAGTGCTGGAAGACCATGCCGATGCCGAACTGCCGCGCCGCGCGTGGGTCCGCCACCGACACCTGTTCCCCGTTCCAGAAGATCTGCCCCTCGTCCGGATGCAGCACCCCGTAGATCATCTTGACCAGCGTGCTCTTGCCGGCGCCGTTCTCGCCAAGCAGCGCGTGGATCTCGCCCGGCGCCACGGCGAAATCGACGTGATCGTTCGCGAGAACGCCGGGAAACTGCTTGGTGACTCCCTGAACCTCGAGCCGAGCTGGCGTAGTCGAGACTGGGTCATTCATGCGACCGCCTCCTCCGTTAGAGTGTTCTGTGACGCCGCACCGCACACAGATTCGCGCGTGGCCACTGCGGCCACGACCGCCTCGGCCCTCATGATGCGCCCTCGCGCGAGGCGGCGCGCAACCGTTCGACGGTCATCAGCACCCGCTCGGGCGTTGCGGGCGGGTCAAGCCGCGGGCAGATCCGGTGGTCGGCGACGCTAGCGACCGCGTCCGAAATGGCATGCAATGCCGAGATGCCGAGCATCAACGGCGGCTCGCCCACCGCCTTGGACCGGTAGATCGTGTCCTCGCGGTTCTGCCCGTTCTGAAGGATCTCCACGTTGAATACGCGCGGTCGGTCCCCGCAGGCGGGGATCTTGTAGGTGCTGGGCGCGTGCGTCCGGAGCGCACCCTTTTCGTCCCACCAGAGTTCCTCCATAGTGAGCCAGCCCATGCCCTGCACAAAGCCGCCCTCGATCTGCCCCATGTCCAGGGCCGGATTGAGGGAGTTGCCCACGTCGTGCAGGATGTCGACCCGGTCGAAGCGGTATTCGCCGCTCAGCACATCGACCGTCGCCTCGGTGCAGGCCGCGCCGTAGGCGAAGTAGTAGAATGGCCTCCCCCGACCGGTGTCCCGGTCCCAGTGGATCTTGGGCGTCTTGTAGAAGCCGGTGGACGAGAGCTGCACCCGCGCATTGTAGGCCTTGAGCGTGAGCTCGGAAAACGCCACCTCCTGATTGCCGACGCGCACGCGACCCGGCAGGAAGAGGATCTGCTCGCGCGGCACGCCCCAGTTCTCGGCGGCAAAATCGATCAGCCGCTCCTTGATGGCGCGCGCCGCGGCTTGCGCCGCCATGCCGTTCATGTCGGAGCCGGATGAGGCGGCGGTCGCCGACGTGTTCGGCACCTTGCCGGTCGTCGTGGACGTGATCTTGACCCGGTCGATGTCGACCTGGAACTCCTCGGCCACGACCTGTGCGACCTTGGTGTAGAGGCCCTGCCCCATCTCGGTGCCGCCATGGTTGAGATGGATGCTGCCGTCGGTATAGACGTGGACCAGCGCGCCGGCCTGGTTGTACTGGGTGGCCGTAAAGGAGATGCCGAACTTGACCGGCGTCAGCGCGATTCCCCGCTTGAGAACTCGAGATTCCCGATTGTACGCACCGATCTCTTCGCGCCGGCGCCAGTAACCGCTGCTCTCTTCGAGCTGCTCGATGATCTCGAGCGCGATGTTGTCCTCGACCGGCTGGTGGTAGGGCGTGAGGCTCCGGTCGCCGCCGCCATAGAGATTGCGCTTGCGGATCTCGAGCGGGTCCTTGCCTGTGGCGAAGGCGATCTCCTCGATCAGGCGCTCGCCGCCGAGCATGCCCTGGGGGCCGCCGAAGCCGCGGAAGGCCGTGTTCGAGACCGTGTTGGTCTTGAGCGGCTCCGAGGTCAGACGCACATTCGGGTAGAAATAGCAGTTGTCCGCGTGAAACAGCGAACGGTCGGTGACCGGACCGGACAGGTCGGACGACCAGCCGCAGCGGGCAGCGAAGGTCATCTCCACCGCATCAATGCGTCCGTCGTCGTCGAAACCCACGTCGTAGTCGACGAGGAAATCGTGACGCTTGCCGGTGATGATCATGTCGTCGTCCCGGTCGGGACGGGCCTTCGCGGCGCGGCCGGTCTTCTTGGCCACCATCGCGGCGACCACGGCGAACAGATTGCCCTGCGTCTCTTTGCCGCCAAACGCGCCGCCCATGCGGCGGACCTCCACGGTGACCGCGTTCGCCGGCGCGCCCAGCACGTGCGCGACCATGCGCTGGATCTCGGTCGGATGCTGCGTGGAGGAGATGACCGTCACCTCATCGTCCTCGCCCGGCAGCGCCATGGCGATCTGGCCCTCGAGGTAGAAATGGTCCTGGCCGCCGATCTCCATGCGACCCGAGAGCCGACGGTCTGCCTGCTGGAGCGCCGCCGCCGCGTCCCCGCGGCTGAGCACCAGCGGTTCGGTGACCATCTTGCCCGTCTTCTTCGCGGCCTCGACCGAAAGGACCGGCTCCAGCGGCTCGTACTCCACGATGGCCAAGCGCGCGGCGCGACGCGCCAGGTCGCGCGTGCGCGCCGCCACCGCAAAGATCGGCTGGCCGGCGTATTCGACCAGGTCGGTCGCGAACACCGGCTCGTCATGACGATGGGTCGGGCTGATGTCGTTCTCGCCCGGGATGTCGGCCGCCGCGAGGACCAGCGCCACGCCCTCGGCCGCGCGGACCGGGTCGAGATCGATGCGCGTGACCCGGGCATGGGCTTCCGTGCTGATGCCCAGATAGACGTGCAGCAGGCCAACCGGTTCCGGCAGGTCGTCGATATAGACCGCCTGGCCCGAGACGTGCTTGTGGCCGCTGTCATGGCGGCGGGGTTCGCGGACCGCTCCGATGATGGTGTCAGACATGGGCCAGGCTCCGGTCGCCGACGAGTCGGGTATCCTGTGTCGCGTCGGTGGTTTCCACATAGCAGCGCATCAGCAGGTTCTGCGAGACCCGCAGGCGGTAATCCGCGCTTGCGCGCCAGTCGGTAATCGGCGTGAAGTCCTGCTCCAGGGCCGCCATCGCGGCCTGTACCGTGTCCTCGTTCCAAGGGGACCCGGCGAGCCGCGCCTCGACCGCCGGCGCCCGCTTGGGCGTCGCGGCCATGCCGCCGAATGCAACCCGCGCCTCCTTGATTTCATCGCCGTCGAGCCACAGCTGGAACGCGGCCAAAACGGCCGAGATATCCTGATCGAACCGCTTGGCGATCTTATAGGCGCGGAAGCGCGTGCCGCCGGCCGGATAGGGCACGACGATCTTCTCGACGAACTCGCCGGGCGCGCGGTCCTGCTTGCCGTAGTCGAGGAAGAAGTCCTCGATCGGCATGGACCGCCGCGCGTCGCCGCGGCGCAGGTGAAGCATCGCTCCCGCGGCGATCAGCAAGGGCGGAGAATCGCCGATCGGGGAGCCGTTGGCGACGTTGCCGCCGATCGTCCCGGCGTTCCTGATCTGAACCGAGCCCAGCCGGCGGATCACCTCCCCCATGTCGGGATAGTGACGGGCGAGCGTCGCCATCGCCTCCGTGTAATTGATCCCGGCGCCGATTTCGATGCCGTCGGCGCCTTCCTCGATCCGCGCCAGCTCGGCGATGCGGCCGAGATAGATGACAGTGTCGAGACGGCGCATCTCCTTGGTCACCCAGAGGCCGACATCCGTCGATCCGGCCACAATGGTCGCCTCGGGATTGGCCTCGAACAGTTCGGCCAGCGCGTCGGCGGTCGCGGGCGCAAAGAACCGTCGCTCGCCGTCGCCGACCGCGACGGTCTCGGTATCGGCAAGCCGGCCGAGCGCTGCGATGGTCTCCGCTTCTCGCGCGGCGATGTGGTCTTGCCTCGGCTTAAGTTCATAGGCTTGCCCGGCCGCCCGCACGATCGGCGCATAGCCGGTACAGCGACAGAGGTTCCCGGCGAACACGTCGTCGATCACGCCGTCGTCCGGCACCGTCTCGCTATGCCGGGTCAGCGCGAACAGCGACATGACGAAGCCGGGCGTACAGAACCCGCATTGCGATCCGTGGCAGTCCACCATCGCCTGCTGCACCGGGTGCAGCGAGCCGTCCTCGCCGACGAGATGTTCGACGGTCAGGAGCTGGCAGCCGTCGAGCGTACCGACGAACTGGATGCAGGCGTTGACGGCCTCGTATCGAAGCCCGCCATCGACCAGTCTCGCCAGGACGACCGTGCAGGCCCCGCAATCGCCCTCGTTGCAACCTTCCTTGGTGCCGACCAGCCTCTCGTCTTGCCGCAGATAGTCGAGCACCGTCATGGTCGGGTCGACCGAGCGCAGGGAGCGCATCTCGTGGCCCAGAAGGAAGCGGATCTCGTTTCGCATGTCAGATCCTCCCTGTTCTCCGATTTGCGCGTCAGCTGCCGCGATAGGTGCTGTAGGCGTAGGGCGAAATCAGCAGCGGCACATGATAGTGCTCGCCTTCTGCGGCGATGCCGAACCGGATCGGCACCGCGTCCAGAAAGGCAGGTTCGGGCAGGGCGACGCCGCGCTCCCGGAAGTACCTTCCGACATGGAACACGAGCTCATAGCTGCCCGGGCCGAACGCCTCGCCCGACACGAGCGGCGCGTCACAGCGGCCATCCTCGTTGGTGACCACCTCGCAAAGAGCCTCCCGGTCGGCGGGCGAGTGCCGAAAGAGCTCGACCCGCACGCCCGCTGCGGGCTGTCCGGTGGCCGTATCCAGCACATGAGTGGTCAGTTTGCCCGCGCGAGCAGGCGCAGCCGCTGTCATTGCTTCGTCCTCCCTGTCCGCCGAACCCTTCTTTTTTTCGTAACGCGAGTTGGTCTCGCGCCGGTCGGCGGTTTGTTTTCGAAATCTGAGCTTACAGGATTTCAGCCTACCGCCGGATGCTAATGCGGTGGAAGACACAGTTCTGCGAAAAGAGCTTCAAAAAGAATCGAATAAGCGTCCGCGCCGAATTCCGCCATAAAGAACGAGAGGGCGCGCCGCAGCAGTGGCGGCTTGGCATCGCCATGGCCCGCCGCTCGCGCGCACGGAAGGGAGGCGCTCAATGACCGATGGACCGGATCCACGACGGCTGAGCCGGGCGGATTTCGTCGCCCGGTTCGGCCACATCTTCGAGCACTCGCCCTGGATACCGGAAGCGGCATTCGACGCCGGGCTGCCCGGAGACGCCGACGGGGCGGACGGGCTACACCGCGCCTTGTGCGCCGTCCTGCGGGCCGCATCGCCCGAGCGCAAGCGGGCCCTCATCAATGCGCATCCCGATCTCGCCGGCAAGCTCGCGCGGGCGGACGCGCTGACGGCGGATTCGACCCAGGAGCAGGCCTCGGCCGGCCTCGACCAGCTCAGCGAGGCGGAGTACGAGCGGTTCGCGGCCCTGAACGCGGCCTATAAGGAGAAATTCGGCATTCCCTTCATCTTGGCCGTCAAAGGCCGCACGAAGGACGAGATCCTGGAGACCTTCGAGCGCCGCATCAGCCACGACCCCGAGACCGAGTTCACCGAAGCGCTGGGCCAGATCGAGCGGATCGCGCTGCTCAGGCTGAAGGAGATTTTGCCATGACGACCATCGCGGAGGCGCGCCTCGGGGACACGGTGATGGAGCGGCTCACGGCGCTCGCCCGCCTGTCCGAAGATCCCACCTGCCTGACCCGGCGCTTCCTGTCCGACGCCCACAAGGCGGCCGCGGCGCAGGTGCAGGGCTGGATGGAAGAGGCTGGCATGGCGGCGTCGGTCGATGCCGTCGGCAACGTGGTCGGCCGCTACGAATCCGAGCCGGCGGGCCGGCCCGCGCTCCTGATCGGCTCGCATATCGACACGGTGATCAATGCCGGCTGGTATGACGGCAATCTCGGCGTGGTCGGCGCCATCGCCTGCGTCGGCGAGCTGGCGCGGCAAGGCCGGCGCCTGCCCTTCGCGATCGAGGTGATCGCCTTCGGCGACGAGGAAGGCAGCCGCTTCCCGACCACGCTGACCGGCTCGCGCGCGGTGGCCGGCAGGTTCGACCCGGCCGCGCTTGACGCCACCGACGAGGCCGGCGTGAGCGTCCGCGAAGCGCTCGAAGCGTTCGGATGCGACCCGTCGCAGGCCGACCGTATCGGCCGTACGCGAGACCAGGTGCACGCCTATGTGGAGCTGCACATCGAACAGGGCCCGGTGCTCGAGGCCGAGGGCCTGCCGGTGGGCGTGGTGACCGCGATCAACGGCGCGAGCCGGTTCGAAATCACCCTGGCCGGGATGGCCGGGCACGCCGGCACCGTTCCCATGGCGCTCAGGCGCGACGCGTTGGCCGGAGCCGCCGAGATGATCGCGGCCGTGGAGGAGATCGGCGGCGCCAGCCCCGGCCTGGTGGCGACCGTCGGCGTGATCGAGGCCCTGCCGGGGGCGGTGAACGTGGTGCCCGGAGATTGCCGCTTTACCCTCGACGTGCGCGCCCCGGAAGACGACATGCGCGCAGAGGCGGTCGCCGCGATCGACGCCCGGCTCCATGAGATCGCTGGCCGGCGCGGTCTGGATCTCACCATCAAGCGGACCCACGACGCCCCGGCCGCGGTTTGCGCGCCCTGGATCATGGACCAGTTCGACGCCGCCGTTGAGCGGCACGGCATCAAGCCGTTCCGGCTGCCCAGCGGCGCCGGACACGACGCCATGGCGTTCAGCGGCTTCTGCCCGATCGGCATGCTGTTCATGCGCTGCGAGGCCGGCATCAGCCACAACCCGGTCGAATCCGTGACCACGGAAGACACGGACATCGCGGTGCGCGTGCTGCTCGACTTCATCGAACGGTTCGAGCCCCATGGCTGAGCAGGCCCAAACGACCGGAGCGGCGCAAGCGGTGTGGCTGCGCGATCCGCTGGCGATCCTGTGCGATCAGGAGGCGGGCGGCGGGATCGTCGTGGCCGACGGCCGGATCGTCGAACTCGTCCCCGCAGGCGCCGAACCGCAATCGCCCGACCCGGTCGTGTTCGACGCCTCGGCCCATGTCGTCCTGCCGGGCCTCGTCAACGCCCACCACCACTTCTACCAGACGCTGACCCGGGCCTGCCCGCCGGCGCTCGACAAGCCGCTGTTTCCCTGGCTCGAGGCGCTCTATCCGATCTGGGCGGGGCTGACTCCCGAAAGCTTCCGCCTGGCCGTGCGCCTGGCCTTCGTCGAGCTGATGCTGTCCGGCACGACGACGGCGAGCGACCACCACTACCTCTTCCCGCCTGGCCTGGACGACGCGATCGCAATCCAGGTCGAGGAGGCCGAGCGCCTGGGCATCCGTGCGGTCCTGACCCGCGGCTCCATGAGCCTCTCGCAGGAGGACGGCGGGCTGCCGCCCCGGTCCGTGGTGCAGGAGGAAGAGACCATCCTGGCCGACTGCGAGCGCCTGCTGGCGCGCCACCACGAGGCCGACGCGGGCGCAATGGTACAGATCGCGCTGGCCCCCTGCTCCCCCTTCTCGGTCAGCCGCGAGCTGATGCGCGAGACCGCGGGTCTGGCGGAAGCGCACGACGTCCGGCTGCACACCCATCTCGCCGAGACCCGCGACGAGGAGGACTGGTGCCGGGAGCGGTTCGGCTGCCGTCCGGTCGACTATCTCGAGGATGTGGGCTGGCTCAGCGACCGGGTCTGGCTCGCGCACGGCATCTGGTTCTCGGACGACGAGATCGCGCGCCTCGGGCGCGCGGGCGTCGGCATCTGCCACTGCCCCAGCTCGAACATGATCCTCGCCTCGGGCACTTGCCGCACGCTGGAGCTCGAACGCGCCGGCGCCCCGGTCGGCCTCGGCGTCGACGGCTCGGCCAGCAACGATGGCTCCGACATGATCGGCGAGGTGCGCCAGGCCTTCCTGTTGCAGCGGCTGGCGCACGGCGCGGACCGGGTCTCGCACCGGGACGCACTGCGCTGGGCGACGGAAGGCTCGGCGCGCTGTCTCGGGCGCGCGGACATCGGCCGCATCGCGCCCGGCCTGCAGGCCGATCTCGCACTGTTCAAGCTCGACGCGCTGCGCTTCTCGGGCGCCGGCGATCCGCTCGCCGCCCTGGTGCTGTGCGGCGGCGGACCGGCGGACCGGGTGATGGTCGGCGGGCGCTGGGTGGTCGAGGACGGCGCCATCCCCGGCGTCGACCTCGGGGACCTGCGGGCGCGCCACCAGGCCGCCGCGGCGGCGTTGTTGGGCTCGTAATCGCACTCATTCCATCAAGGACAAAGACCCATGGCGAACGGCACCGAAACGATCCGGAGTTTTCTAGAGCGTTCGCGCGACGCGCAAACCCTGTTCCTCGCCGAGCTGGTGAAGATCCCCTCCGACAATCCGCCGGGCGACTGCGCCGGCCACGCGGAGGTGGCCGCCGGTCTGTTGCACGGGCTCGGCTTCGAAGTCGAGCGGCATCCGGTGCCCGACCTCCTGGTCAAGACCCACGGCATGGTCTCCTGCACCAACCTGGTGGTGCGCCGCCGCTTCGGCGAGGGACCGGTGGTGGCGTTGAACGCCCATGGCGACGTGGTGCCGCCGGGCGAGGGCTGGACCCAGGACCCCTACGGCGCGGGCGTCGTCGACGGCTGGATGTACGGGCGCGGCGTGGCCGTCTCCAAATCGGACTTCGCGACCTATGCCTACGCGCTCTTGGCTCTGGAGGCGGCCGCCGCCGCGGGCGCGCCCCTCGCCGGGACGGTCGAGCTCCACTTCACCTATGACGAGGAAGCCGGCGGCGAGATCGGACCCCACTGGCTGCTCGAGGCGGGCATCTCCCGGCCCGACTTCGCGGTGGGCGCCAGCTTCTCCTACAGTGTGGTGACGGCGCATAACGGCTGCCTGCACCTCGAGATCGAGGTCAACGGGCGCTCGGCGCACGCGGCCATGCCGTTTACCGGCATCGACGCGCTGGAGATCGCCAACGAGATCATGACCGCCATCTACCAGTATCGGACCGGCCTCGCGGACCGCGTCTCGGAGATCCCCGGGATCGGCTCGCCCCAGGCCACGGTCGGCCTGATCCGGGGCGGCATCAACACCAATGTGGTGCCCGACCGGGTCACCCTGCGCCTCGACCGACGGATGATCCCCGAGGAAAACCCGGCCGAGGTCGAGGAAGAGCTGCGCGCCCTGGTCAACCGGGTCATGGAGCCCCATGGCGAGGCGACGGCCGTGGTCCGGCGCATTCTCCTGGCCGAGCCGCTCGTCGCGCTCGAGGGCGGCAAGCAGCTGACCGAGCTGTTCTGCCAGCATGCGACCCGGATCATGGGCGAGCCGGTGACGGCGCAGGGCGTGCCGCTCTACACGGACGCGCGCCACTATACGGCGGCCGGGATTCCGGTGGTGCTCTACGGCGCGGGCCCGCACAGCATCGAGGAGGCGAACGCCCACCGGGCCGACGAGCGCCTGCCGTTGGACGACCTCTACAAGGCGACCGAGGTTGTCGCGCTGGCGCTGTTCGATCTCTTATCCTAGACCGGTTTCGGTTGATACGGATTCGGCGCCAGCCCACTCCCCCACCCGGCCGCCCACGGGATCGTAAGCTATGGGTGGCCGGGTGGGGGAGCGGGCCGGTGCCGTCAAGAACGGAAATGATGTAGACCGGACCCGCCGGTCGGGCCGGCATGGGGACATGGGCGCAGGAAACGGAGGGGGCCATGGCCACGCACGCACTTTCGCTGGGCACACGCGAGCAGCTCAGGGATCCCAACTACACGCCGCCGATCGCCTCGGCCATACCGCTGGGCATCCAGCATGTGCTGGCGATGTTCATCAGCAACGTCACGCCGGCGATCATCATCGCCGGTGCGGCGGGCTTCGGCTTCGGCTCGAACTCGCCGGACTTCCCCGAGCTCATCTACATGATCCAGATGGCGATGCTGTTCGCGGGCGTGGCGACCCTGTTCCAGACCATCGGCATCGGCCCGGTGGGCGCCCGTCTGCCCATCGTGCAGGGCACCAGCTTCGCCTTCATTCCGATCATGATCCCGCTGGTGGCCGGCAAGGGCGTGGCGGCCATGGCGGTGGTCACCGGCGGGATCATCGTCGGCGGGCTGTTCCATGCCTGCCTGGCGCCGATCGTGGGCCGCATCCGTTTCGCGCTGCCGCCGCTGGTGACCGGGCTGGTCGTGACCATGATCGGCCTGGCGCTGGTCAAGATCGGCATCCAATACGCGGCCGGCGGCGTGCCGGCGATCGGCAAGCCGGAGTTCGGCAGCCTGCAAAGCTGGTCCGTGGCGCTGGTGGTCATCGTCACGACGCTCGGCTTCAAGTTCTTCGCCCGCGGCATGCTCTCCGTCTCGGCGGTCTTGATCGGCCTGATCGTCGGCTACGTGGTCGCCTTCTTCATGGGCATGGTGAACTACGACGCGGTCGGCAAGGCGGCCGTTTTCGCCCTGCCCGACCCGCTGCATTTCGGCATCGAGTTCAGCGTTGCGGCGATCCTGGGCTTCTGCCTGATGGCCTTCATCTCGGCGGTGGAGACCGTGGGCGACGTCTCGGGCATCACCAAGGGCGGCGCGGGACGCGAGGCCACCGGCGACGAGATCAAGGGTGCGACCTATGCGGACGGCTTCGGCACCGCGATCGCCGGCGTCTTCGGCGCCCTGCCGAACACCTCGTTCTCGCAGAATGTCGGCCTGATCGCCATGACCGGGCTGATGAGCCGCCATGTGGTGACCATCGGGGCCTTGTTCCTGATCGTCGCCGGGCTGATGCCGAAGATCGGCGCGGTGATCTCGACGATCCCGATCCAGGTGCTGGGCGGCGGCGTGATCGTCATGTTCGGCATGGTGGTCGCGGCCGGCGTCTCGATGCTGTCGGACGTCCACTGGAACCGGCGCAACATGGTGATCTTCGCCGTCTCGCTCTCGATCGGGCTCGGCCTGCAGCTGGTTCCGGACGCGCTGCA